>NZ_JBITEZ010000018.1:0-208235 GCF_044455665.1 Nonomuraea sp. NPDC051191 | reverse complement strand
CCGAAACCCCCACCCTCCTCCACGCCCTAGCCACCATCCACACCCACACCACCACCCCCATCACCTGGAACACCCTCCTCACCCCCACCCCAACCACCACCACCAACCTCCCCACCTACCCCTTCCAACACCAGCGCTACTGGCTCCTCCCGAAGACCACCCGCAAACCGGTCTCCACGGCGGACGACGGCTTCTGGGAGAAGGTGGCGTCGGCGGACACCGACGACCTGGCCACCCGGCTGAACGTCGACACCGATTCTTTGAAGGCCGTCCTGCCCGCCCTGACGTCACTGCGGGACGAGGAACGCAAGAGGTCCAGGCTCGACACCTGGCGCTACAAGGTGACCTGGCGCACGACCACCGCCCCCACCCTGGAGAAACCGGGGGACGCGACGTGGCTGGTGGCCGTACCCAGTCAGGACCTGCCGATCGTCCGCGACGTCCTCGCCGGCCTGGCGGAGAACGGCGTCGAGGTCCGCACCCTTGTCGTCGGCGATGAGGACCGCGCGACGCTCGCGGACACCCTTCGCGCGGAACCTCCCGTGTCCGGCGTGCTGTGCCTTCTTCCGCTCGACGACGGACCGAGCGCGGCCCACCCGACCTTGTCCCGCGGCACCGCGTCCGTCCTCACGCTGGTGCAGGCGCTGGCTGACGCCGACGTGACCGCGCCGCTCTGGCTCGCCACCGCGGGTGCGGTGGCCGTCGACGAGGCCCGCGAGTCCGTGAACCCGTTCCAGACCTCCGTCTGGGGGTTGGGCGCGGTGCTCGCGGTGGACCATCCGGACACCTGGGGCGGGCTCGTCGACCTGCCGCACGCGCCCGGCGCGGCGGACGTCGCGCTGCTGCACGATGCGCTGGCGGGAACGACGGGCGAGGACCAGGTCGCGATCCGGGCGGGCGTCCTGCACGCACGCCGCATGGTGCGATCCCCGTACGGCGAGGAAGAGCCGACGCAGGGCTGGAAGCCGCACGGAACGGTCGTGATCACCGGGGGAACCGGCGGAGTCGGCGCGAACGTCGCCCGGTGGCTCGCGCGGGAGGGCGCCGACCACCTGGTGCTGGTGAGCCGGCGCGGCCGCGACGCCGAGGGCGTCCCCGAGCTGGAAGCGGAGCTGACGGGCCTGGGGGCCGCGGTCACGGTCACGGCCTGCGACGTCACCGACCGCGCAGCCGTGCGAGACCTCCTCTGCTCGCTGCCCGGCGGTGCCCCGCTGACCGCGGTGATGCACGCGGCCGGCGTCGGACACGACGACGTGCTGGTGGCCGACATCACCCTGGACGACTTCGCCCGTTTCGGACGGGCCAAGGTCGGCGGAGCCGTGATCCTGGACGAGCTCCTGGGTGACCGCCCTCTGGAGGCGTTCATGATGTTCTCGTCGGGCGCGGCCGTCTGGGGGTCGAGCGGACAGGCTCCCTACGCCGCCGCCAACGCCTTCCTCGACGGGCTGGCCCTGCGTCGACGTGGCCGAGGGCTGGCAGGCTCCTCCATCGCCTGGGGCGGCTGGGGCGGCGGCGGAATGATGGAGGCCGCCGGGGAGCGGCTCGGCCGCAGCGGGTTGAGGGCGATGGCGCCCGACGCCGCCGCGATCGCGATCGGCCAGGTCGTGGGCGGTGGCGCCGCCCACCTGGTGGTGGCCGACATCGACTGGGGACGCTTCGCGCCCGTCTTCTCGCTGGCCCGGCCTCGCCCGCTGATGAGCGGCGTGCCCGAGTTCGGTCAGGCGCTCGACGGTCCGTCCACCCGCGAGGACGACGAGGAGAACAGGGGGCTGGCGGCCTCCCTGGAGGGCCTGCCCGCGGCCAAGCGGGAGCGGGTGGTGGTGTCACTGGTGCGGTCGGCGGCCGCGACGGTCCTGGGACACGTCTCGGACGACTCCGTCGAGCCGGACCGGGTCTTCAACGAGCTGGGGTTCGACTCGCTGACCGCCGTCGAGCTGCGCAACCAGCTGAACCAGGCCACCGGGCTGGAGTTGCCGGTCACGCTGGTCTTCGACCATCCCACCCCGACGGCCCTCGCCCGCTTCATCCTGAACAGGCTTCTTCCCGAGGCGCCGAGCACGTCCGGCTCCGTCCTCGTCCAGCTGGAGGAGCTGGAGCGGCTGCTGCGGGAGCAGAGCATGTCCCCCGAGGACAGGTCCGAGATCGGCAAGCGGTGCCGGGCCATCCTGCTGGCGGCCGAAGAGGCGTCCGACCTGCCCGAGGAGCAGGACCTCGACGACCTCACGGACGAAGAGCTCTTCGCCACGCTGGACGATCAGCTCGGCCCGTCCTGATCCGGGCACCACCTCCCAGCCACAACCCACCCAAGGAGAATCGATGGACGAGATCAGAGACGTCCTGGTGTCGGGGGAATTCGACGCCGAACAGGTCCGGCATCTCCCGATACCGGAGAGCTACCGGGGCGCGGTCGTGCTCCGCGACGACGTCAACCTCTTCGACGGGACTCCCACGGAGAACCGCGATCCCGCCAAGTCCCTGACCATCTGGGACATCCCCACGCCGGAGCCGGGCCCCGGCGAGGCGCTCGTCGCGGTGATGGCCAGCAGCATCAACTACAACACGGTCTGGAGTGCGATCTTCGAGCCGATGCCCACCTTCGGCTTCCTGAAGCGGTACGCCAAGTCGGTCCCCTCCGCCAGCGGCCACAACCAGCCCTTCCACGTGCTCGGCTCGGACATGTCCGGAGTCGTGCTGAAGACCGGTCCGGGGGTGCATCGCTGGCAGGCCGGCGACAAGGTCGTGGCGCACTGCCTGTCGGTCGAGCTCTCCTCGGCCGACGGCCACGACGACAGCATGCTCGACCCCGACCAGCGCATCTGGGGCTACGAGACCAACTACGGCGGCCTCGCGCAGCTCAGCCTGGTCAAGGCGAACCAGCTCATGCCCAAGCCCGCCCACCTGACCTGGGAGGAGGCGGCCTGCTCCGGCCTCGTCCACTCCACGGCCTACCGTCAGCTCATCTCACGCAACGGGGGGCAGATCAAGCTCGGCGACGTGGTGCTCGTCTGGGGCGCCGCGGGCGGGCTCGGTTCGTACGCGACGCAGCTCGTCCTGCGCGCCGGGGCGATCCCCGTGTGCGTGGTGTCCAGTGAGACGAAGGCGGAGCTCGTCCGCGCCCAAGGGGCGGAGCTGATCATCAACCGGAGCGCGGAAGGCTACCGGTTCTGGAAGGACCCGGAGACCCCCGACACCACGGAGTGGAAGCGTTTCGGCTCGCGGATCCGCGACCTCACCGGCGGCGACGACCCTGACGTGGTCTTCGAGCATCCCGGCCGGGAGACGATGGGCGCCAGCGTGTACGTGGCGCGCCGCGGCGGCACGATCGTCACCTGTGCCTCCACCTCCGGCTACCAGCACCAGTACGACAACCGCTACCTGTGGATGGCCCTGAAGCGGATCATCGGGACCCACTTCGCGAACTACCGTGAGGCGTGGGAGGCGAACCGGCTCATCGCCAAGGGGGCGGTCCACCCCACACTGTCCGCCGTGTACGGCCTGCACGAGGTCGGGGCGGCGGCCCGTCGCGTCCACGAGAACACCCACAGCGGCAAGGTGGGGGTGCTGTGCCTGGCGCCGCGTCCCGGCCTCGGCGTCGACGATCCCGAGTTCCGCGCCCGCCACATCGACCAGATCAACCGCTTCCGCGAGGACTGACCGCGTTTCCGGAACGAAGCGTCAAGGTCTCAAAGGTCGTCAGGGGCCACCGTCGTCCCCGCGACCAGTTCCGCGGCCCTGTCCCGCAGCCCCGCCCGGTCGACCTTCCCGTTGGGGTTCAACGGCAGCTCTTCCAGATGGCGGTAGTGACGGGGAATGAGACCCGTCGGAAGCGTCCTGCGGAGCTGGGCGGCGAAGCGGGAGATCGACGTGGGTCGCCCGGTGTAGAACACGACGAGCTCGGTGGCGTTCCCGGCCGTGGTGCTCACCGTCACCGCGTTCTCGACGCCCTCGCAGCTGCGCACGGCGTGGTCGATCTCGGCCGGCTCGACCCGCCAGCCCTGCACCTGGACCTGGCTGTCGGCCCGCCCGAGGTAGACCAGCTCGCCGTTGACGGCCCGCCGGACCCGGTCACCGGTGTTGTACCAGACGCGGTCGTCACGCTCCACGAATCGTCCCTTGTCGTGGTCGGGGTCGAGGTAGCCGGGAGTCAGCTGCGGCCCGGTGATCCACAACTCTCCCTCGGTGTCCGCGAGCCGTCCGTCCTCGATCAGCAGGTGGTCGTGCCCGGGGTTCACGGACCCGATCGGCGACAGGCCGTTGACGCCCAGCCCGGGCGAGATCTCCTGGCACCAGCGGTGGCCGGCGATGGTGACGGTCAGCTCGGTCGGGCCGTACAGGTTCTCCACGACGGAGGCGGGGGCGGCACGCTGCCAGTCGGCGGCGTCGGCGCACCTCAGTGCCTCTCCGGCGAAGAAACTCCAGCGCAGGTGCGGCATGGCGGCCGCGCGAAGGCCGCCGGTCCGCCGCACCGTCCAGATCGCGCTCGGGGTGGAGAACCACACCGTGACGCCCTGCTCCGCCAGGAACGACGGCAGGTCCCGGTAGGCGGCTGGGGGCACGGCCACCGAGGTCGCGCCCGCTCCCCAGGCGCAGAACAGGTCGAACATGGCGCAGTCGAAGGTCAGGTCGAAGGTCTGCGAGAAGACGTCGTCGCAGGTGAAGTCGTACCGCCCGGCCAGGAACCGGAAGTAGTGGCCGGTGTTCCCGTGGGTGATCGGCACTCCCTTGGGAACGCCCGTGGAGCCGGAGGTGAACAGCACGTAGGCGATGTCGTCGGCGCGGACCGGCCGAGGTTCCGGCAGGGCGCGGCTCCCGCCGACCGCGAGGACGTGCACCTCCAGGCCCTCTGCCCGAAGGGTGGCGGCGACCTCTCCCCCGCGTTCGTCGACGATCAGCGTGGACACCCGGGCGGCCTCGATCATCTGCCTGGTGCGCGCGGCCGGGAAGTCCGGGCGCAGCGGCACGACGGTCACCCCCGCGGCAAGGCCGGCGAGGATGCCCGCGTAGCAGACGGTC
The DNA here is from genome assembly GCF_044455665.1 of Nonomuraea sp. NPDC051191. Taxonomy (NCBI): domain Bacteria; kingdom Bacillati; phylum Actinomycetota; class Actinomycetes; order Streptosporangiales; family Streptosporangiaceae; genus Nonomuraea; species Nonomuraea sp. NPDC051191. Next base: position 203,222 of record NZ_JBITEZ010000018.1, on the reverse strand, counting down.
CCCTTACCGGCGAGCACTCCCACGGCAGTGGGCCGCGGGGAGGGCGTCCGCAGCAGCGCCCCGCCCCACGACAGGGCCAGCTCGTGCAGCCGCTCGTACGTCGCGCTGTCGTCGCCGACCCGGAACGCGGTCCCGCCCGGCGACTTCCGCAGGCCGTCCAGAAAAAGTCCGTAGAGGGCCGAGACGGATTCCCCTGCCATTCTTTCCTCCTCGCCTGGCATTCACTTGTATTTTCTGGACTTTGCCGCAGACGGCCTATATCGTCAAATAGATCAGCACTCCGAATCCGCCGACAAGAAAGGGTTCGCACATAATGTGGAACGATCAGTTCGAGACCATTCTGCGAATGCGCCTCCCCTTTCTCGCACCCGACGAGAAGGTTCAGGAGGACCTCGACCTGATGGCCTTCGGCCTGGATTCGCTCGGCATAGTCGACCTGCTGGCCGCTCTGGAAAGCGCATTCGACGTACGGTTCCAGGACGAGGCGCTGGCCCTGGACACCTTTCGCACTCCGGGCACGCTGTGGGGCGTGCTGAGCGGGCTGTCCGACCGGTCGCCCGGCCACTGACAGGCCGGGCCGGTCTAGGCGACCGGGGCCCGGGGCGGCGTCATCGCCGTCCTCGGGGTCACCGGCGTCACCTCGAAGCTCTCCCTGGTGATCGCCACCCGGCCGAACAGCGCGTCCGGACCGGCGACACACACCTTGGCGATCTCCAGCCGCCGCAGCGCGGCCACCACCTCCGGCCAGCGGAGGGGCCTGACGAAGCCGTCCAGCAGCATCGTCCGCACGCCTTCCCCGGTGGTCAGCAGGGTCCCGTCGTGGTCGTCCACCACCGGCAGCCTGGGGTCGGCGAAGCGCAGCTCCCCCATGACCCGCTCCTCGGCCAGGCGCCGCAGCGGCTCGAACGCGGCCGAGTGCATCGGCGGGCGCATCGTGTACAGCGGCAGCCCGCCGGCCGCGCGCACCCGCTGCTCCAGCCACTCCACCTGCCGCTCCCTCAGGGAGAGCATGAAGAAGTCGTGGTCGACGGTGCAGGAGAGGTCGTGCCATTCGCCGCGTTCGTCGAGCTCGGCCAGCACCTCCTGGAGCCTGGGCTCCGGGGTCCTGACGAACGAGCAGGTGACGATGTCCTGATGGGCCCGGCCGAAGTACTCCTCGGTGCAGCGGGCCAGGCCCGCCGTCATGCGGACGGCGTCCTCGAAGGACAGGGCGCCGGAGTACGCCGCGGCCGCCTTGCCGCCGAAGCTCGGTCCGGCGCACACCGCCGGCGTCACGCCCAGGGTGCGCTCCGCCCAGTCGGCGAGGGCCAGGCAGTTCACCATGAACGCCACCTGGGCCGCCTCCGAGTAGTCGCCCTCCGACCGATGGAACCGGTCCGTCAGCGGGTAGCCGACGACGTCGTCGGCCAGGGCGATCAGTCTGCGCGCGGCGGGATCGCCCCGCATGAACTCGGCGACGTCCCCGAACCGGACCGGGCCCATCCCCGGGAAGATCATCGCGGTGCCGCCCTTGGCGCTGTCGCTGAAGTCCACCAGTCCTCCGGTCAGGATCACGGATAGTCGTAGAAGCCCCGGCCGACCTTCTTGCCCAGCAGGCCGCCGTCGACCATGCGCAGCAGGAGCGGCGGGGGCGTGTAGAGCGGTTCCTTGAACTCCTCGTACAGGGCCTCGGCGATGGAGGCCACGACGTCCAGGCCGATCAGGTCGGCCAGCCTCAGCGGGCCCATCGGGTGGGAGCAGCCCAGCGTCATGCCCTTGTCGACCACTTCGGCGGGGGCGAACCCGCTTTCCACCATGCGCACGGCCGACAGCAGGTAGGGGATGAGCAGCGCGTTCACCACGAATCCGGCGCGGTCCGGCGACCGGATCACGTCCTTGCCGAGCGTCCCGGCGACGAACGACTCCACCCGCGCGAACGTCGCCTCCGCCGTCAGCAACGATCCGATCAGCTCCACCAGGGGAAGCACGGGAGCCGGGTTGAAGAAGTGCACCCCGATCACCTGGCTCGGCCGGCCGGTGGCCCGTGCGAGCCTGATGATCGGGATCGAGGAGGTGTTCGAGGCGAGGATCGCGTCCTGGTCGTCGAGGATCTTGTCGAGCGCGCCCAGCACCTCAAGCTTGATCGACTCACGTTCCGGCACGGACTCGAAGACGAGGTGCCGGTCGGCGAGTTCGCCGAGATCGGCGACGAACGACACACGCCCCAAGGCCGCGTCCCGCTCGGCCTCGGTGATCCCGCCCTTGCGCAGGCCCCGGTCGAGCCATGCGACCAGGCGCCGCCGGGCGGGTGCGAGCGACGTCTCGGCGGAGACCGCGACGCGCACGTCCAGCCCCCGGCGGGCGCACACCTCGGCGATGCCCGAGCCCATGACGCCGCCTCCGACGATGCCGACCTTGCTGATCTCTCTCATCGTGTCTCCCGTGACGTCTGCCTCGACCAGCGAAAGGGAGCACGCGCCGGCTCTCGGACGACGTCGGGACACACCTCTCCCGTCACCGTGACCATCGGTGGACGGCCATTACGGAAAACGGCGCTTCCCTTTCGAAAGGCTGGCTTCCTGCCTGCTCAACCGGCACGCTATATGGGCGTTTTCCACACCCCAACCCTTACGTCCCCCCTAGCGGCTTTCGCGACAAGCATCTGGATGCGGCGTCTCTCCCCTATCCCTCCCGTAAAGGCGCTTCCACAGTGCTCGGCAAAGGCTGTGCTCAGCAGGACATCCCCCTACCCGTCCCGGGTTCGCCGGGAGCGGGCTGTGGCGAGTGGGTATGATCGGCATTCTCGCGAGAGATGATTCGCCGTTTCATCGTCCCGGCTTCTTTTGCGAAAAGAGCACGGTCGTCACGAAGGAGGGACGCAGTGACCCGAGCGAATCCCTGGCTCCACCGCTTCCATCCGTCGCCGGAAGGCGACCTGCAGGTGGTCTGCTTTCCGCACGCCGGCGGCTCCTCCAGCTTCTACCACGCCTTGTCGGCCGTCCTTTCGCCCTCGGCCGAGGTGCTCGCGGTGCAGTACCCCGGCAGGCAGGAACGCCGCCACGAGGCGTTGGTCAAGGACCTGCGGACACTGGCCGGCCAGGTCGCCGACGCTCTGGATGCCGAGTCCGACGACCGGCCGCGGCTCTTCTTCGGGCACAGCATGGGGGCCCTCGTGGCGTTCCAGACCGCCGTGGCTCTGGGCGGCCGCGGCCCCGTGGCGCTGTTCGCGTCGGGGCAACGCGCCCCGAGCCGGGCCCGCTTCGAGATGACGCACCTGCTCGACGACCAGGCGCTGGTCGAACACGTGAAGATGCTGGACGGCAGCGCCGCGGCGGTGCTGGATGACATGGAGCTGCGCCCCCTCGTACTCCCCGTGATCCGCTCCGACTACCGTGCGATCGAGACCTACCGGTTCGGCGGAGAGGCCCCGCTGTCCTGCCCCGTCGTGGCGTTCTCCGCCGATGACGACCCCCTGACGAGCCTGGCGGAGGTGCAGGCGTGGAGCCTGCACACCAGCGCCGGCTTCGAGCTGCGCGCCTTCTCCGGGGGCCACTTCTTCATCCGCGACCACTACGCCGACGTGGCCGAGGCGATCGGCGAGTTCCGGAAGCGGTCCGCGTACCGTGAATGATCGGCAGGCGGCGGGACGCCCGTAGGAATCGGCCCGCTCGGCCGCGCACAGGTCCGTCAGGTACGTCGGCGTCTCCTCCGCCGCCACCACCACCTCCCGCGGCTCCCCTGCTGTCGCCGCCCTGACGTCCTCGACGCGCAGATGGTTCTGGTCGAAGATGCTGTCGTTCTCCTCAGAAGGGGAGCATCACGTTGCTTGGGCCGAGGTCGACGGTCACGGACCTGGCGGCGGGGCCGGTGGTGACGTGGTCCTTGTCGTTCGCGACGAGCACGATCCCGATGCGATCGCCGGCCGGGAAGACGTGGTCCGTGGCGTGCAGGCGCCAGCTCACGGTGCACGCCTGGCCGGGGCGGACGGCCTTCGGACGGGTCACGGAGTCACGGTTCTTGACGTCGATGGAACCGTGCGTGACGATCGGCAGCTTGGTCGGCTTGCCCCTCGGCGCGGGGGGGCAGGGGGGCCGCGAGGTAGGCGAGCCGGGAAGGTGCGCCGGCCGACGGGTTGGCGATCATTTCCGCTGCGTACCGCGTGGGGCCGTCGGTGAAGGTCTGGGTCGCGCTCGTGGCGGGCGTGTCTCCGAGGGTGCCCACAGCCGACGAATCGGCCGGACCGAACCACATGCGAACCGGCCGGGAATCGGGATTGGCGATCCTCTGATCCCGCGCGTAGTCGTACCAGCTGGAGATCGCTCCTTCGGGAACGATGGTCCTGAGCCCCTCCCCTCGGGCGGCGACCGCTTCGGCGAGAGTGCCGTCGTAGGAGAGGCCGATCAGGCCCACGGCGCCGGTGCTCCAGTCGGCGGCCACCGCGCGCCCGTTCGCGTCGGTGGCGCGTGCCCGGCCGTTGAGCCAGACGGCCGCGGTGGCGCTGAGGACGTCCTCACGGCCACCGGTCGTCGGGCATCCTGCCGAGGCGCCCGTGCCCTGCACCTGACCCTCATCCCGTTCAGGGCCTCCGCGGGGCGCATCACGGCCGCGGCGACCCGGTCGCGGCGGCCGTCGCGATCGCTGTCCATCGGCGTCTCGACGTACACCGTCTCGCGCACCGCCTCCGCGCAGGAAAAGGCGGGCTGGGTCCGCCCGTTCCGCACAAGGAGGGTCGGCGCGGCCGACGCCGGCGCCGCGGGCAGGCGGCGAGCGGTGCTTGACCATGGACGTGTGTAGTACTGGCAGGGCCTGCTACGCCCTTGGTGGCCGGCTGGGCGAGGAAGCAGACTTGGGGCATGGGCGACAACGACTTGGGCGACTTCCTGCGGGCCCGCCGTGCCGGACTCACGCCGGACGAGATCGGCCTGCCGGTCGAGTTCGACGCCGGTCGCCGGGTCGCCGGTCTGCGGCGCGGGGAGGTCGCGCAACTGGCCGGGGTGAGCACCGAGTACTACACCCGTCTGGAGCAAGGCCGCGCCCGGCAGCCGTCCGAACAGGTGCTGCATGCCCTGTGCGACGCGCTGCGGTTCGACGACATCGAGCGGCGGCACCTGTTCGCCCTCGCGGGCGCCGCGGCCGGGCGCAAGGACCGGGCCGAGCACTCGTCACGGCTACGACCGGCGCTGCGGCAGGTGCTGGAGTCGATGGAGACGGCTTCCGCCTTCGTCACCGACCGGAACCTCACCGTCGTCGGCGGGAACAGGTTGTGGGCGTCGCTGTTCCCCGACGTGGCCGAGCTGCCGCGCCGGGAACGCAGCATGGCGCGCTGGACGCTGCTGGATCCGCGCGCCCGCCTGGTGTGGTGCGACTGGGAACGCGTCGCCCGTGACTACGTGCACGGGTTGCGGCTGGCCGCCGCCGCCCAGCCGCGGAACCAGCACATCGCCAACCTGATCGGTGAGCTGATGATGCGCTCCCCCGAGTTCCCGGCGTGGTGGTCGGAACACCGCGTCCAGGAACGCAGCACCGGTCTCAAACGCCTCCGCCACCCGGTCGCCGGTGACCTGGAACTGCAGTACGAGATCTTCACCTCGGTCGCCGACCCTGGCCAGTCGCTCGTCGTCTACTGCGCGCCGTCCGGCTCGCCGTCCGAGGAGCGCCTGCGGCTGCTGGCCAGCTGGGGCAGCGAACCCGTCACCGCTCGGGACGCCGCCGCCGGGTCCTGACCACCACTGAAACCACCCGGACACGATCCCGCCCAACCTGTGGGGTCGATGCCGCCGTGCGCACGCACGCCCGGCGTCCACGAAAGGACATCCGTAGTGAGCAAGACATTCCTCATCACCGGCGTCAGCACCGGCCTCGGACTGGCCGTCGCCCGGCGAGCCCTGGCGGCCGGGCACCGGGTCGCGGGCACCGTACGCACCGAGCGGCACGCGGCCGCCTTCCGGGCGCTGGACCCCGACCGCGCCCGCGCCTTCATCCTCGACCTGTCCGACGCGGACCGGATCGACCCCACGGTCCGGGCCGCCGAAGCGGAACTGGGCCCGATCGACGTGCTCGTGGCCAACGCCGGCTACGGGCTCGAAGGCACCTTCGAGGAGTCGTCGATGGCCGATCTGCGCCGGCAGTTCGAGGTCAACGTGTTCGGTACGGTGGCGACCATGAAGGCGGTCCTGCCCGGCATGCGGGAACGGCGCGGCGGCCACATCTTCGTCATCACCTCGATGGGCGGGCACACCACCTTCCCCGGACTGGCGTTCTACGAAGGCAGCAAACACGCGCTGGAAGGCATCACCGGCACCCTGGCACAAGAGGTCGCCCAGTTCGGCGTCCGGGTCACCGCCGTGGCGCCCGGCGCGTTCAAGACCGACTGGGCAGGCAGGTCACTGGTCCGCGCACCCCGCAGCATCGCCGACTACGACGCGCTGTTCGACCCGATCCGGACCCGCCGCCAGGCCCTCGCGGGGCAGGGCATCGGTGACCCGGATCGTGCGGGCGACGCCATCCTCACCCTCCTGGACGTGGAGGAGCCGCCCGTGCACCTTCTGCTCGGCTCGGACGCGCTGCGCCTGGTCACGGCCGGGCGCCGACGCGTCCAGGACGACTTCGACGCCTGGGCGGAGCTCAGCCGCTCCACCGACTCCCCCGAAGGCGGCGTGACGGTCGCCTGACCGCCGAGGGCGTCACCAGCAGGTCAGGTCGGGGTTGGGGGTGGGGCCGCAGGGTCCCTGGTTGCCGCCGCCGTCGGCGACCGTGCCCGGGGGCGCCCAGATCAGATGGCCGGCGTTGCCGGTGCCGACGTTGTTCCTCAAGGTGACCGGCGGGGTGAGAGCCGCGCGCGACGTCAGGTGGATGCCGCCCTGAACCGTCTGCCCCAGACGGTCGACGAGTCCACTGGGGTTGTGGCCGTTACCGACGAACACGTTGTCGGAGACGGGATCAGGACCGGCCCGGTTTGTCCCCCACGGGTTCTCCACGAAGATGCCGACGGTCTTGTTGCCGTTGAACACGTTCTTGCGGACGATGAGGTGCTTCAGCATGGAGCTGGAGTGCAGGCCGATGTCGTTGCCGGTGAACACGTTGTACTCGATGGTGTTCGCGTCCTGCGGCAGGAAGGTCTCGTTCGCGCCGAGGCCCGCGGTGGGCGAGTTCTTGAAGACGTTGGTCTTCACGAGGTTGCGGCGGCTGTCGTTCGACAGGCCCATAGGGAAGGCGTCGAAGACGTTGCCGGTGAAGACGCTCCGGTCTGTGGCGCTGACGGTGAGGCTTCCGCCGGTCAGGGCGCTGTCGCGGATCGTCGAGCCGGAGCTGCGCACCAGGACGGTCTGCCCGGTCACCGTGCACCGGTCGGCCGTGAGCAGCCCGTCGATCAGCCTGATGCCGGACAGCAGGCAGGCGTCCCGGCGGGTGCCGGTGAAGGTGACCGTGCCCCGCCAGACGTCCACGGGGGCGAGCAGCCGTACGTCGGTGGCGGTGAGGACGGTGCCGCCGAAGTCGACGTAGATCCCGTAGGCGAAGCCGGTGATCGTGCCGTTGCGGACCGTGGTGCCCCGCCGGCCGGCGACCAGCAGTCCGTTGCCGGTGCCCGAGCCGGTGATCGTGTGCCCGTTGAGGTCCAGGTCGACGTCGTTGGCCCCGATGGTCAGGGCGCCGCCCGGACAGGTCAGGTCGTCGGTGAGCGTGGTGTTCGTCGTCAGGACGTCCCCGCACGCCACCGCCGAGGTGCTCGCCCCGGCGGGGTTCGCCGACGTCAGGGCGGCCGATAAGAGGAGCAGGCACGCGACCGCTCCGCGCGCGATCGCCACCGTGGGTGCTCCGGGCATGATGATCTCCTGTCGGTCCGTGGAACAGGGGGTCGTGACCAGAAGCATGCGCGGGATGATCCCTGCGGAGGAGTCACTCGATCGCGACCGACGAGTGGGAAAACTGTGGCCGCCGCAGCTGTAACGCATCGCACCGTGCGCCGTTGATGATCAACGTCTGGTATTGTTACCTTTCCGGCCTGATGTTGATTGCGGCCGGAAAGTGCTTGTATGACCACTTTTCAAGCAAGCGTGCGGCCTGCGACCGCCGCGGACTTCCCCACTGTCGAACGACTCTGGCTCATGTTCCGTCACGACATGTCGGAGTTCCAGGGCGGGCTGCCCGCCGCCGACGCCACCTATCACAGCGACCGGCTGCGGGCCGCGTTCCAGGACGACGACTGGGCGTCCTACCTGTTCACCAGCGACGACCACCCGATCGGGTTCTCCTTCGTACGCGCACTGTCCGGCCCGGAGCGGGTGCTTAACAGCTTCTTCGTCGTACGCGGCGCACGCCGGTCCGGGATCGGGATGACGGTCGTGCGGGACGTGATCTCCCGGCATCCCGGCCCGTGGAAGATCGCCTTCCAGGACTCCAACACGGCGGCCGTGGCGTTCTGGAGGCGCGTGGCCACCACGATCGCCGGCGAGGCGTGGACGGAGGAACGCCACACGGTCCCGCACCGGCCGGACGTCCCGCCGGACGTGTGGATCTCCTTCACGACCGCCTGACAGGTGAAGCGGCCGGCGGCTGGAGCCCGTCCCGGGCGAGAGCCGCCGGCCGGCGCCTGCGTCGAGCGGCCGAATGGCCACTTCTTACCTTCGACGTCGTAGGAACTTCATGCAGGTCGGCGCTTCCGTACATCTTGGTGCTCCAGGTTCAAGTCGTTAACTTTTGAAGCACACGTCACAGCGCCGAGTGCGTCGTGACGAGATCGGGGCAACCACATGCCACAGGCCAACTTCACCGGTCGCCGAGAATCGGCAACCTGGCGCCACATCGCAGCAGTCTCGGTTGGCCTCGGTATGGGACTCTTCCCGCTGGCGCAAGCCGCCTCAGCCGTCCCGGGCGGGACGCCACTGGCCCCGGCGTTCAGCGTCGACGGCGGCCGTTACGAGCAGGCGGTGTCCGTCGAGCTCAAGGCCAAGCAGGGTGAGACGATCCGCTACACCACCGACGGCAGCATTCCCACGAAGAGCAGCCCGACGTACGCCGGCAAGCCGATCCGCATCACCGCGGACACGAACCTGACGGCACGCGCCTTCAAGGGCAACCAGGCCGGCGCCTTCAAGTCCGAGGGGTACCTCATCCGCGAGGGTGAGCAGCCGATCGCCCGCATGATGATCGTCTCTGACGTGCACATCGGCGACTACGAGGCCGATCGCCACCGTTGGTCGTCCTACTTCGACACCTTCGCCGGAGTCCTGGGCACCCCGGACGCCATCCTCTCCAACGGCGACATGATCAACGACAACTGGGACGGACGCGGCAAGGATCACCAGCTGACCGCCCGCATCTTCAAGGAGAACCTCGAACGCAAGGGCATGAACGCGACCCAGGTGCTCATGGCGTACGGAAACCATGACGCGACCCTGGCCGAAGTCCGTGCGGGCTACCCGAAGGAGTGGTTCCCGGACTCCGGTGCCGGTTACTACCGCACCGACGTCAAGGGGATCCCGATCGTCACGGTCAACACCGAGGACTACTCCCCCGCCCAGGCCGCCTGGCTGCGCGAACAGCTCGGCCAGATCTCCGCGAACCCCGCCTACCGGGACCTGCCGATCATCGTCGGGGGGCACCGGCCGGTTCCGGGAACCGTCATGGACGGCCAGCAGACCAGCAACCCGCGCCTGGCCGAGGATCTGTCGAAGTTCCCGCGCGCCATCTACTTCTCGGGCCATTCGCATCTGAACCTGAACGACCCGCGCTCGATCCACCAGAAGAACTTCACCGCGGTCAACGACTCCAGTTCGTCGTACATCGAAATCGACCACGGTTACCAGATGCTCGACGCGGAAGGGCGACTGGCCAATCGCTTCGAGACCCCCACCGCCCAGGGGCTGGCCGTCGAGATCTACCCGGGCCGTACGGTCATCAACCGCATCAATCTGAACGCCGACCTCCACGACATGTACACCGGCGGGAAATGGTCGGCGAACTGGAAGCCGCCGTTCCAGAGCGACGGGACGTTGGCCGGCAAGCCCTGGGAGATCAAGACGGCCGGTAGCGATGCCCAGGTCGTGGAGAACTTCACCTACACCGACGCCAACCGCAACCGCACGGCCCCGCGCTGGACGTCGTCGCACCCCCTGTCGGCGCAGACCGGCAAGGACGGCCAGTTGGCGCTGCGCGTCGAGCAGGCCGCGGACGACGAGTTGGTGTACCACTACAAGGTGCGCGTCACCCGGGCCGACAACGGCGACGAGGTGCTCAGCACCAAGGTCGCCAACCGCTTCGACGTGGTGCCCGCCGCCGGCTCCATGGACATTCCGCTCCCGGTCACGCGCGACGGCGTGAAGTATCGCGCGGAGGTCGTCGCGGTCGACGCACAGGGCAACCAGTCACCTGTCGCCGTGGACGTGCTGAACTAGTAACCGCCTTCGATATCCCGTTACCGATCAGGCACGTGATCGGTAATGGGACCCTCAGCTCTTGGGGACCCACCCGGGGTGGAGGCGCGCACCGCAGGGCGACGGCGAACACCAGGGGGCCGATCGTCTGAGGGACCGGCCTGGCGCAGCGGGCCCACCCCCTGAGAAGGAGGGCGGAGTGATGTCGCGTGCCTGGCGCGGCTGGTGTCTCCTGCGGCCCGGCCTCATGCTGTACGGCGGCGCGATCGGCGGCAACGACCTGCACGCGCACCACGCGGTCCAGCTCATCATCGCCGCCGAGCCGTTCACCTTGGCCGACGCCCACGGCGAACAGCTGACCACGCGCGTCGCCGTCGTCCCGCCCGACACCGGCCACACGGTGCTGACCGGGGCGCGCGACGCCCTGCTCGCCCACTTGGATCCGCGCAGTTCGCCGGGCAGGTCCCTGCTCGCGCGCGCCGGCGCCGGGCCGGGGGCTTCGTCCTGGTCGCCGTCCGCCACCCGGGCCGGACACGGCCTTCCGCAGATCGAGCCCGTGAGCTCGCAGCCGGCGAACCGCGCGGGAACACGGCCGCTCATGTTCACCGAGCCGCCGGTCGGTCACGCGCGCTCGGCCGAGGCGGCCGGCGCGCTGCGCGCCGTCGAGGCGTGGAGCGGCCCCGGCGGCCCCGGCGGCTCCGGCGGCGTCCCGCCGCACCCGGCGGTGGAGGCGGCGATCGCCGTCATCCCCGCGCTCCTGGCAGGAGGACCGGTAAGGCTGCGGGCGGTCGCGGACGCGGTCCACCTGTCGCCGAGCCGGCTCGCGCACCTGTTCAGCGCGCACGTGGGGCTCCCGCTACGGCCGTACGTGCGGTGGCTGCGCCTGCGGCGGGCCATCGACCGGGTGGCCGCCGGGGAGACGTTGACGGCGGCCGCGCACGCGGCCGGGTTCGCCGACGGCCCGCACTTCACCCGGGCCTTCCGGCGCACCTTCGGCAGCGTGCCCTCCGAGCTCGCCGCCGCGATCGACTGGCTGCCCTGACCCCCGGGCGAGCGCCTAGCGCAACTCGCGCTTGAGGATCTTGCCGGTCGCGGTCATCGGCAGGCTCTCACGGAACTCGATGGTCCGCGGGTACTTGTAGGCCGCCATGTTCTCCCGGCACCAGGCGACGAGCTCGTCCTCACTCGCCGTCGCACCGGCCGACGGGACGACGTACGCCTTGACCTCCTCCCCGTACGAGCCGTGCGGCACGCCGACCACCGCCACCAGCGAGACCGCCGGGTGCGTCATCAGCACCTCCTCCACCTCGCGCGGGTAGACGTTGAACCCACCCCGAATGATCAGGTCCTTGGTGCGGTCGACGACGGCGTAGTAGCCGTCCTGGTCGCGGGTGGCGATGTCGCCGGTGCGGAACCAGCCGTCCCGCAGGACCTCCGCGGTCTCCTCGGGTCGCCCGTGGTAGCCCTTCATGACGTTGTGACCGCGGATGGCGATCTCGCCGGGCCCCTCGCCCTGGACGGTGTTCCAGTCGCCGTCCACCAGCCGCATCTCCACCCCCCAGAGGGGGGAAGCCGATGGCGCCGGGCTTGGTGGGCCGGCTGAGCTGGTTGAAGCAGGCCGCGGGCGACGTCTCCGACAGGCCGTAACCCTCCAGGATCGGGATGCCGAACGTGGCCTCGAAATCCTTGAGCACCTCGACCGGGCAGGCGGCCGCCCCCGACACCGCCACCCGCAGCGTCGGGGGCACCTCGGCCCCCTCCGCGTGGATCTTCGACAACATCGCCCAGTACATGGTGGGCACCCCGGCGAACATGGTCACCTTCTCCCGGCGCATGAGCTCCAGGGCCTGGCCGGGCTCGAAGCGCGGCAGGAGCACCAGGGTGGCGCGGCGGCGCAGGCTCACGTTCATGACGGAGGTCTGGCCGAAGGAGTGGAAGAGCGGCAGTACGGCGAGCGAGACGTCACCCTCGGGATCGGCGGGGAACATCTGGTCGCTGACGACGGCGTTGATCAGCAGGTTCGCGTGGGTGAGCTCGGCGCCCTTGGGCCGGCCGGTGGTGCCGGAGGTGTAGAGGACGGCCGCGACGTCCTCCGGCCCGGTTCGAACCGTCTCGAACTCCCCGGGCATGCCGTCCAGCGCCGCCCAGAACGACTCGCCGTGCTCCGACTCGGTGGCCAGCGGCGTGGCGGGCAGGACGAAGAAGTGCTCACAGCCCTGCGTGCCGTCGAACCCCTCCCGCCCGCGCGCCCCCGTCGGCAGCTCACCGGTGCCCTCGAAGCAGAAGAGCGCCTTGGCGTCGCTGTCGGTCAGGTGGTAGGTGATCTCGCGCGGCTGCAGCAGCACGCTGAGCGGGACCACGGTCGCCCCGGCCTTGAGAATGCCGAAGTAGACGAACGGGAAGTAGGGAAGGTTCGGGCAGAGCAGCGCCACCTTGTCGCCCCTGCCGATCCCCCGCGTCACCAGCAGGTTGGCCACTTGGTTCGCGACGGAGTCCACCACGGCGTACGACAGGCGCAGGTCACCGAGGACCAGGGCGGTACGGTCCGGCGCGTTGCGGGCGCTGTCTTCCAGAACGATCGACAGATTGAGCATCGTGACCCTCTCCTGGGAACGGTCGTCCGTCCCCAGGATGCTCCGGTGGATCACGGCGGCACTTGTACGAACGTGCCGACTCCTCCCCCGCTGCGGGCGGCGGCCGGTCAGCCCATCGAGATGAGGATGGGCGCGACGTATCGCCCACGGTCGCCCGGGTGGCGGCGGGCGCCGTGGACCATCGTCGGCAGGGCCGCGGGTCCCTCCGTGGGCCCCAGCTCGGTGAGCCACGGGCGCAGGCCCGGGTAGGCGTCCAGCAGGTCGATCCGCACGTCGCGGTCGGAGCCGTGGGCGGCGGCCAGGATCAGCTCGCGGGCCGCTTCCTCCGAGGGGGAGACGACGGGGCCGATGACGCGGTGAGGGCCGGCGTTCCAGGCCACGGCGAAGCCGCCGTCGGTGACGACCGTGCGCTCGGCCGTGGCCAGCAGCGCGGTCAGCGCCTTGCTCCGGTCGGCGCCGGTGACCTCGGCGTCCAGGGCGAGGAGCGCGGCGTGGTCCTCCGGTGTCGCCACGCGAACCCCGGACGACGACGCCCCCTCCATCGGGCCCATGGTGATCGTCAGGCTGCCGGTGGGCCGGAAGCCCAGCCGCTCGTAGACGGGGCGCCCGAACCGGGTCGCGGTCAGCTCCACGACGCGGTCCCCGGCGACTTCCAGGGCGTGCTCCATCAGCCGCATGCCGAGCCCCTGCCTGCCGTACCTGGCGGCGACCAGCATCATGCCGACGTCGGCCAGCGCGTCGCCGTGGCGGGTCACCACCACGCACCCGGCCAGGCCGTCGCCATCGGCCGCGTCGATGGCGTACACCTCGCCCACCTCGAACATCAGCCGCCATTTGGCCTCGTCGGTGGACCACTCGCGATCACTTTCGAGCCGCCGGCACAGGGGCAGTTCCGCTGGAGCGAGAAGTCGAATGTCAGTCACGGGAGAGAACCTACTCCGTCGGCCACTGCGGCCCGGCCCCGGACGTCCCCGACGACGTCAGGCATTGATCTCGATCGCCGCGACCGCCTGGGCGAACGCCTCGACCAGGGGCGTCTGCCTGGCGGTGGGCCACACCAGCCCCGACTCGACCGGCGGTGCGTCGTGGAACGGCACGAAGACCAGGCCGGGCTCGCCGCGCTGGCTGTGGGAGCGGCGCTGCTGGTGACGTTCTGGTTCGTGGAACGGCGGGCCGCGGCGCGGGCGGTGTCCAGGCCGGGGTGACTGCGTTGCCACGGTGGCGTCAGGTGCTGCGCGGCAAGCCGTGTGATTACTTAGTGTTGCCATTCGCTACGCAACGCACACCTGGTGAAGGGATCCCATGCGCAGCATCCTGACCAAGACCCTCACGGCGCTCGTCGCCGTCGCGGCCCTCGGCGTCACCGCCCCCGCACCCGCCCAGGCGGCGGACGCGGCCTACTTCGTGATGACCGACATCACCCGCGAGGAGTTCATCGTCAAGCTCACCGACCCCGCGAAGATCCAACACGCTCGTGACCTGGTGAACGGCGAGACCATGGACCGGCCGCACGTCGTCGGACGCATCCTCAAGCGCCAGACCGACTTCAACCCGCGCTGGAGCTACCACCTGAACGCCGACACCATCGACTTCTTCGACCAGATCATCGAGGTCTGCGACGCGACGATCCCCTACGTCGAGGATCACCTGGACGAGGCCGGCGGGGCGTTCCTGCCCGGCCTCGTCTGGTGCGGCTGGACCACCAGGCTCGTGCGCGAAATCACGCCGTAGCCCCTGGCGCCGCCTGCCCTCGCGGCCCCTGGAGAACCACTCCGGGGGCCGCCCGCATGCGCCGGAGCCGACCCCGCGACATGCGTCGCCTACAAATACATCGCCGCATTCATCGCGTACGCGTTCAGTCGCCGTACCGCGAGTTCGGCCAGGAGCCGCGCGCCGTCGTTCAGCACCACGTCGTCGAACTCGGCGCGTGGCGAGTGGTTCTCCTCCGCCTCGTCGCGGCTCAGGCGCGCCGGGCGCGCGCCCAGGAACACGAAAGCCCCGGGCACCTGAGCCAGCACGCGGGAGAAGTCCTCGGAGGCGGGGTGCGGGTGGGGGATCGCTTTCCGGGTGGGGGACGTCAGCGGAGTCTTCACATCATGTGGCGCCGAGACGGGCGGCCCCTGAGTTCGCCGTATGTGAGCCTTCCAGGGGCTCCGCGTCCCGCCGCTTCCCGGGGTATTTTCCGCGCCCGTACGCCCTCCGACCCGAGTGGACAGTCACGAGGAGGAGGGGCCCCATGACACTGCAGAAGTCCGACATCGACTCCCTGGTCGAGTGGATCGCCGGCAAGAAGTTCGGCAAGACCACCAACTACACGCTCGCCATCGTCGACGACAACCTTTGGTTCACCAAGTCCAACGGCCTCGGCGGCGTCACCGGCGAGGGCCCGGACGCCATCGTCAGCGAGATCGAGTCCCGGCGCCTCAACACCGACCGGCTGGTGTGCATCGCCGGCCCGTTCTGCGACAACGTTAGCAACCACGCCGAGATGTGCATCCTGGCCGCGGTGGGCGAGAAGAAGTTGTCGTCCATCAAGTACCTGAAGTGCTGCGCGCCCGTCTGCGACTTCTGCAAGGTGGTCCTCGACCACTACGAGATCCCCTACAGCTTCCGGCCCGCGCAGCGCGAAGGCGAGACCGTGACCGACGCCGCCTCCCAGCAGGGCTGGCGCCACCCGTTCCTGCCCATCGGGTTCGGCACCCAGAGCGGCGACACCTCCAAGCAGCTGCAGGCGCTGGCCGAGCTCAACACGTCCGGGGTCGTCGAGGAGCGCAACGTACCCGCCGGCGGCACCTACCTGTACACCAAGCGCAAGGTGGGCAACTACAAGGAGGTGGACTTCGGCTAGGTCCGCCAGGGGGCGTCCGGGGTCGATCGACGCGGCCAGGTCGGTTGCAGGCCGGACGCAGCGGCACTAACCGCCGCCCAGCACCACGGTTGGACAGGCCATCCGGTCCGGCAGGACTGCAAACGGCCGGAGGAGCCGGACGTGCTGCCACCGGCCGGCGCGATGGCGGTGGTCCCGAGCGACGATCAACAAATGGGCGGGCGGGATCTCCGACACGCCGGCACTCGGGCTGCTGAACGAAGCGATCGGCCTGGGGCTGCCGCTGGTCGCGGTGCCGTGGCCGAACGTGGCGCCGGCCGCCCACCCCGCCTTCACCCTCAGCGTGGAACGGCTGACCTCCTGGGGCATCTCGCCGGTACTGGATCCGGCACGGCTGCCGCAGCCGTCCTCCGGCGCGCCGGAGGACGGCCACATTTCCGTGAACGGAACTGGAGGCGGAGCCGGCCCGCACCAGGTGTGCCTGGAACGTATCGCCACAGCCTGATCGGCGCACGGACCTGGCGGCGGAACGGCCGATCAACCGCCGCCCCGGCGATGGCAACCCAGCCGATGATCGCCTCGGAGACGGCAGGGTGGTCTCGGCACCATCGCGGTATTGCCGGCTCGCGGGCATGACGGCGACGGCGTCGCGTCCGACCTGGCGGCGGGTCTTGATGCGCCGTTCGGCCATCAGGGAGGGCCCAAAAGCCGGCCTCTCCTCTTAGTGGCCCGTTTCCAAGCCCGCAGATTTCACTACTGGACAAATCTCGCTCGATATGGCTACGCACCGATGAGCAGAGAGACATCTATCTCATTGTGCGGAGCGCCATTCTATGGCTTCACCGCCGACACCCAATCTGACCTGGGAAGAGATATCCCAGAGGCAGTTTTCTCGGCTTTTTGAGCGCTTGCGGCGTGCCATTAGGGTGCACATTCATGGAATCGACTTTTTGATCGCGGGGCGTCCAGGTCGGCGAAGCGGGCACGAACCGGTGGCCGAACTTGGAGAAGATTCCGTACCCCCTTGACCGCGTTCACAGCGTGAGAATCAACTGCTCTGAGGAAGGATTTGCGTGAAAGCGTTGCTGACCCTGACCTGCGCAGGTCAGTTCATGGTGCTGCTCGACAACACGATCGTCGGCGCCGCCCTGCCCGACATGCAGCAGCGGCTCCACACCGGGCTGACCGGCCTGCAGTGGATCGTCGACGCCTACGTGCTGCTGGTGGCCATGCTGCTGCTGTCGGGCGGCGTCTTCGCCGACCGGTTCGGCCGCAGGCGGGTGTTCCTGGCCGGGGTGGTGGTGTTCACGGCCGCGTCGGTGGTGTGTTCCCTGGCGCCCTCGATCGGCTGGCTGATCGCCGGGCGGGTGATGCAGGGCGTCGGGGCCGCGGCGCTGAGCCCCGCCTCGCTGGCGCTGCTCGCCGCCGCGTATCCCGCCCCGGGGGAGCGCGTCAGAGCGATCGGGTTGTGGGCCGGGTTCAGCGGCATCGGCCTGGCCGCCGGACCGCTGGCGGGCGGGATCCTGGTGGAGTCCTTCGGCTGGCCCGCCATCTTCCTGGTCAACGTGCCCATCGGGGCGGTCCTGCTGCTCGCCGGGCTGCGCGTGCTGGGGGAATCCCGCAACGCGAGCGCGCCGCCGATCGACGTCCCCGGCACGGTTCTGTCCGTCGCGGGCGTGGGCGTTGTGACCTACGGCCTGATCGAGGGCGGTTCCCGAGGCTGGACCTCGCCGGTGATCCTGGGCAGCTTCGCCGCCGGGCTGGTGCTCCTGGTCGCGTTCGTCGTGGTCGAGGGTCGTGTGTCGACGCCGATGCTGCCGCTGCGGCTGTTCCGTCAGCGGCTGTTCACGGTGTCCAACACGGCGATGGTCGTGGTCGGGTTCGCGCTGATGGGGTCGTCGTTCTTCTTCTCCCAGTTCTTCGTCTACGTCCAGGGCACTTCGATCCTGGTCGCCGGGCTGCGGACCCTGCCCGTCTCGCTGGCCATGGTGATCGTCAGCCCGTACGCGGGCCGGTTCGCGGCCAGGTACGGCTTCCGCGTCGTCGCCGGCCTCGGCTTGGCGCTGGCCGGGCTGGGGCTGCTGGCGCTGGGCTTCGTCCACGCCGATACCGGCTACGGGAACGTGTGGTGGCGGCTGGCGGTCGTCGGCATCGGGTTCGCTCTCACCATGTCGCCGCTGACCGGGGCCGCCATCCAGGCGGTCAGCCCGCAGGAGGGCGGCCTGGCCTCGGGCGTCAGCAGCACCACCCGGCAGATCGGCGCGGTGCTCGGCGTGGCGGTGCTCGGGGCGATCGTTCACACGCGGGAGTCCGGCGGCGCCTCCTTCGAATCCGGCCTCAACAGCGCCTTCCTCGTGGCGGGTGCCGTGACGCTGGCCTGCGCCGTGTTCACCGTCCTGTGGCTGAGCGCGGGCCGGACGCCGCGGGCCGTTCCGGACGGCGTCCCCAGGCCGAGGGCAGCGGCGCGAGGGTGAGCTCGTTCAGGTGCTGGTCGCTGACGGCCGCGCCGACCGGCCGCGGGCCTCGGCGATGTTCGGGAGACGGGAACGGCTCCGGAGAAAGCGGAAGGCCCTCGCATGGTCGCGGGGCCCGTCGCTCGTGGCGTCACCTGGCCGAGACGGCCTTCCCGGTGCGCGGGATCGCCTACTGCTGGTCCTGCGTGCGCTTCGCGGGGAGCGCCCACGCCAGGCGTCCGTGCAACGTGGTGCATGCCTCGGAGGGGTGGGCGGTTCTCGCGGTGATGTGCGCGAGCCTGTTCCTGGTCGGCATCGATCTGACCGTGCTGAACGTCGCCCTGCCGAGCCTGACCGAAGAGCTGATGCCCGGCGCGACCGAGGTGTTGTGGATCGTCGACGTCTACTCGCTCACGGTGGCGGCGCTCCTGGTGACCTGCGGAACGCTGGGCGACCGGCTCGGCAGGAAACGGATGGTGCCGGCCGGGTTCGCCGTGTTCGGCGTCGCCTCCGCCGCCGCGGCGGCCTCCCACGACCGCGCAGCTCACCGGCGCGCGGGTGCTGCTGGGCGTCGGCGCTGCGATGATCATGGCGTCCACGGTGGCGATCATCAGGACGACCTTCTCCGACGACCGCGAGCGGGCGATCGCGCTCGGGGTGTGGACCGCGGTGCACAGCGCGGGCGCCACCGTCGGGCCGGTTCTCGGCGGCGCGCTGGTGGAGCGCTGGTGGTGGGGCGCGGTCTTCCTGGTCAACGTGCCCCTCGTGGCCTTCGCGCTGATCACCGGGCCGTGGCGGCGTCGCTCCGGTGCCGCGGCGTTGCTCTGGCTGACCGCCCATGTCGCGGTGGTCTTGTTGCGTGACCCGGGTGAACCCTCCGGGGTGGTGGCGGCGAGCAGCGGCTCGACCATGGCGAAATGAGCGAGCTGCGATCACCGAACGTGGCCATGTCCGCACACGGCACCTCCGATCCTCTCTACGTGCCGCCCGTGAGCTGCCGGAGCGCCACCGCCAGGACGAACGCGGCCGATGACCGGGTGTCGCCCCGCTGGTGGCTCAGGTGGCCGGCCCGTCGTGGTCGGTGGGGGCGCGGTGGAGTGGCACCGAATCGGTGGCGAATCGCGCGGCACGAGGCTCGCGTTCGTCTCCGAACCGGCGGGTGAGGATGTCGTAGAGTTCCGGGCGTCGTCCCTGGAGCCATCGCCGGCCCGTCGACAGCGGCAGCAGGGAGAGGTCGAGGTCGGCGATCACCATGTCGTCCCCCGCCTTCCAGGTCTCGCCGAGGATGCGGCCGTAGGGGTCGATGACCATCGCATTGCCTGTGCGGATCTCGTCGTCGTCCTGACCGATGCCGTTGCTGAACAGGATGAACAGGCCGTTGTCATGGGCGCGGGCGGGCAGCCAGCGCATCAGCCACCCGCGTCCGCTGGGGCCGCGCAGCTCGGCCTCGATCGCCTCCGGGGCGCGGCGGCGATCGTGCCAGAGCTGCGCGGGGATCGGCCGCATCCCGTGGGGGCTGCGTGAGTCGGTGCCGCCGGTCTGGTGGGGGGCCAGCAGGATCGACGCGCCCAGCAGCGCACTTGCCCGGACGTTCTCGACCAGGTTGTTGTCCCAGCAGATGAGCACGCCCACGCGTACGCCCCAAGGGGTGTCGAAGACGGTGTAGGAATCGCCACTGCTGATCGCCTCGTGTTCGAAGGCGTGCAGTTTGCGGTGGCAGTGGACGTTCCCGTCCGGCATGCACACGGCGTAGCTGTTGAACAGGCGACCCTGCTCGTCGATCTCCAGGAAGCCGGCCCCGATGGCCATGCCGTGATCGGCCGCCAGCTGCCGGACGACCGAGATCGACGGCCCGGCCAGCGGCTCGGCCAGCTCGCGGAGCCGGTCGGCGGGGTGTCGGCGCAGGTGCCAGTACCCCAGCAGGCACATCTCCGGGAAGGCGAGGATCCGCACTTCCGCGGCGGTCGCCTCGCGCACGTAATGCTCGATCCTGGCCAGGTTGTAGCTCTTGTCGTCGGGCCGGGGCTCGAACTGAACGGTCGCGCCGCGCACCGCCACGTCACCTTGTTCCACTGCTGACTCCTCCACGTCGCCGTTTCGACAGCAGGTGACCATACGCGTCTTTCATGCGTCCAATGAATTCCATTTGGCTTTCTATAGACTCCTGGAATGGAATTGATGCTGCTCCGCGCCTTCCTGACGGTGGCCGAGCTGGGCAGGTACGGTTCGGCCGCGCAGAAGCTGCTGGTGACGCAGCCGACGCTGACCAAGCAGATCCAGTCCCTGGAGGCACGGGTGGGAGGCCGGCTGTTCCACCGCGGGCGGCACGGTGCCACGCTCACCGACCTGGGGGCGATCCTGCTGCCCGAGGCGCAGGATCTGGTGCGGCGCGCCGATGCCCTGGCTCTGCGCATCACCAGGGCGGCCGCCGGGGAGATCGGGCGCCTGTCGGTCGGCTTCGGGCTGTCGAGCATCGATCTGGCCCCGCGCGCCGTGGCCGCCTTCCGTCGGCGCCATCCCGACGCGCACGTCACCCTGGACGACATGTCCTCCCAGGAGCAGTTCGACCGGCTCGCGACCGGGGAACTCGATGTGGGCTTCGTCCGGCTTCCCGAGGGGGACGCCTGGGCCCACATGGTGCTGGACACCGATCGCCTCGCCCTCGCCTCGACCGGCGAGCACACTTCGCCGCCACAGGACGCGTCAGACCTGCCGCGCTGGGTCGCTCGTCACCGGTTCGTGCAACTGAGGAAGGACAGAGGGCCGGGCCTGGTCGGGCAGATCGAACGGCTGTGCGGGGCCCTCACGGTTCGTCCCGACGTCATCCAGGAGGCGGACGACCTGCAGACCGTGCTGGCGCTCGTGGCAGCCGGAGTGGGCGCGGCGTTCGTCCCGGCCCGCGCCGGCCGCATCGCGCCCCCGCCGGTCACCGTCACCCCGGTCCTTCATCCGGTGGCGGAGTGGCAGATCGCCGTGGTGTGGAACCGTGATCGCGTTCAGCCCATGACGGCCAACTTCCTCGCTGTTCTTCGAGACACTCCCGCGTTGTCCGGCCGGACGACATACGGTGCGACGTCACCATCGGACGACTTCGGCTGAGGCGGCGTCCCGTATCCGCCGCCTCGCCTCACGAGTGGGCACAGGGGCCATCACCTCCTGGTTCGGGGCCAGATCGGGAGCGATGGCAGGCGATCGTCGAGGGCTTCCGCTGGGGTTCTCCGGCCGGAGCCCGTACGGATCTCCAGGCCGGCCTCACTGCTCTTCTCTTCGATGTCTCTCCATCGTCAGACCCACATCCAAGAAGAAGGCCGCGAGGAGCAACACACCGCCGACGGCCAGCAGAATCGTTGTCGGGATCTGAACGAGATTGCGAACGTCCTCGCACGCGTTCACATGGTCCTGACCGGCGGAATCGGACGGCGAGATGAAGGCCGAACCACACTCCGAGCCACCTTCGGTAAGGGGCATCACCCCAGCAAGCACCCCGGCACCAACAAAGAGGAAGGCAATGAACGCGATCGCCTTTATGGACATGCGTGATCCTTCGGCATGATCGATTCGGAGAAGGATCCTTCCATATCGCCCGCAGATGCGAAAGTGCTGGCCCAGCGCCTGATGACCCACCGCCCCCGGGGTGATCCATCCAGATGGTCGTGTGAGCCCTAGCGGGCGATCACCCGCACCTCGGGAAACCGCGAGGAACGCTTGTCGAGCAGGTCGCCCTTGCGCCGTAGATGCAGGTCGAAGAAGGCCGTGGTGTAGGCGCGGGTGACGGCCACGGAACGCGCCGCCGACAGTGTCCCGTTCACCGCCTGCAACTGCTCCTTCGACAGGCCGATCACCGGCGCCGCCTGCTCGTACACCAGCGGCAGGTCGGTGTAGGAATTGTGCTTGGCGCCCTTGGTCTTCACGTGCAGCCGCCAGCCCCTCAGCCGGGACCAGAAGCCCTTCTGCCCGCGGATGGGCTTGTCGAAGATCTCGGCCTCCATCAGCATGTACGGCCTGGTCAATCCCTTGGCGGCCACCTTGCCGAGTGCGGGTCCGTCCAGGTTCAGCACCGCTTTGACCCGCCGATCCTCCAGCATCGTCGCGGCGGCCGTCGCTCCTCCCGCGGAATGGCCGAACATGCCGACCCTGCTCAGGTCGAACGCGCCACGCAGCCCCTTCGGCAGCTTCCGGCCTTCGGCATCGGGGTTCTGCCCCTTGTTCAGTTCCTTGAGCTGGTTCAGCACGAAGCGTGTGTCAGCCACCCGCACCTTGACCTCTTCGGCCTTCTCGTCCAGCCGGCTCACCGGGACCGGCTTCAGGACCCGGCCGGTGACCGTGCCGTCGGGGAACTCCACCTCTCCCGCATCGCCTGGATGATCGATCGTGACCACCATGTAGCCCCGGCTGGCCAGTTCTTCGACAGTGGCGGTGTTCATGGAACGGTCGGCGCCGTTGCCGGGTGAGAACAGCACGACGGGCAGCTCTCGACCCGCCACCGGGGCCCCTTCTCGGCCATGGGTCAAGGGCAGGCTGACAGCCGCGGGCGAGAGGCCGTTGGTGCGGTAGAAGGCCTCGGCGGCGCGAGGCGGCAGCCAGGGCGCGGCGGGGTGGCCGTCCGGGCTACGGGTGGGATACCACAGGCTGACCATCAGCTCACGCCGGTCGTGCGTCTTGATCCATGGGTCGGCCCTGGAGCTGTCACGCAGGTGCAGCGCGACGGTGCCGATCTCGCGCGGACCTGTCGGCTTGGGCAGGGCCACAGTGACGGGCTTCGACGCGGCCTGTGCGGCGGGCCCGGTGACCAGAAGTCCGACCGCCACCGCGGCGGCCACGCCCCGTCTGAGCAATGCGTAGTTCATGACGGCCACGCTAGGGTGGCTCGCTGTCCGGAAACTCCTCACCGGAGATGAGTTCGGCCTTCCTGCGAACGGCGGAAGCACCCGTCCGCTCGGAGGGGAGATCAGGGCCCGTTTGAGGTTGAAACGGGCGGCACTCCCTGCTAGATCGATATGCACCGCGCGAGGCAGCCGTGTGACCGTAATTCAGCGGACATGTAGGCCCTTCGGCCGCTAGGGTCGGAGCCGATGCGGAATCCCGTCCGCCTGGGGAACTGAGGAGCCTGATGTCTACGACGATGACCGGAGCTTCCGTTCGCCCCTTGGTGACCGCAGTCGCGGCCTTGTGACGCCGCGCGTGTAGCAGCGAAGTCAGCACACATCCCGGTCACCGGGGCGAAGTGACACGTGTCACCGACCCTTGGCGCTGTTCGGCGTCTCCGTTCGCCCTTCCGGGAGTTCTGCTGTGTCCGCTCGTCATTCTTCACTGCTCCATGTTCGTGTCCTGGTCGAACGCCTGCTCGGCAGGAAACCTCAACCGTCGACGTCGGCTCCGAGCCCCGCTGACCAGACTGTCAGCCGGAATGTCCGCCTGCTGAGCTGGTTCAACTTCCTCGGCGACTTCCGCATGTACGGGCCGATCATGGTCATCTACTTCGCGCAGGTCACCGGCTCGTACGCCGCCGCCGCCAGCCTCCTGGCGGTGAAGATGCTGTCTTCGGCGGCGTTCGAAGTGCCTACCGGGGTGCTCTCCGACCGCCTCGGCCGACGCGGCACGATGATCGCCGGCGCCGTCGTCATGACGGCCGCCCACCTCGGGTACGCCGGCGCTTCCGGCTACGGCCTCCTCCTTGCGGCCGTGGTGCTGGAGGGGTTGGCGACCTCGCTGTGGAGCGGCAACAACGAGTCTCTGCTCTACGACACGTTGCTCGAAGCCGGCCGGGAGGAGGAGTTCCCCCGGCACTCGGGCCGGGTGAACTCGATGTTCCAGATCGCGCTCGCACTGGCGGCAGCCCTGGGCGGCGTGGTCGCCGGCACCTGGTCGCCGCGGGTGGTGGTCGTATTGTCGGTCGTGCCGCAGGTGCTGTGCGTGCTCGTCGCCCTGTGGGTCCGGGAACCGCGGGTGCACGGCCCGCGGGAATCGAGCGTGCTGGCACATCTCGGATCGGCTCTGCGCGGCATCCGACGTAATCCGGTGCTCCGCCGGATGACGCTGGTGTCGGCGCTTCGTTACAGCAGCGAGAGCGCGGCCCAGTTGTCGCCCGTGTTCGTGACGGGGCTGTGGCCGCTCTGGGCGCTGGGCCTGTGGCGCACCTTCGGCCATGGCGTGGCCTTCATCGGCTTCCGCGTCAGTGGCTGGGTGATCGGCCGGGTGGGCGCGGCCCGCACTCTGCTGTTCGGTGAGCTGTTCGACAACGTGGCGAACTTCCTGGCGCTGGTCAAGCCGACGGTGTTCTCGCCCGTGCTGCTCGGGTCCCCGGCCTACGGCATGTCGACGATCGCCCAGCAGACGTTGCTGCAGCGCGAGTTCACCGACCGGGAACGCGCGACGATGGGTTCGCTCGCGTCGCTGCTCGGCAGCGTGCTCTACGCGCTCGTCGCCCTGGGAGCCGGCCTGGTGGCAGACCGCTGGGGCATCGTTCCGGCGTTGCTCGCGATCCAGGCGGTGGTGCTGATCGCACTCCCGCTCGCCTGGTGGGTGCACGCGCACGCTTCCTCGCTCCCCGCGAGTGCCGGGACAGCGACGGACTGAGCGCCCGCTCGCCCCCGGCCCGGCCTGCGGTCGACGTGGTGGGCGCCGGAAGCTCACTTGTGTGGCCATAGGCCGGCGAGGCGGGCGATGCGGAGGCCGGCGTGCAGTTCCAGGCGGACCGACCCGTCCGTGATGTCGCAGTCGATGACCTCGCGGATGCGGTCGAGCCGGTAGTAGAGCGTGCTGCGGTGGATGCGCAGACGTCGTGCCGTGCCCTGGATCTCGCCGCCGCTGTCGAGGTAGCCCTCCAGGGTCGTCGCGAGTTCGACGCCGTGGGGCGCGTTCAGCAGGCGTCGTACTCCGGTGGGGAGCTGGCTCGGCGTCAGCCGGTCGAGCGGCAGTTGCAGGAACAGGCGGTCGATGCCGAGGTCCTCCCAGAAGACCCGCTTGCCGTAACGGTGCCGATCCAGCCGGGAGGCGCGGGAGGCGAGCTGGGCCTCGTGGTAGGAGTGCACCGCCTCCGTCAACGACGGTTTCACGCCGCCCACGGCCGCCACGACCTCTTCCAGATCGGGACCGGCGAGTGCGCGTTCAAGCCTGTCGTGATTCACCGGACGCGGAAAGAGAACGATTCCCTCGGCCCCGAGAACGGCACCGACGATCTTCACGGTCGTCGATCTCGTGGTGAATTCAAGGGTCGCCTCGACGGCAAGTCGCGTCACCGACTTCGAGGACGATTCCGGGGCCTGGAGAACGAGAACCGAGTAATTCTCGACATCGTCGATGAGGTCGTCCCGGACGAGGGTTTCGGCTGCCTTCGAGCGGGCCTCCGGCGATCCTCCGAGCAATGCCGCGAGAAGGTGCTTCGAATTCTCCTTGCCGTGCCTGCGCTCGGAGATCCGCAACGAGAGCAGCGCGCCCATTTCCGGCGCGGCGGATTCCAGGACTTCGAGGTCGTCGGCGCACGGCGTTTCCCGGTCCTCGACGTAGTAGACGTAGCCGAGCAGTTGCTGCTCGTGACGCAACGGCAGGACGACCAGCTCCCCGTCGTCCTGGGTCACCCGCACGCCGTGCTTGGCGTGGTGCAGCCGATGCTCCTTGACCAGCGACTTCGTCACCGGCGCCGTCGAGCCCGCGAGCAACCGCGCGAGCCGGGCGAGCCGGGCGTCGGTGTCGTGGACGCTGAACGCCGCGATCTTCAGGTCGTGGTCGAGCACCACCAGCGCCACGCCGAGGCGATCGGCCAGATCTTGGACGGCGTCATCAAGGCTCACCGGGGTTGCTCCTCTCCTGCGACACAACGTCGGATCGGCACCAACAAATAGCGACAGATCGTACGAAGCGCTTCAACAGGGTGTCTGTCTACGGTGGTGCGACAGCGCACAAGTTAGCAATGCGAGAGGTGAAAAGGCCAAGCCCGCCGTCGTCTGGCGGGCCTGATCCCGGCCGTTCACCCGATCACTGCGCATCCTGAGCAATGCCCGCGCATGACGGGAAGGAGCCCATTCTAGTGACCGAGCGCACCGTCGAAACCCATGGCTATTCCACTTTCTTCCTGGAAAGCGGCGACGAGGCCCACGAGACCGTAATTCTGCTGCACGGCGGCGGCCCCGGCGCCAACGCGGTGTCGAACTGGAGCGGCTTCATCCCCGCTCTGAGCGACGACTATCACGTGCTGGCTCCCGACCTCGTCGGCTACGGCCGCACCGACCATCCCGAGGACATGCCGGGCAGCCTGACCGGATGGATGCGCATGCGGGTCGAGCAGGTGCTCGCTCTGATGGACGTCCGCGGGATCGAGCGGGCGCACCTGGTCGGCAACTCGATGGGCGGCGCGCTCGCCATGCACCTGGTGATGACGGCGCCGGAGCGCTTCGCCCGCGTTTCCCTGATGGGCAGCGCGGGCGGGCACTCGCAGCCGACGCCCGAGGTCATGCGGATGGTGTCCTTCTACAAGGACCCGACGATCAGCGCGCTGGAGAACCTCACCAAGTGGTTCGTCTATGACGAGGACGCGCTGGGCACGTCGATCTCGGAGATCACCGAGACGCGCTACAAGGAGGTCATGCGGCCCGAGGTGCGGCGTTCCTTCGAGCGCTTCTTCTCCTCCTCGCCCGCCGAGATGGCCGTGCCGCCGTCGGCGCTGCGCCGGATGCCCCACCCGTTCCTCATCGTGCACGGCCGCGAGGACCGTTTCGTCACCCCCGACTCCAGCGTCTTCCTGCAGCAGCACCTGCCCAACGCGCAACTGCACATCTTCCCGCACTGCGGCCACTGGGTGCAGATCGAGCGCGCCGCCCAGTACGCGGCGCTGCTGCGCGGCTTCCTCACCGACGCGTTCTGACCTCGTACGACCAGGAGACAACAGGCATGGACATCAAGCAGCTCGGCTACCTCGGCCTGTCCGCGCGCGAGCCGGACGCCTTCACCACGTACGCCACGGACATCCTCGGCATGCAGCGCGTCGCGGGAGAGGACGGCGCCACCCACTTCCGCATCGACGACGTGCACCACCGCGTCACCGTCGAGGCGGGAGAGCAGGACGGCGGCGCGTACTACGGCTGGGAGATCGCCGACGCCGACGCGCTGAGCGCCGCGCTCGACGAGCTGAGCGACCACGGCGTCGTGGCCCACCAGGCGACGCAGCGCGAGCTGGAGATCCGCCGCGTGGCCGGCATGGCGCACTTCCTCGACCCCGCGGGCAACCGGGTCGAGCTGTTCCACGGGGCCTCGCCGGGCGAGGGGCAGTTCACCTCGGCGCGGGACATCGAGCGGTTCGTCACGGGTGACCTCGGCCTCGGCCATGTCGTGCTCGCCAGCCCGGACGTGGCGGCCCAGCAGCGTTTCTACACCGACGTCCTCGGCTTCAAGATCAGCGACACGATGCGCGTGCCGTTCCAGGCCACGTTCCTGCACACGAACCCGCGTCACCACAGCATCGCCTTCGTGGACGGCCCGTTCTTCGGCATCCACCAGCCGTTCCTGCACCACTTCATGCTGGAGGTCCCCGACATGGACCAGGTCGGCCGGACCTACGACCTCGTGCTCGACCGCGACGTCCCGGTCACCATGACGCTCGGCCGGCACAGCAACGACCAGATGTTCTCCTTCTACGCGCAGTCCCCCGTCGGGGTGCACACCGAGTTCGGCAGCGGCGGCGTCCTCATCGACGACGCGACCTGGGAGGTCACCGAGATCCCCGGCCCCGACCTCTGGGGCCACCGGCACTGACGTCACCCTTCTAGGAGCCATTGACATGGAAACCCTCACCCCCGTCGTGGAGACGGACGTGCTGATCGTCGGGGCCGGCCCGGCGGGCGCGACGGCCGCGGCGCTGCTGTCGACGTACGGCATCGCCAACGTGGTGCTCAACAAGTACGCCGGCGTCTCGAACACGCCTCGCGCGCACATCACCAACCAGCGCGGCGTCGAGGTGCTGCGCGACCTCGGGCTGGAAGGCGAGGTGACGAAGAACGCGACCCCGCAGCACCTGATGGGCGAGCACGTGTACGCCACCAGCCTCGCCGGGCAGGAGCTCGGCCGCCTGCGCACCTGGTACACCCATCCGCACTTCAAGGCCGAACACGACCTGGCCAGCCCGACCTCCGTGTGCGACCTGCCGCAGCACGTGCTGGAGCCGATCCTGGTCAACGCCGCCGCCTCGCGCGGGTCGTCCGTGCGTTTCAACACCGAGCTGCTGACGTTCACGCAGGACGACGACGGCGTGACCGCCCTGGTCAGGGACAGGCTGACCGGCCAGGAGTACGGCATCCGCAGCAAGTACCTGATCGGCGCGGACGGCGGCAACTCGACCGTCGCCGCGCAGGCGGGCCTGCCGCTGGTCGGCGAGATGGGGCTGGGCGGCTCGATCAACGTGGTGTTCGAGGCGGACCTCACCCGCTTCGTCGAACACCGCCCGGGTGACATGTACTGGTTCGTTCAGCCGGGCGTCGGTCACGACGGCAACGGCATCGGCGTGCTGCGCATGGTGCGCCCGTGGACCAAATGGGTCGGTGTGTGGGGATACGACGTCGACGCCGGGCGTCCCTCGCTCACCGAGGAGGACGGCGTCCGCATCGCGCACCAGCTGATCGGGGACGACCAGGTGCCGGTGAAGGTCGAGTCGATCTCCATCTGGGCGGTCAACGACGTCTACGCCACCGACAACATGGCGGGCCGGGTCATCTGCGTCGGCGACGCCGTGCACCGGCACTCGCCGATGAACGGCCTGGGGTCGAACACCTCCATCCAGGACAGCTACAACCTGTGCTGGAAGCTCGCGATGGTGTTGCGCGGCGAAGCCGGGCCGGCGCTGCTCGACAGTTACCGGGACGAGCGGCTGCCGGTCGCCAAGCAGATCGTCCAGCGCGCCAAGCGCAGCGACGGGCTGATGCCGCCGATCTTCATGGCGCTGCGCCTGCCGCCCGCCTCGGGCGCGCGGGAACTGCGGGACGCCCTCGACGCCCTGCTGCGGCCGACGGCCGAGGGCGCCCAGCGGCGGCAGGAGTTCGACGCCGCGCTGCGGGCCACGATCATGTGCTTCAACACGCACGGCGTCGAGACCAACCAGCACTACACGTCCGGCGCGATCGTCCCCGACGGCACGCCCGAGCAGCCCGCGCCGCGGGACGAGGAGGTCTACCACTTCGCCTCCACCCGTCCGGGACGCCACCTGCCGCACGTGTGGCTGACCAAGGACCAGCAGCGCGTCTCCACCTTCGACCTGTGCGGCCGGGGCCGGTTCACCCTGCTCACCGGCGTCGGCGGCGCGGCCTGGCGGGAGGCGGCCGAACGCGTCGCCGAACGCCTCGGCGTGCCCGTCCGCGTCCATTCGATCGGCCGCGGCTGCGACTTCGAGGACAGCTACGGCGACTACCGCGCCCTTTCCGAGGTCGCTGAGGACGGGGCTCTCCTGGTCCGTCCCGACCACATGGTCGCCTGGCGGTCCGCCACCGCGGCGGACGATCCGGAGGCGGCGCTGAGCGCCGCGCTCGGCCAGATCCTCGGCCTGACGACCAAGGAGTAGGGGGCCATGCGCATCGCGGTGGTCGGCGGCGGGCCCGGCGGGCTGTTCTTCGCCGCGCTGATCCGGCAGGCGGACCCGTCGTCCGCGGTAACCGTCTTCGAGCGCAACCGCGCCGACGACACCTTCGGCTTCGGGGTCGTCTTCTCCGACCGGACCCTGGAGGCGATCCACGAGGCCGACCCCGTGCTGCGCGCGGCCCTGACCGAGCACGGCAGGCACTGGGACGACATCGAGGTGCGGCTGAAGGGCGAGCGGATCAGGTGCGGCGGCAACGGCATGGCCGCGGTCGTCCGGCGCACGCTGCTCCTGCTGCTGCAGGAACGGGCCCGCTCGGTCGGGGCGGACCTGCGGTTCTCCACCGAGGTGACGCTCGACGACCTGGCGGGCTACGACCTCGTGGTGGCCGCCGACGGGTCCTCCTCGCGGATCCGCGAGGAGCTCGGCCCCGGCCTCGGCTCGCAGGTGGAGACCGCCACGGCCAAGTTCATCTGGTTCGGCACCGACCACCTCTTCGACGGGCTCACCTTCATCCACGAACGCGGCCCCGACGGCGTCTTCGCGGTGCACGGGTATCCGATCTCCGACACCATGTCGACGTTCATCGTGGAGACCGACGAGGCGTCCTGGCGGCGTGCCGGTCTCGACGCGTTCGACGAGAGCCTGCCGCCCGGGGCGAGCGACCTGCGCTCCAAGGCGTACCTGGAGAGGTTGTTCGCCGAGCAGATCGAGGGCGGACGGCTGCTCACCAACAACTCCCGCTGGGCCGGCTTCCGCACGCGCCGCACCCGTCACTGGCACACCCTGACCCCGCGGCCCGTCGTGCTGCTCGGCGACGCCGCGCACACCGCGCACTTCTCCGTGGGCTCGGGCACCAAGATGGCCATGGAGGACGCCGTCGCGCTCTCACGGGCGCTGGCCGGGCACCCCGGCGACCTCGGTACGGCCCTCGCGAGCTACGAGCGGGCGGCCCAGCCGCCGGTCCGGCACATCCAGGACTCGGCGCGGCCCAGCCTCGCCTGGTGGGAGAGCTTCGGCAGCTACTACGACGCCCTTGAGCCGTGGCAGTTCGCCTACCACTTCATGTCCCGCAGCATCTCCGACGCGCGGCTGGCCAGACGCGCGCCGCAGTTCACCGGCTGGGCCCACCGCCGGTGGCGGGACCTGCACGGCGCCGCTCCCCTGGAGACGCGCTTCGAATCCGCGGGCTGGTCGGCGCCCGGCCGGTTGCTCGACGTCGTGGCCGCCGCGGACGGCGTCCCGGCCGCCGTCCGGGGGGAGAGCGATCTGCCGCTTTCCGTGACTCCGCTGCCCGGCGCGTGGGGCGCTCTGCTGAGGGCCCCGGACACCGAGGCCGGCCTGCCCGGTCTGTGCGATTCCATCGCCGCCGGACCGGCGCTGGTCGCCGTGCACGGCGGCACGGCCCTGACCCGTACCCGGCTGTGCGAGGAGGCACGGATGCGCGCGGGACTCCCCGTACTGCTGATCGAACGGGAACCTGACCGGGACCGGGCGCTGACCACGGTGCTGTCCGGCCGCGCGGACCTGGTCGGAGTCCTCACGTGAACGGCCTCGGAACCGGGCGGGGCGATCGCGCGAACGACCTCGGCCCGCTGTTCGCCCCGCGCGGCGTCGCGGTCGTCGGCGCCTCCCGCGACCCGGGCAAACTCGGCGCCGCCATGGCCCGTTCGCTGTCCGGTTTCGACGGGTTCCTGGCACTGGTGAACCCGCGCGACACCACCATGCACCCGTCCGTCGGCGCCGCGGCCGGCGCGGGTCCCCTCGACCTCGCGCTGCTCTGCGTCCCCGCCGCGGCCTGCGCCGACGTGCTCGGCGAGGCGGCCGCCGCGGGTGTGCGGGCCGCCGTCGTGTGCGGCGGCGGGTTCGCCGAGGCGGGCGGCGCCGGGATCGAGCATCAGCGTCGGCTCGCCGCCGTCGCCCGGGACTCGGGCCTTCGGCTCCTCGGTCCGAACACCAGCGGCTTCCTGGCCCCCCACGCGCGGCTGACGGCCAGCTTCGTCCCCGGCGCCCATCGGGTGGCGCCCGGCGCCGTCGCCGTCGTGGCGGCCAGCGGCGGCGTCAACCACGCCCTGGCGTTCGCGCTGACCGAGGCGGGGCACGGCGTCAGCCTCGCCGTCGGCCTCGGGAACGCGGCCGACGTCACGGCCCCCGACGTCCTCGACCACCTCGCCGGCGATCCCCGCACCACCGCCGTCGCCCTGCACGTGGAGTCGGTGGCGGACGGGCCCCGGCTGGTCGCGAGCGTGCGCCGGCTCACCGCGACCCGGCCGGTCGTCGCCCTGGTCGTCGGCCGCCACGATGTCGGAGCCTTCGCCGCGTCGCACACGGGGGCGCTCGCGACCTCCTGGCGCACCACGCGCGCCGCACTGGCCCAGGCGGGGGCGGTCCTCGTCGATGACGAACGCGAACTCGTCGACGCCGTCGGCGCGCTCGCGGTGACGCGGGCCCGGCCCTGCGCCGACCCGGGGGTCGGTGTCGTCACCGCCCAGGCGGGTCCGGGGCTGCTGCTCCTCGACGACCTGCGAGGACGCGGGATCCGGGTGCCCGAGCTCACTCCCGGCACCCGCCGGAGCCTGGCCGGGCTGCTGCCGCCGCTGACCTTCCAGCGCAACCCGGTCGACACCGGCCGCCCCGGGCCCGAGCTGGGAGCGGTGCTCGCCGCCACCGGCGCCGACCCCGGCGTCGACGTCATCGCCGGGTACGTCCTGCACGAACCGGACGCGGTCGACGTCGTCGCCGCCGTCACGGAAGGCGGGACCGCGGGCGTCCCCGTCGTCCTCGGGCTGGCGGGAACGGGCGACGACGTCACCCGCGACCGCAGGGCCCTGCGCGAGTCGGGCGTCCCCGTGGCCCACGACGCCCGCGGCGTCGCCGCCGCCACCGCCGCTCTGCTCGCGGACGCCCGTGCGCGCACGCCCCGACCGGCCGTCCCGGACCCGTGGCAGGCGCCGACCGGCCTGGCCACCCGGTACGACGAGCACGAGGGAAAGGAGCTGCTCGAACGGCTGGGCGTGGCGACCATGCCACGCCGTGCCTGCGCGGACCGGGCGGCGGCCCACGCCGCGTTCGACTCCGTCGGGACGCCGGTCGCCGTGAAGCTGCTGGACGCCGAGATCCTGCACAAGACGGAGATCGGCGGCGTGCACCTGGGCGTGTCCACCCACGCCGGCCTGGACGCGGCGCTCGACGCGCTGGACGCGGCCGGCGCGCGCCGCTACCTGGTCGAGGCCATGGCGCCGGCCGGGATCGACCTGGTGGTCGGCGCGCGGCGCGACGTCGTCTTCGGCCCCCTGGTGCTCGTGGGGCTGGGCGGCACGGTGGCCGAAGCCCTGGCCGACGTCACCGTCAGGCTCGCCCCGCTGTCCCCCGGCGAGGCCGCCCGCATGCCGTCCGAGCTGGCCGGGCGGGCCCTGCTCGCCGGGTGGCGCGGCGGCCCCGTCCTCGACCCCGACGACCTCGGCACGATCGTCTCCAGGCTCGGCGACCTGCTGGCCGCCAATCCGCTCCTGGACGAGATCGAGGTCAATCCGCTACGGCTCACGCCACAAGGTCTGATCGCGCTTGACGCCGTCATCCTCACCAGGAAGGCCGACGATGCCCACACCGATCACTGAGCACACCGTGCCTTGGCCGGACGCCGACATCGCCCGTTTCACCGAGCGGGGCTACTGGGCCGGGGCCGCGATCGGCACCCTGCTGCGAGAGGTCGCCGACCGCGATCCGGACGCCACGGCGCTGGTCGACGGGACGGGCCTCCGCCTCACGTACGGCGAGCTGGCCGACCGCGCCGACGCCGCCGCCGGGCGCCTGCGTGACCTCGGCCTCGCCCCGGGCGAGCGGATCATCATGCAGCTGGGCAACTCGTGGGAGTTCGTCGTCCTCCTCCTGGCGTGCCTGCGCGCGGGCGTCGTGCCCGTGATGGCGCTGCCCGCCCATCGCCGGGCCGAGCTCACCTATCTGGCCGTGCACGCCGAGGCCGTGGCGATCGCCGTCCCCGACCGGAGCAGGGACTTCGACCACCAACGACTGGCCCACGACCTGGCGTCCGACGTACGCGCCGCCACCGGGGCCGGATGGCGGGTGCTGGTCGCCGGGGACGACGTCGAACCAGGAAGCGTCGACCTGCGCGCCCTGTGCGGCCCGCCCGCCGGCCGGGCCGGCTTCGACGCGCCCCCTCCCTCCTCCCGGGACGTGGCCGTCTTCCTGCTGTCCGGGGGCACGACGGGCCTGCCCAAGCTCATCGCCCGCACCCACGACGACTACGCCTACAACGCCCTGGCCAGCGCCGAGGTCGCCGGGATCACGTCGGAGTCGGTCTACCTGGTCAGCCTGCCCGCCGGGCACAACTTCCCGCTCGCCTGCCCGGGGATCCTGGGCGTCCTGCTCGCCGGTGGGCGGGTGGTCATGCTGCCCTCGCCCGAGCCGGTACGGGCCTTCGCCACGATCGCGGCGGAAGGCGTCACGCACACCGCGGTGGTGCCCGCGGTCGCCGGTCGCTGGCTGGAACGGGCCGCCGAGCACGGCGCCGGGCAGCTCGCCACCCTGCGGGTCGTCCAGGTGGGCGGCGCCCGCCTGGCGGACGAGCTGGCGTACAAGGTGGAGCCGGTGCTCGGGGCGACGCTGCAGCAGGTGTTCGGCATGGCGGAGGGCCTGCTGAACTTCACCCGCCTGGACGACCCCTCGGAGACGGTGTGCACCACGCAGGGCCGTCCTCTGTGCCCGGATGACGAGATCAGAATCGTGGACGAGCAGGACCGGGACGTACCGGACGGCCAGGCCGGACTCCTGCTCACGCGCGGGCCGTACACCCCTCGCGGCTACTACCGGGCCGCGGAGCACAACGCCCGCTCCTTCACCGGCGACGGCTGGTTCCGCACGGGTGACATCTGCCTGCGTACCCCCGAGGGCAACCTCGTGGTGGCCGGCCGCGACAAGGACATGATCAACCGGGGTGGGGAGAAGATCTCCGCCGAGGAGGTCGAGAACCTCGTGTACCAGCTCCCCTCGGTCAGCCAGGTCGCCGCCGTGGCCATGCCGGACGCCCTGCTCGGGGAACGCGTGTGCGTGTACGTCGTGCCCCGGGACGGCGCGACGGTCACGCTGGAGGAGATCCGCGCGCGGATGGAGAGCGCGCAGGTCGCCCGTTTCAAGCTTCCCGAACGGCTCGTCGTCGTCGGGGAACTCGCCTGGACCAAGGTCGGCAAGATCGACAAGAAGGCCCTCCGGACCGACATCGCCGTCCGCCTCAGGGCGGAGCAGCGCGGCACGGGCACTCGCGAAGCGGCACAGGCCGAGGATGATGGGAGAGACGCGTTCGGAGGGGTAGGAGCAGCCGGACGTCACTTCATGGAACAGGACGTGAGGGAGTCGAGATGAAGGCTGCAAAAGGCGATCAGCTGATCGTGGAGGGCACGCGCGACGGCGAGCACCGCCGCGTGGGGTTCATCGTGGAGGTGGCGCACGCGGACGGCTCGCCGCCCTACCTGGTTCGGTGGCTGGACGACGATCACGAGTCCCTCGTCTTTCCGGGGCCGGATGCGCGAGTCGTCCACGCCGTCCGATGAGCGAACACCGCCGGGCCGCCTGAACCCTCGTGCGCGGGGTTTGGGCGCCCTACGGGCCACCGGCGACGTGCGAGCCATGCCGTAGATGCGCGCCGGTCCGGGTGCTGCCGGTTCGGACAGGCCGTCGGCCGGGCTCATGACCCTTGGAGATCGTCCGCGAGCCCGGTGTGGGCGGCGCAGAACGCCAGCGCGTCGGCGTGCAGGTCGTGCCAGCGGGAGGCGGCGCGCGCGCCGTGGCCCACGCCGTCCTCGCAGCGCAGCAGGATCGGCTGCTCGGAGGCGGTGGCGTGCTGCAGGGCGGCGGCGAACTTGCGGGTGTGCATGGCGTCCACCCGGGGGTCGGTGCGCGGGGTGGTCAGCAGCACCGCCGGATAGCGGATGCCGGGTCGCACCTGGTGGTAGGGAGAGTAGCCGAGCAGCACCGGCAGGTGGTCGGGGTGGTCCGGGTCGCCCAGTTCGGTCGTCCACAAACGGCCCAGCCCGAAGCTCGGGTAGCGGACGAGGTCGGTGACGGAGTCGGAGCAGACGGCGGCGGCGAACAGCTCCGGGGCGCGGGTGAGCGCGGCGGCCACGAGCAGGCCGCTGTGCGAGGCGCCCTTGATCGCGAGCTGACCGGCGGTGGTCCAGCCGTCGTCGATCAGATGACGGGCGGCGGCGATGAAGTCCGCCACGGCGTTGGGCTTGTTGACGCCGCGCCCGGCGGCGTGCCAGGCCGTGCCGTACTCGCCGCCGCCACGTACCGCGGCGATGGCGTAGATGCCGCCGGCGGCCACCCAGGCCAGCGTGGTGGGCGAGTACGTGGGCCGGAAGGAGGCGCCGAAGCCGCCATAGGCGGTCAGGACGGCCGGGCGCGGGCCTCGCGGTCCTGGGCGGGCGAGCACGTACAGGTGCCCGGCGCTCTGGCCGCAGGGGTAGGTGAGCCGGGCGACCGTGGGCGCGTTCGCCGGGCGTGGCGCCCTCTGCTTCCCGCCGGGCCGTCGCCATGGGCGGCACCCTTGGTCGCGCGGGTCGTAGCGGTACACGGCCGGTGCGGTGACGAAGTCGTTGTAGGTGAAGTGGGCCTCGGCGCCGCCGGGCGGGCCGGTCAGGCCCGTGATGGTGCCCGGTCCGCGGCCGGGCGCCGGGACGGCGCGCAGGAAGGCGCCCTCGCCGTCGTGCAGACGCAGTTCGGCGCCGTCGGGGCTGATGAGGCTGACCAACAGGTACGGCTGCCGGCGGGGACCGACGAGCGGGACGCAGCCGGACAGCACCGCGGGAGCGCTGGAGGTGACCAGCGTCCGCCACCGGGAGGCGTGCGGGTCGCCGGGCTCGACGGCACAGACACGACCATAAGGGGCTTCTGCGTCGGTGACGGCGTACAGGCGGCCGGCGGGGCCGGATTTGAGCATCGCGGTGGTGTGGTCCCGGACGCCGTCGTGGATCAGGCGCGCGTCCAGGATGTGCTCCCGGCCTGGGACGATCGGGGCCAGCCACAGGCGGTTGCCGCTCTGGGCCCCGGGGGCGGCGCTGATGGACAGACCGTGGCCGTGGGGGCTGATGGCGATGGACAGATGCGGCCAGGCGGTGGAGAAGACGACGGCGTCGTCGTCCGCGGGGTCGAGGCGGTGCAGCCGTACCTGGCGGCGGGGCGGGAACGGGCCGGTGGAGAGGGTCAGGTAGTAGAAGCCGGAGTCGTCGGGCAGCCAGGCGATCGGCGTGATCCGGCCGGGGTGCAGCGGCCCGGCCACGACGCGCCGGCGAGGCACGTCGAGAACCTGGAGGACCGGCCGCTCGTCGCCGCCGCGCGAGGTCTGGTAGGCCAGCAGATCGCCGGTCCACGACGGCCGCCAGGCGTCCAGGGTGGTCAGCGCCGACGGGTCCAGCCTCAGCGGATCGAGCAGCGGGGCCGGTGCGCGGCCGGCGAGGGCGGTCATGAGGACCGGCAGCTCCTGCCCGGCGGCGCGGTGCAGGTAGAAGCTTCGCGGCCCGCGGATCACGGGTGGGCCGGCCGCCGGGCCGCCGTCCGCCGCGAACTCCTCCAGCAGTCGCCGCAGCCGCGGCCGGTGGCGCCAGGCGGGGGTGTGCGCGGCCAGCAGCGCGGCCTGGCCGTCGAGCCAGGTGGCGCAGTCGGCGCTGTCGGCGTTCTCCAGCCATCGGTAGGGGTCGGTGACCAGGTGCCCGTGCAGCAGGTCCGCCGTCGGGACGCGGCGAGCGGGCGGGTAGGGCGACGGCACGGGCTCCCCCTCCCTCCCGCTCGCCGACGGGCCCGCCGAGGCGTCGGCGGGCCCGTCGGTGCCGGTCAGCTCAGCTCGCCGGTCGTGGCTTCGGAGCGCCAGTCCTCCAGGGAGGCCATCTCGTCGGAGAGAAGCCCAATAGGGAGGCCGGGCAGTTCGTTCATGACGTGATCCTTTCGGGTGCACCTTCTGGTACGCCTGCTCATGCCCGCCGCCGTATTGCTGAAAGTAGCCACTCGGTCACATTCAGCTAACGGAGAGATCAGGTGCGGATGCCGACGGGAGGAGTCCCCGCCCGTGAGCGAGCAGCTCTGACGGCGGTGCTCGCCGGCGCTCAGGAGTTCCCGGGCGCGGGCCGCCACACGAGGGCGCGGCGCGAGCCGTCGGGGGCCTCGGCCCACCCGGTGATCTCGCCCTGCGCGTTGACGGCGTTGGCCATCGTGGCGGTGCCGGTCGCCGGGTCGGGCAGCAGGGCCGGGGCCGCGCCGGGGCCGGTCCAGACCGCCGCGTGGGCGGCGGTGCCGGCCCCCGTGCAGGTGTGCGTGCCGGCGATCACGTCGTCGTCGTTGACGGCCTTGGGCGTGGCCAGGCCGCCGGCGTCGGGCAGGCGCCGCATGCCCTCCTCGGCGCTCCAGATGTAGCCGCCCGCGAGCACGCCGTCCGCGCCGAGCGCCGACTGGCCGACGATGTGACCGTCGCCGTTGATCCCCTCGGCCTGGCTCCACTGGCCGCCGAGCGTGCCGAGCTCGGTGATGACGCCGTCCTCCCAGAGGAAGGCCCGGTGGGTCCGCTGGCCGGCCGGGCCGGGCGGTTCGAGGCGGCCCTGGGTGCCGGCGATCTGCCCGGCCGGGTTGACGGCCGCCGCATGGCTGCCGGGGACGGCGGCGAGGTCGGTCCGGACGCCGTCCTGGATGCGGAACGCCTGGTAGCGGGCCGTGCCGTTGGGCAGCCAGTACCGATATTCGCCCACGACGACGCCCGCGCTGACGTCGTGGACCAGGGTGGGGACGCTGCCGAAGATGCCGAGGTCGGTCATCGTCCCGGCGCGCCAGTGGAAGGCGTGCCCCTTCTCCGTCGCCGTGTAGCTGCTGCCGACGACGTTGCCGTCCTCGTCGAGGGCGACGGCGGAGGCGTGGCCGCCGCCGAGACTGCCCAGGTCGACCGCCTGCGCGCCGTCCCAGACGGTCGCCCGCTGTTCGCCGGTCGCGCTCACGCTGGAGCCGGCGATCTGTCCCAGGTCGTTGATGTCGAGTGCGTACCCGGTGACGCCCAGGTCGGTGACCTCCCACTGGTCGGTGGTCGCCGGGCAGCCGTCCGCCGCGGCCGGGCCCGCGCCCGCCGCCTGTCCGGCCATGAGGAGGATGCTCGCCAGGATGGTCAGGCTCGTGCGTGTGGTTCTCATGGTCACCCCACTGTCCGAAGAGCCGGCAAAAACGATCACCAAGATATGGGCGCGATCGCCGGCCGCCAAGGCACGAAGGGGAACGTCACCATCCGTCCGCGGGCGATCCCGGAAGGCGTCGGCTCGCGGGCGGCGGGCCTGGGCACGCCGGTGCGGCCGAGGTCGGCGGAGCGGGCGTCGGCTGACACATCGCGCCGCGGCAGGCGCGTTCGCGGGTCACTCTTCGGGGGTGTCGCCCCCGGCGGCGTCGGGCAGCCCTTCGAGCTCGCGTACGCGCTCGACCATCTCCAGGATCGCGGTCAGGCTCTTCGGCGAGAGCCCGGCCGCCCGCAGCGCGATGCCCCGGACGGAGGCGTCGCGCATGGCGGCGAGCAGCGACAGCTCGGCGTCGATGCGCTCAGCCGCCTCGTCGTCGAAGAAGTAGGCGGGCGGGACGCCGAAGAATCCCGCGAGCGCCTCGAGATGGCGCTTGGTGGGGTTGTCGCGCAACCCCTTGCGGAGCTGCCAGATGTACGTGCCCGAGATGGTGGGCCCGCCCGCCGCCCGCAGCGCGTCGGCGACGTCCTCGAAGCTGTATTCGCCGCCCTCTCGCGAGTGGACTGTGCGGAACAGGTGGTCCAGCTTCGCCGCTAGGGTACGGCGTCCCTCGGATGGGGTGTCGGGCATGATTCCTCTGCCGGATGCACGGAGGCGGCTGGGTGGAGAAGGGGACGCTGCCGCCAGCATAGCAGAGGAATTAACTTCAGTTGACGACCGAATAGCGTTCCGTTAACGACAGTCTACGTCGGCTCCAGCGCCCGGCCATGGTGCAGCGTCTCCGCGTACGAGAAGACGTACCCCCTGCCCACCTCGACCGGGGCCAGTCGGGCGAGGTCGGAGTCCGGCACGTCGGGGAAGCGCACCTCGGCGCGGCCCGTCCAGATCTCCGAGAACTCCACGTCGCTCACCTCCGAGGTCACCAGCCGCGTCACCGGTTCCTCCGCCGGGAGCCAGGCCGGGAACAGCCGCGTGTGCACCAGCGGGACGGTGTGCAGGCGGGGCGGCTCGTCGGCGCGGCCCTCAAGGGTCACGGCCGCCTCGGCGACGCGCCTGCCGCCCGCCGACAGCGCGGCGTCGAAGCGGCCTCCGGGGGCGAGCCTGGGCCCCGCCCTGCCGACCCGGGCCGGCCTGATCTGGTGCACCTGACCGAACTGTTTGGGCATGCCCTGGATCCAGCCGCGCACCAGCGGCACCGGCTCGTCCACCCAGGCGTACGGGCAGCGGGCCAGGGGGCGGCCGCGGTACTCGCAGGCGAGCAGGATCAGGAACTCGGCGAACCGGCAGCGGGCGGGGTCGGCCAGCTCGGCGCCGTCGGCGGAGCACCACTGCCACTCGGCGAAGATCGCGGCGGCGGCTCCCGGGTCGGGGCCCAGGGTGAGCTCCGGGGGCAGGAAGCGGGCGGCGGCCTCGGGGTCCACGCGGTAGTCGGCCATGATGACGTCACCGGAGAAGTGCCAGGGCGGCGGGGTGACCATCGCCGCACGCCCCGAGGGCGAGAGCGGGAGCGTGTAGCCGTGCGGGGACGCGGCGGGTGGGGGGTCGGCTGCGGTGGGCGAGGGTGCGGTGGGCGAGGGTCCGGTGTGCGGGGGGGCGGTCATCAGGGGGTCGTCTCCTGTCGGGGCATCGGATTCTCGGTGGGCGGATTCTCAGGTCTCCGGGGGGATCGTGTTCCAGACCTCCGCCAGCCGTTCCGCGGCGGCGGCCAGCTCGTCCGGGCCGTTGAGGCCGTACGCGAGCCGTACGGCGCCCGCCGTCGAGCCGGGGACGGGGGCGGCGGCGAAGCGGGAGCCGGCGGCGACCAGGACGTCCGCGCGGCGTGCCGCGGCGAGCAGCCCGGCTTCCCGGCGGTCGGCGCGCACCCACACGAACAGGCCGCCGGCGGGCCGGTCGAGGGCGAAGCCGCCGTCCAGCCGCGCCGTGAGGACGTCCACCAAGGCGTCGCGCCGTTCGCGCAGGCGTTCGCGCAGCCAGAGCAGGTGGCGGTCGTAGTGGCCCCGCTGCAGCAGGGTGGCCACGGCCAGCGAGGTGGTGTGGTTCAGGCAGCCGCCGCTCTGGAACACGCCATGGGCGGCCAGCCGGTCGGCCACGGCGGGCTCGGCCGTCAGCCAGCCGAGGCGCAGCCCGGGGGCCAGGGACTTGGAGAAGGTGCCCAGTCTGATCACGCCCCGGTGCCCGTCCAGGCAGGCCAGGGCGGGCGGTCCGGTATCGCCGTCGAGGCGCAGGTCGGCGTAGGCGTCGTCCTCGACGATCGTCGTCGCGTGCCGGCGCGCGACGGCCACTAGCTCGCGGCGGCGGCCGGGCGGCACGACCCGGCCGGTCGGGTTGTGGAAGGTGGGGTTGAGGTACACGAAGGCGGGGCGGGTGCGGGTCAGGGCCGCGTCGAGAGCCTGCGGGTCCATCCCGGAGGCGTCCCCCGGAACCCCGTACGGTCGCAGGCCGCAGTCGGTGAGGACGAGCCTGCCCAGGTCGTAGCAGGAGTCCTCGACGAGCACCGCGTCACGGGGCCGGGCCAGGGCGGTGGCGAGCAGGTGAAGGGCCTGCGAGGTGCCGGCGGTGACCAGCACGCCACCTGGCCCGCACGACACGTCCTGGCGGGCGGCGAGCGCCGCGCGCAGGGTGAGCGCGCCGCGGTCGTCGCCGTACGCCAGGGCGGCCGCGCCGTAACCGGTCAGGGCCTCGGCGTACGCCTCCGCCAGCAGGTCCACGGGCAGCAGGCCGGGGCCGAGGTAGCCGGGGCCGAGGTCGGTCGTACCGGGTGGCGCCACCGACTGCACGACGCCCGCCTCCCAGCGCAGCGCGTGCGACCCGGGCCCGGCCCGCCCCCGCGCCGGGGACGCCGGGGGGCCGGGGGCCGCGCGGGGGTGGGGTGCGGCGGGGGTGGGGCTCATCGGGAGGACAGGACGAGGCGAAGGGCCCGCGTCGCCTCGTCGAGCGAGGCGGCCGGCCGGGCGAGCGCCACGCGGAGCATGTGGTCGCCCTCGGACGGGTCGGCCCAGTGGAACTTCTGGCAGGGCAGCATGTACACGTTGTGCTCGCGCAGCGCGGACCACACCTCCAGTGACGAGCGCCGCCCGAGGCGGACCCGTTCGACGCTGGCCCGGCTGGCGGGGTCGGGGAAGTCCACGTCCGGCAGGCCGGCGAGCGACCGCCGCACCAGCGCGCGGTTGCCGGCGATGAAGCGGTGCAGGTCGGGCAGACCGCCGTCGGCGGCGTCCTCGGCGAAGCGCTGCACCAGCGCCAGCACGAGCGGTGAGGCGCCGAGCAGGATGTCGGAGTAGACCTTGGCGACGGGCAGGCCGGGCTCGGCCGAGGTCACCAGCCAGCCGATCTTCAGCTCCAGCGTGGGCCACAGCTTGCCGGTGTCCTCGATGACGATCCAGCGGCAGCCGCTGTCCTCCAGCACCCGGTAGTGGTCGAAGTGGGCCCGGGGGTCGAAGCCGCGGAACGAGGTGTCCAGTGTCAGGACGACGTCGTGCTCGGCGCACTGGGCGGCCAGGGCGCGCAGCCGTTCCTCCGTCACCACGCGGCCGGTGGGGTTGTTGGGCGTGGTGACGAAGACGCAGCTCACCGCGTCGAGCAGGGCGCGGGGCAGGTCGCCGCCGTGCAGGACGTCCTCCTCCAGGGGCAGCAGGTTCAGGCCCACGCCGCGCAGGATGTCGGGGATGTTGTCGAACGTCGGGTGGATCAGCGCGACCGTGTCGCCCTTCTGGGCCAGGGCCCTGGCGAAGATCTCCATGGCCACCGAGGAGGAGTAGCAGGCGAACACGCGGTTCTCGCCGACCGGGTGGCTGTGCTGGCCGAGCAGGCCCAGGTACGCCCGGCAGGCGTCGAGCTCCACCTCCTCGGGAGCCCGCGCGGCGGCCTTGGCGAACAGGTTGGGCAGGTCGTCGATGATCCGCGCCTGGCTGGCGGTGAGCGCCTGCCGGGCGTGCCCGTCGGCGAGGTTCAGCGGGCTGTTCAGCGCCAGACATTCGAATTCGGTGAGATTGATCGCCTGGAGTTCCTGCATCACATTCACCTCACGTGCGTTTTGGAGTGGGATACCCGGACGCAAAATAAGTCGCTCGATTCGTTCCCGTCAATGCATGGCGGAGGACTCGGCCGACGAGCTGTGTGTTTTCCGGACGAGTCAATTCCATTGTGTCCTCATCGACTCGATGGGAGGCTGCGACCAGCGGTTACACCTCCACACAAACGCTGGAAGGGGTTTTCGTGGACACCGTCGCAACTATTTCTCCGCCTCGTGCGGAAACATCTCCGAAAAGGGCCGTAATCGGCCTTTCCGCGGTCACCGTCGCGGTCCTCGCGGTCTTTCTGGCGTTCGCCGGAGGCCCCGGCTACTACGTCGACGAGCTCTATTTCCGGGTCGCCGGTGAGCACCTCGCGTGGGGGTACGTCGACCAGCCGCTGCTCGTCCCCCTGCTGGCCCGGCTGCAGATCGTGCTGTTCGGCGACTCGCTGACGGCGATCCGGGTCGTGCCGGCGCTGCTGACCGCCGTGTCGGTGCTGGTCACCGGGCTGATCGCGGGCGAGCTCGGCGCGGGACGCCGGCTCCAGGTGCTGACCGCGTGCGTCTGCGCCGCCACGCTGGCCACGCTCGCCGCCGGGCACGTGCTGCACCCCACCGCCGTCGACCACCTGGTGTGGGTCACGGCCTGCTGGCTGGTGATCCGCGTCCTGCGGACCGGCGACGAGCGGCTGTGGCTCGCCGTGGGCGCGGTCGTCGGCGTGGGGCTGCTGGCCAAGTACCTGGTGGTGCTGCTGGTCGTGGCCCTCGCGGCGGGGCTGCTCGTCGCCGGGCCGCGGCGCGTGCTGCGCGGCGGGTGGCTCCTGGGCGGCGCCGGGGTCGCGCTGCTGATCGCCTCGCCCGGACTCGTCTGGCAGGCCGCGCACGGGTGGCCGCAGTTCACGATGGCGAGCGAGATGTCGGCGGGGCCGGCGGGCGCCGTCAACTTCCTGGTGGGCCAGGTGCTCATGATCGGGCCCTTCCTCACGCCGGTCTGGGTGATCGGGCTGGTGGCCCTGCTCCGGCGGGCGGAGTGGCGGCCGTACCGGGCGGTCGCCGCGGCGTACCTCGTCGTGGCGCCGCTGCTGATGCTGCTCGGGGCCGAGCCCCGCTACACCGAGGGGCTGCTGACCGTGCTGGTGGCGGCCGGGTGCGTGCGGGCGGCGACGCTCGGCCGCCGCCTGTGGCTGGGGGCGGCGGCGGTGCTCAACGGGGTGCTCGCGGCGCTCATGGTGCTGCCGGTCCTGCC
The DNA here is from genome assembly GCF_044455665.1 of Nonomuraea sp. NPDC051191. Taxonomy (NCBI): domain Bacteria; kingdom Bacillati; phylum Actinomycetota; class Actinomycetes; order Streptosporangiales; family Streptosporangiaceae; genus Nonomuraea; species Nonomuraea sp. NPDC051191. Next base: position 158,963 of record NZ_JBITEZ010000018.1, on the reverse strand, counting down.
CATCGCGACGTACGCCGGCAACCCGGTGCTGGCCGTGCTCGGCGAGGAGCAGTTCGGGGAGACCGGCTGGCCGGACCTGGCCGCGCAGGTGTCCGCCGTCCACCGCGCGCTGCCGGTGGACGAACGGCGGCGGGCCGTCGTGTACGCCCAGAACTACGGCGAGGCCGGGGCCCTGGCCCGGTACGGCGGCGCGTACGGGCTGCCCAGGACCTACAGCGCCCAGAACTCCTACGCCGACTTCGGGCGTCCGGCCGACGGCGTGGACGTGGTCGTCGCGGTCGGGGTGGACCGGGCGTCGTTCTCGGCGCTGTTCGGCCGGTGCGAGGCGCGCGGGCGGCTCACCTTCGACGTCCCGCACTTCGAGGAGGGCAAGGAGCTGCTGGTGTGCCGGGAGCCGCGCCTGCCGTGGGCGGAGACGTGGCGGCGGCTGCGGTGGACGGGCACCTTCTGAGCCGGTCATGACGGCTCGGTCCCCGGACGCCAGGACGAGTAGGCGCGCAGGCCGTACAGGAGGGGTACGGCCGGCGCGCACCGCTCGATGCCGTACACCTCGCCGAAGACCACGATGTGGTCGCCGGCCTCCACGGTCCTGGCGACCCGGCAGTCGGCGACGGAGTGGGACTCCTCCACCAGGTGCGGCCCGCCGTAGGCGGGGCGGGCGGACCATCTGACCCTGTCGAAGCGGTCGGCGGCGCCCGAGGCGAACAGTTCGGCGGTGTCGCGGGCGTGGGCGTGCAGCAGGTTCACGGTGAACTGCTCGGTCTTGAGCATGGCGTGCAGCGTGGGGCTCAGGCTGCGGGCGCAGACCAGCAGCGTCGGCGGGTCGAGGGTGACGCTGCACACCGACGAGCAGGTCATGCCGCGCGGGCGGCCGTCCGGGTCGGTCACGGTCACGACGGCGACGCCGCTCGGGAAGGTGGACATCAGTGACCGGAAACGGTCGGGGTCGACCGTCGGCGTCATGGGCAGGGCCTCCACCAGCGGGAGATCCGTCATCGCAAGCCTCCGTTCTGTGCGACGGGTACCGGGGCCGTCCCGCGCGGCCGTCGCGGCCGCTGGAGGAGGGCGTACGACGGGCCGGTCGCCGCCGTGGTCACCACCGCCATGACGGCGAGCGCGAGGAACATGGCCGGGGTGAGGATCCCGGCCTCGTGGCCGATCTGCAGCGCGACCAGCTCGGTCAGGCCCCGGGTGTTGAGCAGCACGCCCAGTCGGAGCGCCGTCCCGGGCGGCTCGCCGCCGAGGCGGGCGCCGGCGTACGCGCCCCCGGCCTTGGCCGCCATGCCGAGCAGCGTGACCAGGACGATCGCCGACCAGGGGGCCACCGCGAACGGCTCGGCGAACACGGTGAACCCGGTGACCACGAAGAACACCGGGACGAGCAGCCGCCCGGCGCCCGCGACCAGCCGCACGGGCCGTGCCCACGGATCCTCGCCGCCGCCCGTGGCAGTCCCATCGGCGGGAGCCGCGGCCGTCAGGGGCAGGGCGAGGGCGGCGAGGGCCGCGCCCAGGATCTCGGTCAGCCCCCACGAGCGCATCGCCGCCGCGGCCGCCAGCGCCCAGACGGCGAGGAGCACCGCCGCCGCCCGCGGGGCGCGGGCGGGCAGCCCCAGGAGCGGGGCCGGGCTCAGCGCGTGCCGTACCGCGACCGCACCCGTGAGGGCCGCGGCGGTGACGGCGAGGAGCACGGCCACGTTCCCGAGGCCGCCGGTCGCCAGGCTGACCGCCAGCGCGATCAGCAGCCAGGCCGCCACGTCGGTGACCGTGGCGACCGTCATCGACAACACCCCCACCCGGGTGCCGACCAGGTCACGTTCGGACAGGATCCGCGCCAGGACGGGGACGGCGGTGACCGACAACGACACCGCCAGGAAGACGACCAGCGCGGACGCCGGGGCCGTGCCGCGCAGGCCGGGCTCGTCCCCGGCCAGCGCCCACACGGCCACGGCGGCGCCGGCCAGCAGCGGGACGATCAGCGCGCCCGCCGCGGTCCAGCCCACCGCCCGGCCGCGCACGAGCGGCGCGGCCAGGCGCAGCTCGTGGATCACGCCGACCAGGTAGAGCACCAGGCCGGCGTGCCCGCACCAGCTCAGCCAGTCGAGGGGCAGCGCCCGCGCGGCGCCGGGACCGGCCACGGCGACGACCAGCGGGCCCGCCGCCATCCCGAGCACCACCTCGCCGATCACGGCCGGCTGGCGCAGCACGCCGGCCAGCCGCCGCCCTGCCCAGGCGAGGAGGAGGACCGCCGCGAGCAGGACGCCGAACAGGGCGATCCGCGCCGGTCCCTCGGCCGGGATCATCGTGTCCGGCTCAGCTCGGGTCGCCGTCCGGGCATGGCGTCGCCGTTGAGGGCGGCGATGTACTCGTACTGGCTGGGCAGGTTGGCGACCAGCGCCTCGGCCTGCTGGCGTACGAGCCGCAGCTCACGTTCCGCGCGGCCGTGGTCGAAGTGCCGCAGCGCGGGCGGGGCCTGCACCGGGACGCCGCCGAGCCCGAGCAGCATGGCGATGTAGGAGTAGGACTCGAAGCCGTGGTAGTGCGGGAAGATCGTCTCGTTGTCGGGCAGGCGCGCCTGCCACAGCTCCAGGCGTTCGGCCAGCCCATCGGGGAGGGCCCGGGTGGCCGCGTCCTTCCAGTAGTCGTTGTCGGAGCGGGCGGCGGCGTGGTAGTGCAGCGCGAGGAACTCGCGCACGCCGTCCATGACGTTGCCGACCTGGCGGTTGTACGACTCCCGCAGCCGGTCGTCCCAGCGCTCGGCGGGGAAGTGCTTGACCAGTTGCTCGATGGCGTTCTGGATGAAGAACAGGCCGGTCGACTCCAGGGGCTCGACGAAGCCGCTGGACAGGCCGACGGCCACGCAGTTGTTCACCCAGGAGCGCTCGCTGCGGCCGATCCGCATGCGGATGTGGTTGGCCTCCAGCTCGTCCGCCTCGGGGCCGACGAACTCGCGCAGGGCGCGTTCGGCCTCCTCGGGGGTGCAGTAGTCGCCGGCGTAGACGTAGCCGGTGCCGATGCGGCCGTACAGGGGGATGGTCCAGATCCAGCCGGCGTCCATGGCGGTGGCGGTGGTGCAGGGGCGCAGGCCGCGGCGGGCCATGTCGGCGGGCACGCGCAGCGCCACCGCCCGGTCGTTGGGCAGGCTCTCCTGGTAGGAGACGAAGGGGACGTCCAGCGCCTTGTTCAGCAGCATGCCGCGGAAGCCGGTGCAGTCGATGAACAGGTCGCCGGACAGCTCGCCGTGCTCCTTGGTGAGCACGTGGTCGATCCAGCCGCGCTCGTCCAGCCGGACGTCCACGACGTCGTCGAGGACGTGCCGGACGCCGCGCTCGGTGCCGAACCGGGTGAGGTAGGAGGCCAGCAGCGCGGCGTCGAAGTGGTAGGCGTAGGGGAACTGGGTGTTCTGCTCGGTGAGGGTGGTGCGGTAGGCGCGCTCGTCGGGGTTCTCGGTGAAGTCCTGCTCGAACAGCTCGCCCGACAGGTAGCGGGGCGAGCGCTTGGCCTCGCACAGCCAGCTGATGACGAAGCAGTCGCGGTCGAAGTCGCCGCCGGGACGGGCGTCGAGCCACCAGTCGGTGAGGGGGAAGCCGTCCACGACGCGCAGGCGTTCGAACGGGTGGTAGAAGTGATGGCCCTGGGCGCGCCAGTTCTCGAACCGGATCCCCAGCTTGTACGTGGCGTTGCACGCGGGCATCCACTCCCGCTCGTCCAGCCCGAGATAGTCGAAGAAGTGACGGATCGTACTGAACGTGGCCTCTCCCACGCCGATCGTCGCGATGTTCTTCGACTCGACCAGAGTGACGGCGATTCGGTCACCGAATGCCGCCCGGAGATATGCGGCGGTCATCCAGCCCGAGGTGCCGCCGCCCACGATGACGACGTTCTTTACCATTCTTGAGCCCTTGTCCATGGCGTTGGGAAACGCGCGTCGGAAGAACCGGAAAAAGGATTGGGCAGTGCTCCGACCGCCCTTTTCCGAGCGTGCCGGACGGCCCCGGCCGATTTCCAGCTCATTGACGCCGGAGCTAAACAGGGCGGTCAGAAGGGTGGTGGCGCGCGGCGCCGCGGCTTGGCATGCGCCCCCTGTGCAGGGCGTTCACGGTTGCCCACAGGCGGTCATCAACTGGCGTAGATGCAAAATTCTTGATCCACCAACCCCAGTTGACTTCCCAACTGCCTCCGAGTTAGCTTGAGCAAAACTGGGGGCTCCCACCGCGGACGCCCTCATCGCCAAGCCGCCCTGATCCACGCGGCCACCGCGTCGTGCGCTTTTTCCCGCGCCGCGGCGTGATCGACGAACCCGGAAAATGCGAAATGGGAGCCGCGGTGCTGCGGATTCATTTCACGGTCGAAGACCTGGCACGCCTGCGCATGGCGGCGACGCTGGGCCCGGTGACCGAGAGCGTGTTCGCCCTCGACCTGTTCGCCAGAAGCGGCGGCGCGGTCCACGGCGAGTGGCGGAGGGACGTGCGCGAACGCATGAACGGCACGGCCGGCCAGGTGGATCGGCTGGCCCGCGAGCGCCGGCCGCTCGGCGAGCTGCTCGGACTGCTCGACCGCTCCCCCGGCGAGTCCGGCTTCCGCGCCGGGGACGCCGCCGTCCCGTGGGCGACCGCGACCGTGCTGGCGTTCTGCCGGGCCGCGGTGCTGCCGTACTGGGGGCGGGTGCGTGCCTACCTGGAGCTCGAACGGGAGACGTTCGGCCGGATCACGATCACCAACGGTGTCGAGTGCCTGCTGGACACCCTGCACCCGAAGCTGGTCTGGAACCCGCCGGTCCTGGAGGTCCCGCACGACGAGGACCGCGACGTGTACCTCGACGGCAAGGGCCTGCTGCTCAGCCCCTCGTTCTTCCTCCAGGTCAGGCACTGCCTGTTCCTGGACCGGGAGCACGAGACGGGGCTGCCCGCGCTCGTGGTCTCGGTCCCCTGGACGCCGGCCGTGCTGTCGGACCTGGTGGCCGAGCCCACGGCCGACGACGAGGCGCTCGGCGCGCTCGTCGGGCACACCCGGGCCGCGGCCATGCAGGCGCTCATGGACAGCTGCACCACCGGCGCGCTGTCCGAGCGGCTCGGCATCTCCCTGGCCGGCGCCAGCAAGCACGCCACCGTGCTGCGCAAGGCCGGGCTCATCACCACCGCCCGCAACCGCAACACGGCCCTGCACACGCTGACGTCGCTGGGCATGGCGCTGCTGCGCGGCGGCGGACTCATCTCACAACGCAACTGACCTTCCCTGGAGGACGCACGATGAGCACGAACCCCTTCGAGGACCCCGAGGGCATCTACCTGGTGCTCGTCAACGACGAAGGACAGCACTCGCTCTGGCCGGCCTTCGTGGACGTGCCGGCCGGATGGGCGGTCGCGCTGCCCGAGACCGACCGCGAACGCGCGCTCGGCTACATCAACGAGAACTGGACCGACCTGCGGCCCAAGAGCCTCATCGCGGCGATGGAGGAGTGAGCCGTGCTGATCATCGAGGGCGGCGGCGAGCCCGTCCAGGACCGGATCAGGGCCGGGCACCGCGCGCTGCGCGAGAGCCTGACCAGCCACGGGGCGCTGCTGTTCCGCGGCTTCGAGGTGGGCGGCGTCGAGGGGTTCGACGCGGCTGTGCGCGCGTTCTCCGGGACGCCGCTGGCCTACACCGAACGGTCGTCGCCGCGCAGCGTGATCAAGGGCAACGTCTACACCTCGACCGACTATCCGCCCGAGGAGGAGATCTTCCTCCACAACGAGAACTCCTACCAGGCCGTCTGGCCCATGGTGCTGTTCTTCCACTGCATGCGGCCGCCGAAGTCGCAGGGGGCCACGCCCCTGGCCTCGACGCGGGAGGTGCACGACACCCTCGACCCGGCGGTGCGCGAGGAGTTCGAGCGGCGCGGCTGGATGGTCGTGCGCACCTACGACGACGAACTCGGCATGCCGTGGTCGGAGGCGTTCAACACCTCCGACCGGGACGAGGTCACCGCGTACTGCGAGCGCAACGGCGTACGGGCGACCTGGCTCGGGGACGGACGGCTGCGCACCGAGGCCGTCCGCGCGGCGGTGCACCGGCATCCGGTGACCGGTGAGCCCGTCTGGTTCAACCACGCCACGTTCTTCCACGTCACGACGTTGCCCGAGGCCGTGCGCGAGGGGCTGCTGGAGATGTGCGGGGAGGAGGGGCTGCCGAGCAACACCTACTACGGCGACGGCGGCGCCATCCCCGACGAGGTCACCGACCACCTGCGCAAGTGCTACCGGGCGGCCTCCCGCCGCTTCGACTACGCGGCCGACGACCTGCTCGTCATCGACAACATGCTCACCTCGCACGGGCGCGAGCCGTACACGGGGGCGCGGCGGATCGCGGTCGCCATGGCGGAGCCGTCGGGGTCGTAGCTCCCGGAACCTCAGCCGTCCCGGTCCTCGATCCCGGCCCGCGCCCCCGGCCCGTCGCCGGGGTCGCGGGCCGGGGCGGTTCTGCGCAGGTGCCGGTTCGTCGTACCGAGCACGGCCAGCACCAGCAGGTCCGCGACCAGCCCCGGCACCGCGGAGAACTGGTTCACGATGAACGCGAACACCTGGCCGAACAGGATGTCGACCAGAAGCGCGAGGTAGAGCGCCTGGAAGGCGGCCGCCCGGTTCCACCGCAACCGGGCCGCGCCCCACAGGCTGAGCAGCACCGTCACCGCCGCGGACGCCGCCAGGCCGATCACCGCTCCCCACTCCCGTTCCTGGCCGAGGGAGTCGTAGGAGCTCTCCAGGGCCAGGCCGACCAGGGGCAGCGGGGCCCGTACGGCGAGGTAGACCACCGCGAGCACCACCACGACCGGCCGCCGGCACAAGCGCTCCAGCCAGGCCAGGGCGGCGCGCACGGCGGGGAAGCGGGGCGGTTCGCTGGAGGGCACCATGCCGAGCAGGCGGACCGTGGCGGCGTCGAGCGGGTCGCCGGAGTCCTGGACCAGGCGGATCGCGCTGCGCCGCTGCTCGACCGTCAGCCCGGAGGTGACGCCGACGAGGGCGGCGTGCAGCGCGTTGGCGGTCCGCTCGGCGCCGGTGTAGCCGGTGCGGCCCTTGAGCCACTGGGCCAGCACGACGAGGACGGCGAAGACCAGGTAGATGATGCCGGCGGCGGGCCGGTAGAAGTAGTCGTTGCGCTCGGTGACGAACTTGCCGACCTCGTCGAGGAACGTGCCGAAACCGGCTCCGCCGAGCAGCGCGCCCCACGTCCTGGCCCGCTCGCCGAGGAAGGCGAGGGTGAGGCCGAGCCCGACCGCCATCAGCAGGCCGCCCCACAGGACGTGCGCGATGTGCAGGTCGCCGCCGCCGAGCTTCGGGTAGCCCGTGCTCGCCAGCCAGGTCCTGATCAGCAGCACCGCGCTGATCCCCGCGATGGCGAACACCTGCAGATGAGCCGCCGCACTGGTGATCCTTGCCAGTCGTGATCGGCGCACCGGGTCCTCCTCCGCTGTCAATGACGTCGTGGGAAGCGCCGACCAGGAGCCGGGTCGTCGGCGAATTTCACTTGCGCGGCGCTTCCGCCCGGGGGCCGACACCGGCACGGGACGCTCGCTGATACCTTTTCGACGCTAGCACACCGGCTTCGTGACTGCCCTGTTTAGCTTGAGGCTCAAACACATTGAGCTCCGGCCCTCCGGCGACCGAACCTTGACCGGACGGGTGTCGCCGAGGAAGGGAGCGAGTTGTGTCGACTTTCGAACTGCGGAAAGACGAGGCGACGGCGATCACGGAGCTGGCGGGCGAGCTCGCCCGGCAGCATCCGGGAGTCGAGTCCGCGCAATTCCAGGAAATCGGCCGGGTTTATGCCGACGAGCTGCCGAGACGCCTCCGCGCGGAGTTGCACGATTTCCGGCTGGCCGAGCCTTCTGGCCTGCTGGTGATCTCCGGGCTGCCGGTGGACGACGCCGCCCTCGGCCCCACTCCCGAGGACTGGAGATCACGTCCCACGCCGTCGCCGACACTGACGCTGGACATCGCGTTCTACCTGGTCATGAGCCTGTTGGGCGAGCCGATCGGCTGGGTGACGCAGCAGGACGGGCGCATCATGCACGACGTTTTCCCGATGCGCGGCTTCGAACGCGAGCAAATCGGCTGGAGCAGCGAGGAAACGCTGGTCTGGCACACCGAGGACGCCTTCCACCCGCTCCGCACGGATTATCTCGGGCTGTTCTGCCTGCGTAATCCCGACAAGGTGGAGACGACCTTCGCCGAGGTCGGTTCGATACATCTCGACGAGGCCACAGAAGCCTTCCTCCGGGAGCACCGATTTCTCATTCTCCCGGACGACTCGCACCGTCCGGAGAATCGTGCCCCGGACCGGGACGACGACCCGAGGGTGACCGACCTGAAACGCCGCAGTTATCGCCAGGTCGAAAGCGCGCTGACCGACCCGAAGCCCATGCCGGTGCTTTTCGGCGCCCCGGACGACCCGTATCTCTGCGTCGATCCGCACTATATGCAAGGAATACAGGGAGAGGACGAGGAGAAAGCGCTCGCCGCCCTCGCCGCGACCGTGGACGCGGCCATGACCGGGGTCGTGCTCGAACCCGGCGACATCTGCGTCATCGACAACTACAAGGCCGTGCACGGACGCAAGCCCTTCCGCGCCCGCTTCGACGGGACGGACCGGTGGCTGCGCCGGCTGAACGTGGCCAGGGATCTTCGCAAGTCGCGCGAGTTCCGGCTGGACGCGCGGTCCCGCGTCATCTACTGAGGCTAGGAGCACCGGGTGATGGACAACTCGACACGTGACGTCCTCGATCTGTTCGCCGAGCGGGTCCGGCTGGCCCCCGGCGCGACCGCCGTGTCCTCGGCCGCGGGCTCGCTGGCCTACCGGGAGCTCGACGCGCGCGCGAACGGGTTCGCCCATCGCCTGCGCGGGCTCGGGGCGGGCCCGGACACGCTCGTCGCCGTCTACGCCGAGCGCGGCCTCGACCTCGTCGTGGCGCTGCTCGGCGTGCTCAAGGCGGGCGCCGCGTACCTGCCGCTGGATCCCGGCGTGCCGGCGAGCCGCCTGGCCGTCGTGATCGACGACGCGGGCGCGCCCGTCGTCGTCACCCAGCGGGCGCTGCGCGGGCGCCTGCCCGTGACGGCGGCGCGGGTGCTGTGCGTGGACGACGATCCCGCGCCGCTCGCCGACGCGCCGCCCGCTCCCCCGGGCCGTCCGGCGGACCTGGCGTACGCGATCTACACCTCCGGTTCCACCGGCCGTCCCAAGGGGGTGCTCGTCGAACGCCGGCAGCTCGCCGCCTACCTGGCCTGCTGCCTGCGGGACTACCCGGGCCTGGCGGGCACGGCGCTGCTGCACTCGTCGATCTCGTTCGACCTGTCGGTGACCACGCTGTGGGGGCCGCTCGTCGCGGGCGGGCGCGTCCACGCGGGGACGCTCGACGAGCCGGGCGGCGTCCGGCCGTCCTTCCTGAAGATCACCCCGAGCCACCTGCCGCTGCTGGAGGACGGGTCCCCGGACGCCGCTCCGGAGCGCGGCGAGCTGGTGATCGGCGGCGAGGCGCTGCACGGCGACGCGCTCGGCCGGTGGCGCGCGGACCGTCCCGGCGTGACGGTGGTCAACGAGTACGGCCCCACGGAGACGACGGTCGGCTGCGTGGCCTTCCGCCTCGAACCCGGCGACCGCACGCCCGGCGGCGCGGTGCCGATCGGCCGGCCGATGTCCGGGTCGCGGGCCTACGTCCTCGACGCCCGGCTGCGGCCCGTCCCGCCGGGTGAGCGGGGCGAGTTGTACGTCGCGGGCTCCGGGGTGGCCCGCGGGTACCGGGGCCGTCCCGGCGGCACCGCCGAACGGTTCGTCGCCGACCCGTACGGGACGGACGGCGAACGCATGTACCGCACCGGGGACGTGGTCCGCCTCCTGCCTGACGGGGAGCTCGAATACCTCGGCCGGGCGGACGACCAGGTCAAGGTGGGCGGGCACCGGATCGAGCCCGGCGAGATCGAGGCCGCCCTGACCCGGCATCCGCGGGTGGCCGCCGCCGCGGTCGTCGCCGACGGCGACCGCCTGGTGGCCCATGTCGTCCCCGTCACCCGGCCCGTCCCCCAGCCCGCCACCACCTCCGAGGGCCCCACGGCCGCGCCCGCCGAAGCACCCTCGGGCGGTGCGTCCCTTGAGGGGGCGGCTGGGCCGTCGCCTGAGCAGTTGCGGGCCTTCCTCGCGCGGGACCTGCCCGAGTACCTGATCCCCTCGGTGTTCCAGCACCTCGACCGGCTCCCCCTCGCCGCCAGCGGCAAGGTGGACCGCGCCGCCCTGCCCGCCACGGGCCCCCAGGGCGCCACCGGCTACACGCCTCCCGGCGGTCACGAGGAACGGGTGATCGCCGAGTTGTGGGCCGAGGTGCTGGGCCTGGACCGGGTGGGCGTGACCGACGACTTCTTCGCCATCGGCGGCAACTCCCTGCTGGCCTTCCGCGTGGTGCCGCGCATCCGTGCCGCGCTCGGCACGAGCCTGTCCCCCCGGGCGATCTTCCGCGAACGCACGGTGGCCGCCCTGGCCGCCTCCCTGAAACCGGCCGAGAACCCCGCCGAGTACGACGACGAGAACCGTGCCGGGAATCGGGACGGGGTTCCGGGCGGGGTTCGGGGCGGGGTTCGCGCCGCGAGCCGCGACGAGGCGGGCGACGCGGGCGCGGACGTCGTCACCCCGCTCCCGCCGGGACGCGACGCGCCGCTCTCCTACGCCCAGCGGCGTTTCTGGTTCTTCCACGCGCACGACCCCGGCGGCACCGAGTACAACGTCCGGTTCGGCTACCGGCTGAGCGGGCCGTTCGACCCCGAGGCGCTGCGCACCGCGCTCGGCGAGCTCATCGCCCGGCACGAGCCCTTGCGCACGACGATCGAGCACGGCGACGCCGACCCCGCGCGGGCCGAACCCGTGCAGAAGGTGCATGCGGCCGTCGAGGTGCCGCTGACCGTCACCGACGTCGCCGGCCTCCCCGGCGAGGAGCTGGACCGCATGGTGCGGCACGAGGTGACCCGGCCCTTCGACCTGGCCCGCGGCCCCGTGCTGCGCCTGGCCGTGCTGCGCCTGGCCGCCGAGGACCACCTGCTGGTGCTGAGCCTGCACCACTCGGTGATCGACGCCGTGTCCATGCGCATCCTGGCCGACGAACTGGGCCTGCTCTACGACGCCGCCCGCCACGGCCACCGGGCCCCCCTCGCGCCGCTGCCCGTCCGGTACGCCGACTACGCCGCCTGGCAGCGCGACCGCTGGACCGACGACAGCCTGGCGGACCAGCTCGACCACTGGCGTGGCCGGCTCGACGGGATCACCCCGCTCGACCTGCCCGCCGACCGGCCACGCCCGGCCGTACGCAGCTCGGCGGGGGCCGCGCACCGCTTCACCGTCCCCGCGGAGCTGGCCTCCACGCTCGGGGACCTCGCCGCCCGCGCCGGGGCGACGCCGTTCATGGTGCTGGTCGCGGCGTGCCAGGTGCTCCTGTCCAGGTACGCCGGCCAGCGGGACGTCTCGGTCGGCACCCCCGTCTCCGGACGCGACCTGCCCGAGCTCGAACCGCTCATCGGCTGCTTCGTCAACACCCTGGTGCTGCGCTCCACCGTGGACGAGCGCGCCACGTTCGCCGAGTTCCTGGGCGCGGTACGGGAGACCGTGCTGAACGCGTTCGCCAACCGGGACGTGCCCTTCGACCGGCTGGTGCGCGAGCTGGACGCCGAGCGCGATCCCAGCAGGACGCCCCTGGTGCAGGCCATGGTGGCGTTGCAGAACGCGCCGCCGAAGACGCCGCGCTTCGCCGGGGCGCGTACCGAGCCGTACCGGCTGCCGCACGTGTCCTCGATCTTCGACGTCACGCTGGAGTTCGTCGAGCGCGAGGACGGCGGCGCGCTCGACGCGATGATCGAGTACAGCACGGACCTGTTCGAGGCCGCGACGGCCGAGCGGATGGCCGCGCACCTGATCGCGCTGCTGGAAGCCGTGACCGCGGCCCCCGACCATCCCCTGGCCCGCCTCCCCCTGCCCCCCACCCCGCAGCCCGCCCCCGCGCCTGCCGACGCCACCCTGACCGATGCCACCCTGACCGGACCCACGCTGACCGGTCCCGCCGCTCCCGCCGCCGGTAGCCGCGGTGACCAGGCCGGGCGGCCGGTGCATGTGCAGGTGAGTGAATGGGCGCGGGTCGCGCCCGACGCCGTCGCGCTGGAGTGGGACGGCGGCACCCGCACCTACGCCGACCTCGACCGGCGCGCCGACCGGCTGGCGCACCGGCTGCGCGGCCTCGGCGTGGGCCGGGGCGTGCCCGTGGTGGTGTGCATGGAACGCGGCCCGGACATGGTGACCGCCGCCCTCGGCGTGCTCAAGGCGGGCGGCGCGTACGTGCCGCTCGACCCCGGCATCCCGGCCGAGCGGCTGGCGTACGTGATGGCCGACACCGGCGCGCCGATCCTGCTGGCCGACGAGGACCACGAGGGGCTGCCCGTCGTACGCCCCCGCGACACGGAGACGGGCGACGACCACGAGGGGCCCGACGCGGAGACGGGTGACGGCCACCCCGGACCCGGGCCCGGTCGCGGGACGGAGCCGGGCGACCTGGCGTACATCATCTACACCTCCGGCTCCACCGGCCGTCCCAAGGGCGTCATGATCGAGCACCGCGGCCTGGCCGACCTGTGCGCCTGGCACGTGGCGGCGTTCGGGGTGGTGCCCCGGGACCGGGCGTCCCAGGTGGCCTCGCTCGGGTTCGACGCCGCCGTGTGGGAGGTCTGGCCCTACCTGTGCGCGGGGGCCCGCGTCGCCTTCCCCGGTCAGGACGCGCTGGACGACCCGGACGAGCTGGTGGCCTGGTTCACCGCCATGGGCACCACGATCTGCTTCCTGCCGACGCCCCGGCTGGAGACCGTGCTCGACCTGCCCGCGATCGACGGGACGGCGCTGCGTACCGTCCTGACGGGCGGCGACGTGCTGCGCCGCAGGCCGCGGCCCGGCGTCCCGTTCCGGCTGGTCAACAACTACGGGCCCACCGAGGCCACCGTCGTGGCCACCGCCGGGGACGTGAGCCGGGAGGGCGACGGGCTGCCGCCGATCGGCCGCCCGCTGACCGGCAGCGCCGGGTACGTCCTGGACGCCTACGCCAACCCGGTCCCGGAGGGCGTGCCCGGCGAGCTGTACCTGTCCGGGCCCGGCCTGGCCAGGGGCTACCTGAACCGGCCCGGTCTCACCGCCGAGCGCTTCGTCGCCGACCCGTTCGGCCCGCCGGGCGGACGGATGTACCGGACAGGGGACCTGGTCCGCCGGCTGCCCGGCGGCGAGCTGGAGTACCTGGGGCGTGGCGACGACCAGGTGAAGATCCGCGGCTTCCGGGTGGAGCCGGGCGAGATCGAGGCCGCCCTCCAGCGCCACCCCTCGGTGGGCGGCGCGGTCGTGCTGGCCTCCTCTGGACGCGACCGCCTCAACGGGTACGTCACCCCGGCGGGCGACGCCGAGCCCGACCCCGCGGCGCTGCGCGCCTTCCTCGCCGGGTCGCTGCCCGACCACATGATCCCCGCCGTGATCATGGTGCTGCCCGCGTTCCCGCTGACCGAGCGGGGCAAGGTGGACCGGGCGGCGCTGCCCGAGCCCGGCGCACGGGCGGGGGCGGCGGCCTACGTCGCGCCCTCGGGGCCCGTGCAGCGGGAGCTGGCCGCGATCTGGGGCGAGGTGCTGGGCGTCGAGCGCGTGGGGGCCGAGGACTCCTTCTTCACGCTGGGCGGCGACTCGATCCTGGCCATCCAGGTCGTGTCCAGGGCGCAGCGCGCCGGGCTGCGGCTCACCGCGCGCGACCTGTTCCGGCGGCAGACCGTGGCGGCCCTGGCGCCGTACGTGCGGCGGGCCGGGCAGCCCGCGAACGCCACCGCCGGGGATGCCGCCGACGGCGGGCCCGCCCCGCTGACGCCGATCCAGCGTTTCCTGTTCGACCGGTTCACCGTGCCGGGGACGTTCCACCAGTACGTGGAGGCCGAACTGGCGGCGGACGTGGACGTAGAGGCGCTGGGCGTGGCGGTGTCCGCCCTGGTCACCCGGCACGCCGCGCTGCGGACCCGATTCACCCGGCACGACGGCGGACGATCCCAGCAGGTCACCTCACCACCGGCCGGGAACGTCCTGCGCCACGTCCGTCTCGACGGCGACGCACAGGGCGTGATGGCGCGCGAGAGCGAGGCCGTGCAGCGTGGCATCGACGCCGACCGCGGGCCCGTGTTCGCGGCGGTGTCGTTCACCGGCTCCGGCGCGCCGCGGCTGCTGCTCACCGCGCACCACCTCGTCGTGGACGGCGTGTCCTGGCGGGTGCTGCTCCAGGACCTGCACACCGCCTACGGGCAGGCCGTCCGCGGCGAGCCCGTCGACCTGGGCGCGGAGACCGCCTCCTTCGTGAGCTGGTCCCGCACCCTGGCCGCCCACGCCGCCTCCGGCGCCTTCGACGGCGAACTCCCCCACTGGACCCGGGCGACCGGCGCCCCGGGCAGGGCGGACGTCCCGCTGGACCGCGAGGGGCCCAACCTCGTGGCGTCGGGACGGCGTACGACGGTGTCGCTGGACGAGGAGACCACCCGCGCCCTGCTGCGCGACGTCCCGGGCGTCTACCGTACGGAGGTCAACGAGGTGCTGCTGGCCGCGCTGGCCCGCACCCTGGGCGACTGGACCGGGCGTACGGACCTGCTGCTGGCCACCGAGGGCCACGGCCGGGAGGAGATCTTCCCCGGCACCGACCTGTCCCGCACGGTCGGCTGGTTCACCACCTACTTCCCGCTGGCCCTGAGCCTGCCCGACGAAGACGGCTGGGGCGAGCTGCTGAAGAGCGTCAAGGAGCAGGTCAGGGCCGTCCCGGGGCGCGGCTTCGGGTACGGCGTGCTGCGTCACCTGCGCGGCACCGCGCCCGACTGCCACCCCGGTGTCTGCTTCAACTACCTCGGCCGGTTCGACCCGCCTCTGGGCGACCTCTACCGGGACGTCGCGCCCATCGGCCTGTTCCAGGACCCCGGCGACGTCCGGCCGCACCTGCTGGACGTCGTCGCCGCGGTGCGCGCCGGCCGGCTGGAGGTGACCTGGGAGTACTCGGCCGACCTGCACGACGAGGCCACCGTCGCCCGGCTCGCGGACGGGTTCGCCGCGAACGTGACCCGGCTGGTACGCCACTGCGCCGAACCGGGCGCGGGCGGGCGCACCCCGTCGGACTACCCGCTGGCAGGGCTGGACCAGGCGAGCCTGGACCGGCTGCTCGGCGACGGACGCGACGCGGCCGACATCGCCGACGTCTACCCGCTCACCCCCGGCCAGGCCGGCATGCTCTACGAGTGCCTGGCGGCCGGCGACGACCTGTACGTGGCCCAGTTCGGGATGCTGCTCGACGGCGTCACCGACCCCGGGACGCTGGCGCGGGCGTGGCAGTCGGTCGTGGACCGGACGCCCGTGCTGCGCACGTCCCTGGCCTGGGAGGGCCTGGACCATCCTGTGCAGATCGTGCACGGGCGGGCCCGCCTGCCGGTCGTCCGGCACGACTGGCGCCGCCTGCCCGAGGACGAGCGGCGGGCCGCGCTGGCCGCCCTCCTCGCCGCGGACCGGGCCGAGGGCCTGGACCTGACGGCCGCGCCGCCGTCCAGGCTGGCGGTCATCCGGCTGGACGACGACACCGTGCGCGTCGTGTGGACCCTGCACCACATCCTGCTGGACGGCTGGAGCGTGCACCGGCTGCTGCGCGACGTGCTGGCCGAGTACGCCCGGCTCACCGGAGAGGGCGACGGCGGCCCGCCCGAGCCGCGCCGCCCCTTCCGCGACTACGTGGAATGGCTGGCCGGCCGCGACCTCGCCGCGGACGAGACCTACTGGCGGGAGGCGCTGGCCGGGCTCACCGCCCCGACGCCGCTCCCCTACGACCGGCCGCCCGGCAGGCGACACCGGCCCAAGGCGGCCGGACGGGTCCGCGCCGCCCTGCCGCCCGACCTGACCCGGCGGCTGGCCGACCGGGCCGCGGCGGCCGGCCTGACGCTCAACACCGTGGTCCAGGGCGCGTGGTCGATCCTGCTGTCCCGGCACAGCGGCGAGCCGCGGGTGTGCTTCGGCGCCACGGTGTCGGGCCGCCCCGAGGAGCTGGACGGCGCCGAATCCATGATCGGCATCTTCATCCAGACGCTGCCCGTCCACGTCCACGTGGACGGCGCCCGCCCGCTGCTGCCCTGGCTGCGCGAGCTCCAGGAGTCGCAGGCGGGGGCACGGGAGCACGAGGCGGCCTCGCTCACCCGGATCCGAGCGTGGAGCGACGTGCCGCCGGGGACGGCGCTGTTCGACAGCATCGTGGTCTTCGAGAACTACCCGATCGACTACTCCGCCCCCGGCCCGCGCCTGCGGGACGTGGACGCCGCCGAGGCGAACGGCTACCCGCTCGGCCTCGTCGTCTACCCGGGCGAGGAGCTGTCGTTCGTCCTGCTGCACGACGAGGAGCTGTTCGACGCCGCGACCGTGCGGCGGCTCGGTGAGGGCCTGTCGGCGCTGCTCGGGCAGCTCGCCGCGGACCCCGGCGGGACCGTGGGGTCCCTGAGCGCGGTGAGCGCGCGGGAGCGGCGGCTGACGCTGACGGAGTGGAACGACACCGCGCGCGACCACCCGCGCCGGACGGTCCATGAGCTGTTCGCCGAGCGGGCACGGGAGACGCCCGGCGCGGTGGCGGTGCGCGGCGGTGGCGCGGAGCTGACGTACGGCGAGCTCGACCGCCGTTCCGGGGAGCTGGCGGAGGTGCTGGCCGGGCGGGGCGTGCGCGCCGAGTCCAGGGTGGCGGTGTTGCAGGGACGCTCGCCGGACGCGCTGGTGTCGATGCTGGCCGTGCTCAGGGCGGGCGGCGCGTACGTGCCGCTGCACCCGGACTTCCCGGCCGAACGCATGCGGTGGATCCTGCGGGACACGGGCGCGGTCGCGGTGCTGACCGACCGGTCGCTGGCCGGGCGCGCCGCCGACCTGGGCCTGCCCGCCGTCGAGGTGGACGGCGACCTGCCCGCGCCCGGCCCCCTTTCCACCCCCCTGCCCGCCCCCCTGCCCGGGTCGCTGGCGTACGTGATGTACACCTCGGGCTCGACCGGGTTGCCCAAGGGCGTCGCGGTCACCCACGAGAACGTGGTGAGCCTGGCCATGGACCACCGCTGGCGCGGCGGCGGGCACGACCGGGTGTTGTTCCACTCGCCGCACGCCTTCGACGCGGCCACGTACGAGATGTGGGTGCCGCTCCTGGCGGGCGGCGAGGTGGTGGTCGCGCCCGGCGACCTGGACGCGCGGCGGCTGCGGGCGCTGGCGGCCGAGCACGGCGTCACGGGGATGTTCCTCACGGCGGCCCTGTTCAACCTGTTCGCCGAGGAGCTGCCCGAGTGTTTCGCCGGGCTGCGCGAGGTGTGGACGGGGGGCGAGGCGGCCTCGCCGCAGGCGCTCGCGCGGGTGATCGACCGCTGCCCCGGGACCACGTTCCACAACGGGTACGGGCCCACCGAGACCACCACGTTCGTCACGACCCGGGAGATGACCCCCGAGATCGTACAGGCGGGACGGGCGCCGATCGGCCGTCCCATGGACAACACCCGCGCCTACGTGCTGGACGCCTCCCTGGCGCCCGTGCCCGTCGGCGCGCCGGGCGAGCTGTACCTGGCGGGCGCCGGCCTGGCCAGGGGCTATCTCGGCAGGCCGGCGCTGACCGCCGAACGCTTCGTGGCCGACCCGTTCGGCGGCGGCGGGCGGCTCTACCGCACCGGGGACCGGGTCCGCTGGACGCCCGAAGGCGATCTGGAGTTCCTCGGCCGGGTGGACGGCCAGGTGAAGATCCGGGGCTTCCGGATCGAGACGGGCGAGGTGGAGGCCGCGCTCCTGGCGCATCCCGGGATCGCCGAGGCCGTCGCCATGGCCAGGCAGGACGCCGCCGGACGCCGGACGCTGGCGGCGTACGTGGTGCCGGCGGCCGGCGGGCCCGCGCCCTCGCACGAGGAGCTGGCCGCGAGCCTGGGCGCGCGGCTGCCCGCGTACATGGTGCCCGCGGCGTTCGTGTCCCTGGACCGGCTGCCGCTGAACGCCAACGGCAAGGTGGACCGCGCCGCCCTGCCGGAGCCCGCCCCGCCGCGGGAGAAGGCGGAGTCGTACGTCGCGCCGCGCAACCCGACCGAGGAGGCGCTCGGCCGTATCTGGGAGCAGGTGCTCGGCCTGGACCGGGTGGGCGTGCACGACGACTTCTTCGCCCTGGGCGGCGACTCGATCACCAGCCTGCGGGTGACGTCGCGGGTGGGACCGGCCTTCGGCGTCGAGCTGTCGCCGCGCGACCTCTTCCTGACGCCGACCGTCGCCGCGTTGTCGGAGGTGGTGCAGGACAGGATCCTGGACTCCCTGGAGGAGGCGGTCCACCGGTCGTGACGGCGGCTCAGCGCGCGCCCAGCCGCCGGTAGGCGCGCGAGACGAGGCCGAGGAAGGCGGCGTCGCTGCTCAGGTCGACGCCGCCGGGCACGGCCGCCGGTTGGGCGCCGCCGTCGGGCGGCCGGCCCCGGGCACGGGCGCGGATGGCCGCGTCCACCGAGGCGGCCTCGGCGAACGCCTCCAGCCGCTGCCCGCGCAGGCCGGACCGCACGCCCTCTCGCCGGGCCGCGTCCGTCACGCGCTGGTCCAGGTACGGCTCCAGCGCGATCCGGCCGTCCCGGATCTCCACGAACCGCCGGTACAGCCGCAGGTCCAGGTCGCGGAAGGTGACCAGCTCGGTCAGGAAGGGCGCCGGGGCCAGCAGCGCGATGTCCGGGCTGGCCCGGTAGAGCGCCCGCCACAGCGGACGCAGCCGCAGGTGCAGCCGGAAGTCGCGGAACCAGCGCAGCCGCGCGGGCCACCACGACGGCAGGGCCAGGCCGATCAGCACCGCGAGCACGCCGAGCGGCACCAGCAGCATGTCCAGAGGCGCCCGCAGCAGGTCGGGGTAGTCGGCGCCGATCCGCCGGCAGGCGAAGTAGGCCGCCTTGTGCAGGTGGTAGAGCACGGTCAGGGACGCGCCCACGGCGACCAGACGCAGTCCCGCGCTCACCGCCCGGTTCCCCGTCTGGCGGGCCTCACGCAGGGCGAACCAGGTGACGTGGCACAACACCGGCACGAGGTAGCACAGGAAGATGAGCCAGTATTCGAGCACGCCCGGCGTGTCCCCGTAGCGGACGGCGAAGCGCGGGCTGTTGACCGGCGTACGGGCCAGGGCGAAGGTCAGGCACATGCCGAGCAGCACGAGCGCCGGCCAGGCGGCCTCACCCCACGTACGGCGGCGCGGCTCTTCCGGCGGCCCGCCGACCTGCCGCACGAACGTCCCGACCGACCAGGCGAGGGCCAGCATGAACGCGTGGGACACCAGCCTGGCCAGGTTCGGCACGCCGGTCAGCCGCCAGACGACGTCGTAGGCCCAGGGCGTGTTGACCGTCGTCGAGGCGGCGATCGCGGCCAGGATGACGAACACCGCCCGCCCGGCCGGGTCCCGCACCCAGGAGCGCACGGCGGCCAGCCGGTAGGCCGTCAGCGCGCACGCCAGCACCGCGGGGCCGTTGAGCCGCAGCCACTCACCCACGGCCGAGGCCGGACACCCCGCCGTGGATCGCCTCGGCGGTCCCGGTGAGCGCGGCGTCCACGCGCCGGACGTCCGACGCCCGCGGGTGCGACTCCCGGCAGGCCCGCTGCCAGATGAGCGAGGCGAGCAGCTCGGCCTCCTGCTCCTCCTCCGACCCGTAGATCGAACGCCTGAGCACGCGGCGGACGAGGGCGGGGTTGAGGCTGGGGAACAACACGTGCCGCTGGGCCTTCGGGTCGGCCTCGGGGTAGTGGCCGCAGATCACGTGGCTCAGCTCGTGCAGGATGATGTGGTCCTGGTGCGGCGGCGTCGTGTCGGGCTTGTAGAAGATGAGGTCGGTCGCCTCGGTGGCCAGCCAGGCGCCCAGCATCTCGTCGTCGCCGGGCAGCTCCAGGAGCCGGATGGGACGCCCCCGCTCGGCGGCGACCAGGTCGCAGAGCGTTCTGACGCGATAGGGCCGCGGCATCGGTAATCGGCGGGCGATCTCCGCGCAGCGACGCCGCATGAGCCTGAACTTCTTGCCGGCGGGAGTCATACCTCTCCAGGGCTAACAATTCAGCATCGACATCCGATCACGATCGTGTCGCATCCGCTTCGACCATGACAACGTCGTGCTTGCTCTGCCCCTTGGGCCGCCGGCCTAACCACCTCCGCGCCCGCTGCCCGTACCTGCCTCCGACCTGGTTCTTTAGCCGTCGGTTCAATGCTCTGGAGCGGCCGGGCGGCCGTTGACACCATCAGGAGGAGGCGGCGGGCGGCCTCGGACGACGCCCGCGAGGTCCGGGCCGCGCGCTTACCGCAGTTCATCGAAACGTCATCCAGGCGCGGGCGGCCGACCGTCAATCGGAGGGCTTGGAGACACCCCGATGCATATCTCTTCCCAGCGGGACGAGCGGATCGCGGCACTGCCGGAACACCTCCGTGACCAGATGCTGCGGAGACTGTCCGGCCGGTCGGCCGCCGACCCGATCCCGCGTACGGACACCACCGGCCCGGTCCCGCTCTCCCCCGCCCAGGAGCGGCTCTGGTTCATGTACGAGCTGGACCCGGACGCCGTGGACTACCTGGTGCCGCTGGCCGTCCGGCTGAGGGGCGACCTGGACGTGCCCGCGCTGCGGACCGCGCTCACCCGGGTGGTGGCCCGGCACGAGACCCTGCGCACGACGTTCGGCTCCCTGGACGGGCGCGGCACGCAGCGGGTCATGCCGGCCGCCGAGGTGCCGCTGCCGCTGACGGACCTGTCGGAGCGTCCCGGCGAGCTGGACCGTCTGCTGGAGGAGGAGGCCCGCCGGCCCGTGGACCTGCGGGTGGGGCCGGTGTTCCGGGCCCGGCTGATCCGGCTCGGCGCGCGCGAGCACGTGCTGACCGCCCACGCCCACCACATCGTCACCGACGGCTGGTCCTCGCGGGTGCTGCTCGACGACCTGGCCGCCCTGTACGCCGAGGCCGCCGGCGGCCCGCCCGCCGCCCTGCCGCCGCTGCCGGTGAGCTACGCCGACGTCAGCGCCTGGCAGCGGGAGCGGGCCTCGGGGCCGCAGGCCGGGGAGCAGCTCGCGTACTGGCGGCGCCGGCTGGACCGGCTGGCCCCCATGGACCTGCCGACGGACCGGCCGCGCCCGCCGGTCAGGAGCTCCGCGGGGGCGGCGTGCGGGTTCGAGGTGCCCGCGGACGTCACCGGGCGGCTGCGCGAGATCGGCGAGCGGGCCGGCGCCACGCTCTTCATGACGCTGGTCGCCGCGGTGCACACGCTGCTGGCCCGCTACACCGGCCGTCCGGACGTGGCCGTGGCCACCGTCGTCTCCGGCCGGGACCGGGTCGAGACGGAGAACCTGGTCGGCTTCTTCGTCAACACGCTGGTGCTGCGCGGCGAGGTGGACGAGTCGCGCCCGTTCGAGGAGCTGCTGGGCCGTACGCGCACGACGGTGCTGGACGCGTTCGCCCACGACCGGGTGCCGTTCCAGCGGCTGGTGGAGGCGCTGCGCCCGGAACGCGACCCGAGCCGCCCGCCGCTGACGGAGGTGGCGGTCAACCTGCGCAACCTGCCGCCCGGCACGGCCGCCTTCCCCGGCCTGCGGGTCACCGAGCTGCCGCCGCCCGTGCTGGCCGCGAGCATGGACCTGTCGTTCGACTTCACCGAACGGGACGGCGCCCTGGCCGGGAGCCTGGCCTACAACACGAGCCTGTACGGCCCGGACACCGCCGAGCGGATGACTGCCCACCTGGTGCGCCTGCTCGCCGGGATCGCGGCGGCGCCCGGCCGGCCGCTGGCCGGGATCCCGCTGCTCGGCCGGACCGAGCACCGGCTGCTGACCTCGTTGTGGCCCGGGACCGGCGCCGGGCCGGAGACGCTGAGGGTGACGCGGCTGTTCGCCGAGCAGGCGGCGGCCCGGCCGGACGCCCAGGCCGTGGTGTGCGGCGGCCGCTCGCTCACCTACGGCGAGCTGGACGAGCGCGCCGACCGGCTGGCCCGGCTGCTGGCCGCCAGGGGCGCGGGGCCGGAGCGGTACGTCGCGGTGGCGCTGCCCCGGTCGATCGACATGGTCGTGGCGGTGCTGGCGGTGCTCAAGGCGGGGGCCGCGTACCTGCCGGTGGACGTGGGGCAGCCGGCCGGCCGGATCGCGGCCATGGTCGGCGACACCCGTCCGGTGCTGGCGGTGGCCACCCGGGAGAGCGCGTCCGCGCTGCCCGCCGGTCTGCCGTTCGTCGGGCCGGACGACCCGGCGCCCGCCGGACCGCCCGGCGGCTCCCCGGCCGCGCGGCCGGAGAACCCCGCGTACGTGATCTACACCTCCGGCTCCACCGGCCGGCCCAAGGCCGTGGTGGTCACGCACGAGGGCGTGCACGACATGGTGCGCGTCCAGCGCGAGCGCATGGACGCCGGGCCGGGCGCGCGGGTGCTCCAGTTCGCCTCGCTCTCCTTCGACGGCGCGTTCTGGGAGCTGGTGCTCGCCCTGCTGTCCGGGGGCACGCTCGTGGTCGCCGCCGACGACGAACGCCCGCCCGGCGCGCCGCTGGCCGGGCTGATCGCCCGCGAGCGGGTCACCCACGTCACGCTGCCGCCCACCGCGCTCGCGACGCTGCCCGAGGACGGCGTCCCGCGCGGCGCGGTCGTGGTGGTGGCGGGCGAGACGTGCCCGCCCGAGCTGGTGCGCGCCTGGTCGCCGGGGCGCCGGGTGTTCAACGGCTACGGGCCCACGGAGACCATGGTCGGCGCCACGCTGAGCGAGCCGCTGACCCCGGCGGACGCCGGCCCGGGGCCGGTCCCCATCGGGCGGCCGTTCCCGAGCATCCGGGCGTACGTGCTGGACGAGCGGCTCAGGCCCGCGCCCATCGGCGTGCCGGGCGAGCTGTACCTGGGCGGCACGCGCCTGGCCAGGGGGTATCTGAACCGGCCCGGCCTGACCGGCGAGCGGTTCGTGGCCGACCCGTACGGGCCGCCGGGCACGCGCATGTACCGCACCGGGGACCGGGCCCGCTGGCTGGCGAACGGCCGGCTGGAGCACGCGGGCCGCACCGACGACCAGGTCAAGCTGCGCGGGTTCCGGATCGAGCCGGGCGAGGTCGAGGCCGCGCTGTCGGAGCAGCCCTGCGTGGTCGCCGCCGCCGCCGCGGTCAAGGAGGACGCGAACGGGACCAGGCGGCTGGTGGGCTACGTCGTACCGGCCGAGGGCGGCGCGGACCCCGCGGAGCTGCGCGAGGCCCTGCGGCGGCGGCTGCCCGAGCACATGGTGCCGACGGCGTTCGTGATCCTGGACGCCCTGCCGCTCACGCACAGCGGCAAGGTGGACCGGCGGGCCCTGCCCGCGCCGACCGGCGCCCGCCACAGCGGCGAGGAGTACGCCGAGCCGCGCACCCCGGCCGAACGTGCGCTCGCCGAGGTGTGGGCGCGGGTCCTGGGCGTCGAGCGCGTGGGCGTGCACGACAACTTCTTCGACCTCGGCGGCGACTCCATCCTCGGGCTCCAGGTCGTCGCCGGGGCGCAGGCGGCGGGGCTGGCGCTGACCCCGCGCCTGATGTTCCTCCGCCAGACCGTCGCCGACCTGGCCGCCGAGCTGCCCGACGCCCCGACGGGCCGGGACACCGGGGACGGCCCGGTAAGTGGCCCGGTGAGTGGCCCGGTGAGTGGCCCGGTGAGTGGCGACGTGCCGCTCACGCCGATCCAGCACTGGTTCCTGGAGAACCTGGCCGGCAGCCTGCCGCGGTTCAACCAGGCGGTCGCGCTGGAACCGCCCGCCGAAGCCGGTGACGACGCCGTCGAGGCGGCGCTGACGGCCCTGGTCGAGCGGCACGACGCGCTGCGCCTGCGGCTGGAGCGGGACGACGCCGGGTGGCGGCAGCACAACGCCGCCGCCGAGCACGGCCGGGTGCTGCGCCGCGTCGACCTGTCCGGCGTCCCCGAGGACGAGCGCGCCGGGTACGCCCACCGCGCGGCCGTGGAGGCGCAGACCTCGTTCGCGCTCGACCGCGGGCCGCTGATCAAGGCCGTGCTGTTCACCGGCGACGGCCCCCGGCGGCTGTTCCTGGCCGCCCACCACCTGGTCGTGGACGGCGTGTCGTGGCGGGTGCTGCTGTCGGACCTGGAGATCGCCTGCCGCCAGGCCGCCGCCGGAGAACCGATCCGGCTGGGCCCGCGTTCCACGTCGTTCCGCGAGTGGGCGCTGCGGCTGGGCGACCACGCGGCATCCGGCGGCTTCGACCACGAGCTGCCCCACTGGCGGCGGGTACGGGAGCTGGCCTCCGAGGTCCCCCCGCTGCCCGTGGACGACGCCGAGGGCGCGAACGTCGCCGGCGACCTGCGGACGGTGACGGCCACGCTGGACGCCGGCCTCACCCGGCGGCTGCTGCGCGAGGTGCCGGAGGTCTACCGGACGCGCGTCGACGAGGTGCTGCTCGGCGCGCTCGGCCGGGTGCTGGCCGGCTGGGCGGGCGGCGCCCGCGTCCTGGTCGAGCTGGAGGGGCACGGCCGCGAGGAGCTGTTCCCCGAGGTGGACCTGTCGCGCACGGTCGGCTGGTTCACCACCGTCTCCCCCCTGGTGCTGGAACTCCCGGACGGCGGCTGGGGCGACCTGCTCCGGTCCGTCAAGGAGCAGGTCAGGGCGGTCCCGCTGCGCGGACTCGGGTACGGCGCGCTGCGCCACCTGTCCCCCGCGGGGGCCGAGCTGCGCGACGACCGGCAGCCCGAGGTCGCCTTCAACTACCTGGGCCGGATGGAGTCGCGCGGCATGCTGCCGACCCCCGAGGGGACCGAGCGCGACCCGCGCCAGGAGCGCGTCCACCTGCTGGAGGTCAACGCGGTGGTGCGCGGGGACCGGCTGGAGATGCGCTGGTCGTACTCGTGCCGGCGGCATCGGGAGGCGACCGTGGCGGCCCTGGCCGAACGGATGACGGCGGCGCTGGCGGAGATCGTCGAGCACTGCGCGGAGCCCGGCGCGGGCGGCTGCACCCCCTCCGACTTCCCGCTCGCCCGGCTCGACCAGGCCGCCGTGGACCGCGTCGCGGGCGACGGCCGCTCGGTCGAGGACGTCTACCCGCTCACGCCGTTGCAGGGCGGCCTGCTCTTCCACTCGCTGGCCGACCCCGCCGCCGACACCTACGCCTCCCACTTCAGTCTCCTGCTCGACGGCGTGGACGACCCGGACCGCCTGGTACGGGCCTGGCAGCAGGTCACCGACGAGATCCCGGCGCTGCGCACGGCGATCGTCTGGCAGGACGTGCCCGAGCCCGTGCAGGTCGTGCGGCGCGGCGTGCGCCTCCCGGTCGAGCTGCACGACTGGCGCGGGCTGCCGGAGTCCGCGCGGCGGGCCGAGACCGAACGGCTGTGGGCGCGCCGCGCCGAACGCCGCCTCGACCTGGCCACCGCGCCGCTGGCGCGGCTGGTCGTCGCCCGCCTGACCGACACCCGGGTACGGGTCTTCTGGACCGCGCACCACCTCATGCTCGACGGCTGGAGCGCGGCGCAGGTGCTGACCCAGGTGTTCGAGCGGTACGCGGGCCGTCCGGCCCCCGTGCGCAGGCCGTACCGGGACTACCTGGAATGGCTCGGGCGGCAGGACGTGGCGGCGGCCGAGGGGCACTGGCGGCGGGAGCTGGCCGGGTTCGCCGCGCCGACGCCGATCCCGTACGACCGGCCTCCGGCGCGGGCGCACCGGTCACGCTCCACCGCCGCCGTACGGGTGAGCCTGCCCGCCGACCGCTCCGCCCGCCTGTACGAGCGGGCCAGGAACGCGCGCCTGACGGTGAACACGTTGCTCCAGGGCGCGTGGGCGATCCTGCTGTCGCGCTACGCCGGAGAGCGCGAGGTGTGCTTCGGCGCCACCGTCTCCGGCCGCCCCGCCGGCCTGCGGGACGCCGGGTCGATCGTGGGGCTGTTCATCAACATGCTGCCCGTCCGGGTCGAGGTGGACGGCGAGGCCGAGGTGTTCGGCTGGCTGCGCCGGCTCCAGGACCACCAGGCCGAGTGCCGCCAGTACGACTACCTGTCCCCCGCCCAGGTCCACCGGTGCGGCGAGCTGCCGGGCGGCGTTCCTCTGTTCGACAGCGTGCTGGTGTTCGAGAACTACCCCGAGGGCCGGCGCGACGGGCACGGCGTGCGGGTGCTGGAACACCTCGGCGACGAGCGCAGCAACTACCCGCTCATGATCACCGTGCACGCGGGCGACGAACTGACCATCGCCGCCGACTACGACCCGGCGCTGCTCGACGAGGCCACCGCGGCCCGGCTGCTGGGCCACCTGGAGACCCTGCTCGACGCCCTCGCCGACGGCACCGCCCGGCGGACGGCGGACCTGCCCGTGCTCACCGCCGCCGAACGCGCGCAGCTCGCCGCCTGGAACGACACCGCGGCGCGCTTCCCCGCCGCCCGCCCGGTGCACGAGCTGTTCGCCGAGCAGGCCGCACGCACGCCCGGCGACACCGCCGTGAGCTGCGGCCCCGACAGCCTGACCTTCGCCGAGCTGGACGGGCGGGCCGACCGGCTGGCGCACCTGCTGATCGAGCGCGGCGCGCGGCCGGGCACGCTGGTCGGCGTCTGCGTCGAACGCGGCGTGGACGCCGTCGCCGCGCTGCTCGGCGTGCTGAAGTCGGGGGCGGCGTTCGTGCCGCTCGACCCGGACTACCCGCGCGCCCTGCTGGAATCCATGCTGGCCGACTGCGCCGCCCCGCTCGTGGTCACCCGTACGGCGCTGCTCGACCGGCTGGGCGGGACGGAGGCCGTCCTGCTGGACGATCCCGCCCTCGATCCGGCCCGCGCCCCCGCCCGGCCGCCGCGCGTGGACGTCGGGCCGGACGACCTGGCGTACGTGATCTACACCTCGGGCTCGACGGGACGGCCGAAGGGCGTGATGGTCGAGCACCGCAACGTCCACCACATGACCCACGCCTGGGACGCCCGCTACGGCCTGGCCGGGACCCGGCCGCGCTGCCTGGCGGTCTCCAGCCAGTCGGTCGACCTGTTCTTCGGCGACTTCCTGCTGTCGGCGATGTTCGGCGGCGAGATGGTGATCTGCCCGGCCGACCACGTCGGCGACCCCCGCGCCATGGCCGACCTGCTGGTGAGCAGCGGCGCGCACCTCATGGTGACCGTGCCGTCGCTGGCGGCGGCGGTGACCGAGGAGCTGGCGCGCTCGGGCCGGCGGCCGGAGGCGCTGCGGGTGCTGATGGTCGGTTCGGAGGGCTGGCCGGTGGCCGAGGCCGAACGGGTGCTCGCCCGCCTCGGGCCCGGGACGATCGCGGTCAACGCCTACGGCGCGACGGAGACCACCGTGGACTCGACGGTGTTCCAGCTCGGCGCGGCGCCCATGGGGCAGGGGGCGTACGCGCCGATCGGGCGGCCGTTCGCCAACACCCGTGTGCACGTGCTCGACGCCGGGCTGCGTCCGGTGCCCGTGGGGGTGACCGGCGAGATCTGCGTCGCGGGCGACGGGGTCGCGCGCGGTTACTGGGGGCGTCCCGAGCTGACCGCGAGCCGGTTCCTGCGCGACGCCTCCGGGGAGCGCGTTTACCGTACCGGCGACCTGGGCCGCCGCCGGGCCGACGGCGAGCTGGAGATCGTCGGGCGCGCCGACGACCAGATCAAGGTCCGCGGGTTCCGCGTGGAGCTGGGCGAGGTGGAGGCCGCGCTGGCCCGCCATCCCGGGGTGGCCGCCGCCGCGGCGGCCGGGCACCGCGACGAGGCCGGGCGGACGCGGCTGGTCGGCTACGTCGTGCCGGCCGGCGAGGACGTCCCGGGTCCGGCCGAGCTGCGCGCGTTCATGGCCGCGCACGTGCCCGCGCAGGCGGTGCCGTCGGCGTTCACCCGGCTGGACGCCCTGCCGCTGACCGCGGGCGGCACCCTCGACCGGCGGGCGCTGCCCGTGCCCGACGGGCCGCTCGACGCGGCCGTGCCCCGGGTCGCCCCGCGCGATGCCACCGAATCGCTGCTGGCCGGGATCTGGGCCGAGGTGCTGGGGCTGGACGTGGCGGACGTGGGCGTCGAGGACGACTTCTTCGACCTCGGCGGCGACTCCGTCCTCAGCATCCGGGTGATCTCGCGGGTGCGGGCGGCGCTCGGCGCGGCGCCCTCGCCGCGCCAGCTCTTCGACACCCCGACCATCGCCGCCTTCGCCGGCACGCTCACCGCCGCGCCCGTGCCCGACGCCGTCGAGCGGGTCGCGGGCGACGAGGGCCTGCCGCTGTCCTTCGCCCAGCAGCGGTTGTGGTTCCTCAGCGAGTTCGAGCCCGGCGGCTCGGAGTACAACACCGTGTACGGGCTGCGCCTGTCCGGCGAGCTGGACGTGGCGGCGCTGCGTACCGCGCTCGACCGGCTGGTGGAGCGGCACGAGTCGCTGCGCACGGTCTACGGCGACGTGGACGGCCGCGGCACGCAGACGATCCTGCCTCCCGGCCCGGTGCCCCTGCCGGTGACCGACGTGTCCGGCGACGACGATCCCGAACGGGCGATGCGGGAGGCCGTGGAGCGGGCCGCGTCCCGGCCGTTCGACCTGCGGCGCGGGCCCGTGCTGCGGGCCACGCTGGTGCGGCTGGGCGCCGCCGAGCACGCGCTCGCGCTGGTCATGCACCACATCGCGACCGACGGCTGGTCGATGGGCGTGCTCGGCGCCGAGCTGGGCGCCTGCTACGCCGCCGCGCTCCGGGGCGAGCGGGCCGAGCTGCCGCCGCTCCCGCTGCGGTACGCCGACTTCGCCTCCTGGCAGCGCCGGCACCCGTCCGACCCCGGCTACTGGGAACGCCGGCTGGCCGGCCTCACGCCGCTCGCGCTGCCGGTCGACCGGCCCCGCCCGCCGGTACGGGTGGCCGACGGCGCGATGCGCCTGCTCGACGTCGCGCCGGGGACGCTGGACCGGCTCAAGGCGCTGGCCCGCGGGCACGACGCCACGCTGTTCATGGTCCTGACCGCCGTGACGCAGCTCCTGCTGTCCCGGATCTGCGGACAGCGGGACGTCGCCGTCGGCACGGCGACCTCCGGACGCGGCCGGGCCGAGCTGGAGGGGCTGGTCGGGTTCTTCGTCAACACCGTCGTGCTCAGGTCCACCGTCGACGGCTCGTCGTCGTTCGCCGCTTTCCTGGCCGAGGTGCGTTCGACCGTGCTAGAGGCGTTCGAGCACGAGGACGTGCCGTTCGAGCGGCTGGTCGAACTGCTTCGTCCGGAGCGGGACCCGAGCAGGAACCCGCTGGTGGACGTCATGGTGGTGCTGGACAACACGCCGTCGGCCGACCCGGACCTCCCGGGCCTGCGCGCCGCGCCGCTGCCGGCCGTCTCCGGCCAGGTCAGCCACGACCTGACGGTCGACTTCCACGAGCACGGCGGCCGGCTGACGGCGGCCATCGGCTACAGTACCGCGCTGTTCGACCATTCCACCGCCGAACGGCTGGCCGGCCACCTGACGACCCTGCTCGACGCCGTCGCGGCCGACCCCGGCGCCCTCCTGGCCGACCTGCCGATCATGACGGACGCCGAACGGGAGCAGGTCCTGACCGGCTGGAACGGCACGCGCGCCCCGGCGTCGTCCGCGCTGTTCACCGACCTGTTCGCCGAACGGGCCCGCGCCGACGCGGCGCTGCCCGCGCTGTCCTTCCGCGACCGCACGCTCACCTTCGCCGAGCTGGACGCCCGCGCCGACCGCCTGGCACGGCTGCTCCGGGCGCGCGGGGCCGGTCCCGAGACGCTGGTGGGACTGGCCTGCTCGCGCGGCGACCGGACCGTCGTGGCCCTGCTGGCGGTGCTCAAGGCCGGGGCCGCCTTCCTCCCGCTGGATCCCGACCTGCCGGACGAACGGCTGTCGTTCATGCTGGACGACGCCAAGCCGGTGATCGTCCTGACCGACCGGGAGGCGGCGTTCGGCCCGCCCGTGCCCGGCGAGCTGATCATGCTGGACGATCCCGCGCTGCTCGACGGGCAGCCGGACGGCCCGCCGGACTGGCCCGCGCCGCTCCCCGGGCACCCGGCGTACGTGATCTACACCTCCGGCTCGACCGGCCGGCCCAAGGGCGTGGTGCTCGAACACCGCGGGCTGACCAACCTGTTCCTCGACCACCGGGCCGGCCTCATCCGGCCCGAGGCGGGCGGCGGGCGGCTCAGGGCGGGGCTCACCGCGGCGTTCAGCTTCGACACCTCGCTGGAGGGCGTGCTGTGGCTGGCCGACGGCCACGAGCTGCACGTGATCGACGACCTCACGCGGCGCGACCCGGAGGCGCTGCTGTCCTACATCGACCGGCACCGGATCGACGTGCTGGACCTGACGCCGTCCTACGCCGAGCAGCTCGTGCCGCTCGGCCTGCTCACCGGGGAACGGCACCGGCCGGCGGTGGTCATGCTGGGCGGCGAGGCGGTGGGCGAGGCGCTCTGGCACGACCTGCGCACGGCCCCGGACACCGCCGGCTACAACTACTACGGGCCGACCGAGTGCACCGTGGACACCCTGTACTGCCGCCTGTCCGACAGCGAACGGCCCATCGTGGGCAGGCCGATGCGCAACACCCGGGCGTACGTTCTGGACGGGACGCTGCGGCCGGTCCCCGTGGGCGTGGCCGGGGAGCTGTACCTCGCCGGTGACCAGCTCGGCCGCGGTTATCTCGGCCGGCCCGCGCTCACCGCCGAACGGTTCGTCGCCGGGCCGTTCGAGGAAGCGGGCGGGCGCATGTACCGCACCGGGGACCTGGCGCGGTGGCGTCCCGACGGCACGCTGGAGTACCTCGGCAGGACCGACGACCAGGTGAAGGTGCGCGGGTTCCGGATCGAGCCCGGCGAGATCGAGGCGGTGCTCGGCGAGCACCCGCGGGTGGCGCGGGCGACCGTCGTGGTGCTCGGGGACGGACAGGGCGTGCCGCGGATCGCCGCGTACGTCGTGCCGGTGGCCGGGGCCGCGCCGGAGACCGCCGCGCTGCGCGAGTTCGCCCGCGGGCGGCTGCCCGGCTACATGGTGCCGCACTTCTTCGTGACACTGGACGAGCTGCCGCTGACCAGCAGCGGCAAGGTGGACCGGCGCGCCCTGCCGCACCCGTCCGCCACGGACGTGGGCACGGCGGCGGACGAGCGGATCGCGCCGCGCGACGGCGTGGAGTCGGCGCTGGTGGAGGTGTGGGCGGAGGTCCTGGGCGTCGAGCCCGGGGCGTTCGGGGTCGAGGACAACTTCTTCGACCTGGGCGGCGACTCCATCCTCAGCATGCAGATGGTCGCCAGGGCCCGGCGCGCCGGGATCGGCGTCACCACCAAGGACCTCTTCCTGCACCAGACGATCGCCGAGCTGGCCCCGGTGGCTCGCGCCGCCCCGGCCTCCACGGGCGCCGGGGCCGGCGGCGCTCTCGGGGCGGGCGAGGTCACCGGCGGGCCGGTGCCGTTGACGCCGGTGCAGCGGGCCTTCCTGGCCGGTCACCGGGTCGCCCCGCACCACTACAACCAGTCCATGCTGGCCGAGCTGACCGGCCCGGTGGACGAGGAGGTCCTGCGGGCCGCGCTCGCCGCGCTGGCGCGGCGGCACGACGCGCTGCGGTCCCGCTTCGAACGGGACGGCGACCAATGGCGGCAGCACATCGCCCCCGCCGACGACGCGCGGCTGCCGCTGGCCCGGCACGACCTGACGCACCTGGACACGGACACCGACCTGCGAGGGGCCATGGACGAACGGGCCGCCGCCGCGGACGCCGGGTTCGACCTCGCCCGTGGCCCCCTGTGCCGGGCCCTGCTGTTCGACACCGGCCCCGGCCGCCGGCCGTGGTTGTACCTCACCGCCCACCACCTGGTCGTGGACGCCGTCTCCTGGCGCGTCCTGACCGAGGACCTGGAGACCGCGTACCGGCAGGCGGCCGACGGCGAGCCGATCGACCTCGGCCCCGCCTCTTCGCCGTTCGGCACCTGGGCGACCAGGCTGGCCGGGTACGCCGCGGGCGACGGACCGGGCCGGGAGGCCGCGTACTGGACCGGGCTGCCGGATCCGCCGCCGCTGCCCGTGGACCACGACGGCGACAACCTGGTCGGCTCGGTCGCCGTCGTGCCCGGCGCGCTGTCGGAGGAGGAGACCCGCGCGCTGGTCCGCGCCGCCCCCGCCGCCTTCCGCGTACGGCTCCACGAGCTGCTGGTCGCCGCCCTGGCCTGGACCCTCAGCCGGTGGAGCGGCGACGAGCGGGTGGTGATCGACATGGAGGGGCACGGCCGCGAGCACCTGTTCGACGACCTCGACCTGAGCAGGACCGTCGGCTGGTTCACCACGGAGTACCCGGCGGCCCTCACGCTGCCCGGCGGCGACGACTGGGTGAAGATCGTCCGGTCGGTGCGCGAGCAGCTTCGCGCGATCCCCGGCAACGGGCTCGGCTACGGCCTGCTGCGCCATCTCGGGCCGCCGGGATCGGCCGGGGCGGAGCTGGCGTCGCGGCCCGTCCCGCAGGTGGCCTTCAACTACCACGGGCAGGCGGACGCGCCCGGCGGCCACAGTGACGGCCACAGTGACGGCCTCCTTCGCGCCTTCCACGACCCGATCGGCCGCGAGCAGAGCCCGCTGGAGCGGGCCGATCACCTGCTGGAGGTCGTGGGCGCGATCCGGGACGGCCGGTTGTCCTTCGACTGGTACCACTCGCGGAACG
The DNA here is from genome assembly GCF_044455665.1 of Nonomuraea sp. NPDC051191. NCBI lineage: Bacteria > Bacillati > Actinomycetota > Actinomycetes > Streptosporangiales > Streptosporangiaceae > Nonomuraea > Nonomuraea sp. NPDC051191. The sequence continues at coordinate 126,334 of NZ_JBITEZ010000018.1, read as the reverse complement.
TGCACGACCAGGCCACGGTGGACCGGCTCATGGCGGACTTCCTGGCCTGCCTGCGCTCGCTGGCCCGCCACCCGGGCCCCCGCCACGCCACCGGCTCCCGCTCCGGCTTCGCTCCCGGCCCCGACTCCCGCTCCGGCCCCGGCTCCGACCCCGGCTCCGGCCCCAGCTCCGGTGGGGTGGGCTGACATGGACCGCCTCGACCTGCCGGGCCTGCTGGCCGAGCTGGCGCGCGGGCACCGCGTCCCCGGCGCCCAGCTCGCCGTCCACCGAGACGGCCGGACGACGACCGCCGAGTACGGCGTGCAGACCCCCGGCGGCCCGCCGGTGACGGCCGGCACCGCGTTCCCGCTCGGGTCGCTGACCAAGCCGTTCACCGCGACGCTGGCCGCCATGCTGGCCGACGACGGCGACGTGGGCTTCGGCACGCCGCTCGCCGGACCGCTGCCCGAGCTGGGCCCGTACGCCGCGGACCTCACCCTGGGCCGGCTGCTCAGCCACACCGCCGGCCTGGCGGCCAACGCCGAGGACGCCGACCGTGCGCCCAGCAGGCGGGCGTGGGCCGAAGGACACTGCGGGCCCGCCTGGCCCGGCATCGTCCCCGCGTTCTCCTACTCCAACGCCGGGTACGTCCTGGCCGGGCACCTGATCGAGTCCGTCACCGGGATGACCTGGTGGGAGGCGGTCGAGGACCTGCTGCTGGCCCCGCTGGAGATCACGCCCGCGTACGTGGCGGGCCCGCCGACGGCCCGCCGGGCGGCGACCGGCCACACCGTGCACCCGTCCCGGGACGTGGTGGTGGCGGTGGCCGAGGAGGAGTCGCCCGTCGAGGCCCCGGACGGCGCGCTGGCGCTCAGCGCCGCCGACCTGGTCGCCTTCGCCCGCCTGCACCTGGGCGACCCGTCCCTGCCCGCCCTGCTCGGCGCGGACACGCTGCTGCGGATGCGCGTGGACCGGCTGGCCGGCGCCGCGATCGGCCCCTACGGCATGGCGGACGGGTGGGGTCTCGGCTGGGCGATCCACCGCCGCGACGGCGCCGAGTGGTTCGGCCACGACGGCACGGGGGAGGGCACCTCGTGCCACCTGCGCGCCGATCCCGTCAGCGGCACGGTCGTCGCGCTGACCACGAACGCGAACACCGGCCTGGCCGTGTGGCGCGACCTGGTGGACCGGCTGGCGGCGGCGGGCGTCGAGGTGGGCGACCACCGCCCGCTGGCCGCTCCCGGGCCGCCCGTGCCAGGCCCGCCGGGCTGCGCGGGAGCGTACGCGAACGGCGCGGCCAGGTTCGAGGTGGCCGAGGACGGCGCGGGCCGCCTGAGCCTGCGGTCCACGGGCGCGATCACGTGTTTCCCCGGCCTGGTGTTCGCCGTCGGCGAGCCGCCGCCCCACGGCCGCACCGCGCACGCCGGCCGGTTCATCCCCGATGTCCTCAGCGACGCCGGCCGGATCGGCCTGATCCAAGTGACCGGACGACTGGCCCGCCGCCTGCCGCCGGAGTCCTGAACGGGAGGAACACGTCGACCATGAAGGATTCCGCCGTCGAACCCGCACCTGCGCCACTGTCGCGCAACAGGAGCTACGCCACGCTGTGGAGCGGCCAGTTCCTCTCCGAGCTGGGCAACGAGATCAACTTCATCGCGATCCCCCTGCTGATCCTGGCCATGTCCGGCTCCGCCCTGGAGGCCGGGCTGGCCTCGTCGGTGGTGGCGGCCGGTCACATGATCGCCAACCTGCCGGCCGGGGTGATCGCCGACCGCTGGGACCGCAGGCGCACCCTGCTGATCTGCCAGACAGGGCGGGCGCTGGCCATGGCCTCCGTCGCCGCCGCCGTGTGGCTGGACGTCTACTCCTTCCCGCACATCCTGCTGGTGGCATTGCTCGACGGCCTGCTCGGGGCCGCGTTCGAGCCCGCCGAGCAGGCCGCGCTGCCGCAGGTGGTGCCCGCCTCGCAGCTCTCGCGGGCGGTGGCGGCCAACACCGCGCGGCCGTTCATCGCGACCCTGGTGGGACCGGCGCTGGCCGGTTTCCTGTTCGCCCTGCAGCGGGCGATCCCGTTCGTGGTGGACGCCGTCATGCTCGCGTTCTCCTCCGTCGCGCTGCTCTTCCTGCGGCTGCCCGCGCGTCCGGATCCGGCCGGGGAGGAGCGGGGGCCGGGCGGTGACCTCGTGGCCGGGTTGCGGTGGGTGCTGGGCCGGCGGGTCATCAGGACGACGCTGCTGTGGATGCTGCTGTCCAACCTGGTCTTCACCGCCCTGATCATCATCGTGCTGGCGACGTCCCACGAGGACCAGGTGGGCGCCGGGGTGATCGGGCTGAGCATGGCCTGCATGGGGGCGGGCGGGCTGCTCGGCGCCGCGCTGGCCGACCGGCTGCACGCCGCGCTGCCCGCGCCGGTGGTGATCGTGGGCTTCTCCTGGGTCACCGCCGCGCTGACGGCCCTGATGGCGGTCGTGCCGAGCGGCCTGCCGCTCGGGCTGCTGCTCGGCTGCGCCGCCTTCTTCGTCCCCCTGGCCAACACCACGATCCTGACCTACCAGATCACCGTCACCCCGGACGCGCTGCGCGGCCGGCTGACGGGCGTCACGGGGCTGTGCGGCGGCGGCGCGGCGGCGCTCGGGCCGCTGCTCGGCGGAGCGCTGGTCACGGCGGGGACCGGCGGCATCCTGGCCTGCGCCGCCGCGCTCGCCCTCGTGGCGACCGCGACCACGCTCAGCCCGACCCTCCGCCGCTTCCCCACCGCCCGCCACTGACCCACCTCTCCGACCCTCTCCGACTGGACGCCGGCGGGGGCGGGAGCCTCCGGCTCATACGACGGAATCCTGGACCGGGCCCGCGAACTCCCTGCCGGGACCCATCCCTTCGGCGCAGCTGGGTTGAGGTGTGAGGGTAAGGGCCAGTTCGGCGAAGGCGGTGGCCGTCGGGAGCGGGCTCGCGGGCAAGGCGAGCAGGATGGTGCGCTCGGCAGCCGGGTCCAGCGGGATCGCGTGCACGCCCGGGCGATGGGCGGGCAGCGCCAGTTCAGGGACGATGCTCACCCCGAGCCCCTCGGCGACCATGGCGAGGATGCTGCTGGTGTCGCGCACCCGGTAATGGCACTTCAGGCTCGCCCCCGCCGCCCGCGCGAGTGTCGTGATCAGAGGCTCACAGCCGCCCGTGGACATGATGAACGGATGCCGGGACAGTTCGGCCACCGGTATCGAGTCGCGGACGCCCAGTTCGTGACCGCTGGGCAGGACGGCCAGCATGCGGTCGGTGGCGAGCGGTCGCGCCATCAACCCCGCGGGGAGCGAGGCCGGGGTGGCCTGTGCGCGCGCCACTCCGGCGGACACGGTTGCGATGTCCGCCGCTCCCGTTTCGAGCCACTCCCGCACCTCGTCGTCCGAGCCCTCCATCCCCCTGAGCCGCACCTGCGGGTAGGACTCCCCGAACCGCCGCAGGATCGGCGGCAGCAGCCGGACGTTGGCGCTGGGGATGACACCGACGCGCAGGCTGCCACGCTCATGCTCCTGGGCTGCGGCCACCTCCTGCTCCAACGCTTCCACCTGGGTGAGGATGAGCGTGGCGCGGCGGCACACGGCACGTCCAGCCGCCGTCAGGCTCACCCCGTGGTTGCCCCGCACCAGCAGCGCGATCCCGAGCTCGCTCTCCAGCGCGCGCAGAGCGTGACTGACGGCAGACTGCGTGGTGGACAGTTCCTCGGCGGCCCGGGTCATGTTGCCGGTCCGTGCGACCGCCTGCAGGATCCTCAGTTGGGTGAAGGTCATAGCGCCGCGCGCAGCAGGCCGACGACCAGCGGGTGCGGGGCCTCGGGACGCGAGCGGGCCTGCGGCACGAACAGTGTGGCCACGTAGTAGGGGTGGCCGGGAATCTCCAGCACCCGGGCCTCGCCATCACCGTCCACTCCTGTGACGGAGAAGCCACCGTCGTGCAGGGTCTTCTGCCGGCTGGGGTCGAGACCGAAGTTGCAGTAGTACTCCTCTTCGACCTCGGTCCGTCCGTACAGCGCGGCCACCCGGGTACCGGGGAGCAGGGTGACGGGCATGGTCTTGCCGGCCAGCGAGCAGGCCAGTTCCGACACGAAGAGGGTGGAGGCGTACGGGTCGTACTCCGCGTGCTCCGCGTCCTCGTAGCCGAGCACGTGGCGGGCGTACTCGATGATCATGTGCTGGCAGCCGCCGCACGTACCCAAGGTGGGGAGGCTGTGCTCTCGGCCGTGACGAAGGGCGGCCAGTGCGCCGCGCAGGCTGCGGTACGGGCTGCCTGGCGCGCACCACAACACGTCGGCGGCCTTGACCTCGGCCAGGTCGGATTCGAGCGGTTCGGTGGCCAGCCAGCGGACGTCCACCCCGATGCCAAGGTGCGCGGCGGCATGCCGCAGCGCGTCGTCGGTAGCCACGTGCGGGGAACAAGCCGGATCGCGGTCGCCGATGACCGCGACGCGCAGGGGTCGGTCCATGGCCTCACTATGCGGCGTTCCGGTCTGAGCGCCAATACCGGACCAGGCGTGCGCCATGAGCGATCGCTCATGTCCATTCGACCATGCGCCGCCCGGTAGTAGTCGGAGAAGACCCCCATCCGGCCCTCCCCGCCGGTCGGGCATTGACGTTCGTGACGGCCTCGCGCACACAATGGGTCGTGGCTTGGAGCCCGCTCCTCGACGGTGACCCCTGGCGCATCGGCGTGTACACCCTCGCGGGGCGGCTCGGCGCGGGTGGCCAGGGGGTCGTCTACGAGGCGTACGGGCCGGCCGGTGACCAGGTGGCGGTCAAGGTGCTGCACGCCGGGGCGGCCTCCCTCCGCCCGCCCGACGGCGAAGTGCGGGCGTTGTCGAGGATCGCCCCCTTCTGCACCGCCAGGATCCTCGACTTCGACCTGGAGGCCGAGCGGCCGTACCTCGTCAGCGAGTTCGTGTCGGGGGCGAGCCTGCGCGCGGCCGTCCAGGAGCACGGCCCTTTCCACGGCGACGAGCTGCACCGGCTGGCGGTGGGGGTGGCCACGGCCCTGGTGGCGGTCCACCGCGCGGGCGTGGTGCACCGCGATCTCAAACCGGACAACGTGCTGCTGGGCCCCGACGGGCCCCGCGTCATCGACTTCGGCATCGCCCGGCTGCTCACCGGCTCGATCACCCCGGGCGGCGCCGTCGGCACCCCGCTCTACATGGCCCCCGAGGTGCTGCGCGGCGCCCCCGCGGGCGGGGCGGCCGACGTCTACGGCTGGGCGGCCGTCATGTTGTACGCCGCGTCGGGCCGTCCGCCGTACCGGGCGCAGGCGCACACCGTCCCGTTGCCGGAGCCGCTCCGCGCGCTGGTGGACGCGGGGCTGGCCGAGCGGCCGGAAGAGCGTCCGGCGGCCCGCGACCTCCTGCTCGGCCTGCTGGAGCACCGGGCCGCGCACGGGAGCCTCATGGAGGCCGGCAACCGGGCGGCGGGCGTCGTCGCCGCCAGGAACGGCGCCGTACGGCCGCCGCTCGGCGAGCGCGCCGAGCAGGCGTTCGCGGCGTTGCCCGAGCCCGCGCAGGCCGCCGTCCCCGGCCTCCTGGTACGCCTGGTCGGCCCCGGCGACCAGCTCAGATCCGCCGCCCTGGACGAACTCGGCGACGACCCGGCGGCGCCCGTCGCCGTCGAGGCCCTGCGCCGGGCGGGGATGCTGACCGGCGACGCGAACGGCGTGCGCATCGCCTCGCCCGCCCTGCCCGTCGCCTGGCACCGGCTGCGCGGCTGGCTGGCCGACGAACGTCCCGGCCTGGCCGATCACGAGCGCCTGCGCGACGCGGCCCGGGCATGGGCGGCGAACGGGCACAAGGACGCCGACCTGCACCAGGGCTCCGCGCTCGAACGCGACCACCGCTGGGCCGGCCAGACCAGGCGGCACCTGCGGCTCAACCCGGTCGAACGGCGCTTCCTCGCCGCCTCGGCCGCGCTGACGGTCCGTCGCAGGCGGCGCAGGGCCCTGCTGCTCGCCCTGCTCGCCGCGTTGCTCGCGGTGGCGGCGGTCCTGGGCACGCTGGCCGAGACGCAGCGACGCACCGTCACCGGGCAGCGGGACGAGGCGATCGCCCGCGGGCTCGCCGCGCGGGTGCCCGCGCTGCGCCTGCACACACCCACCACGGCGATGCAGCTCAGCCTCGCCGCCTGGCGGCTGTCCCCCGTGCCCGAGGCGCGGCTCGGGCTGCTGGCCTCGCTCGGCCAGGCCGACGTCAGTACGGGCATCGACGGCAAGTACCTCGCCGTGTCGGCCCAAGGGCACGTCCTGACCTGGGACAGCGACGGCGCGACGGTCCGCGACCCGGCCACGCGCCGGACGCTGGGCACGATCGCCTCGCCCGGTTGTTGCGCGAACAGCTTCCTCAGCCCGGACGCCTCCCTCCTGCTCGCCATCGACTCCTACCAGTCCACGGCCCGCGTGTTCGGCGTGCGCGACGGCCGCCTGCTGCACGAACTGCCCCTGGTGGGCAACGGAGCGGTCTTCGCCGCCGGGGGCGACCGGGCGGCGGTCTTCACGTACAGCTCCGGCAGGCCGGTCTCGGTGCTCGACCTGCGCCGCGGCACCGTCGTGAGCACGCTGACCAGGAAGACGGTCACGGCGGCGGCCCTGAGCCCCGACGGTTCCACCCTCGCGCTGGCCGTCGCCGACCGCCGCGTGGAGCTGGTGGACCTCGCGTCGGGACGTACGGCACGCGCGTTCACCGTCCCGCCCTCCGACGACGAGATCCGCGCCCTGCGCTTCACCCCGGACGGCAGGACGCTGATCAGCCACGCCGTCGAGCTCCGCTTCTGGGACGCGGGCACCGGCGCCGAGCTCGCCGGCCACGCCGCGGCCGGGGAGCACGTGGAGAGCTTCGCCACGGACCCCGGCGGACGGTGGCTGGCGACCGTGAGCCACCTGGGCCTGCGGCTCTGGGACGTACCCGCCCGCCGGTCGGCGACCGTCGTACCGGGCCTGCCGTCCGTGGTGGAGGAGCTGGCGTTCACCGGCGACGGCCGCGGCCTGGCCTACACGGTACGGCCGGGCGGCGTACGGTTCGCCGACGTCACCGCCTGGACCGCGCCCGATCGGCTGGGCGGGCAGGCCGAGCAGGCGGCGCTGGCGGTCGGGGCGGGACGGGCCGCCACGGCCGGGCCGGACGGCGTACGGGTGTGGAACCTGCGCACCCGCCGCCAGGTCGGGCCCACCCTGGTCTTCCAGGGCACGGAGGCGACCTCGCCGTGCGCCGCCACGAACGACCCCAAGCACGCGGTGACCCTCAGCCCGGACGGCGCCACCCTCGCGGTGGTCACCCCGGGCGGAGCCGTACGGATCAGCGACGTCGTCACCGGCCGCGAACTGGCCCGCCTCCCGGGCCGCCGGACCCGGCGGACGGGCGATCTGTGGCGGGTCGGCGACCTCACGTTCGGCCCCGACGGCAGGACGCTCGCCGCCGCCACGATCTACCGCGCGGCCGGCACCTGCCAGGAGGAACGGACCACCCAGCTCTGGACCGCCACCCCCTCCTGGCGGCCGGCCCACACGGTGAGCGCGACCTACGGGAGCTTCGCCTTCCTCCCCGGTGGCCGGGAAGTGGTGGCACGCGACGACAACGGGCTCGTGCTGCTCGACGTCGCCTCCGGGCGGACGGTCCGGCGGATCACCACCGACGCCGTCGGCGGATCGCTGAGCGGCCTCGCGCCCGACCCCCGGTACGCGCTCACCGGCGTCAACGCGCTGTACCTGGCCGATCTGCGCACGGGCCGCCTCATCGAGCCGCCGCTGGTCAGCGAGGCCGGCATCGTCGCCGCCTCCTCCCCCGACGGCCGCACCCTCGCCACCGTCGACCGGGACCAGCGCATACGCGTCCGCGACACCTCCACCGGCCAGGCCGCCGACCTCCCGTTCCCCGGCGCCGCCGGCCCCGTGCTCGCCTTGTCCTTCTCCCCCGACGGCCGCACCCTCTACGCGCTCACCGGCGACGGCGCCCTGTTCACCTACGTCACCGACGGCCCCCGCGCCGCCGCCCTGCTGTGCGCCCGCGTCGGCGGCTCCCCTTCCCGGACCGACTGGTCACGCTACGTCCCGGACGCCCCGTACCGCGAACTCTGCTGAACGGCGCGCGAATGACCGTGGGCTCAGATGAGGCTGAGCGGGGCCGGTTCCACGTCGAGTTCCCTCATCGCCTCGGCATAGAGCCGGTAGCGTCTACGGGCCTCACCATGGCGGCGAGCTCCGGTCAGCGTTCGAACCAGGCCCAGGTGGGCGGCCTCGTCGTAGGCGTCCCGTTCGAGCAGGCGGAGCAGGTAGCGAACCGCTCTGTCGGGGTCGTCGGCCGCCTCCGCGAGTGAGGCCAGTTCGCGGAGCAGGGCCTGGTGTACGGCGCGAGCCTCTTCACGCAGAGGCTCCAGCCACTCGGCGTAAGGAGAGTCCTCGCAGACGTCCCCGGTGTAGCGAGCCTCAGCCGCGACAAGGAGGTCCTCGTCTCCGGAGGCGAGCGCCTCGGCGGCAGCGGAGAGGAACTCCTCGACATCGGTACGGAGTCCGACCAGCTGGATGCTGTACCTGTCGGCGCGGACGAACTCCCCGGGCCCGAACTTCCGTTGCGGGTCCAGGACCGAGCGCACCGTGGACAGAGCGACCGAAAGCCGGTTGGAGCAGGACGCGGGCTCCTCACCCGGCCAAAGGATCTCCATCACCGCTTCCCGGGCGACAATGCGGCCGCGTTGGCACGCCAGCCAGGTCAGCAGGTCGCGTGCCTTTCGGGACTGCCATTCGACAGCGCTGCCGCAGCGGCTGAGCCGTACTCCACCCAGCATGCAGAACCGCACGGCGTCATGGTCGAGGAGCGTGATCGCGCGGAGCAGGCCGGCGCCGGAGCTGTGCGGCCCGCGGAGGCCGACGCGGCGGAGCTCCTGCTCCGCCTCGTCGAGGCCGGAGCCGTTGAGCCGCGCCCGGGCGAACGCGTTACGCGCGATGTTCACCGGGCTGCCGATCTGTGCCCAGATCTCCGCTGCGGACGCCAGCAGGTCCGCTCGCTCGCCAGGGGATTCGGCCACGGTGAAGGCCGACAGTTCCAGGGCTTCCGCCATCTTGGCCCGGTCGCGGCGGCTGACGGCCGCCTCGTGGGCGGATCGGGCGTAGGCGCCGGCTTTGGTCCGGTCGCCGGTCTCTGCCCAGACCCAGCCGGCGGCCAGGAGCGCGTCCACCCGGCTGGAGCCGCCGCCTGCCGCGACCGCGCGTTCGGCCAGTTGGACGGCCAGCGCGGGATCGTCGACCGCGTGGACGCAGGCCAGTCCGGCCAGGGCTGTCTGGGTCAGATGGGCGTTCTGGAGTTGTTCGGCATGCTTCAGGGAGTTTTCGAAGCTGATTCGGGCATGCATCAGCTCCCCGCGCTCCAGATAGACCTTGCCGAGCCCCGCCAGCGGGTGGCCGAGCTTGTCGCTGCCCACCCGGCTGAAGATGTCGCGTGCCCGCTGGAAGTCGGCCAGGGCTTCGTCGAGTCTGCCCAGGCCCATGAGCGCATCGGCGCGGTTGTGCAGGGCGATCGCGGTCTGGACGGGGTCCCCGACCAGGTCCGCTCGCCGTACCGAGAGGTCGGAGTCGGCGATGGCCTCGTCGTAGCGGGCCTCCTCCGCGCGGCTCGCGGCGCGGTTGGCCAGGACGCGGGCGGACAACAACAGGTCTCCAGAGCTCTCCGCGGCGGCGAGGGCGAGGGCGCTGTGCCGTTCGCTTCCGGCCCCGTCGCCGGCGTCGTGGGTGACCATGGCCAGCGCGGTGTGGGCGCAGGCGGCAGCGCGTTCGTCCTGGCAGAGGGTGGCCATCGCCAGGGCTTGTTCGGCCAGCTGGGTCGCCTCCGCGCTCTCGCCGACCAGCCAGCGAGCGCTGGCGGACCAGGCGAGCAACATCGCCCGGTCCGAGGAGCTTGAGGAGGGCAGCGGAAACGCCGAGCCGTCGAAGCCGCCGGCCAGCTCGAACGTCGACAACGCCGCCTTGTAGTCCCCCCGCTGGTAGTAGATCATCCCCATCCGCCAGGCCACCGCGGGGTCAGTGGCATCGACACGGCGCAGGCACTCCAGCGCGCCGGCCCAGTCCCCCTGAACCTGGCGTGCCTGTCCCTCGGCCATGTCCACGGCACACGTCCGCGCCTTCTCCGGTACGGCGACGCAAGCCCGGACGAGCTCAGCCGCGTGCCCCTCGGCCAGCAGCGACGCATGCCACCGTTCGATCATCGCCACCCGATGGCCGGGCTCGTCGCAAACCGCCAGCGCCTCCCGGACGAACCCATGCGACTCATACCAATGGGCCGCCGCCGGCACCCGGCCGACCTCACCCACGAACTCCCGGACCAAGGTCGACACCACATAACCCTGATCGCAGGGCGTGATCAGGATGTGCTGAGCGGCCAGAGCGCGGAGCTCCTCGCGGGAGACGGCGACCCCCATCGCCTGGCACAGCTCGTCGGTGAACCACGGCAGCCGAGCGGTCGCGCGGAGGAATTCCTCGTGCTCGTCCTTCACCACCTCCTCGACCAGATAGTCGAACAGCGGCGTGGCAGCGATCCGCCTGGCACGGTCCGACAAGGGCAGGCCGCTCAGCCAGCTCAGCGTCAGCCGTACGGCGACCGGCCACCCCTTGGTGAGCTCGTGAACCTCCTCCGCCAGGTCGTCCGACCCCAGAACGATCGAGGAGAGTGAGCGGGTCTCGGCAGGGGTGAAGGCCAGCTGTTCCGCCGACACCTGGAAGACATGACCCAGGCCGCGCAGGCGCTGGATCGGGAAGGGGACGGCGGAGCGTGAGATCAACACCAGGTGAAGGTCGTCGCCGCCGTGGTGACAGAACTCTTCGAGCAGGCGCGCCCCAGGGGTGCCCGGCTCGATCCGCTCCACCTCGTCGATGACGAGGACGGTCGGCCGGGAGACGGCGGCGGCCAGCTCGGTGGCGAGTCCGGCGGAGCGGATCCACCCGGCCGGCGCGCCCAGGGCCTGGCAGCTCTCTTCGATCAGGGTGGCGTCGTCAGCCCAGGTCAGCCATGCCACCAGATGATCAGGCCGGGCCCGCGTCCAGCCGCGTACGGCCGAGGTCTTACCGCCGCCCGGGCCCGCGGTCACCACGGTGAGCCGGTGTCGCGGGATCTGATCGAAAAGGGCGGTGAGTTGCCCTCGTGGCAGCAGAGGCTCGGTCGCCGTCACAGCGAGAAGTATCTGCCGGGCTGGACTTTAAGGCAACTGAAAGCTCCGTTCCTACCGTCGTGCTCAGTCCCGAACGACGAGGAGAAGATCGTGAGAGTCATTCCAGCCCTGCTCGCGGCGAGCGCCGGCATTCTCCTGCTCAACGCTCCGGCCACCGCCTCGACGAAGGCCATGAGCGAGCCCACAGCGGAAGAACTGAGGGCGGCACCGATCGCCGAAGAGGCGGACGCCGAGGTCAAGCTCGCGCTGCTCCGCTACGGCAACGGGCTGACCGTGGAGTTCAACGACAGCCAGCCGTCCGGCGACGTGGGCCTCGTCCAGACCGCCTTCATCGGCCGCGCCCGTCTGTTCGCCCGCGAGAGTGGCGACAGCTTCCTCGAGACGTACCTGAAGATCACCCCGGCCTCGGTCGCGGTCCCGCAGCGGCTGGTGGAGGCCCATGGCACCAAGCCCCTGCCGGCTGAGCTGCAGCGCCGGACGGTCACCAAGGAACTGGTGGAGGTCGACGGCCTCGCCACCCCCGCGGTCCCGACCATGTCCGGCGCGGTCAACTGCAACAAGACCTACTACCCCTGGTACCACTGGCGTGACGTGGGCCACCCCGGCATGCTGCCCAGGGACTCCTACTCCTCCAGCTACGGCGGCAAGTACGTGAACGCCGACAGCTGGCTCATCAATTGTCTTTCGGCCGGCAACCCGCCCCAGATCGCCGCCCACCATCGGCTCTTCTACTTCAACAACGTCCTCAGCAAGTGGGCGGAGCAAAGTGACACCTTGGTGTACCCGGGGCAGGAGCAGCACGTCGAAAAGGGCATCATCAACCGCTACCGCAGGATCATCCAGGACGACACCTGGGGCTCCGACCCCAACTGCCTTTCGTGCACATACACGCGTGAGGGCCGCTTCCACGACTGAACCCCGCCCATGTCGATCCACCGCGAACGAGACAGGCCATCGACCGGCAGGCGGGCGGTGGCCTGGGAGGCGATCGCAAGGAGTCGAGGTCAGCGGTTGAAGTCGCGGGCCGTCACGCTGCCCAGTCCGTTGCTCCCGTCCTTCGACAGGTAGACGGTCATCCCTTCGTCGTGGAGGTTGATCCACCCGCCACCCTGCCCATAGGGGGCGTCCTTCGCGCGTATGGAGTCGGCGTACACGGAGCCAGGGGTGGCGGTGCCCGTCCCGCCCGTGTACACCTGCAGACCGAACCTGGAGAAGGCGATCAATCCGTCGTCAGTGCTTCTGCCCTGCACCCATGTGGTGTTGACGCCGTTGAGGTCGGCCTTGTCGGCGAACACGGTGCCCGGGGCGTCGGAACTGCCTGTGCTCCAGACTTTCACCCCGCCTGGGAGGAGGGTGATGCTTCCGTCGCCCTTGGTCGATCCCTCCAACCGCGGGGTGGTGACGCCATCGACGGCGGTGAGGGTTCCCAGGATGGGATCGCGCACCTGAACGGTCGTGGTGACGGTGTGCCGCCGGGTGCCGAAGCCGGCGACGAGGGTGTAGGTGGTGTCGCGCTTCGGGGCGTCGGCGGCGTCCAGCACCAAGGAGTACGGGCCGTGCGACCCGGTGTGCTCGACCTTGGGAACGGGCTTCCGGCCACCCGGGAACAAGATCTCGTACGTGAAGTCGTCGGATCCCTCCCAGTTCAGCGTGACCGTTGTTCCGGCGTCCACCACGACGTTGTCCGCGCGGAAGCCGTGCGGCGGCGGTATCTCCTTCGGCGCGGTCTTCACCACCGCCACCGCCGTGTCACTGTTGCGCAGTCCCCCACTCTTGCTTCTGCCGGCGGCCTCGGTCACCCGCAGCACAGCCAGCCCGGCTTGGGGAGCGACAGCGACGTTCTCCAGCGTCACCACCATGTGGTCACCGGGACCGAGGGTGATCGCGCTGCCCTGATCGCTGACCTGGAAGGCGAAGCTCTGCGCCTGGACGGTCACCGCACGGGTGCGGCCGGTCTTGACGTCGGTGTGCTCGCCTTTGGGCGTGATCGTGGTGAAGTCGTCGGTGAGGTGGCCGGCGCCGGTGCCGACGGGAACCGTCACCTTGATCGTGGCGTACGCCGTCTGCCCGGTGTTCGTGACGAGCAGGTACACCGTCCCCGTGGACTTGGACTGCCGCCCGGCCTCGGACGCCGCCAAGGGTGCCGGGTCCGTGATGAGGGTGTAGGTCAGCATGGTCAAGGTCGCGGCTCCTTCTCCTGGCAGCACAGGCGGCGGCACGGAAGAGCACTCCTAGGTGATCCAAACGTCAAGGCGAGGGCACAACAAGAGCGCCCAAGGGGGCTATAACAGGACTCTTCGGCAATACCCTCAGCACCTTGACATGCTTAGGTGCACGCTCCGGAACTGTCCGTCATATGCACTGCCTTGCGGGCCCACGCGTCCGGCGGCACCCGACCGCCTGGGAGACGCCCGAAACCCTGGAGCTCCTCAGCCAGGCCCGCCGGGGCCGGCCGCTCAAGATCCTCGTGCTCGAGCAGCGCAAGAAGCCGGATCCCATCCGCGGCCAAGGCCCCGGCACCGCCTTCCTCGCCGTCATAGCTGTCCAGCAGTCCCGGCCTGGCCGTCGAGTCGAGCTTCCAGGCCAGGTCGTAGGCGTCACCGATCGCGGTGTTGCCGCCCATCCCGCCACTGGGTGGGGTGACTTTCGCCGCATCCTCGGTCAGCAGCACCCGCCCCACCCGAAACGATCCGCCACCATGGCCGCCATCTCCCACGGCGCCACCGCCTTGATCCGCGGTTCGAGGTCCGGCAGTGCGGTGATCAGGCGGATCAGTTCGGTACAACGCTCGGTGGTGAAGTCCTCGGGTGAGGCCCCGATGGCCGGGTCGTAGGTGACGCTGTACAGGTGTCGGTCAATGGCGTGGTCGATGGTGGTGAACAGGCCACTGCCCTGGTCGTTGAACAGGATGTGCAGGGTGGGCATCGCGGGGGTCGGCCAGATCGCCGAGGTCGGCGTCGAAAATGATGCTGACGTTGTGCCCGAGGCTGCCGGGGACCGTGCCGATCGACGCCTAGCGCCGTACGCACCCCACTGCGGTGCCCGTCAGCGGCGACGAGGTAGTCCGCCGCCATCGATCCGATCCCACCTCTCGCATCCGGTGGGTCGCGAGGTGGAGGTGGGCGTGGCATGCCCTGGCTCCGTTCGGGCAGGGGGTCTGGGTGAGGCGTCCTCACCCAGAACCTCAGGACGGCCGGCCTCGAGCGGAGGCGGAGCGACGGAGGTGCCGAGCATGTGGCTGCCCAGGATGAGTTACGCAGCGATGAGCGCCGTCATGTACGCGGCCATCGGCTTGGGAGGAACAGCGGTCCCGCCACATCAGCAACCTGCGTGCACTGCGCCACCACTTGAAGGGCGTGTGGTGGACGTGGCCCTTGCCGACATGGCGTCAGGCATGATGAGCCCTGGCCCCCATGATCCCGGACCGTACGGAACTCCCGGTCCGGGTGGCATGATGCCCGGCACTCAAGGCCCGTACGGCTCAGGGCCGCACGGCACGCGGATGAGACTGACGGCCACGCCTTCAAGCGTCCCAGCCGGCAAGGTTTCGCTGCGTGCGTACAACAAGGGGACCCTCGCCCACGAGGTCGTCGTGCTGCCGCTCCCGGCGGGGCACGCGCCGGGGCAGCGGGCGACCGGTTCGGACGGGCGCGTCAGCGAGGCGGGCAGCCTCGGCGAGGCGTCTCGTACGTGTGGGGCGGGCGCCGGGAACGGCATAGCTCCCGGATCCACGAGCTGGACCACGTTGACACTGCGGCCGGGCCGATACGAGCTGCTGTGCAACTTCCCGGGCCACTACGCGGCCGGCATGTACGCCGAACTCGACGTCACCGGTTAGGCCATGGGCCTGATCAGGCCGAGGTCCGGGCGGACGGCGGTCCTACGGTGGCGTAGCGGCGGTTGTCGGACGCCATCGCGCCGGCCCGGAGCGGCACGCCGTACAGGCGGGCGGAGCGTGCGACCAGATGGGTGACTGGTAGACACATGCCCATGGACGCATCCACCGCTCAGCATCTCAGCATCATGTCTCCCGCATTCGCCGTCGAGCAGCTGCCGCAAGACGGGGTGCCCGAGGACGATTGGCTGGTGCTCGTCCGCGCTCCGGAAGGGCTGACCGTGGTCCGTGAGGCCAGAGGTGCGGACGCGGCGGAGCAGTGGATCGGCTTCTACGGAGGTGCCACAGCACACGGCCTGGACATTCCCGGAATGCTGTCCGCGATCGTCAAGCCGCTGGCGGAGGCGGCGATCCCGGTATTCGTGGCCTCGACTTTCCATGCCGACCTGGTTCTGGTTCCCGAGCCGAGGAAACAGCAGGCCATCACCGTCCTTGAGGAAGCAGGGCACCAGGTGAAGAGCCAGGACGGCGAAGCCGGGCCACGGCACTAGAGCTGGGCGGTGATCTCTGCGGCCAGTTGCCGGGCGGTGCGGCCGGCGCCGATGAGGGTGGCCGAGGCGGGGCCGGTCCAGTCGCCGTAGCCGAGCAGGTGCAGGCGCGGTTCGGCCAGGGCGCGGGTGCCGTCGGTGGGGATAGCGCCGCCGGGGCCGCGCAGCCGTAGCGGGGCCAGATGAGCCAGGGCGGGACGGAAGCCGGTGCACCACACGATCACGTCGTACGCCGCCGTACTGCCGTCGGCCCACGCCACCCCGTCAGGGGTGATGCGGGAGAACATGGGCTCGGCCTTGAGCGCGCCTCGGTCTCGGGCCTCGCGTACGGGCGCGACGGCGACGATGTCGCCCAGGTCGGCGATGCTCTCGGCGTTCTGTCCGGTCAGGGCGGCCCGGTGGCGGCGGGTGGCCAGGTCGAACAGGGCGCGGCCGTCGATCTCGTCGGGCAGCAGCCGGGGCGGGCGCAGCGTCGCCCAGGTGGTCTGGCCGACCTGGGAGAGCTCGGCGAGGATCTGCGCGGCGGAGTTGCCGCCGCCCACGACCAGCACCCGACGGCCACGGAAGGGCCCGGGGCCGCGGTAGCCGGCTGTGTGCAACTGCTCGCCACGGAAGTCGCCGATGCCGGGGTAGTGCGGCACGTAGGGACGCCACCAGGTGCCCGTGGCGCTGACGACGACGCGGGCGTGCCAGGTGCCGGCGCTGCTGTCCACGGCCAGGCGCGGGCCGGCGCGCCGCACGGCCCGCACGGCGGCCGGGCGGACGATCGGCAGCCGGTAACGCCGCTCGTAGTCGGTGAGGTAGGCGACGACGTGGGCGGCGTCCGGATAGCCGCCGTCGGCCGGGATCGGCATCATCCGGCCGGGCAGGGAGCCGTACTGCGCGGGCGAGAACAGCCGCAGGGACGGCCGGGCATGCTGCCAGGCACCACCCGGGGCCTGCCCGGCATCCAGGATGACGAAGTCGACGCCCGCCCGCCGCAAGTAGTAGCCGGCCGCCAGCCCGGCCTGCCCGGCGCCGATGACCACGACATCGGCCAGGCGTGCCGCGTCGGTCATACGGTGAGGAGTTCCACGTCCACCGGGCCGTTCTGCGCCTTGGCGGGGGCGGCGAGCGGCGTGAACAGCGCGCCCAGCTTGTTCACCACCTCGGGGATGATCCGGTAATAGACCCAGGTGCCGCGGCGTTCACCGTCGATCAGCCCGGCGGTGCGCAGCACCTTCAGGTGGTGGGAGATCGTGGGGGCGGTCAGGTCGAACACGCCGGTCAGGTCGCACACGCACGCCTCGCCACCGGCGTGGGAGCCGATCATCGACAGCAGGCGCAGCCGCACCGGGTCGGCCACGGCCTTGAGCAGGGTGGCCAGTTCGGCGGCGTCGGCCTCGCCGAGCGGCTCGCGGGCGATCGGCGCACAGCATTGGGTGGAGGCGGGGGCTGCCATGACGCGACTCCTTAATTCGATGCCGGTCTAAATTATAGGCGGTGGTAGACGAGCAGCGCGAACGCCGCGAACGCCACGACCACCGCGCTCGTCCGCCCGAGCCCGGCGAGCAGGCGCTCGCCGGGTCGGGGCGGGTCCAGCGGGCCGTGATCGCAGATGAGGCGGAGCGCCTCTCGATGGGCCGCCGTGGGGTATTCCTCGGACCGTCCTTTCCAGGGGCTTCGGACGTGTCAGCCGCAGCAGGACCCGGTGGAGGCGGAGACGGTGGCCAGGGGCAGCGGGGCGGAGAGCAGGCCGCCGCTGATGCCGCCGGCCAGGCCGACCCGCTGCTCCTGATCCTCGGCCAGGCCGGAGGAGCACACCCCGGTCTCGGGCAGGTCGAGCTGCACGTCGCGGGCGGCCTCCCAGTCGCCGGCCAGCGCGGCGACGACCGATCGGGCCTGCTCGTATCCGGTGGCGAGCAGGAAGGTGGGGGCGCGGCCGTAGCTCTTGACGCCGATGGCGTAGTAGCCGGGCTCGGGGTGGGCCAGCTCGTCCACGCCGTGCGGGGGGACGGTGCCGCAGGAGTGCCGGTTGGGGTCGATGAGCGGGGCCAGGGCGCGGGTGGAGCCGAGGACGGGGTCGAGGTCGAGGCGTAGTTCGGCGGCGATGGAGTGGTCGGGGCGGTAGCCGGTCGCGCTGACGATCCGGTCCACGATGATCGTCCGCTCGGTGCCGGAGGGGGTGCGGCTGGTCACTTCGACGCCGTCGCCGGTGGCGCGTACCTGGTGGGTGAAGAAGCCGGTCAGGAGCTGGATGCGACCGGAGGTGACGAGGGCGTGCAGGCGGGTGCCGAGCGCGCCGCGGGCCGGGAGGGCGTCGGCGTCGCCGCCCCCGTAGGCGCGGCCGGCGTTGCCTGCGCGGATGGCCCAGGTGATCGGGGTGTCGTCCAGTTGGGCCAGGGCGAGCAGTGTGGTGGCGGACGAGTGGCCGGCGCCGACGACCAGAACGTGCCGGCCCTCGTAGCGGTGGCGGTCGGTGCCGAGGACGTCAGGCAGGGCGTGGTCGATGGACACCTCGTTCTCGCCATGGGCGGGCAGGCCGGAGGCGCCCAGCGCGTTCGGGGTGGTCCAGGTGCCGGAGGCGTCGATGATCGCGCCTGCCTGCAACTCGCCGCCGTCGGCCAGGCGGATCAGGAAGGGGGCCTGCTCGCGGCCTGCCGTGCGCACCCGGTCGTAGCCGAGGCGGCTGACGGCGGTCACTCGGGCGTCGGTACGCACCCGGTCACCGAACAGCTCGGCCAGCGGGGCGAGGTAGTCGGCGATGATCTCGGCGCCGGTCGGCAGCCATTCGGGGTCGGGGGCGCTCCAGCCGTCGGCCTCCAGCAGGCGGCGGGCGGCGGCGTCGATGTCGTACTTCCACGGGCTGAACACCCGCACGTGCCCCCACTGCGCGATCGACGCGGCGATTCGCTCGCCGGCCTCCAGGACCAGGAAGTCGATGCCGCGTTCGGCCAGGTGCGCGGCGGCGGCCAGGCCGACGGGGCCCGCGCCGATCACGACCACGGGCAGGTCGTCCCGCCGCCCTGAGGTGGCCTGCCGAGGGGTCGTGACCTGCTCGATCGCGATCGTGGTGGGGCCGCAGCAACTGTCGCTCATGACTGTTTCTCCAGGTGGCGAGAGGGAGGTTAGCGGAAGGACGGGAACGTGGCGTAGAGGCGGGCGCGCTCGATGGCGGCATCGGCGCGGCAGTCGAGGTCGCACACCCGCGAGGTGGCCTTGTCGACGGTGAAGCCGGTCCGCTCGATGGACGGGCGGCGTCGGCTGAACAGAGCGCGCATCACGCACCCCTTTGGATAGAAGTTCATCTAAGCAGGAGTCATCATGCGCCACTGCTTAGACGGAAGTCAAATTAGCTGGCGGGCCGCATGGGCGTTCCGGCGGAGCGTCGTCGGGCTGGTCGTCCACCGAGAGCTCGCCCGGCAGCCCGTTCGAGCGCGCTACAAGAGCGTTGCAGCCGAGCCACAAGTGGGCTTCCCTAGCCTCGGGATCATGTTGACGACCCTGGTTGTGACCGCCTCCCTCCTGCTCACCGGCGCACCCGCACAGAGCGCGGCGACCAAGCCGCTGACCTTCCGCGGCATGACGCTCCAGATCCCCAGTACCTGGAAAGTCGGGAAAGCAGACAGGTGGGGCGTCCACGTCATGACCGGCGGCTGCGACCGGCTCGCCGTCGAGTGCCGCGGGTTCTACCTCGTCGGGCCGGAGGGCATCTCCCTGGCCCGCCACGGCAACCCCTACGACCCCGAGGAGCCGTACCACCCGGGCAACGGGCTCGCGGCCTGCGCACCCGACAAGCGCTACGTGGAGGACTTCCCCGGCAAGCTCGTCGCCCGCGGTCTCCGCCCGGTCGGTGCGGGACACCAGGCCACCTACCGCGTCTGGCGCGTCGGCTGCACGACGCAGTCGGCCAAGCGGACCGGCGTCTCCTATCAGGAGCGGATCTGGCACCTGCCCAAGTCGAAGATCCTCATCTTCGACCAGTGGAGCGACAGCCGGCTCGGCACGATTCTCAAGCGGGCGACCTGGAGCTGAGCCCGCCGGTCGCGGCGCTCGCGACCAAGGCGAGACAGAGCAGGTACGAGAACGGCCGTGGCGGCAGTGGTGATCACCCCCGCGCGATCCCGGCGCTCCACGACCTGGAAGGAGTACCGGACTTCCCGCGGGTGGCGCCCGGCACGGTGAAGTGGCGCCCGCGAGCGCCTCCGCCGTGCCGCTCAGGCCGAGTAGGCGCGCTCCTCCTTGTCGGCAAGCCAGAAGAAGACCGGCGGCAGAACGAGTTCGATGACCGCCAGCACGAGCTGGAACCCGTGCGGCCGGCCGGACACGGCGAGCGAGAGCAGCCGGCCCACGCCGCCCAGCAGGAAGACGGCGGCCAGCCACCGCACCACCGTCGCCGGGATCGGGCGCTGCCGCGCCGCCCACACCCATGCCAGCCCGTAGCCGACGAAGGCGGCCCCCATGAACCGGCCCCAGCTGTCGATCGTCGGCCCCGCGGAAGCGGCGCCGGGGATCGCCGCGTTGCCGAGCGCCACGTGGAGCAGGCCGATCAGCACGCAGGCCCACCCCATCAGCTGAGCGAGCGTACGGAGCGCCTTGACCATGATTTCTCCCGCCTTAGTTGACATATGTCTACTACGGTGCCCGCGCTAGTAGACGTGTGTCAACTAAGCTTGGTCCATGCCTCCACGCCAGCGACTCACCCCTGACGGGCGCCACGCCCAGCTCCTCGCCGTCGGCGCCCGGCTCTTCGCCGCTCACCCCTACGCCGACGTGCTGATGGAAGAGGTCGCCGAGCAGGCCGGCGTGTCACGAGCTCTGCTCTACCGGCACTTCCCGAGCAAGCAGGCCCTCTTCGCCGCCGTGTACCAGCAGGCCGCGGACCAGTTGCTCGCCGAGACGCGGCTCGACCCCGCCCACTCACTGCGGGAGCAGCTCGCGCAGGGCATGGACGTCCATCTCGACTACTTCGTGGCCAACCGCAACGCCGTCCTCGCCGCGAACCGGGTCCTCGCGGGCGATCCGGTGATCCAGACGATCATGTCGAACGAGCTGGACGCACTCCGGGCGAGGCTGCTGGCGGTCCTTCCGCTCGCGGGCGACGACGTTCGCGAGGCCGTCTCCGGGGTTCTGAAGAGCTGGCTGGTCTTCGTCCAGGTCCTGTGCGTCGACTGGCTCACCCGCGAGACCTGCACGCGCGATCAGCTACGCGACATCTGCGTCGGCGCGGCCCTCGGCGCCCTCGAACCACTGCTCGCCGAGAACCCGACGAGCCGCTGAGAGACACGTCGCGGCCGTCGCCCCCCGGCCGCCGGCGCCAATCGATCAGGCGGCCCCTCCACGACGACGAGGTCGCCCTGGCCGACAAGTGGGCCGAGAACGGAAAGATCGATCCCGAGATCAAGAAGTCGCAGCAGGCGGTGGCCACGGGCATCCGGTCCGCGGCCGGCAGGGGCGCTAAGATGATCTCGATGTCGCTCGGCACCGACGCATGGGCCGACTTCGCGCCGTACGAGGAGGAAGCCGCCGCGGTGGACCATGCCGTAGGTAAGCGCGCACTCCTGCTCGCCGGCTCGGGCAACGGAGAATCGACGGGCTCCCTGGCCACCGACGCCGACAACGTCGCGTCGTCCCCGGCCGCCTGTCCCGGAGCAACCGGCGGGCCGGACGGGGAGGCGGGCGGGCTTCTCCCAGGTGCGCTCGTACATCACGATCGCCGCTCCGGGCGTCGACATCTACAGCGCCTCGAACACGGGCGGGCACAAGCCGGTGGACGCCCCGGTCACCCATCCCTCGTTCTGCCCCGTTCTTCTGGCGGCGGGCGGCGCCGGGGCCGTCTTCGGACCCGCTTGCTGGGCCGGCGTGTTCTCCCTGTTCCGGCGCCCGGCCTCCTGCCACACACAACGAGCTCCCGGCTCGTGATCCGATTACGAAAGAAGAGATGAAACTTTCCCTTTTGTCCCTCGCCGGCATGGGCGCCGTTCTGCTCGGCGTCGCGGCGACGGCCGTCATCCCCGCCTCCGCCGCCGCCGCCGCCGAGGAGACCCTGCGTACCGTGGCGGCGGCCCGAAACCTGCGCATCGGGACGGCCGTCAACGACCGCGCCCTGGAGACCGACAACGGCTACCGCGACAAGCTCAAGTACGAGTTCAACAGCGTGACCCCCGAGAACGCCATGAAATGGGTGAACGTGGAGCCCGAATCCGGCGTGCACACCTGGGCCAAGGCGGACGCCGTCGTCTCCTTCGCCCAGGAGAACAAGCAGATGGTCCGCGGTCACACCCTCGTCTGGCACGGCGGTCTCCCCACGTGGGTCAGCGACGGCTCACTCAGCGACCAGCAACTGCGCGCCGCGCTCCAACAGCACATCGAGACCACCGTCAAGCGTTACGCCGGCCGGGTCGCCGTGTGGGACGTCGTCAACGAGGTCCTCGCCGAGGACGGCACCCTCAGGCAATCCATCTGGCTCAAGCGCCTGGGCCCCGGCTACATCGCCGACGCCTTCCGCTGGGCCCACGCCGCCGACCCCGCGGCCAAGCTCTACATCAACGACTTCAACGCCGAGTGGAGCAACCGCAAGCGGGACGGCCTCTACAACCTCGTACACGACCTGCGGGCCCAGGGCGTGCCGATCGACGGCGTCGGCTTCCAGACCCACGCCATGATCGCCGACCCGATGCCCGCCACGCTGCCGCTGACGCAGCTCAAGAGCACTCTGAAGTTGTTCGCCGAGCTGGGCGTCGACGTGGCCGTCACCGAGCTGGACGTCCGGCTCAAGCTGCCGGTGGACGCGGACAAGCTGGCCGCCCAGGGCGAGGTCTACCGCCGGGCCGCCGAGGCGTGCCTCGCCGTCGCCCGCTGCGTGTCCCTGACCATGTGGAGCCTCACCGACAAGTACTCGTGGGTGCCGTCCGGGGTTCCCGGCTGGGGTGCGGCCCACCCTCTGGACGAGAAGCTGGCCAAGAAGCCCGCCTATCTCCAGCTGCGGTCCGGGCTGACGGAACGGGACTTCACCTCGACCGCCGTCGCCAGCCACTCCGAGAAGTGCCTGTCCTTCTCCGGCACGCAGGTCGTCCAGGCGGCGTGCGGGACCGACCAGCGGCTGCTGTTCCGCCGCGTGGCGACGAAGACCTACCAGATCTCCGACCCGTCCGGAGACAAGTGCCTCAAGGCGGGGATCCCGAGGGCGGGGATCCAGGACACCCTGACCCGCGGCTCGTGCGCGCCCTTGCTCACCGACTACCAGTTCGAGCTGCGTCCGTCGGGGGACGGGCAGCAGATCGTGTCCCTCAGCAACTCCAGATGCGTCGCCGTCAAGGACCGGAGCACCGCCACGGGAGCCGTCCTCGAACTGGTGCCGTGCTCGGGCACCCCTGTCTGGCAGCTGACCGACATGCCGGGACACCCGTAGTCCGGAAGGGCCCGGTTCTCGGCGCCCTCCGCGACGCGACGCATTGGGACGGGGTCGTCACGCGGCTCGGTTGCGAACAGCTTCACTGAGGCCGGGGTTGCGCTCAGGGCGCACGTGGCGGCGAAGTGGTCCCCGGCCGCGAGCTCCATCGCCGGCCGGGAAAGGTGTGTCACCCGGCCCAACGCGGCCAACGGCGCGGCGGCGACATCCACTGCGTCACAACGTCGAGCGTGACCTCCGAGACACCGCGCCATGGTGGAGGGCAGGGCAGAGGAACGCCGGGACAGCGGCCGACAGCAAGGCGTCCATCGAAGTCGGGCCGGTTCACAGTGAACCGATGCTCAGGGTGAGCAGGCCGGAGACGTCGGCAAGCCCTTGCTCGGTGAGACAGGCCTGAGGCTTCGTGCTGAACATGGGGAACGTGCCGGTCCACCGCGCTCCCTCGAACTCGCCGTCGACCACCACACCCTTGATCAGAACGAGGCTTTCCGCGCCGTTGAGTGAGACGGCGGAAGTGGAGGACAGCGTGCTGGTGTTGCCGTTGTTCCACGTGATCCTCCGGCTGCCCGCCCTCGTGCCAGAGGTGCAGGAGAACGTCCCTGTGGCGGAGAAGGTCGACGTGGCCTGGGAAATGGTGGGATCACTGCTGGAGACGCACTCGATCAAGGGGGCCGTCCCGCTGACCGTGACCTCCCGGGGCTGATCGGTGAGGCCGGGGGTGTAGGTCACCGTCTGGGAACCGGTGCACTTGGTCAACCCGATCGCGGCGCGTGCGCCGGTCGCGACCGGGACGAGCATGGCGACGAGCAGCGCAAGGCCGCCGATCGCCATCCCGGCGAACCGAGACCCGCGTGAGGTGGACACGAACGGCGGAACGCCCTTGAGGATTGACATGCCCTCTCCTGCCTACGACGCAGTCGCTTGCCCCGAACCTGAGAATCCGCAGGCCCACTACTTACCGTTACCATACACAAACATTAAGTCAACTTTCCGGCCCAGCACAGCTTGGGCCGGAGTGGGAGTGA
Source organism: Nonomuraea sp. NPDC051191 (assembly GCF_044455665.1). Taxonomy (NCBI): domain Bacteria; kingdom Bacillati; phylum Actinomycetota; class Actinomycetes; order Streptosporangiales; family Streptosporangiaceae; genus Nonomuraea; species Nonomuraea sp. NPDC051191. The sequence continues at coordinate 102,383 of NZ_JBITEZ010000018.1, read as the reverse complement.
CGGTGCGGCGAAGGGCCTGGGGTCGGCGGACGATCTCGTCGGCGCTGCGGCTTTCGAGAGGCAGGTCAGACAGTGGTCACACGCAGGACATTCCTCGGCACCGCCACCGCAGCCGGCGCCACGACGCTGCTCGGCGGCAACGTACTCCCCGCCGCACGTACCGGCACATCCCCGTCGCACGCGGCCGGACAACGACCGGCACGCGACGCGATCCGTGCGGTCAACGCCGACACGCGGCGGAACTACGCCGCGCTGAAAGCCGACCTCGTCAACCACCTGAGCCCGGTCATCGTCGTCCAGAACGACCATCGGGGTGGTCTGTACAGCCTCGTCTCGAACGGGCAGGCACTGGAGTCGCTGCACCCGGTCGACGAGATCTTCGAGCTGGCGAAGTCGATCGCCCACCTCCCGCTGGGCATCTTCACAGTCATCGCCCCATACCTGCCCAAGCAGGCCCCGGCGTTCCAGAACGCCAGAATCGATCCGCACGACCTGGACATGGTCGCGTTCAAGGGGCCGGGAGACGGCTGGGTCGAGCCACTCAAGGACGCCTCCGCCACGATAGCCACGGCCCGGCGGCAACTCGACGAGGCGAGACTCCCACCTGGCCTTCAGCAGTCGTGCGCAAACATCCTCGACAGATCACGCGAATTCATCGCGGACACCGCACGAAGCCGCTCCTTCGACATGAAGTCCTTCGAGGACTACTCGGGCAGCGTGTACCCGAACATCCGCACCAACATGCACTGGGCATGCAAAGTGCAGATCGAAGGCGTCGCGGACATCATGACCCGCTGGCGCCGACAGCTCGGCGATGACGCCTGGAAAGGCCTGTACGTCGTCGTCTTCACGATCTGGACCACATCCTCCCGGAACCAGAACTCCGTCATCATCAAGAAGTTCATGGACCCGGCACAGGCCGACACCCACCTGATCGACCTATCCACGGCCGAGATCCCCTCCAAGCCGATCCCCGTCGCCCTGGACAACGTCGCCCGGATCGTGCAGGACAACATCGCCGCAGAGATGATCTTCTGCACCGACACGAAACTCGCGAACGCTCTCAAGGGCCCGGACGAGCTTCTGTCCGACGACATCCTGCGACTGCTCGGCCGCGCGCCCGGCGCGCAAGATCAGGCATGCTGATGCCCTTGAAAGCCCTGGCCTCTGCGCGGGGCCGACTGGATTCAGCACCTCATCGAGCCGGCACGCCCGTTCGGCCCCGACACCACGTCGACGGCCTCGCCCGATAAATGATCAGCGAACGCAGGGCCGAGCAAACCCGCCGGCACGCCGTCGCTGCGCTGCGGGCGGGTCGGCGCGCTTCAACGCGGCCGGCTGGTGGGGTGTGCCCGCTGGGTGGCCGCCAGGCTGGCCAGGAGCTTGAGCCGCCCTTCGGAGGTGCTGCCCGGTTCGGCGGTGTAGACGGTGAGGCCGTACACCGTCCGTCGTGGACGGCCCACTGGCGGCGGAACTCGGTGCTGAGCGTGGACAGCTCACCGACGAGGTCGCACGGGGCGCGGTCGTGCGGCTCGCGTCCGGCCTCGGCGCGCATGGATACACGACGAGGCGTTGCCGGCACCAGTCGGTTGTGCGCTCCGTGCCGTGGCGATGAAGCGCTCGCTGGGGGCGCTCGTCTTCGCCGTTCCGGTCAGCCTGCCGCCCGCTCGGCCGACCCGATATCTCGGATCAGGTCAGGGGTTTCCAGAAGTCGCAGCGGTGCTCGCGGGCGAGGTTCACCTCGCCGATCCCGTTCTGGCCGGTGGCGAGCGACAGCACCTGGCCTCCGGGCGCGTCGTAGGGCGGCCAGCCGGTCGCCCCGTCGCCGTTGGGGTCGCCGGAGTGGGCGAAGCGGGTCCAGTAGCCGATCATCTCGTCGGAGAGCCGCCGCTGCTCCGGTGACAGGTCATGGCCGGCGTACGCGCGCGAGAACAGGTACTGGAGTTCCCCGGCGTGGTAGGCGCCTGTCGGATAGCTCTGTGGGGCAGCGTCCTTGAACCACGGCGCCGTCCGGTCGGAGAATTCGTAGGCGAAGGTGGGCACGTACCGGCCCAGCAGCTCGTTCATCTCGACCGCGGGGCAGGCCCAGGCCCAGTCGGTGAGCGTGCCGGCCATCGCCCAGCTCGTCGAGCCCTTGTAGTCGCTCAGTGGGTAGCGGCGGATCACCTTCGCGGTCTGCTTGTCGTCCAGGCCCAGGAACGTGCCGAGCACCGCGGGGTAGTCCTTGGGGGCGATCGGGCCGCCCGCCTCGACGTCGAAGCCGACCTGGAAGGTGACGTGCTCATCCCGGGTGATGCCGTGCATGACCGGCACCTTCGCGAACTCGCCGGACCTGAGCTGGCGTACCGGATCCCGGGGAAGCACTCCGGCGCCGTAGGCCGGCGCGAGCCCGCGCGGACCGACGGCCTTCAGCAGGACGGACACGGGCTTGGAACGCAGGCAGGCAGCCGCCGTGCGAAGGTCGGCGCAGCCGGCCGCGGTGGCGATCTCGATGGCCTGCCTCTCCGCCTGCGCCCGCGGCTTGGGACGCCAGGTCTCCGCGTCCGGTCCGGCCGTGCTCGGGGCCCACGGCCAGCGCAGGGTGCACGGCCCGCTCTGCATGATGACGCGCTGGAACAGCCCCCGCGACCCCGGGGCGGTCAGGTGGACGCAGCTCGACATCCCGCCGGCGGACTCTCCGAAGAGCGTGACGTTGTGCGGATCGCCGCCGAACGCCGCCGCGTTCGCCCGCACCCAGCGCAGCACCGCCTGCTGATCCTCGATCCCGAAGTTGCCGGACCCGTGCCGGGCCGGGCCGCCGTTCAGCGCGGGGTGCGCCAGGAATCCGAGCGCGTTGAGACGGTAGTTGAAGGTCACCACCATGACGTCGCCCTTGGCGGCCAGCCGTTCGGCGCCGTAGATCGCTCCGGAGCCGCCCAGGAAGCCGCCGCCGTGGATCCACACCATGACGGGCAGCTTCCCGGTGGTGCGCCTCGGCGTGGTGACGTTGAGATACAGGCAGTCCTCGGCGGTGCTCGGCTTGTCGCCGATGAAGTCCATGACCTGGGCGCACGCGGGGCCGGGACGGGTCGCGGCGCGCACCCCCCTCCACCCGGCGGCGGGTCGCGGCGATCCCCATCTCAGCGCCCCCACGGGCGGCGCCGCGTACGGGATGCCCTGGAAGAGCCGGTATTCGTCGCGTAACGCGCCGCGGACGAGGCCCGTCTCGGTGCGGACCACCCCCGGATCATCACCGGCCCGGCGGCCCGCGGCCGTCGCCGGTGGGGCTGCGGCGAGCGCGGTGACCAGGCAGGCGAGCACGGTCATGGGCGTCCGAAGGACGTTTCTCATGGGATTCCTCAGTGTGGGTGAGACGGGAGAGTCCTGGCTCAGGAGACCGGAGACCCGATCACTTCGACGGGGTCGCGCCGCATGGCGTACGACATGAAAGGTCTCCGGTTTCTTGGAGCGGCGGCGCAGCCTTGCGCGCCGCTGCTCGGCGCATGCGTTTCCGGCCTATTGCGCAGGTGCCACGACCGCGGCCGTTCCGGTGCCGGGGGCCGCGGGGGCGGTACGGCGAGCGCCGCGGAGCAGGCTGACGCTGACGGCGAGGGTCCACAGACTCCAGAGGGCGCCCATGCTGGCGGTGGTGCCCCAGCCTTGCGCGCTGTAGAAGTCGGCGGCGTCGTCGCCGAAGTACACGGCGGGCAGGAAGGCGAGGTTGACCGCAGCGAGGACGTAGGCGGAGCGTGCCACCCAGCGCGGGAGCAGACCGAGCCGGGACACCGCGATCCCCAGGGCGATCAGGAAGAGACCCATGAGGAGCCTGGAGACGGCGCCCTGCATGAGGTATTGGGCGCCGGCGAAGGGCCCTTCCATGGTGGTGTCGATGTCGTGGTCCACCGTGATCGCCGCGCCCACCTCCATGGACTGCGGGACGAACACCATGGCCACCCACAGCAGGCCGGCGTTCTGGACGATGCCGGCGACCCAGTCGTAGGCCGGGTCGACGTGGCGGATGAGCTGGCGGAGCCCGACGAAGTAGACGATGTAGACGGTGCAGCCGGTGATGCCGAGCAGGCTGCGGGTCAGGACGTCCCAGTCCGGCGGGGTCTCGTAGATGAAGTACAGCGGGACCTGGATGATGATCAGGAGGCTGGCGGCCAGGCCGGACAGGCCGGCGTACCTGCGGATGGCGGTCTCGGACACGATGGGTGCCCTCCTTACGAGAGTCGCGACAAATAAAACTGGGATCTCGTTAATTGCTCCTCAACGTAGCCGTGCCGCCTCGCTAATACAACCCCGGTTTTCTTAGTTGCCCATTTCGGCGTTTAAAGGGGACTGGGGTTGCGTTAAACTGGCGTCCAGGCAGGATGGCAGTCACGCGAGCAGAGGAGCCATGTCTTGTCCGAGGACCGCCCGGCACCGGGGACGATGCGACCGCGCGGACGTACCGAACGGGTGCGCGCCGCCGTCCTGGCCGCCACCCGTGCCGAGCTGGAGGCCCATGGGTACGCGGAGCTGAGCATGGAACGCGTGGCCGAGCTCGCGGGCGTCGCCAAGAGCACGGTGTACCGGCGATGGCGCGACCCGGTGGGCCTGCTGGTCGAGCTCATCACCGACCTGACCAGCTCCGAGGTGCCGCTCCTGGACACCGGGTCGATCGAGGTGGACCTGCGCGGGCTCGCGGTGGGCATCCACCGCTTCTACAGCGACCCGGTCTGGCGCCCGGCGATGCTCGGACTGATCACGGCGGCAGCGCTGGACCCGAGGGCGGCGCAGGCGTTGCACGACTTTTTCCGGACCCGCAACGACATGGCCGCCGAGTCGGTGCGGCACGCGATCGAACGCGGCGACCTCCCGCCCGACACCGACCCGGTCCAGGTGATCCGATCGGTCGGCGCGCCGTTCTACTACCGGATGCTCGTCAGCCATGAACCCATCGACGAGACCGTCGCCGAACAGGCCGCCGCGGCCGCTATCGCCGCCGCGAAGGCGGGAGCGTATCCCGTCCGGCCGGATCAGAAGGGTTGAGAAGAGGAGTCGGCACCTCGCTTGCCTCGTCCGCTCCCCCGGTGCGGCGTTCCGATCTCAGCCGACGGCCCAGCCGGCCCAGCCACCGCCAGGGCTGCTGCGCCTCGGTAGGACCGTCCGGTTCCCGCGTGCCGTAGCCGCCGTAGTAGCCCCCATCGGGTGAGACAGGCGGAAGAGTCATGGCAGGTCCTTCTTCAGGAAGGTGGTGCGCGGAAAGTGCCGGGCCGGTGTGAAGGCGGCCGGCGCGGTGCTGCGGGCCGTCGCGGGGGCCGGCCCGCAGCAGAGGGAAGACAGTCGCTCGCCCCCGTTCCAGGCCCGAGCTGGTGCAAACTCACCAGATCCCCGTGACCGTACCTCAGGTCCGAGACCTTTCACAGGGGCCGCGGGCGGCGAGGACGGCTACTCGTCGCCCGTTTCCGCGCTCAACCCCGCAGTTGCTCGTCCAGGGCCGACCGCAGCCGCGCGACCTGTTCCGGGGTGGCACGTGGGGCGACCACGGAGGCCAGCTCGGACAGCGGCAGGCGCAACCCGCGAGCGGCCAGGGCCGCCGGATCGCCGATCACGCCATGGGCGGTCATCACCGGTGTCAGGCGCTCCCACAACCGAGCGTCGTCGACGGCGTCCGCGATCACTTCCGGCGACGCCGGCGGCGGCAGCTCGGCCTTCCACTGATGATCGCCAGGTCCGGTCAGGAACGGTTCCCGCCCCGGCAGGTGCACGATCGCCTCGGTCCCCGGCGGGACCCGCGCTTCGAGGACGAGGGTGCCGTCGCTGATCCGCCACGCCACGCCCGCATCGCCGTACGGAGTTTCCAGATCGGCCTCTGCCCAGGTCAGCCCATATCCCGGCAGCGGACGGACCTCGATCCGCCGGTAGCCGGGGGCGGCGGGCGCGAGGCCGGCCACCCGCCGGTGCAGCCAGTCGGCGACCGCGCCCAGCGCATAGTGGTTGAACGAGGTCATCTGGCCGGGGTTGATCGAGCCGTCGGGCAGCATGCTGTCCCAGCGTTCCCAGATCGTCGTCGCCCCCATCGTCACCGGGTAGAGCCACGACGGGCAGGAGCGCTCCAGAAGCAGCCGGAACGCCAGGTGCGGGTATCCCGCCTCGGTGAGCGCGTCCGTGATCAGCGGCGTGCCGACGAATCCGGTCGCCACCCGGAAGCCGTTGGCCCGCACCAGGTCGGCCAGCCTCGATCCGGCCGCTTCCCGCTGCTCCGGCGTCGGCAGCAGGTCCCACTGAAGGGCCATCGCATAAGCCGTGGGAGTGTCGCTGACCATCAGCCCGCGCTCTGTGACGTAGGCGGAGGCGAACGCCCGCCTCACCTCCGCCGCCAGGGCCCGGTAGCGTCGCGCGTCCTCGCTCAGGCCGAGCACGGCGGCGGTCCTGGCCAGCAGGTCGGTGCTGCGGATGTAGTGCGCGGTGGCGACCAGGTCCTTGTCCGTACGGGAGTCGCCGGGCGCGTCCGGCGGGGCGGCCGGGTCCAGCCAGTCGCCGAACTGGAACCGGCCGGCCCAGAGGCCGTCCTCCCCCGCGAAGGCGTTCAGCCGTTCCACCCACGCCCGCATGCTCGGATACTGCTCGCGCAGCACCTCGGCGTCGCCGTAACGCTCGTAGAGGGTCCACGGCACGATCGTGGCCGCATCTCCCCACGCGGCGGCGGCGGGAAGGATGTTGTGGTGGATGTTCGGCACCACGAACGGCACGCAGCCGTCCTCGAACTGCTCCGCCGCCAGATCCCGCAACCACGAGGACAGGAAGGACGAGCAGTCGGCCAGGAAGGCGGCCGCGGGGGCGAAGACCTGGATGTCGCCCGTCCAGCCGAGCCGCTCGTCCCGCTGGGGGCAGTCGGTCGGCACGTCGAGGAAGTTGCCGCGCATGCTGCGCACCACGTTGTCGTGGAGCTGTTGCACATCGGGGTCCGAACAGCGGAAATGCCCTGTGGGGCGCAGGTCGGAGCTGAGAACGACCGCTTCGACCGACTCGATCTCCTCAGGAGCCACGCCCCGCAGCCCCGCGTACCTGAAGCCGTGGAAGGTCAGCGACGGCTCCAGCACCTCGGTCCGCCCACCGGCCAGCACATAGCGGTCGGTGGCTTGGGCACTGCGCAGAGGGCGGATGCCCAGTTCACCGTCCTCCAGCACTTCGGCGTGCCGGACGACGACCTCCTGCCCGGCACGCCCGCGCACGCGCAGCCGTACCCAGCCCACCAGGTTCTCCCCGAAGTCCACCAGCAGCTCCCCCGACGGGGCCGCGTACCGCATGTCGCCCGGCACTGCGGCGACCGGCCGGACGGGCGGAGAGTCGCCGGGAAAGAGCTGGTCGAGCGGCTCGTCGAGCACCTCCACCGGTTCGCCCGCTCCGCGCCCGATCCGCAGGTCGGTGGTCTGTCCGTCGTAGAGGTCGTCGGCGAGGACGCCCGTGGTGTGCGCCTGCCAGCTCTCGTCGGTCACCACCAGGTGCGTGCTTCCGTCGGCGCACTCGATCTCCAGTTGCGCCAGCAGCGCGAGCCGGTCGCCGTACAGGGCTCGCTCGCCGCGCCAGTAGAGCCTGCCGCGGTACCAGCCGTTGCCGAGCAGCGCGGTGACCTCGTTCTCGCCCGGCCTGAGCAGGGCGGTCACGTCGTGGGTGCGGTAACGCAGCCGCCGGCCGTAACTGGTCCAGCCGGGGGCCAGTTCCTCGTCGGTGACGCGCTCGCCGTTGATCCGCGTCACGTGCAGCCCGAGCGCGGTGACGTGCAGGCGGGCGCGGGTCACCCCCGCGGGCAGCTGCACGGTACGGCTCAGCAGCGGTGCGGCGGTGAGCACCCCGCCGAGGGTCCGCGGCGAGACGAAGCGCGCGCTCCAGTCCCCGGCGCCGAAGAGCGGCGTCTCGAAGGCCAGCGGCCGGCTCCAGGCGCCCCAGCGGCCTCGGCTGCCGACGCTGACGCGCAGCGTTCCGGTGGCGCGGGAGTCCAGTGGGGCGAACGGCCATCGCACTCCGAGCTGTTCGGCGCCCTCCGCCGTGTGGACGACGGGCTGCCCGCCGGCGAGGGTGAGCTCGATGCGATAGGCGTCGAACGGCTCCGTGGTCCGCCAGGACAGACGCGGTCGCGACGCCGGCATGCCGTGCAGGCGCAGGTCGACGCTCACCGGACCGCCACGGGGTCGGCGGTGGCCTGCATGCGGCGGCGCAACGGGAAGATCCACGTCCAGGCGATCAAAGCGGCGATGAGCACGGCGGCGAGCAGCACCACCATCAGCGCCTGGGGGCTGGCATCGGCGATCGCCGGGGTGACCAGCGCGAAGCCCGCCGCCACGAAGCGGGTGAAGGCTATGGCGACGCCTTGCGCGGTGCCTCTGATCAGGGTGGGGAAGAACTCCTGCGACCACACCTTGAAGATGACCTCGCCGGCGAAGCTCGCGCCGATCGTGATGGCGAACTTCAGGATGATCAGCGTCACCGTGTTCAGCCCCACGACCAGCGGGATCGCCGCTCCGATCGCCATGATCGCGACACCGATCGTGTAGAGCAGCATCCGGGCGGGCCCGTCCACGTACTTCATGAAGAGCAGGATGGTGAGGAATCCGAGCGGATAGGCCAGCATCCCCACGAGGGTGGCCGTCGACACCTGCGCCCCGGCCACTTCGGTGAACAGGAACGTCTGGAACTGGCCGAACGTGTTGGCGACCAGGTTGCCGACGGCGTAGAAGAGGCCGAGCCCGACGACGGCACCGAGGAGCGGCCTGGACGTCAGCACGCGCCAGGAGTCGCCGCGCACGCCCTCGGCCGGGCCGGCCTGCTGCCGGTCGCGCTCGCGTACCCACTCCTCCGACTCCCCCAGCCTCCGGCGCAGCACGAGCACCACCAAGGCCACGACGATCACGTGCAGGTAGATGATCCGCGCGCCGATCGTTCCGCTCCCCGAGACCAGGAACGCGATGAGGTAGGCAGCGAATCCGCCACAACTCCAGAGCACCTGCGAAAAGGCGACAAGCCTGGCACGCCGGCCTTCCGGCGCCTCCTCGGCCACCAGCGCCAAGGAGGTCGGAATGTCGGCGCCCATCGCCAGACCGGTGACGGCCACACCGACGAAGATCATCCACGGCTGGACGGCGAAGGCGAGCAGCAGGAGACCGGCGACGAAGACGACCAGGTCGTACGTGAACACCCTGCGCCTGCCCAGCAGGTCCCCGAGCCGTCCGCCGAACACGGCTCCAAGGGCCAGGCCCAGCGTCAGGACGGACGACGCCGTGCCGATCATCCACGGGCTCAGCCCGAGCTGCTGCTTGTACAGAACCAGCGCGGTGCCGGTCCCCACGATGGTGGCCGCGTCCATGTAGGAGGCCATGCCGCCGAGCGCGGCCGTCCTCCAGGCACGCCTGGCCGTCGTCTGTGTCATCTGCGTCGATACCTCGTGTAGGGGGTTCCACGGCCCGCACGCCGCCGGTCCGCGTTGTGTGAAGCGACTATTGTGGATCGATCTACATTTTTCAAGAGGGAAGTTCCGGACCGCTATGTTGCTGCCATGAGTTCCTCGCGCCCCACGATCTCCGACGTCGCCGCCGCGGCAGGAGTGTCACGGGCTGCCGTGTCGAAAGTCCTGCGCGACGCCTACGGCGTGAGCCCGCGCATGCGCGAACGCGTCGAGCGGGCCATCGCCGAGCTCGGTTACCGCCCCCGGGAGGCCGCCCGCGCCATGCGCACCGCCACCCGCACCATCGGGGTGGCCGTCCCCTTGCTGCGTGGCCAGTTCTTCGCCGACATCCTCGACGGCGTCTACGACGAGCTCGACACCGGCCCCTACCGGATGCTCGTCTCGCCCTTCGACCACGAGACCAGCGAGCGCAACCCCGGCATGGAGTCGCTGTGGGACCGCGAGGTGGAAGCGGTCATCGTCGTCTCGCCGAAGGTGCGCGCCTCCTGGCTCGACTCCTTCGCCCAGCGGCTGCCGACGGTGGTGGTGGCCAGGCACGACGCGAGCGACCATTACGACCGCGTCGTCAACGACGACCGAGCGGGCGCGGCCCTGGCCGTCGAGCACCTGGCGGCGCTGGGTCACCGGCGGATCACTCACCTCTCGCACAACGTCTCCGGGCCCGGCACGCTGAGCCCGCATGCCGTGCGCGAGGCCGGCTACCGCGAAGCGATGCAACGGCTGGGGCTCGACGCGTCCCTGTCGGTGGTGACGTGCGGCGGCAGCGAGGCCGAGACCTACCGGGCCACGGCGGCGCTGCTCGACCGGGGAGATCCGCCGACCGCGCTGTTCGTCGGGTCCGACCAGGGGGCCTTCGGGAGCCTGCGGGCGCTGTCGGAGCGTGGGCTACGCGTGCCCGATGACGTCTCCGTCGTGGGCTACGACGACACCCAGTTCGCCTCGCACCCGCGCTTCTCGCTCACCACCGTCGCCCAGTACGGCACCGCCATGGGCCGCGTCGCGGCCGGCTTGGCGCTGGAGCGGATCAAGGTGCGCACGGAGGCACGGGAGTGGGTGTCACAGCCGGCGTTGATCGAGCGTGAGTCCACAGGACCCGTACGGCTTGCCTGACGCCACCGGCCGATTGATCGCCCGGCAGGTCGGCTGAGGAGCGCCCTGCGCCAGGCGCGTCGGGCGCTGCCCGGCGGACCGGCCCGACGGCTCCCCCGCCGATCGGCGCTGTTCATGGTGATCAGGGTGGTGCTCTGCATCACCAGCCCGATTCCCGCTCCGATGGGGAGGGTGAGGGCTGAGGCGAGGGCGGCAGGGGTGTCGCCGTCGAGGAGCAGCAGGGCCGGCGCGCCGAGGGGAAGGTTGACGTAGAAGGTCCAGCGCCAGCTCAGGTGGTCGGTGAGCGGGCCGCCCAGCAGAGGTCCGCCGACGTAGGCGACCGGCATGATGACGCCGATCATCGACTGCAGCCGCCCGCTCTCGCGCGGCGGGACCAGGACCCCGATGATGGCCGGCGCGCCGACCATGAGCCCGCCCGCGCCGAGCCCCTGGACGGCGCGGAAGGCGATGAGCTGGGTCATGTCCTGCGCCAGGCCGCAGAGTGCGGACCCCGCCGGGAAGAGCACGATCGACGTGATGAAGGTGGCCTTGCGGCCGAACAGGTCACCGAGTTTGCCCCAGATCGGGGTGGTGGCCGCGCCGGCGAGCCTGTACCGGTCACCACCCAGGGCAGCTGGTCCGGGCCGCCGAGGTCACCGGCGATCGTGGGCAGTGCGGTGCCCACGATCAGGCCGTCGAGCATGGCCAGGAACATGCCGATGAACAGCCCGAAGATACCGGGACGGGTTGTGGCGGTTCAGGCGGCGTAGGGGCGGGCGGTCCTGGCCTCGCGCAGCGAGTGCGCCCACCAGGCGAGCCGGTCCAGCATGACCTTGGCCGCGGCGTCGGCGGCCGGGTCGACGGCCTTGCCGTCGCCGTCGAACTGCGCCCAGGGGTGCTGCAGGCCGACGCTGTCGCGGATGGTGACGGCGTGCAGTTCGGCCAGGACGAGCCGCAGTTGCTCCACGGCGCGCAGCCCGGCGGAGAAGGCGCCGTAGGAGACGAACGCGACGGGCTTGGCGTGCCACTCGGTGTTGTGCCAGTCGATGGCGTTCTTCAGCGCCGCCGGGAAGCTGTGGTTGTACTCGGGCGTCACGATGACGAAGGCGTCGGCCGCCGCCATCCGCGGTGACACGGCCGCCAGCAGGTCCTTGGCCTCCTGCGTGGCGGGCGGCTGCCCGAGTACGGGGTAGACGGTCGGCAGCGGGGTCTCGACCAGGTCGATCAGGTCGGCGTTCATGTCCTCCCGCTGGGCCAGGTGGTCCATGATCCAGCCGGCTACGGCGGGGCCGAAGCGGCCGTCACGGGTGCTGCCGAGAAGGACGGCGATGTTGAGCATGTCGTTCCCCAATGTGTACAACGTATTCGCGAGAGACAATGTACGCATCGATGTGTACGCTGTCCACTTCTGATACGTTGTATCTGTCGCGACGGGAAGGGAGGCCCTGACTGTGGCCGCGGATGAGAACGTGTCGCTGTGGGAACGGCTGGAGCGGCCCGCCCCCACGCCCCGCCAGGTGTTGTCGCCGCAGCGCATCGCCACGGCCGCCGTCACGATCGCCGACGCCGAGGGCTTGGAGGCGGTCACCATGCGCCGTCTCGCGGCCGAGCTGAGCGTCGCCCCCATGGCGCCCTACCGCCACGTGTCCGGCAAGGACGACTTGCTGGAGCTGATGGTCGATCACGTCTACGCCGACCTGAGCCTGCCCGACGGCCTCGGCTGGCGCGAGAACCTGCGAACGCTTGCCGTGCGCACGCGCCGGCTGATGCTCGACCACCGATGGCTCGCCCAGTTGCCCCCGCAGGCCAAGCTCTCCCTCACACCTCGCCGGATGGCCGTGGCCGAAAAGGCCCTGGCGGCCCTCGACGGCCTGGGGCTCGACGCCGACGCGATGATGAGCGCCTTCCGTACCGTGGACGCCTATGTGCACGGCTCCATGAACTACGAGAGTGCCGTCACCACCCTGATCGCCGAACAGAACCTGTCCGACGGGGACGAACTGCGCGACACCCTCGCCCCGTTGATGATGTGGCACATGCGAACCGGCCGTTATCCCACTTTTCAGCGGTACCTGCACACGGCCGCCCGCAAGGACGACACCCAATGGCAGTTCGAATCCGGCCTCGACTGCGTCCTCGACGGCATCGCCGCCCGCCTGGGCCTTTGAGGGACGCGGCCACCGCACGGGGAGCATCGGCGCAAGTCCCCGGCGGTGCCACCGATCGCACCGCGATCATGTAGGCGTTCCCGCTCCTCCGAGCCGCGCCGGCCGGTGACGAACCGATTTCCTGTTCCGGCTTGACCCTGCCCCTAGGGCAAGGCTCCACGATGTTCCGCATGAACAACGCACTGCGCACCGTCGAAGCCCAGATCCGCGAGCAGGCCGCCACCTCCTGCGAGTCCGGCGGCATCCCCGGATTCGTCGCCGGCGTCCACCACGCCGGCGAGCAGATCGTCGTCGCCCACGGCACCGCGAACCGTGCCACCGGCGCACCCATGCGCGAAGACACCGGTTTCCTCTTCGGCTCCGTCACCAAGGTCCTGACCACCACGCTGGTCCTGCGGCAGGTCGACCGCGGACTGCTGGACCTTGACACCCCGGTGGTGACGTACCTTCCCGAATTCGTCCTGTCCGCGCCGGGCGCCGCGGACAGGATCCTGGTCCGGCACCTGCTCTCCCACACCAACGGCATCGACGCGGACCTGTTCTTCCCCGACGCCCGGGGCCGCGACGCCTTGAAGACCTACCTCACCGGCCTCGCGAGCGACTGCGGCACCTTGTTCGAGCCCGGCGAGCAGCTCAGCTACTCCAACGGTGGCATGATCGTCGCAGGCCGCCTGCTGGAAGTGGTGACCGGCACGCCGTTCCCCGACCTGCTCGCACGCGAGATCTACGCCCCGGTCGGCATGAAGGACTCCAGCACCTCCGCCGAGCAGGCCATCCTGCGCAGCACGGCGGTCGGCCACTTCCTCGACCCCGAGACCATGACGGCCGAGCCCACGACCATGTTCACGCTGCCCGACACCTGGGGACCGGCCGGCGGCACGCCGATCGGCACCGTCGCCGACCTGCTCGCCTTCGGACGCACCCACCTCGCGGGCGGGGTGTCGCCTTCCGGCACACGTGTGCTGTCGGCCGAGTCGACCGCCCTCATGCGGCAGGTCTCGTACGACATGGCGTCCCCGAACACTCCGCCGATGGGCCTGGGCTGGGTGCTGTACCCGTTCGGCGACACCACCGTCCTGGCCATGTCCGGCGCGTCGCCCGGCGGCGTGTCCATCTTGTGTGTCCTGCCCGAGCACGACCTGGTCTTCACGGCCTTCGGCAACAGCCCGGGGGCGATCATGCTGCAGGACCGGATCCTGCAGTGGCTGCTGAGCGAGCATCTCGGCGTCCAGATCCCGGCTCTGGTCACCGGATCGGAGGACGTCGACCTCACCCCGTACGTGGGCACCTACCGCTCCGACCAGCTCCGCATCGAGGTCAGCATCGTCGACGGCCAGCTTGAGGAACGGACGACCTACGAACCGGCGGACGAAACGCAGGAGCGGATCTTCACCGAGTTCGCCGGCGGCACGACCTCCGCCCCGCCGCAGCGCTACGTGCCCATCCGGCCGGGCCTCTTCGCGCCCGCCGGCTACCCGTGGGAGACATTCGACGGATACCTGCGACTGCTGCTCGTCTCCTACCACGACGTCCGCGACGGCCAGGCGCGCTTCCGCAACGGCGGCGGCCGCCTGACCCGCCGGGCCTGACCACTCCCCGCCTGGGTGGAAGGATGTCCAGCATGCTCACGATCGGCCAGCTCGCGGACTACGCCGGGGTGACCACAAAAGCCATCCGTCACTACCACGAACGCGGTTTGCTCGCCGAGCCCGACCGCGACTCCTCCGGTTACCGGCGCTACACCGCCGACGACGCCGTCGACCTCGTCAAGATCAGGACCCTGGCCCATGCGGGCGTGCCGCTGGCCCGCGTCAAGGACCTTCTCGACGCCGACCCGGACGCGCTCGCGGCAGCCATCGCCGAGATCGACCACAACCTCGAAGGCCGCATCGCGCAGCTGCTGCGAACCCGCGATCAACTCGCCCAGCTGCGCGGCGGCGACCGGCTCTTCGTCTCCCAGGAAGTCGCCGACTACCTGGACGGTCTGCGTCAACTCGGTGTGAGCGAGCGCCAGATACACCTGGAGCGCGGCGGCTGGATCCTCATGCAGACCGCCTCCCCCGAGGACGCCTCCTTGTGGGTCGCCGAGAAGCGCGAGCTCATGGCTGATCCCGAGTTCCGCGCCCTCTACCTCGAACACGACGCCGCCTACGACTGGACCGAGGACGATCCCCGCCTTCCCGCGCTCGCGGACCGGACCCGGAACTGGTTCACCGACCACCACGGCTGCTCCGAGACCCGCCGCGTCGCCAACCCCGCCATCGCCCGGCTGGCCGCGCGATCCCAGCCTGGAGCCTCATCCCCCGCTTGGGACCGCCTGACCCTGCTCATGAACGGCTAGCCTCGATTTGCGTGCTGGTCAGAGCTGTTGACCGGGTCAGGCGCCTGTGCCCGCCCTCGCGAGTGTGAGGGCGGCGGGCAGCCGGGGTGGCGGTCGAGCAGGTCGGCGAAGGCCGCCGCCGCGTTGTCGGCGCGCGCCGGGTCCGCGGCGACCATACGGTCGAGCGCCAGGCCGTCGAGTGTGGCGAGGATGAGGTCGGCGAGCGGCTCCGCCTCGCCCGCCGCGACCCCCAGGGCGAGGAGGCCGCCCCGCAACGGCTCGCGCCACGGCCCGCGCAGTTGTTCGACGGCGGCCCGCCAGCGTTCGGGTTCCTTGGTGGCGAGGACGGAAAGGTCGAGATAGAGCCGGGTGGTCTGCGTGCCGCTCGGGTGCGCGAGGCTGGACCACAGATGCCTGACGAGGTCGGCGACGCTGCGCACCGCCTCGCCAGGAGGTTCGGCCGCCGCGGCCAGCCGCTGCTGCGCGAGCGCGAGGGCGGCGCCGACGAGCCGTTCCTTGCTGCCGAAGTGGTAGATCAGCATGCGGTCGCTGGTGTTCAGGGCGGCGGCCAGCGGACGCAGCGACAACCCGATGAGACCGTGTTCGAGCACGTAGTCCAGCACTTGCTCGGCCAGCTCGGCACGACGATCCATGGCTCGACCGTAGCAGCCTCACCCCCATATGTAGCGCATGCTACATTCATAAGCATGTAGCGACTGCTACATGCGAAGGGGCGGCGATGATGGGGAACAGGATGGCGCCCGTGCTCGCACCGCTGGTGTGGGGTGCGGTCGCGGGGGTGAGTACGCCGCGCGGGCCGCTGACCCCGGCAGCGGCGCTGACCAGCATCGGGCTCAGCCTGGTAGTGGGCGGGGTCGCCGGATACCTCGCCAGGTCGCGATGGGCGATGATCGCGGCGCCGGCGGTGTTCGCCATGGTCTTCGAGATCGTCCGGACCGGCGCGGAAGGGCCGAGCGTCGACGCGCCGCAGGGCGGGCTGTTCGGAGTGCTCGCGTTCCTCGCCGGGCGGGGCGTGCACGGGCTGCTCGCGTTGCTTCCGATGCTCGTCGGCGCCGCCTGCGGAGCAGGCCTTGCCCGATCGGGACAGGAAGCCGGCCTTGCCCGATCAGGCTCGGGAGCGGGCCGCGTCCGGCGCCTGCTCGGCCGGACGCTGATCGGCGTGCTCGCGATGATCGTCGCCGTGCTGGCGATCAGCGTCGCGCTGCCCGCGAGCACCGCCCCGATCACCGGTGAGCGGGCCGTCGCCGAGCTGACGGCCATCCCGAGCGGCTCCCACGGGCTCGGGCTGATGATCCGCGGCCGGGACACGGCCAAGCCGGTCCTGTTGTTCGTCCCCGGCGCGCCCGGCGCGGCCGAACGCGGAGCGGTGCGCAGGCACCTGTCCGCACTGGAGGACCACGTCGTCGTCGCCACCCTCGACCGACGCGGCGGCGGCAGCTCCTACCCGACGCTCGAACCCACCGCCACGCTGACCCCGGCGAGCGAGACCGGCGACATCCTCGCCGCCGCGAACTACCTCGGAACCCGATTCGGCAAGGACCGCATCTACCTCCTGGCACACTCCGGGGGCACCCTGCCCGCGGTGCTCGCCGTGCAACGGCGGCCCGAGCTGTTCCACGCCTACGTCGGCGTCGGTCAAGCAGTGAACACCGGCGCCGCCGACCGCGTCCAGTACGCCGACACCCTCACCTGGGCGCGCGGCCACCGGGACCGCGACCTCGCCGCCGCGCTGGAAGCCGTCGGCCCCCCGCCCTATGCCGGCATGTACGGCTACGAGCCGATGCTGCTCGCCGAGAGCAAGGTCTACGCGACCGGGAACGGCCAGGGCGGCCTCGACGAGAGCCTGGCGGCGCCCGAATACTCCTTGCTGGACAAAGTGCACCTCGTCACCGGCTTCCTCGACGCCTACGATCGCTACTACCCGCGGGCCCGCGACCTCGACCTGCGGGCCCGTGTCCCGCGGCTCGCCGTCCCCGCCTACTTCATCGACGGCGCCGACGAGGTCCCGGCACGCAGCCGGCTGCTGGACGACTGGTACGCCACCCTCCTGGCGCCCCACAAGGAACGCGCCGTCCTGCCCGGCGCCGGGCACCGGTCGCTGTTCGAGCAGCCGGACAGGTTCACCGACCTCCTCGTCGGGCGCGTCCTGGCCACAGGCGTCAGAACCTGAGCACTACGGCGGAGACCTTTCGGCAGCAGGAGAAACAGGTCACTTCCGGTTCCGGTGGACGATCTCCCTGTCGCCCTTGCCCGGATACGCCATGATCAGCAGCCGCTGGCCGCTCTGTGCCTCGCCCTTCCAGGGGAACCAGGCGTAGTGCACGCGGATGCGGTAGTGCCCCTTGCGCCCGTTGAGAGCGAGGTTGGGCAGCTCGGTGCCGCTGAGGTTGTCGTAGAGCACGATCTGGCCGCCCGGGCTGTAGTAGCCGACCTCGACCACCTTGTCCCAGCCCTTGGTCTCGACGGGCGGCCGGCGGGTGTAGGTCTCCAGGGTGACGCAGAGGTCGAAGTCGGAGTGGGTCATGACGGCCAGGATGCCGCGCGCGGAGGAGACCAGCCCGTTGCCGGGGTCCAAGTCCGGCTCGTTCTCCTCCTCGCCTTCCCCCTCGTACGTCTGCAGCACCCCGTAGTCGGTCCACTGCGGCTCCTTCATCCGGATGGCCCGGGCCGGCCTGGTGCGCGGGCGGTGGCGCGGCGTGGCGTCGCACATGGCTTGGGAGTCGGCCCGCATCGCCGCGATCTCCTGGTCCTGTTTGGCCTTCGCGGCCTGGACGATGGTGGTGGCGCTGGGACAGATGCCGGCCAGAGGATAGGTGAGGGAATCGCGGTCGACCTTCAACCGGGCCAGCTCCCGTGGGTCGTCGCGGGTGTGGACGCCGCACAGGTGGCGCCCATAGGCGAGCACGACCTGGTCGGGCGTGGTGTCGGGGAACGCGTGCAGGCTCCGTGCGCCGCGGTCGCCGCGCAGGGAGCACACGAACTTCTGCTCGGCCGTCAGCTCGCGCGGCTCGGCCTCGCCCGTGTCGATCTCCCACGGCTCGGGCAGTTCGCAGTCCGTGACGGGGCCGCGGGCCATGTCCGCCGCGGGCAGCAGGCACAGGACCATGGCCGAGGCGAGCCCCGCCAGGAGGACGTGGTGGCGGACGCGGTGATCGGGCGGGGCGGCGTACAGAAGGAGCAGGATGAGGCCGGAGGCGGTGAGCGCGAGGGCGTACCAGAGCGGGGAGATGCCGGGAGACAGGAGCTTGGTGCCATCGTAGGGGACGACGGCGCCCCGCTCGACGAAGAGGCTTTCCGGGTAGAGCCACAGCTCCCCGAAGAAGGTGGAGTGCTCCGAAGTGAACGCGCTCACGGCGCCGATCCCGCCCATCAGGAACAGGCTCAGCGTCGTGGCGCGCAATAACGTGAGCGTCCGCCGCCGCACGGCCACCAGGATCAGCACCGCCGGCGCGCCGACGCCGACGAGGAGGTCGAGCACGAACCAGTACGCGGTGGCCTCCGAGCCGGTGTACTCGCGTACCGCGTCGCCCAGCACGTTCTTCGGTCCGAGCCAGAACGGCACCCCCCGCGCGAGGTTGACGGCCGCGGGGACCAGCGGGAGCACGATCGCCAGGGTCGGCAGCGGCCACCACCTGGCGCGCACCCGCACGGGCTCCGTCCGGGGCGCGGGAGGCTGGAGCGTGCCCAGGTCGTGTGCGGACCTCGCCCACCAGACCAGCGAGAAGACCGAAACCGCGCCCAGGAGCGAGGGCATCAGCAGCTTCCACGCCACCTCGTCCGCGCCACCGAACGCCACGATCGAGACCGAGCCGGACGAGAGGAGGGAGAAGAAGACCGCGATCACGCCGACCCGTACCGTGGCGCCGCTCCAGCGCGGATCCCGCGCCTGCGCCACCAGCAGCGACGCCAGCCACACCGACCACAGGACGTCCAGCGCCCATGTCCAGTTCTGCATGAAGAAGCGGTAGTCGCCCGTCTGGTACGCGATGGTGGTGGCGACGTCATGCATCACGCTGAGCGTGCCGGTCACGAGCATGAGAACCTGCGGCCATCGGCGACCGCTCCCCCGCAGCACGCGGAAGAACAGCCATATCACCACGAGCTCGATCACATCGGCGACCAGCGACATCCACCACAGGTAGGGGATCGGCAGCTGCCAGGTCAGGACGTACACGACCATGGCGTAGAGAGCGACCCGCAGCAGTCGCGCCTCCCGGCCGTGCCGCGCCGGTTCCCCGCGCAACCGCCCGCGCAGCACCTCCCGGTACGCCCACGCCTGCACCGCCGCGATCGGCACCAGCAGGGCGGGCAGCCACGGCCACGCCCGGATCTCGTCCGCCGAGTGTCCGCCCGGGTCCGCGACGACTCTCCACAGAGGGACGAGGTCGCCGGTGACCAGTCCGACGACGGCGAGGACGATCACGACGGCCAGGTAGAGGGCCGCGAAACCGGCGGCGAGCCGGCCGAAACGATGGCGGCGCATGAGGCACTCCGGGACGGGGGGTGAGGAGGAAAGCGCCCAACCCTACTGATCCCCGCCCAAGTGGATCAAGCACCTCATCCATGCCAGGATTGCGAGAGTGGAGATGACCGATGTCACGCGCGCGATCTCGGCTGCGATCGCGGTCGCCGCCTCGCTCGACCTGCCGGCCGACGACGCGATCGTTGTCCACAACTCGAACAAGCTGGCACTTCGGCTGACGCCATGCGACGTCTTCGCCCGGGTCGCCCCGGTGGGCCAGGAGGTCGCACAGTTCGAGGTCCAGCTCGCTCAGCGGCTCGCCGAGGTCGGATGCCCGGTGTGCCCCCTGGAGCCTCGGGCGGACCCGCGTGTGTACACGCGCGATGGCTTCGCCGTGACACTGTGGACCTACTACGAGCCCGTGACACCTCACACCTCACCGGTCGACTACGCCACGGCGCTGGAGCAGCTGCACGCCGGCATGCGCAAGGTCGATGTGCCGAGCCCGAGGTTCACGGACCGGATCACGGAGGCGGAGGAGATCGTCGCCGACCCGGATCGCTCGCCGGAGCTCGCCGACGCGGACCGCGGGTTCCTCAGCGGCAGGCTGGCAGGCCTGCGCCGGGCGATCGACGACCGCGGCGCCGTGGAACAGCTGCTCCACGGCGAGCCACATCCGGGCAATGTGCTCAGCACGAAGAACGGCCCCTTGTTCATCGACCTTGAGACGTGCTGCCGCGGACCCGTCGAGTTCGATCTCGCCCATGTTCCCGAGGCGGTCTGCGAGCACTACCCGAGCCTTGACCAAGGGCTTCTGAACGAGTGCCGGCAGCTGGTCATCGCGATGGTCGCCGCGTGGCGTTGGGAACTCGGCGACCAGTTTCCGAACGGGAGGCGATTCGGGGAGGAGTTGCTGCGCCTGCTGCGCGAGGGTCCTCCGTGGCCGACACTCGACACGGTGACCAGGCGACTGGACGGTCAGGGCGACGCGCCGGCGCTCCGGGCTCTGCACGGGGCCAGCTGAGGCCGGTCGGCCTCCAGCCGGAGACCGGAGGTCGCACCGGTGGCCAGGATCGTCCTCATGCCTTCAGCTTCCCTCCGCCGTCGACGGTGAGGACTGTCCCCGTGGTGAAGGCGTTGCCGACCACGAACGCGATCGCGGAGGCGATGTCAGCCGGCTCGGCCACGCGGTTGAGTGGTGAGGCGGCGGCGAAGCCCTTCATGGCCTCGGCCCTGACCGCCTCGTCCAGCCAGCTCCACCACTCGGTGTCCACCACCCCCGGCGAGACCGCGTTCACCCTGACCGGCGCCAGTTCCACGGCCAGGCCGGGGACGATGGCCTCGATCGCACCGTTGATCGCGGCCAGCCCGCTGGAGCCGGGGAAGGCCGCGCCCGCCGAGGCGGCGGCGATGAAGGTGATCGAGCCGCGCTCCGACAATGCCGTCGCCGCCGCCTTCGCGGTCAGGAAGTGCGGGATCAGCTTGTCTTCAACGGCCTGGCGCAGCGCGTCCGCGGTGATCGCGGAGAGCGGCCCGGCGGCCTGGCCGCGCCCGCTGACATTGATCACCACGTTGTCAACCGGGCCGATCCGGTCGAAGAAGTCGCGTGTGGCCTGCTCGTCCCTGGCGTCCACGACGTAACCCGTGCCATCGGTCTCCTTGGCCGCCTGCTCCACCCGCTCGGGAGTGCGCCCGGTGACGATCACTTCATGGCCCTGCTCGCTCAGCAGCTTCGCGGTGGCCAGGCCCACGCCGGCGGTTCCGCCAATGATCACAGTACGCATTGTTCAGACCTTCTTTCGAGTCACCTTGCCTCGAAATCATAAATCGAGACATTGTGTCTTGTAAAGTGGGGGCCATGGCAGGCAGACCGAGAAGCGAGGCGTCCAGGCGCGCGATCCTGCGCGCGGCCCTGGATCTGTGTGAGCGCGACGGGTATCAGAACGTCACGCTGAAGGGCATCGCGCAGGCCGCGGGCACCGGCAGACAGACCGTCTACCGCTGGTGGCCGACCAAGGCGGAGGTGATGCTTGAAGCGCTGACCGCGTTCGTCGAGGCACCCACAGGCAGCGAGGACCTGCGCACGTTCCTCCTGGAGACCTTCCGGCTGAGCGGTGGCGCGGTCGGCGGCGTGGTCGTGGGCCTGATGGCCGACGCGCAGAGCGACGAGGCGTTCGCCGTGCACATGCGCGGGTTCATAGACTCCCGCCGGCAGGCGCTGCGTGCCGTGCTCGTCAGGACGCTGTCGGCGGACGTGGATCTGGAGCTGGCGGTCGACATGGTGTTCGGCGCGATGTGGTACCGGTTGATGAACCGCCACGCGCCTGTCGACGAGTCACTCGCCGATGAGGTCACCACGATGCTTGCCCGGCTGTCGTCGTAGCGCGCGTCCGACGTCCGACTCGGGCGTTCCCGAAGAAGGGCGGCCTCGGGGCGTGCCCTGTTCGCTCAGGACGCCCGAGGCGCGTCTCTCGTGGTCAGGAGCCGTCCGCCAGTGCTCCGATCGCGGCCACGGTGTGGCCGCCCGCGGCCTTGCACGTCCACAGCGCCGCCCCACCCGCCCGCTCCGGATGCAACCCGAAGGAGTGCGCCGGGCAGGTCGGCCAGATCTCGCCCTCCTGCTCGGCGATCACCCCCTGCGCGAGATCGGCGATCAGCACGAGGGTGGCGACCGGCTCGTACGCTTCGTCCGCACGCAGCCCGTCGCTGGAGTACTGCCCCTTGTACTCGACGCGCAGGTGGCCCAGGTCGTCCCACTCCGGGGAGTCGAAACCGAGCCGCCCGGGGACACCGGTGGCCTCCATGTCGCGCCGAACGGCGAGCACCGCGCCGTCCAGCACCTTGTTGGTGGTCATATCCCCCATCCTTCCGCACTTCCACCTCCATTGAGAGCCCCGGAACTCCTCGCCGAGGTCGCTGATGATGATCGACACGCCGCGCTGGAGCAGCACCCTGGCCGCCAGATACGCCGCGCACGGCCGCCAGTACGCCGACCGTTTCGGCGCCCCGCCGGATGCGTGACCTGGCCGTCCGCACGGCGGCACTCGCGCCGCGGCCGATCGACTTCTCCGCGTTGTCCCGGTAGGCCGGACACGCCGTTTTTCTGGTTCGTGGTGAGATGACAGCCATGGATGTGATTCTTCGTAAAGCGTCGGAGTCATGGGGTGTGCCGCTCTCGGAGGCGGTCGATCTGGGGGGTTCTTCGCGGTCCACAGTGATCCGGTGCCGTACGGGTGACGGGCGGAACGTGGTGATCAAGGCGTACAAACCGGACGCCTTTCGGTCTTTCACCGCGGAGGCCGCCGGGCTGGCGCTCGGCGCGGGCTCGGGCCCGAGGTTGCTCGCGGTGGACACCGAGTACCCGCTGCTCGTCATGGAGGACCTCGGCGAGGCGCCGAGCCTGGCCGACGCGCTGCTCGGGGAGAGCCCCGAAACCGCCCGCGCGGCCCTGCTCGCCTGGGCGATCGCCTACGGCCGGCTCGCCGCCGAGACCACCGGGCGCGAGGACGAGCTCGCCGCGCTGCGCGCCCGCTACGACCGGGGAGAGCAGCAGTGGGGCGAGGACCCCGAGCTCCGCGCGGCGGCCGAGGCGCTGCCCGGCGTGCTCGACGCGCTCGGCGTGGCCACCCCGCCCGGTCTGGCCGCGGAGTTGGCACCGATCGCCGATCTGGACAAGGGCCCCTACCCGGTCTACTCCCCCGGCGACATCTGCCCGGACAACAACCTCATCCTCCCGGACGGCATGCGTCTGCTGGACTTCGAGGGCGCCGGCTTCCACTCCGTGTTCCTCGACGCCGTCTACACCCGCATGCCGTTCTCCACCTGCTGGTGCGTCTTCCGGCTGCCCCCGGCGATCCAGGAGGAGATCGAGTCCGCGTACCGGTCCGAGGTGGCGAAGGGCCACCCCGACCTGCTCGACGACGAGGCGTGGCGGGCGGGCATGCGGCTGGGCACGATCGCGCTCACGGTGCAGATGACGACGCTGGTGCCGCGCGTGCTGACCGGGGACCGGCCGCTGCATCCCACGCGGCGGGCTCCGAGCATGCGTCAGCTGTTGCGCCACCGCTGGCAGGCCCTCCTGGCCGACCTCCCGCCCGGCTCCGCCGTCGCGGAGGCCATGCGCGGCCTGCTCGCCGCGACGGAGAAATGGGACTGCCCCGCCCTGCCGCCGTATCCGGCGTTCGCCGGCTGACCGGTCGGCAGGCGCCGTGGCGTCTTCCGGTCACCGGCCGCTGCCCGTTACGCAGATTTAGTACGGTATGTCGTCTGCGTAACGGAAGTGACAAAATGCAACGCATGATGCTCAGGTGACGAGAGGCGCGCTGCTTGAACGACGAGTTCCGGCTGACCATCGAAGGGTTGGCCAAGGAGTACAACCGGCAGGCCGGAGAGCTGCGCGCGGCCTACGGCAGGCTCTCCGAGCTGACGGGGACCGCCGAGTCCGCAGACCGCCTGGTCCGCGTGACGGTGGGCCCGCGCGGTCAGGTGCAGGAGATCGAACTCGACCCCCGGGTGTACCGCAAGCTCGCGCCGTCGCAACTCTCCCGCGAGATCATGCAGCAGATCGGCGCCGCCACGGAACAGGTCGCCGAGCGGACGAAGGAGCTCATGGCGCCGTTCATGCCGGAGGGGCTGCCTCTGGAGGAGGTCCTGGGCGAGGGGGCGAGCATCGACGCGTTCCTGCCCCGGCCGGTGGAGCTGCCGGCCGAGGACGGGGACGTGCGTGGGTGACACCCGCGCCGGCGGCTACCTGGCCGTCTTCAGCGGCCTGCGGTCACGTTCCGCGCAGTTGGACGACAGCGTCGAGCACGCGTGGGAGCTGAAGGACCGGCTGTCCGCCGTCTTCGCCCGCGAGGGCAACCCGCTCGGCGACGACCAGTACGGCGCGGAGCTGGAGAAGAACCAGTGGATCATCGAGAACGGCATCCTCGTGGCCTTCGACGAGTACATCGCCGAGCTGGAGGACCTGCGCGACGGATTACGGGCCAGCGCGACCAACTACCAGGCCGCCGAGGGCTACGGGGATCCCGGGTACGCCACCGGTGACGGCCCGGCCTACCCGCGGGGCGGGTGAGCCGCCGTGGGATTCGACGGTTTCCTCGTGCCCGACTGGGCCAAACCGTTCGTCGGCTACGCCGTCGGCATGGACTGGCCCGAGGGTGACGAGGACGGCTGTTTCCGGCTCGCCGACGCGTGCGCGGCCACCGCGCAGGACGTCCTGGACGGCTGGGGCCTGGCGGACTTCACCCGGCTCGGCGACGACTGGGACGGCGACGCGCTGAAGGAGTTCGTCACGCGGGTCCGGTCGGTGTCGGACCCGGCGCTGGTCAAGCTGATCGAGCAGCTCGTCTCGGCCGCGCTCCGGTACAACGATCTCGGCGTCCAGGTCCAGTACACCAAGCGGATGATCGAGGTCTCGGTCTGGTTCCTGATCTTCCAGATCATGTGGTTGCTGGCCGCCACCGCAGGCCCCTGGGGACCGGCGGCCGCGGCCATGGTCGGCGCCCGGGTGCAGCTGACCCGGCTGGCCATCGCCCAGCTCGCCAAGCGGCTGCTGATCAACATCGCCCTGTTCGGCGGCCTGATGGGTGGCATGGACCTCGCGGTGCAGGCGTCCCAGTCCCGGCGCGATCATCTCGACTGGGAACAGATCATGGCGTCGGCCGGCACGGGAGCACTCCTGGGCGCCTTTCTGACGGGCTTCACCGGGATCGTGCCCGCCAGGTCCATGTGGGGGCTGATGGGCCGGTCCGGCCTGGCGAGCAGCGCCGCCGACCTGACCACGCAGATCAAGAGCGGGCAGCCGCTCGACCTGGACAGGCTGTTGAAGAGCTTCACCTCGGGCGTGCTGGGCGGCGCGGACGCCCACTGGGCGAGCTGGAGCCCGTTCGCGCAGGGCAAGCCGGGCCCGGGGCCGGTCGGGCATCCGCGCCCGGAGAACTCCGGCGCGCGGGTCCACGGGAGAGCTGACGGTGACGGCACCAGGCTCGCCGACGCCGGGGCCAGGCAGGACGTGTCGTTCAGGAGCGAAGCCGGCGTCGACGCCCTGATCAACGGCTCCCGGAGCATGGAGCGGCCCGGTTCCTCCCACGCGGGCGACACCACGCTGTCCGGCCACAGCCCGTTCCAGCTCCTGGAGTACTCCGGCCGGCCCGGCGACGGTTACGTGAACGGGAACCTGTGGGGCAGGTACGGCGCGGCAGGCGTCCTGATCAGGGGCATGGACGAGCAGGGGCAGCCGCGGTACCTGCTCATGCAGCAGAGCCAGCACGTCTCCAACCCCGGCAAGTGGCAACTGCCCGGCGGAGCCCTCGACAGCCTCGAACGTCCCGTGCACGCCGCCGCCCGCGAGCTCAGTGAGGAACTGGGCGTCGGCCAGCGCTACCTCGACCGGCTGAAGCTCAGGGGCGAGCACGCGACGGAGGTCGGCGGCACCGGCTGGAGGTACACCAACCTGGCCGCCGACGGCCCGATGTTCACCCCGAGGCTCGACTCGGTCGAGGTCAGTGGCGCCAAGTGGTTCACGCTCAAGGAGCTCGCCGCGATGGCGAACCAGGGCGACCTGCACCCGGCCCTGGCCAGGGCCCTCCCCGACCTGCTGGCCCGCTTCCACGACGACGGGGGCGCGCCCCCCGCCGCGCACACCGGGCCGGGGTCGGGGCATCCGGGCCTGGGGCAGACCATCCGCCGATCCGGGTCGGGCCTGTACTACACCGCGCCCGCCCCGCACGTCCCGCTGGACGCGCCCTTCGGCAGCCGATTCGTCAGCCCCACGTTCGGGGACGTGGTCTGGACGGGAGTCCGCGACGACATGTCGCCGGCCGAGCTGGACGCGGCCCGGCGCTTCGCCTCGGGCAGGCACAGCTTGATCAACCGGTTCCTGCGCATGGGCGACGACGCCTTCCAGCACTTCGCCGAACACGAGATCCCGGCGGAGCGGGCGCGGACCATCGAGCAGATCGAGATGCTGACCTCGCTCGTGCAGCGTCAGCCGGTCCCCGAGACGATCGACGTGATCCGGATGCTGACCTTCCATCCGGACCTGTTCAGCGTGCCCATCGAGGAGCTCGTCGGAACCGTGCAACGCGAGCCGGGATTCCTCTCGACCAGCCTCGGCGACGAGGCGAAGTATCTGGGGGACGTGCACCTGCACCTGCGGGTGCCCGCGGGCACCCCGGCCTTCTTCCTGAAGCTGGTCAGCAAGCTCCCGGACGAGGAGGAACTGCTGCTGGGCCCGGGCCTGCCGTGGTTCGGGGAGGACGTACGACTGCGTCGCGGCGAATGGCACATCTACGGCCGGGTGCTGACGCCGGAGGAGACCGGCCGCTGATGGAGGAGACGACCTCTTGTCGCTGAAGGACCAGCCCGTCTTCCGGACCGTCCGGGCGCCGGACTCCTATCCGCGCACGACGTCCGCCGCGGTCCGCTACGTCCCGATCCTCAAGGACGGGGTCGTCATCGGCTACCTGTGGGCCGCGACCACGGACGACGCGGCCCGGTACATGCCGCGCGGGCAGGCCGGTGACGCCGCCTTCGACGCCGCCGTCGCCTGGACGCAGCGCCTGCGCTGGGCCAAGGCCAACGGCATGACCCCGCTGCGGGCGCTGCGTCACTGGGCCGGCGAGGCCGAGGACGCGCGTGCGGGCCGGGTCCCGGTGGGGATGCCCTTCGAGCTGGCGTCCTTGGAGGCGCTGGTGGAGCTGGCCGCCGCCGGATGACGGGTACCGCACGGAGTCCTCGCCTGGTCCTCACGCGGACCGGGCGAGGCCCGTCTTCGGGGCCGAGCGTCTACCGCTGTGACATCGGCAGGTCAGCACGCCCGTTGTGCCGGGCCTGCCAGCCGGACACCGCGGCGATCGCGGTGGGCGGCAGCGGGATAGTGCGGGCCTCCAGCCAGTCGGGCCGGAAACCATTCAGGCTGTGGTCGGTGTCGACGGCCTGCGGTGCGGCCGGCAGAGCGGACGGATCCGAGGCAGCCGCTCGCCGGCCGAACTAGGTGAACATCGTGCCATCAAGGCGTCCGCTGCGCGGCCGCGCCACCGCGGAAATTCGGTAGCTTCCGCGCAGCGGTCGTCGTTACCGTGCCGGGGTGATCTACGAGCATCCTCTGGCGTACGTGCTGGGCCTGGAGGGCATCGCCCTGATGCGGGCCTACACCGGCGAGCACGACCGCGCGTTCGTCGAAGCGCGCCTGGCCGAGATCCGCAAGCTCCTCGACAACGACTCCCTGGCCGACGCCGCCGTCGAGGTCACCCGCGTGGACACCGTGGCCGGTTACCGGATCTGGTCGCAGACCTACGACGCCCCCAACTCCGCGTTCGACCTCGACGAGCCCTTCATCAGGGAGATCGTCGACGCGCTCCCGGTCGGCGACGCGCTCGACGCGGCGTGCGGCACCGGCAGGCTGGCGGCCTACCTGGCCGGTCGCGGCCACCAGGTGCGCGGCGTCGACAGCTCGCCCGACATGCTGGAGCGGGCGCGCCGGCGGGTGCCACAGGCAGAGCTCCGACTGGGTGACCTGTCGTCCCTACCGATACCCGACGAGTCCGTCGACCTGGTGGTCTGCTCGCTGGCGTTGACGCATGTGCCAGTGCTTGACCCGGTGCTGGCCGAGTTTGCCCGGGTGGTGCGGCCGGGCGGGAATGTGGTGATCGCCGACATCCATCCCGAGGGCGTGGCCCGGGGAGTGGTCCCGCCCGTACGCCTGCCCGACGGACGGCCGGGCAGGGTGGCCACCTACCGACATCTGGTCGGAGACTACCTACGAGCCGCACTGGCGGCGGGGCTCCAGGTGCGGCGGTGTGACGAGCCCCTGCACCTGCCAGGCGAGCCGGGCGAACGGACCGACGTCCTGGAGCCGTGGGACGTGTGGCCGTGGGCCCTGTGCAACCTGGCCCCCGAGGCGGCGCACGCGGCCGTCGCCGGAACGGCGTCGATGCTGTTCTGGCACTTTCAGCGCTAGCCGGCCGGCGCGCGCAAGGCCGTCACCGTGGCGGGCTGGGGCCGATCCCGCTGACATGCCGATCAGCCGAGCCCGCTCGCTGTCCGACAAGGGGATCTCCACTGCGGACGGTCCTGGATGTGCCACAAAGGCGGATGACACTAGGGACACGCCTTTCTGTACGGCAGCGTGGGTACGATCACCCGCCACTGGGCCGCGCTCAGCCCGCCCGCCTTCGCGCACACCGCGGCCGCCAACGCCTCCCCGCCCACGGCGTGCCGCCTGACGACGCCGTTGCCGTCCACGGTCAGCACCGCCGACCCGTCGGCGGTGAACGCCACGTCGAGCGGCTGCCCGATCTCCGGGTCCTGCCCGCCGCCCTCGTCGAGCAGCGCGCCCAGGTCCGTACCCGACATCACGTCCACGAGCCCCACCCTGCCCCCCACCTGGAGGGTGGCGAGCAGGTCCTCGCGCGGCGAGTAGGCGGCGGGGTCGCCGAACCCGCGCGCGGTGGCGAGCCTGCGGCGCGTGGCCACGTCCCAGACCGTCATCCGGCGCCGCTCGTCGAGCACCACGACCGCCTTGCCGGAGCGGGTGAAATACGCGCGCACCCCCTCGGCGTCCCTGCCGCCGCCGCCGAACGCCGGCCCCGAAGGCTTGCCGCCGGCCGTCTCCAGCAGGTGCAGGCGGTCGCCCGCCACCACCAGCGTCCGCCCGTCGGAGGAGAAGGCCGCGTACTTCGCCGCGCCCGCCTCAGCCGACCACAAGCGCCGCCTGGTCTGCCGGTCCCACAGCTCGACCCCGCCCTTCTCGGTGACCACGGCCAGCCTGGTGCCGTCGGGAGAGAAGGCCGCCTGGACGGCCGACGTGCGCAACGTGCCCTGGACGGCGGCCGAGGCGGTGTCCACGATCCGCACCCCGGGCCCGAACGTGGCGACGAAACGGGAGTCCGGGCTGAACACCGCGTACTCCGCCTCCGGCAACGCGCCGACGCTCCTCCCGCCGACGGCCGACAGCTCGCCGTCGCGGACCACGAGCCGCCCGTCGCCGCTCAGCGCCGCCGTGCCCACAACGTGATCGTCGTCCTTGGTGGCCAGGTCGGCCACGTCCACCGAGAAGACCTGGTCGCCCACCAGGTAGCGGAACGTGCTTCCGTCGAAGGCGCCCTGCGCTGTCTCCTGGTCCCCCCGTACCTGGACCGTGGTGAGCAGATGCGTGTCCGACCTGCGCCAGAACTGGATGGATCGCGGGGCCACCGTCGCGACGAGGCCGGGGCCGAACACGGCCGCGCCGCCGTTCCACCTGCCCTGGGTGCCGGCGCCGTCCGTGTCGCCGATGAAGTCCTTCGCCCCGGTCCGCAGGTTGGTCAGCTCCAGCAGCCGACCGCGCCGTGCGGCCCGCCAGACCCCGTCCCGGCTGAACGTGCCCGCGAGGGCGGGCCCGAGCGCCTTGGCCGCGCCGGTTCGCAGGTCCCAGCGGGTACGCCGGTCAGCCTCCTGGAGCAGGACGGAATCGTCCCGCTCGAACGTCACGTCGACCCACTCGTTCGTGAAGTCCTTGGCAGTGGGAAAGGCGTGGTCGCTGATCGGCCTGCCGCTGACGAGGTCCACCGCGGTGGCGCGCCTGGCCGTCACGGTCACCAGCACCTTGCCCGACGGGCTCAGCGTCACGCTGTCCAGCGGCTCGGCCGGCCGGATGCCGAGCGTCCGCAGGCGCCGGCCGTTGCGCACGTCCCACACGCGCGTGGCGGTGGAATCGGCGCTGATCAGCGTGCGGCCGTCGGCGCCGAGCGTGCGTACCGTGTCGCCCGCGGTCGACGGGTCGCGGAACATCGCCGTCTCGCGCTGCGCCAGTGAGGCCACCAGGGCCGCCCTGGTGGCCGGCGTCCGGTCCAGCCGCCAGGCCACCAGGCTCGCCAGCATCGCCTGGTGCGGGTCGCTCCCGCGCGTCGCGGTCGCCACCCCCGCCAGCCTGGCCGCCTCCGACCTGGTCAGCTGCCCGGCGATCTGCTCGGCCCGGTCGTCGGCCACCGCGCTCTGTTGTACGGCCAGCCCGCCGGCCACCAGCGCGATCACCAGCAGCCCGCCCAGGCTCAGCGACGTCAGCCGGGCCCGCCTGGCCCTGCGCCTGGTCAGGAAGGCCGCCGCGGACAGGAAATCGCGTTCGACGGGCGACAGGGTGATGTCGCGGCGGGCGGTGGCCGCCCACTCCAACGCGTTCTCCAGGCTGCTGCCCTGGAACAGGTCGCCGTCCCGGCGTCCCGCCGTCTCCCAGCGTCGCGCCGCGGCGAGGATCTGCCGGTGTACGGCCAGGCCGTCGCGGTTGGTCTCGATCCACCGGCGGTAACGCGGCCAGGCCTGGGGCAGCGCCGGTCTGGCCAGCCGTACGCCGCCGTCCTGCCTGGCCAGGAGGTAGCCGAACACGGCGAGGATCCTCCGCACGGCGGCCACCTCGTGCGGCCCCCGCCCCTCGACGAGCTCGGCCAGCTCGGCGTGCCGGGCCGACAGCTCGCCCGCCTCGTCCACGGTCACCAGCCGCAGGAACACCTCGGGGACCAGCTCGCGCTCGGCCGGATCGAGCATCGTGTACGCCTGCTCGGCCAGCGTGCCGAGCGCGGGATCGTGCCCCTGCGCGCCGATCCCGGCGGCCCGGTGGCCGCCCTGGGCGAGCAGGCGGGCGGTGTCGAGGTCGCCGTCGCCGCTGACCAGCGCCAACAGCAGCTCGCGGGCGGTCGGCCGCTGGGCCGGCTCCTTGGACAGTGCCGAGGAGACCAGCCGGCGCAGCGTCCTGGGCAGCGCGGACAGGTCGGGGGTGGCGGACAACACCTGGTGCATGACGCTTCCCAGGTTCTCGGCGTGGAACGGATCACGGCCGGTGGCGGCGAAGACGATGACGGCTCCCCAGGCGAACACGTCCGCCGAGGCGTCCGCCCGCTGGCCGATGAACACCTCGGGGGCCATGTAGGTGGGCGTGCCGCTCACCACGCCGGTCGCGGTGAGCGACATCTCGGCGGTCCTGGCGATACCGAAGTCGATCACGCGGGGACCGTCCGGGCCCAGCAGCACGTTGTCGGGCTTGAGGTCGCGGTGGATCACCCCGGCGTCGTGGATGGCGGTCAGCGCCGTCGCGATGGCGGTGGCCAGGCGGTGCAGGTCGTCGCCCGCGAAGGTCCTGCCCGCCGTGCGCAGGCTCGGGCCTTCCACGTACTCGCTGACGATGTAGGGGCGCGGGCCCTCCAGCTTGGCCTCGATGATCGGCGCGGTGCAGAACGAGGCCACCCGCTGGGCGGCCGCCGCCTCCCGGCCGAGCTGGGCCACCTGATCACCGTGCAGCACCTTGATCGCCACCCGGCGGCCGTCCTCGGCGTAGGCCTCGTACACCACGCCCTGGCCGCCGGCGCCGAGCCGCCCGGCCAGCCAGTAACGACCGAGCCGCTGAGGGTCTCCTTCGATCAACACGCTGGGTTTGATGCGCTCATCACGGACGAAGTTCCGCCCAAAATACCTATTTGCGGAGCACCGGCTTGCCGGCTCTCTTTGAAGGGCGTCTTTCCGAGGGAGTCGGCCCCTTCCCGGGAGGCACGCCGGCCATGTCCAGGCTGGGAATCCTCTGGTCCTGCCTGAGAACCAACCCACGATTCTGATCATCACACCACGCATGAGGTCATTTCAACGCGCGAGCGCGTGGCTTGCCGCGTACGTCATGGGCCTGCCCGCGCTGGGCTTGGTCGCGCTGATCCTCGCGTTACGGGGGCGGTCGTGGTGGTATGTCGCAGTGCCCTACCTGGGGCTGTTCATGCTGGCCTACCTCATAGGCCTGATCCTGCTCGCCCTGCTGCACTTCCGGCCGGACTGGCTGCGCGCGCTGGTGGCGGCTGTGGTCGTGTATGCGATCGCCTCGGTCACGCCGTTGATCGACACGATGACCCATTACCCGTACCACGTGGTCAGATGCGGCGGCCTGCCTGTCATCGGCGACGGCTTCGGCATGAGCTACAACGTCCCCGGCGATGAGTACTACTCGGTGACACCGTTCGCTCACAGGTTCTACTGCAAGGAGAAGGAGGCCGAAGCCGCCGGCTACCATCACTTCGTCTGACCCGGATCCGGCCCGGCGAGGTCCGGGGAACGGCTGGTGCGGGGCCCGAGACGAGAGGGCGCGAGCGCGCCAGTAAAGGCATCGCTGCTCAAGCCTTCAACCGAGGGCTGGGATGACCCTCATCGCCGGAGGCTCCCGACCCCTGGCTCCCTGGAAGCGCGGGCCATGTCGAGAGCCAGATGCGAGCGGCGCAGGCGGCCGGTCCTCACCAAGTGGCCCAGGTCAGCGCGAGTGTCATGCATGAGCTGCAGATGGAAGTAGTTCACGTGCTCAAGCAGCGCGAACACCACCAGCGCCACCCCCGGCCAGACCTGCGCGCCGGAACCGCCCATGACCAGGCCGGCACCCACCACGACGGCCCCCGCCACCAGCAGGCAGACATTGATCCGAGAAATCATGCGATACATCCCCATCCCTGCCGGAACGGGTGCTCGCGAAGAGAGCTGGGCGAACTTCAACCACCAGTACACACCGCCCTCAGCCAGGACGAGCAGGACCAGCACAAGCCCTGCCGAGTTGGCTACGGTCAGGGGCATGCCCAGCAAACCGGTCAGCACCCCGGCGATCAGCGGAATGTTGACGAACTCCAGAACTGCCAGAGTCCTCGTTCGGCGAAGGAGGGACGCACGGGGAGACAGCACGAAGGCCATTCTCTCCGACTTGCGCTGAGCACCGGGTCCAGGCCTCCCGGGCAGCGCGAATCCGCAGCACTTGGCAGACAGGCATGCAGCGATCCGCCCAAGTTCGCCAGACCGGGCCGGCGAGGAGGGAGATCAAGGTCAACGACTGAGCAGGTAGCGCCGGGGCGTGGTGCCGACCGTACGGCGGAAGGCCGCCAGGAACGCGCTCGCCGTGGCGTATCCGACGTCGTGCGCCACCCGGGACACCGGCTGCCCCTCGGCCAGCAGCGGCAGGGCGGCGCGTAGCCGTACCTGCGTGCGCCATTGGTCGAAGCTCATGCCCGTGTCGCGCGCGAACAGCCGCGTCAACGTCCGCCTGCTGACGCCGGCCGCACGGGCGTGAGCCTCCAGGCTGCGCGGGTCGGCCGGGTGCGCCAGCAGGGCGGCCGCCACCACCTGGACGCGCTCGTCGGTGGGCTGCGGCACGTCGATGGGCCGGGTGGGCAGCGGGCGCAGCAAGTCGGGCAGCACCGCTTCGGCGCGCAGCCGCGCGTCGTCGGGGAGATCGGTGCGGGCCAGGTACCCGATCAGTTCGGCGAGCAAGCCGTCGACGCCGACCGCCGTCGGCTCGGGCCAGTCCAGCGGGCAGCGCTCCGGCGCCAGGTACAGGCTGCACAACACCGCGTCGCGGGTCGCACCGGTGGCATGGGTGACACCCGCGGGCAGCCACAGCGCCCTGGTGGGAGGCAGGACCCAGTACACCTCGCCCACGCCGACGCTCAGGACGCCGCGCCGGGTCCAGGCGAGCTGGTGGTGGGTGTGGCTGTGCGGGGGGATCCACTCCCCCGAGGCGAGCGGGAAGTGGCCGACGATGATCGCGCTCATGTCCTCCATGCGACATAGTCTGGCCTCATCGCGGATTGTGGCCAAATGTGGCGGGTCATAGCGTCGTCGGGTGCCGATGATTGTGTTGTGTCTTGTTCAGTTCATGCTCGTGCTCGATGACACCGTCGTGAACGTGGCCCTGCCCAGCATCCGCGATGAGCTGGGCTTCAGCGCGTCCGGCTTGCCCTGGGTCGTCAATGCCTACTTCCTGGCCTTCGGCGGGCTGCTGCTGCTGTGCGGCCGGCTGGCTGATCTGCTCGGCCGTCGCCGCGTCTTCCTCATCGGGGTGGCGCTGTTCGGGGTGGCCAGCCTGGCCTGCGGGCTCGCGCAGGAACCGTGGCAGCTCGTGATCGGGCGGTTCGTGCAGGGCGGCGGTGCTGCGATGGCCGGCCCGGCGGCGATGTCGATGATCACGTTGCTGTACCCGGGGCCGGCGGAGCGAACCAAGGCTCTGGGCATCTGGGGCGGTATCGCGGCCCTGGGCGGGACCTCGGGCCTGGTGCTGTCCGGGGCGCTGACCGATCTGGTGTCCTGGCGGGGGATCTTCCTGATCAACCTGCCCGTCGTCGCCGTGGCCCTGGCGCTGCTCCCCCGGCTGGTCCCCGAGTCCCGCGCGCCCGGCCGGCGCCGCCTCGACGTTCCCGGCGCGGTCCTGGTCACCGGCGCCGCGGTATCGCTGGTGTACGGGCTGCTGCGGGCCGGAGAGACCGGCTGGAGCGACCCGATCGCCATCGGCGCCGTCGTGCTGTCCGCTGCCTTGGGGGCGGCGTTCCTGGTGGCCGAGTCGCGGGCGGCGGCACCGCTGGTGCCCGCATCGTTCCTGGCCTCGCGGACGCGGGCGGTCGCGGGCGGCGCGACCCTGCTGTTCTCGATGGCGATGTACGCGATGTCGTTCCTGCTGATGATCCAGGTGCAGACCGTTCTGGGCTACAGCCCGCTCCTGGCCGGCATCGCCTACCTGCCCTACGGCGCCGGCATCCTGGCGGGCATGTGGCTGTCCTCCCGCGTCTCACTCAGGATCGGGACACGCTGGGCGCTCCTGCTGGCGTTCCTGGTCAACATCGCCGGCCTGCTGCTGCTGTCCGGCGTGGCGGCGGGCGACTCCTACATCGCCCACGTCCTGCCCGGCATGCTCATACTGAGCATGGGCAACGGGCTGAGCCTGCCCGTCATGGCGGTGGCCGCGGTCGACGGCACCACCGAGGAGGACGCCGGTCTCGGCTCGGCCCTGTTCACCTCCGTCCAGCAGATCGGCGGTGCCGTCGGGGTGGCCGCGTTGGCCGTCATGGGCTACTCAGGCGGGCTCATGGCGGGCGCGGTCTGCGTGGCGCTCGGCGCCGTACTCATCGCCGTGCTGCTGCCCTCGCGTGCCGGCGCCCCGCAGCAGCCAGCTGGTACGTCCAAGACGGAACGTTTCGGGGAAACGCGTCCAGCGCTGAACCGGCTTGATCGGCCAAGGTGACCGCGACCAGGCGAGCCTGCAGCGGCGGGATGTTGCATTCCCCTTCGGTCTCCTCCTGCGGCTTGGATTGGGCGGCACGAAGCTGGGCGGCCGGATCCTCGCGGGCGGTGCGCTCCCAACCGCCTTCCTGCTCGGCAGCCTGCTTTGGTACGTTCGAGCGCCCGCGGGCATCCCCCTGGCCCTGCCCGGCGCGGGCCTGCGCGGCGCAGGCCGGCCAGTAGGGTCGGCGTCCATGTACCCGGTAACGTTCTCCTCCCCGAGGCTCACCCTCCGGGAATTCGTCCCGACAGACGTTGACGGGCTTCTGGCCATCTACGGCGACCCGCGGGTCACCGAGCACATGAGCTTCGAGCCCCGGAACCGTGAGCAGGTCGAAGGCGCCATCGCCGGCGTGGTCGAGTCGGCCCGGAACGAACCGCGGACGGACTACTCCCTCGCCGCGGTGCTGCCGGACGGCGGCGAGCTGGTCGCGTTCGCACGCCTCTCGATCGACCTCGGCCATCCGCTCCAGAACAGCGCCCAGATCGGGTTCGCGCTGCGCTCGGACCGGTGGCGGCAGGGCCTGGGCGCCGAAGTCGTACGCCTGCTCCTGCGGCTCGGGTTCGAGCAGCTCGACGTCCACCGCATCTGGGGCGCACGAAGCCCGGTCAACGAGGCGTCCGGGCGGGTCATGAGCAAGCTGGGGATGGTCGAGGAGGGCGTCATCCGCGGGCACCTGAAACTCGCATCCGGTTGGCGGGACTCCGTCGTGCATTCGATTCTTGCCCCGGAATGGGAGCAGACCAGGTAGATGAGGTTGGTCCAGGAGGACTCACCCCAGCGGCGTTGTTCCCCCGGTGTCACGCCGGACTGTGCCCTGGGACCCTCGGGTCATGAGTGCAGGAGGGGCAGGTGCCCAGGATGTCGTGATCGACTTCGGGGCGGACCGGCCGCTTCACGGGCAGCCGGCCGACATCATCCGCGCCGACATCAAGGCCGGACGGTTGAAGCCCGGGGACAGGATCCCGTCGGAGACGCGGCTCCAGCAGATCCAGGGGGTCGGGCCGATGGCCGTACGGCAGGCCCTGCGCGGTGAAGGGCTGATCGTGACGATCGAGGGCAGCGGGGTGGCCGGCGGGCCGTACAAGGTGAGGGCCGTTCCAGGCTGCCTGGTCGTTGATGCGCTGGACGTTCTTCCTCAAGTGGCCGGGGCTCGTCTCTGGCCGCTCCGCCGCCGGGTCAGGGCAGCCGCGGCGGCGAAGGCCAGCACCGCACACCCGAGCTGGGCAAGGGCCGTGGAGGTGGGCACCGACGGCAGGTCCCCGAGGTCGCCCAGGGCCGCTGCGGGCAGGAACAGCAGCAGCGCCGCCCGCCGACCCACGGTCGACCGGCACGCGTACCCGGCCGCCAGCGCGACCACGATCAGCCACGGCACCGGCTTCCAGCTCGTGATCACATGGTCGGCGATCGCGTCCACCCAGCGCGCGCGCACGACGGCCTTGCCGGCGATGAGCCCCACCAGGGCGAGCGGCCCCCACAACAGGAAGGCGCCCCGGGGGATCAGCCCGACCGCACGGTAGGCCACCGGCATGAAGGCGATGACCAGCGCCATCACCTCGGCCACCAGAAGGGGACCGTGGTTCGGGAGGAACAGCAGGTCCAGATTCAGTTCAGGGCCCGGATGGCCGGCCTGACGCAGCGCGAACGCGACCACGGCGAGCACGGCGATCCACCGGCGGCCGAACAGCACGGCCAGCGCGGGCAGGGCCGCGACCAGGGCCGGCTCGGTCAGGAAACGGATCGAGCTTGGTTGCTCCAGAAAGGCCGCGCCATGACGCAGGGACTCGGCCGCCCGCAGTGACACGGTCGCCACCTCGGAGACCAGCATCAGGAACGGCCACAGCGCCACGGCGACGGCCGGCCCGTCACGCCAGGCGCCCGCCGAGACCGGCCCGAAGGCCCGCCGGGCGTGCACCAGCGCCGCGCCCCGCAGCAGGTCGGCCACGTCAGCCAGGTCCAGGCGGGTCTGTCCGGGCCGTGCCCCTGCCTGCAGCACGCCCATCATCTCCGCTTCGTGCCGCGCCCGGTGGTCGCGGGGATAACAGGCCAGCAGCCGCCGGTAGCGGGATTCGAGCGGGCTCATGCCGCGCCTCCAGAGCCGATCGCGCGCAGGCGTGCGGTGGCAGCTTTGGCGTGCCTGCGCATCCGCTCGGCCTCCGCCGCCAGTCTCGCCGCGCCGTCGCCGGTCAGCCGGTAGTAGCGGCGTACCCGGCCGTCGACGATCTCCTCTCGGTCCTCGGTGATCAGGCCCTCTTCCTGGAGCCGGTCGAAAGCGGCGTACAAGGTGCCGGCGCGCAGGCGAACCTGGCCCTCGGAGATGCGCTCCACGTCGGTGATGACGCCGTACCCGTGTTGTGGACCGGCGGCCAGCGCGGTCAGGATCAGGAAGGTCGGCTCCTGCATCTGCCTCATGTGATCAATATATGCCGGTCATCTATCTATGGGCGAGCGATCGTCGCAACCGTTCAGGGGGCAGGACGGATCACATGTCGACGTCTCCGAGAAAGGCATGGCCGGCCTGCCGGCCGTACGGCCGGGCAGAGATCGGTCAGCTTGCGGCCGGCCGCGTTGCATCTGCGTACCTGATGGCCAGGGGTGCGATGATGCCTGCGGCGACGAAGAGCAGCGCCAGGACGCCCCAGGTCCAACCGCCCACCAGTTGGAGCATGCCGGTGATCAAGACGGGGCCGAGAACGTAGCGGCTGACCGAGCGACCCATGCCGAACGCCGCCAGGTACTCGCCTCTCTGGTCATCCGGAGCGAAGGCGTACGACAATGTCCAGGACGCGGGGACAGCGATCAATTCCGCCGCGGTGAGCATCACCAGCGCAGCACAGAAGAGCGCAAGAGGTATCGACTGGGCCGCGTACCAGAACAACAGACAGGCAGCCGCGGCGAATGCCGCAGCGACGGGCTGACATCGCCGCGCAGCTCTGAGGCTTGTGATGTGGCGTGCAATGAGAGCTTGAAAGGCGAGCGCGAGGACTGTGTTGATGGCGTACAGCACCCCGAGTAAGCCGTCCGGCAATGTGGTCGCTTGGGCGAGCCACAGCGGAAAGGCGAGGTTGAGGATCGGTTGCCAGAGCTGCAGTACGCCATCCACACCAGCCAGCGAGAGTAGCCGCAGGTCACGTAGCACGCCCAAGCCTCGCCGGACCGGGGCGGGCTCTTCGGTTCGAACCGGTTGGGGCAGGGTGGCGAAGGCCGCGGTGACCAGCAGATAGGCTGCCGCGTTAACCAGGATGATGGTCCGGAAGAGACCGGTGCCGGCCAGCAGCCCTCCGAGTGGACCGCCGACGCTGATCGCCAGATTGATCACAGTCCGATACGAGGCCAGCACCTTAACCCGGCTGTCTCCTTCGACGATCTCCGCCACGTACGCCTGGGTCAGCGCAGTCGCGATCTGGTCGGCGACCGTGATGATCGTGACGACCACGAGGTACCCCCACCAGTCTCCGACGAAGGCGTAAGCGGCGGTTCCGGCAGCGCGCAGGGCATGCACCAGCACCAGTGCCCGCCGGACACCGTAGCGGTCGGCCGCCCGGCCCAGCGGTATCGCGGCGGCTATGGCCGCGGCCCCCGCGATGCTCATGCCCAGCCCGACCTGGCCTGCGGCGAGCCCGACCACGCCGGTGAAGTAGACGGCCGAGAAGGCCAAGAAGAGCCCTGAGCCGAGGAAGTCCACGAAGCTGGCGCCGAGCAGCCGCCGCACCGCTCGACGCTCGGTGCGACCAGTATCTTGTGTCATAGTCGCACTATTTTGCACTCTAGGGGAGCATTGCGCCATGACCGATCCCGCCGAGGCCGTAGGCCACACCCTCGCCGCAAACCTGCGCGCCGCACGTCAAGACCGAGGCTGGCGGCTGGAAGAGCTGGCCACACGGTCCGGCGTCAGCCGCGGCATGCTCCAGCAGATCGAGACCATGCGCACCAACCCCAGCATCGCGACGCTCGCTCGGATCAGCGCCACGCTCGGTGTTTCGATCGGCGAGTTGGTGGAGCCCCCGGAGGAGCTCGGCCGCGTCTCCCGTGCCGCCGACGCCGTGGTTCGCTCCGAAGGCCGAACCAGGCTTTTGATCAACGACAGCCAGCCGCCTTTCACCGAGCTCTGGGAGTTCCGGCTGCCTGCCGGCGACAAGATCTCCACGCCCGCGCATCCGCCCGGCACCCGGGAACTGCTGCAGCTCCACTCGGGCAGCGTCGCGGTCACCGTCGGCGGGGCACTCTTTCAACTCGCCGCGGGAGACGCACTCCGGATGCGGGGCGACCGCCCGCACGCCTACAGCAGCCAAGGCCCGGAGCCGGCCCACTTGACGATGGTCGTTGTCTATGCGGGCGCCCGAGACCCTCGCTACGCGGGCCTCGTCCCCGGCTGATCCGACGGTCTGGCGTGACCCTGCGGTGCCCCGATCCGTCCCGACGGCCCGCAAGGCGCCGGCGGGTCACGCTTCACGATGACGGGCCTGTCCCACGCGTCCAATGAACCCGGACATTCCGCGACTCCGGCTCCAAGCCTCCGTACGGAAGGCGCCCACAGGTGGCGAACCTGGTCTACAAGCGGGGCTCGACCGACCAGCAGTCGACCGCCCCGCCCTGCGGAGGGTCATCCGGAGGAACACCCGTTTGTGAGATTGCGGGTGCCTTTGCGCCGACTGGCCTCCTGCGTCTACGGCCGTTCTGGCGACCTCGTCGTGCTTGTGAGGGGGTGCTCCCAGCGTTCGACGAGGAGGGCGGGAGGGGGCGTGGTCCCGGGCAGTTGGGGGTGGCCGGGGCGGAGGCCGTCGAGAGCGATGGCGATCGCACGCTTTCGGGCGTTGCGGGCCGCGTCGATCAGGTCGGCACGGTCCTGCCGGTCGAGTTGTTCGATCAAGGGGGACTTGCCGAGTTGTTCGATCAGTAGCGAGATGTCCATGGCCGTGGCGTCCGGTCTGAGCACTCCGGCGGCGTGCGCGCGGGCCACCAGATCCCGCATCAGCTCGTCGGACCTGGTGAACTTGGCGGCCATCTCGTCGGTGACGGCGATCGTGCCGGCCAACGGCCCGAGGGAGCCGCCGCTGAACTCGATGCAGGCGCTGACGTAGTGAGCGAGCCCTTCCCAAGGGTCGTCGTGTTGCAGGCCGCGCTCGGCGCCGTCATCGTCGCCGACCGGGCGGGAAAGGGGCTGCGTACCGCGCCGCGCGACGCGCTCATCACCCTGTCGGCTCCCGAGCCGCTGCTCGGCCGGGCCTTCGGCATCCACCGGGCGATGGACAGCATGGGCGCGTTCGCGGGGCCGCTGGCCGCGCTCGGCGTCCTGACGGCCGTCGGGGCGGCCACCCCGGCCGCGTTCGACGCGCTGTTCCTGACCAGCTTCTGCGTCGCCGTCGCCGGGTTGCTGGTCCTGGCCGCCTTCGCCCGCGACCGCCGGGACAGGCGGCCCGCGGCCTCCGCCGTCACCCTCCGCGCCGCCGGCGGCCTGCTGCGGGCCGCCGGGGTCCGCAGGCTGCTCTACGCCGCCGGCCTGCTGGGACTGGCCACCATCGGCGACGGCTTCGTCTACCTGCTGCTGTGCAGCGCCCTGCCGGCCGCCCTCGTGACCGTGGCCGCGCTCTGCTGCTACGGCGCCTTCTACGCCGCCACCGACGGCGTGCTGATGGCGCTGGCCGGTCCCCTCCTGCCCGCGGACCTGCGTACCACCGGGCTGGCCTGCGTGCAGACCGTGCAGGCCCTGGCCTACCTCGGCTCCTCCCTCGCCTTCGGGCTCGCCTGGACGAGCTGGGGCAGCGCCGCGGCGACCGGCGCCGCGGCGGTCGCCGCCGCCGTGGCCGCCACCGCCACGGCCGCCCTCCTGACGGGCCGCCGCACGACCGTGGAGGACGCGCCGTGACCGGCCGCGTACGGCTCCTGATCGCCGGCATCGCCGGGCTCGCCGTCCTGGCGGCCGGGTCCATCGTGATCGCCAGAGCGGCCGGTACGTCCTCGCAGGCCATGGCCGCGGACAGCGTCTCGCTCGTCCCCGGGCCGCGGCTGGTGGCGCTCAGCACCGCCGTCGGCAGCTCCGGCCGGTTGGTGTCCGTCGCGGCCGGCGACCCCGCCGGAGCGCGCGCGATCTCCACCTTGTCGTGCGCCAGGCTGTACGCGGCCGGCAGCACCGGGCTGTGCCTGCGCGTGGACCCCGGGCTGACGACGTACCAGCTCGCGGTCCTGGACGCGCACCTCCGGACGGTCAGGGAGATCCCCCTGGTCGGCGTGCCCAACCGGGCCAGGGTCTCGCCCAGCGGCCGGCTGGTGACCTGGACGGTCTTCGTCACCGGCGACTCCTGCAACGGCGGCCGCTTCTCCACCCGCGTCGGCATCCTCGACACCCGTACCCAGGAGCTGATCCCCACCCTGGAGGACTGGCCGGTCACCGTGGACGGGAGGCCGTACCGGGCCAGGGACCTCAACTTCTGGGGCGTCACCTTCACCTCCGACGACCGCCGCTTCTACGCGACCATGTCCACCGCCGGGCACCGCTACCTGGTGCTCGGCGACCTCGACGGCCACCGCCTGCGGGCCCTGACGGACAACGTCGAGTGCCCCTCGCTCTCCCCCGACGGCACCCGGATCGCCTTCAAGTCCGCGCTCGGCGGCGATCCGGCCCGTGGCTGGCGCCTGTCGGTGCTGGACCTGGCCACCCGCCGGATCACCCCGCTCGCCGAGCCCCGCAGCGTGGACGACCAGGCCGCCTGGATCGACCAGCGAACCGTCGCCTACGCCCTCCCCCGGGGACGGGAGCACGCCGACGTCTGGACGGTCCCCGCCGACGGCACCGGCACCCCGCGGATTCTCATCCCCGACGCCGCGTCCCCCGCCGCCCTCGGTGGCGGCGCCATCGGCCCGGAGGCCCAGTGATCAGCGCGTTCGAACTCTTCAGCATCGGCATCGGCCCCTCCAGCTCGCACACCGTGGGACCGATGCGCGCCGGCTCGGGCACGGCACCGGCAAGGCCGTGCTCCTCGGCCTGATGGGCGAAGAGCCCGCGACCGTGGACGTGACCACCGCCGACGAACGCGTCCGCGTCCTCTGCGAGGACCGGCGGTGACGGCCGCGCGGATGGCCGTCCGGGGAAACGGGCAGCACATCGTGTCACTCGACACGGCGATCAGGAGCATGCGCGAGACCGGCGCGGACATCACCGCCGAGCACGACCCGGTGCCGTCGTGGTTCTCAGCCCTTCTTTTATGAGCAATGCTCATGTATGGTCGCCGACACTATGAGGAACCGCTGGTTGTCACCGATCGCCGTCGTGGTGCTGGCCGCCGTCATCGCGGTGGGGGCGGCGTTCGATCCGTCAGGGCTGGCCGCGCCGTACACCTGGACCGGCGCCGATCTGCTGCCCGTCGCCGGGCTCTGGCAGGTGGCCGCGCCGGCCGTCTACGTGCCGCTGCTGCTGACGGGGGTCGGAGTGCTCGCGTGGACGGTCGCGCGCGGACGTGCCCCGCTACGTACGGCACTGCTGGTCTGGGGCGCGGTGGTGTGGTCGGCGATGGCGGCGAAGCTGGTGATGTCGCTGGTGATGGCCTTCGGCGATGTGGTCTACCTGGCGTGGTCGACCGGCTTCACCGGCGTCAAGGCGGCGATCTTCGGTCTGCCGGTGCTGGTGGCCGCCTGGCTCGCCCAGCTCCTGCACCGCCGCCTCGCCCCACCTCCTCCTGCGTCGGCCTCTTCACCGTCCCCGGGGCCGGAGGCCAACCCCGCCGCGGCCGCGGGGACGTTCTTCCCGCGGGCTTCCGGGCCCGGATGGGCGGCAGCGGGGGTGGCCGTGGTCCTGGCCGCGTCGGTCGGCCGGGTGTGGTGGGGCGGCTCACCCGTCGGGTACGCCATCGGCGACTCCCCGCTGGCCCCGGCGCCCGAGGCGGGACCGCTGGGCTGCCTGGCCGCCGTCACTCTGCTGGGCGTGCTGACCTGGGCACTGAACCGCGGGCTCGGTGCCACCACGTCGCCCCGGGCCGTCGTCGCCGGACTCTCCGCGCTGGGCGCGGCCGCGACGCTGGGCCTGGTCGAGGTGGCCATCGGGATCTCCGGCGACCTGGCGGGCGGCGACCTGTTCTGGGCCCCGGCGATCATGCTTCGCCTCGCCCCCGCGCTCTCCTTCGGCGCCCTCCTCGCCCTCGGGACGGCGACGATCGTCGCCCTCCTCCAGCCGATGCGAAGAACCGGCCTTCTCCCGCCGCGCAAGGGCGTCGCCTCTTCCGTACCGGTCCGGACGGCGGTCGTCGTGGCCGCGGCGGCGCTCGCCTTACCGCTCCTGCAGCCCGGCGCCACCGCCGCACCGCCACCGCGCACCAAGGCTCTGGGGCTCTCGGCCGACCGCAGGATCGTCGACGCCGACGGCAACGAGGTGCTGCTGCGGGGCGTGAACGTCAACCAGCTCGAAGACTACTTCCAGAGGCGTCCGGACAAGGCGGTGACGCGACCGCTCACCGAGGCCGACTTCGCCGGCATGGAGCGGATGGGCTTCAACGTCATCCGCCTGGCTCTGTCCTGGTCGGCGCTGGAGCCCCGGCCCGGCCACTACGACCCGGCCTACCTCGCCAGGATCTCCTGGGCCGTCGAGACCGCGGCCCGGCATGGCATGCGCACGGTCATCGACATGCACCAGGACGCGTGGGGCAAAGGCGTCGACGCCGCCCCCGGAACCACCTGCCGGAACGGTTCCCCGATGCACGGCTGGGACGGCGCCCCCACCTGGGCCGACCGCTTCGACGGCGCCCCCAGGTGCGAGTTCACCGGACGCGACATCTCACCGGCCGTCGCCCGCGCCTTCACCAACTTCTACCAGGACAGGGACGGCATCCAGACCCGCCTGGTCGCCGCCTGGGGCATGCTGGCGGAGCGGTTCGCGAACGAGCCGATGGTCGCCGGATACGACCTGCTGAACGAGCCGGGCTTCGGCGAGGCCCCGCCGATCACCTCCGGCGTCCTGCTCGGCCGCTACTACGACCGGGC
Organism: Nonomuraea sp. NPDC051191; assembly: GCF_044455665.1. NCBI lineage: Bacteria > Bacillati > Actinomycetota > Actinomycetes > Streptosporangiales > Streptosporangiaceae > Nonomuraea > Nonomuraea sp. NPDC051191. Next base: position 57,881 of record NZ_JBITEZ010000018.1, on the reverse strand, counting down.
GATCAAGGCCATCAGGGCGGCCGAGCGGCGCGGATTTCCGCACCTGATCTTCTTCGAGCCGTCCGTGCTCTGGTCGGGTCTCGGCTTCGAGGTCTCGGTGCCCAAGGATTTCACCGACGACCGGCTGCTCGTCTTCGCTCCCCACCTCTACAACGAGTCCATCACCATCGACCAGGGCACCGGCGTCACCGTCACGAGCATCGAGCGCGGCTTCGAGCTGGCGAGCCGGGCGGCGCGGTACTACGGCGCCGGGCTCTGGTCAGGAGAGTGGGGTTGGTTCGGCGACCCCGCCTCGGCCCCGATCGCGAGATACACCGACCAGGAGGATCGGCACCGCATCGGGGGCGCGTTCTGGGTCTGGAAGCAGTCCTGCGGCGACGCCCACGCCGACACCGACTCCAGGACCGGCGGCAACCTCATGATCGAGGACTGTGCCACCGGGAAGGACCTGCCCCCGCCCGCCGAATACGTCACCGAGCTCTCGCGTCCCTACCCCCGCTCCGCCCCCGGCCGCCTGACCGGCCTGACGTCGGACCGGGCGAGCCTCACGGCCCGGGGCGAAGGCAGCGGTTGCGGCCTCGACGTCTGGTTCCCCGGCAACGCCCGGCCGTCCGTCCATGGCACCGGGCTCAAGGACGTCGCCGCCCGGCAGGCGCCGGGCGGCTGGCGCATCACCGGCTGCACCACGGGCCCCTACGACCTGACCGCCCAGGCCCCCGCCGAGGGCACCCGATGACGGCCACGCCGACTTCGGCGCCGTCGCGACCGGCGCGACGGTCGCCGGCGGCTCTGCGCCCGGCCTGCCTGACCGTCACGAACGCTTCCGCCGCAGTGCGCTGCCACCCGTGAGCGATCGGGACGAGAACGCAGAGATTTGACCCCGAGGGGCGGTCGGCATAGCTTGATCAAGCAAAAAGTGATCGATCACTCTTGGTCTCTCCCCCCGAGGCTTCGTGGCGCGGCCGACGGGAGACCGGGAGCGGCGGTCCGGCCATGCACTCCCCCGGGCGGCGGCCACGCGCCGGCCGCCGCCGCCCGCTCCCAGCAGAAGGACCCGCCCCATGCCCCACACCATGCCCGACACCACGCTCGCCGTTCGCGAAGAGGACGACTCCCTGGCCATCACCGCCGGCGACGTGCGGATCGCCCGGTACGTCCACCAGCCGGACGCTCCCGACGCCGAGTCCCCCAAGCCCTACCTCCACCCCATCCGCAGCCTGTCGGGCGCGCCCATGTCGGTCTACCGGCCGCACGACCACCGCTGGCACAAGGGCCTGCAGATGACCTGGGCGCACCTGTCGGGGCAGAACTTCTGGGGCGGCCCGACCTTCTCGGTGGAGCGCGACTACCACTGGGAGGACAACCACGGCCACATCAACCACCTCGCCTTCACCGACGTCACCTCCGACGGCACGCGGGTCGTGGTCGAGGAGAGCCTGCACTGGCTCTCGGCCCGGGGCGAGCACTGGATCACCGAGCAGCGCCGCCAGGTCTTCCACGGCGTGGACGGCGCGCGCGGCATCTGGGCCCTGGACTTCACCACGACGCTGCACAACGTCCGCGGCGCCACGCTCGACTTCGGCAGCCCCACCACACACGGCCGGCCGATGGCCGGGTACGCGGGCTACTTCTGGCGCGGCCCCAGGTCCTGGACCGGCGGCACGATCATCGGCGCCGGCGGTCTGGGCGGTGAGGAGATGATGGGCGTCGAGGCACCGTGGCTGGCCATGGTCGGGCAGCACGACGGGATCGACGGCGGCGGGACCGTGCTGGCCGTCGCCGGGCACTCCAGCGCGCCGGCGCCGATCAAGTGGTTCGTCCGCAACGAGGCGTTCGCCGTGATCAGCCCCTCCCCCTCCTTCGACGAGGAGATCGCTCTGGCCGACGGCGACACCCTCGAACTCGCGCACCGTTACGTCTTCATCGACCACATGTGCGACCGGGCCGAGCTCGACGAACTCGGCACGGAGTTCGCGCTGTGACCCCGCTGTTCCCCGGCGGCACCTCGATCAGCGATCTGGCGGTCTACGACTGGGAGTGCGCCGACGGTGTGCACGGCGGCACGCCGCACCTGCACACGGTCTCGACCGAGGCGTATGTCGTGACCGCGGGCCGCGGGGAGGTGCACACCCTCAGTGCCGCCGGCTTCGCCCGCGACCGGCTCGAAGCGGGCACGGTCCTGTGGTTCTCGCCCGGGACGATTCACCGCCTGGTCAACGAGGACGGGCTCCGGCTGCTGGTGATCATGCAGAACGCGGGCCTGCCCGAGGCCGGCGACGCCGTGCTCACCTTCCCCGCCGACGTCCTGCGCGACCGCGACGCCTACCTCGCCGCGGCGACGCTGCCGGTGGGGGTTTCGGAGGACGAACGGGCGGCGGCCGCACGGGTCCGCAGGGACCTGGCGGTCGCCGGGTTCCGGCGGCTGGTGGCGGACGCCGAGGAGCGCGGCGGGCAGGCGCTGGCGGACTTCCATCGGCTGGCGGCGGCGATCGTGCGCCCCCGGGTCGCGTCCTGGAAGGAGTTGTGGGACGGGACCGTCGCCGCCGAGACCGAGCGCACGGGGTCACAGCTCGACGCGCTCGCGGGTGGTGATGCCGCCCATCTCGGGCAGGCCGCCGTGGTGCGGACCACGCCCGGGCCGGGCCCTCGCGCGTTCGGCATGTGCGGCCGGCTGCGCACGTGGGCGCCGCGTCCCTGATCGGGCGGCCGGCGGGTCCTGTGGCCGGATCGGCGCCGCCGTGCGGGCCGGTCTCTCAGGCGGGCGCCGGACCGGCCGTCTCGCGGACGATGACCCGGTTGATCGACCGGTCGGACGGAGGCGGCGCGGGCTCGCCGCGCACCGCCGCGATGAGCCGGGCCATCGCCTCCCGCCCCTGCACTTCCCGGTCGACCGCCACGGTGGACAGTGAGGGGGTGGCGAAACGTCCCAGTTCCTCATCGTCCCAGCCGAACACGCTGACATCGCCCGGGACCCGCCAGCCCCGTGACAGCGCCGCGCGTACGGCCCCCATCGCCACGTGGTCGTTCACGGCCACGATGGCGGTCACGCCGCAGCCGTCGGGCAGACCGCGAACGGCGTCGTAGCCGGACCGGGAGCTCCAGTCACCGAGCGCGACGCCGTACGAGATGAGCCCGCGGCGCTCGATCGTCTGCTCGAAGACGAGCTTGCGGTTGCGGGCCGAGGCCCAGCTCTGCGCGCCCGCGATGTGGAAGAAGACCCGGTGGCCGAGCGAGGCGAGACAGTCGATGATCTCCTCGACCGGGGAGGCGTCCGCCAGCTCGTTCGTCCCGCGCAGGTGGTCGTCGTAGTCGCCCGTGACGACGATGGGCACCGGCGAGGCGGCGAGATCGGTCTCCAGAGGCGTCAGCGACAGGACGCCCTCGACCTGCCCGGAACCGGCCAGCTCCAGCACCCGCTCCGCCCTGGCCCGCGGATCTCCCTCGACACTGAGAACCTCCAGCTGGAAGCCCTCGGCGTGCGCCGCGGCCGCGGCGGCGCGGAGCATGCGCGCGGGCCACAGGTAGTCGGAGGCGGGCAGGGTGACCGCCAGCCGGTTCGTGTGCCGCGTGCGCATGGAACGCGCGACGAGGTTCGGCCGGTAGTTGAGCTCCTGGACGACCAGGTCGATCTTGGCGCGGGTCGCCGGTCTCAGGGTCTCGTTCTTCCTGAAGTATCGGGAGACCGTCTGGTGCGACACGCCCGCGCGCCGGGCCACCTCGTGGATCGTGAGGCGCGGCGTCTCGGCCTCGTCCAAGGGCCCCCTCTCCTCGCGCTGCGCGTCACAGCCTAGCCGGTCGCCCGTTCGCCGGGCGACGACGAAGTGATCGATCACCTCGTCGTCATCCCGGGCCCTCCCGGAGGAAGGGGCGGGCCTCAGGAGCCGGACGTCCCCTGGAGCCCGCTGGTGAGTCGTACGGGGAAGTGCCGCCCGGTGTCCTTGCTGTGGCCGATGCCGGACGACCACTCCAGATAGCCCTTCCTGCCGGGGCCGTCGTCGTCGTTGACCAGCAGGGACAGCGCGAACACCCCGGCCGGAGGGCCGTTGAGTCCCAGGCTCTGCCAGGGCAGCACCACGTCGTAGGTCGTGGTGCTGCCCGTCCGGGTCACCGCGAGCCGGTCCGTCGGGGTCGGGCCGGTGATCGCGATGCCGAAGGCGGCGAAGGTGTAGGCGGCCGGCCCGTCGGGCGTCAGCGCCAGGCCGATCTCGGTGCGTTCGGTGGAGGCGCCGGGGAGCGCGGGCGACAGGGAGAGCTGGATGGAGTCGCCGTTGTACAGGTTGCCCGCCGGGTTCTTCTGGGTGAACACGTCGTCCTGGACCGTCGCCTGCACGCGCAGCCCCGTCGGGGTCTGGGTGATCCGCACGGGACCACCGAGGTCGGCGGCCCCGCCCCAGTCGGCGGTGTAGCGGAACCAGGTCGCGTCGGCCGCCAGGTCGATCGGCGCGGCCGTGGTGGCGGTGTCGGGCTCGATGGGTCCCGCGCCGACGGACTGCCGCAACCGGAGGGCGTCACGGCCGCGCAGCCCGATGGACACCTCCAGGTAGCCCTGCTCCCACACCCGCAGCGACGGGAGCGGGATGGTGTGCGCGACCTGCTCGCCGGGCTGCAGCGTGGTGGTGTCGGCGATCGTGCCCGACTGCTCGCCGAGGGTCCAGGTGAGGCCGTCGAGGGTCACCGGGGTCCTGCGGGAGGTGTTGGCCAGCGAGACGGACGCCCGCGCCCGGTAGCCGCCGTCGCGGACGAGGTCGACCCCCACGGCGGCGACCACGGGGGTGGTGACCCTGATCGTCGGTGTCGCCAGCCGTGCCACCTTCTCGTGCCCGGTCGCGGCCCAGCCGGTGACCCAGCTCGCCTTGCCGCCCGCGGGGGCGGGGAGGTCGAAGACGGTCTCGGCGGTGCCGCACCCCTTGACCTTGACGTCGTGGCGCCGCCCGTCCAGCGTGATCGTCACCTTGGCGGGGACGGCGCGGCAGTTGCGGCCGGTGCGGTCGACGACCGCGCGCACCTCGATGCCCTCGCCGTCGGCGACGGTCGGCGACGTCCTCAGCGTGATCGCGGGCGCGGGGTCGAGGACGAGGGAGTCGACCTGGCCCCTGACGTAGACCGGGTGCTCGGTCAGGGTCACCTGGACGACTCCGGCGTGCGGGGTGAGGGTGGCGGGCACGCCGTACTGGTCGGTGAGGGTGAGCGGCTGGGCGGTCCGCAGCGTCACGGTCCTCGGGCCGTCCGACGCCCACATGACGCGGACGAGGTCGCCCGCGGCGCTCCTGAAGGGGAAGGAGTACGTGGTCGCGTCCAGCGTGTCCCGCTGGGTGATCGTGCGCCCGGCGAGTTCGGCCGCCATCACCGCCTGCGCGACCGCGGCCGGCTTGGGCTCGGCGGCGTAGCGGGCGGTCGCCCGCCGGACCTCGAAGACGCCGAAGTTGTGCTCCTGGTTGTTCGGATCGGTGCCGTCGTCGCGGGCGTCGTACCAGTAGAGGCGGTCGGCGCCGCCGGCCAGGGAGAGCACCGCCGAGCGGACCAGGTAGTCGGCCTGCATGGCGTCGGTCGTGCCGCCCGCGGTGTGGGTCGGCCAGCCGTACTCGGTGAGCCACAGCGGGAGCGAGCGGCCGGCGGCGGCGTCGACGGTCTGGCTCAGCGACGCCATCTGCGTGTCCATGCCTTCGGGCGGCGTGGGGTGGCGGTAGGGGTGGACGGACACCGCGTCCAGCGCGTCCGCGCCGCCCTGTTCGAGCACCTGGCGCACGTAGTCGGCCGAGGCGCCGGAGATCGCCGGGCCCACCAGCCGCGCTCCTTGCGGCTTGACCGCGGCGGCCGCCTGGAGGAGCTGGGCGTAGCAGGCGGGCGTCCGGCCGCACAGGCCGTCGTTGAAGTTGATGTTGAACTCGTTGTAGACCTCGGTCGCCCGGGTGTAGCTCGCGAAGTGCTGGTTGACGGCGGCCGTGAAGCGTCCGTAGGCGGCCAGGCCCTCGGGCGAGCTCGGCGTACGGTTGCCGTCGTAGAGCGGGTTGCGGTAGGCCGAGATCGGCAACGGCTCGATCCCGGCGGCGTCCAGCGCGGCGAACCCGGCGTCGTAGCGGTCGAAGGTGTAGACGCCCGCCTGCTTCTCGACCGCGGACCAGCCCACGTCGTTGCGCGAGTGGGTGTAGCCGATGCGCGCGATGCCGTCGATGAGCTCCTGCTCGTAGCCGTGCAGCCCGACCCCGAACGGCGAGTCGGCCGCGGCGGCGGGCATCGACGGGACGATGCCGAAGCTCGTGCTCAGCGTGCCCGAGGTGAAGGTGTAGAAGCCGTTGGGCAGCGAGGCGAGGTTCACCACGCTGTTCCCGCCGGTGAAGGCGGCCGTGCCGTTCGCGACCTGCGTCCCCCGGGCGTCCTGGACGGCCCAGGGGGCGGGGGCCGGGTCCCGGGCGTCGGTGAACAGTTCCAGCGCGGCCTGGCCGGGGTCGAAGAGCAAGGAGTCGTTCATGACCCCGAAGTAGGTGGAGTGCTCCTCGAAGCCGGGGTTGGCCAGCAGGTTCTGCGCGGTGCCGTCCTCGGTCATGGTCAGGTCGTCCAGCCGTACGCCGGGGGTCACGTCCTGGGAGATGATGCGCAGGGAGAAGCTGGTCTGGGTGGCCAGGGTGGTGTAGGTCCAGGAGACCTGGCGCCAGTCGTAGGCGCCCATCGGGAAGTTGAAGCGCCGGCTGCTGTCCGGGCTCAGCACCGCCTGCAGCGCGGCCGCCTTCGACAGCCCCTCCGAGGCGACCCAGGCGGTGAACCGGTAGAGCGTGCTCGGCTTGACCGGCACGGTCTGGGCGAGCTGCCCGTAGGTGTTCGGGCTGCTCGGAGTCTGGTTGACGATGCGTACCGCGGACCCGGTGTGGCCCTGGGCGGTGGCGGTGAAGGCGACCTCGGCCGAGCCGCTCCGGCTGATGGCCCACGGGTCGAAGGTGTTGGAGTACGGGAGTTTCGGGGCGGCTAACGCGGTGGCGAGGAGGAGGAGCGCGGACAGTGTTTTCATCGGGTCACCCCTTGACCGCGCCGGCTCGGCCGGCGCTCCGGAGGAACTGCTTCTGGAACAGCAGGAAGAAGACCAGCGGGAGGATCACCGCGATGAACATGGCGGCGACGAGCGTGCTGGTCTCCGCGGTGGCCGAGATCTTGTAGAGGACGACGGACAGCGGCTGCAGATCGGGCGAGGGCAGCACCAGGAGCGGCCACAGGAACTCCTTCCAGGCCGACACCAGCGTGAGCAGCGAGACGACGGCGATGATCGGCCGCGACATCGGCAGCACGATGCGCCGGAACACCTCGAAGGAGTTGGCCCCGTCGACCTTGGCCGCCTCGAAGACCTCCTTCGGCAGCTCGGCGAAGAAGTTCTTCACCAGCAGCACGTTGAAGGCGTGCGCGGCGGCGGGCAGCCAGACGGCCCAGTAGCTGTCGATCAGGTTGGCCCCGACGCCCGGCACGTCGATCACGGTCAGGTACAGCGACACGAGGGAGACGACGCCCGGGATGAACAGGGTGGCCATCACCGCGGCCGAGACGACCCCGGCGTACCTCGGCCGCAGGATGGCGAGGGAGTAGCCGCCGGTCAGCGCGACCAGCAGGCCGAAGAACCAGTTGCCGGCCGCGATCCAGACCGTGTTGGCCAGGGCCCGGCCGATATCCATGCCGTTCCACGCCCTGACGAGGTTGTCCCACCGGATCCCGCTCGGCCACCAGCCGAACGGGTCGCGCAGGATGTCCTGCGAGGTCGACACCGCCGACTTGGCCAGCCAGAGGATCGGCCCGGCCGCGACGACCGCGAGGCAGGCCAGCACGGCCACGATCAGCCCGGTGAACACCACGCGGGTCGCCGGCCTGCGGCGTTCGCCGCTGGACAGGATGCCACGCTCGTTCATGAACGCTTCCACCCCCTCGTGGCTCGCAGGTACACCGCGGACAGGGCGGTGAGGAAGACGGCGAGCATCAGGCTCAGGGCCGTCGCCTTGCCGAAGTCGCCGGCGACGAAGGCGTACTTGAAGATCAGCATGAGCAGCGTGACCGTGCTGTTGTCCGGCCCGCCGCCGGTCATGACGTAGGGCTCGGTGAACACCTGGAAGGTGCCGATCACCTGGAGGATCAGCATGAGCAGGATGACCGGGCGCAGCTGCGGCAGCGTGATGTGCCACACCCGGCGCAGCACCCCGGCGCCGTCGAGCTCGGCCGCCTCGTAGAGCTCGGGCGGCACCGACATCAGCGCGGCGACGTAGATGATCGTCGTCGTGCCGAAGCCCGCCCACGTCGCCTGCACGACGATGCTCGGCATCGCCGTCTCGGCGCTCTGCAGCCAGGGGAAGGGCCCCAGCCCGGCCCAGCCCGCCACGGTGTTGAGCAGGCCGTGCTCGCTCGGATCGTAGAGCTGCTTCCACAGCAGCACCGCCACGACCGGCGGGATGATGATCGGCACGTAGACGAGCACGCTGGCGATCGTCCTGGTCCGGCGCAGCTCCCCGATGAACACGGCGAGCAGCACCGGCACGGGGAAGCCGACGACCAGGGCCAGCACGGTGAACCACACGGTGTTCCAGGCCGCGGTGGCCAGCAGCGGGTCGGCGAGCACCCTGCTGAAGTTGCGCAGCCCGACCCAGGTCGGGTCGGTGACCAGGTTGGTGCGCTGGAAGCTGAGGACCAGGCTGCGCAGGATCGGCCACCACGAGAACAGCCCGAACACGATGAGCATGGGCGCGGTGAACAGAAGTTTGCCGAGGCCACCGCGCTGGGTCCACCTACTGAGCGGCGGCATCGATCAGCGCCTGCGCGTCCGTCCGGGCCTGGGTGAGCGCCGCCGGGATGTCGGCGTCCTGCTTGGTGAGGACCTGCTGGGTGACGGCGTCGAGAAGCGCGTACGTCTCCTGCGCGGCCACGGGCGGCTCGCCGAGTATGGGCAGCTTGCCCAGGCTGTCGAAGTAGGCCCGGTAGTTGTCCCGCTTGACGTTGACGTAGGCGGAGACCCAGGTCAGGTAGCGGTCGTAGATCTCCGGCGAGAACAGCGGCACCTCGGGCGCGCCCACGGGCAGGCCGCCCGCCTTGGACGTCTCGGCCCATTCGACCGCGGCCCGCTGGTCGAGGAAGCGGTTCAGGTACCGGAACTTCACCCACTCCAGCGCGGCGGCCGCCTCGCTCGGGGCGGCCTTGGGGCTGACGACGGCGATGTCGCCGCCGCCCAGCGTGCCGATGCCGGTGGCCGACTGCGGGAGCGGCGCGATGCCCAGGTCGTCGCCGGGCATGTCGCGGTTGCCGACGAGGTCGCGGTAGAGGTCGGCGCCGAGGACGGTCTGCCCGATCCGGCCGGCGGCGATGGAGTTGCGCATGTCGTCCTGGCTCAGCAGGAAGTTCTTGCCCGCCGCCTGGTCGGTCCACCGGACGTCGTGCAGGAGGGTCAGCGCGTCCTTCACGCCGGCCGCGTCGATCGTGGATGTGACGGTGTCGCCCTCGCGCCGCTGGATGGCGCTGCCGTTGGCGTAGGCCATCGTGGTGAGGATCCAGCCGCCGGAGTTGGTCGTGGTCGCGATCGTGAAGCCGGCCGCGTCGCTCGACCTGCCGATCGCCCTGGCGTTGGCGCGCACCTCGTCCCAGGTCTTCGGCGGGGCGTCGGGGTCGAGGCCCGCCTTCTCGTACAGCGCCCTGTTGTAGATGAAGGCCATCGTGTACGCCGCCGAGACGACGCCGAAGGTGTGGCCTTCCGCGTTCTGCGTCTGCTTGGCGACGGCCGGGTTGAGCTTGGAGAGCACCGCGTCGCCCTTGACGAGGTCGGTGATGTCGCGTACCTGGCCGTTGAGCGCGAGCTGCTGGATGTTGGTGTACGGCACCTGCATCGTGGTGGGCATCGAGCCGCCGGCGACGAGGGCGGCGAACGTCTGCGGGTCGAACTTGGTCTCCTCGCCCACCACGGTGATGTTCGGGTGGAGCTTCTGGAAGGCCGCGACCTGCTTGTTGAACAGGGCGAGATTGTCGGCGTTGTCCTTGGTGGGCATGTTGCCGACGTGGATCGTCACCTTGGCGTCCGGGTCCGCCCCGGCCTCGGGACGTCCGGACGAACAGGCGGTGAGAGCTATGATTCCGGTCATCGCGATACCGGCGAGCCGCCAGTTCTTGTGATGCAGCATGACGAATCCCTCTTTGCGGGCATGGTGGCGATCGAGCTCGGGCGGTGTCGTGACCGCTGGGGGCTCACGCGGGCAGCAGTGGCGTGCCGGCGGATTTCATGGCGATGGTCAACCGGTTGACCATCGCCATGGTCTTGCTGATCCTGGTACTTTGTCAAGAGTCCGGAGAAACGTGGAAGTAACCTGTTGTCACCGGGAGGGAAGGAACTGATGGCGCGCAAGGCCACAACCCTCGCGGACGTCGCCGCTGCCGCCGGGGTCTCGGTGTCGCTGGTGTCGAAGGTGCTCAACAACACCGGACGCGCCTCCGAGGAGACCCGCAGGCGCATCCACGACGCCGTCGAACGCCTCGACTTCCGGCCCAACGCCCTGGCCAAGTCCTTCGCCAGGGGGCGGAGCGAGCTGGTCGGGATCATCATCGAGGACGCCTCGGAGATCTTCAGCAGCATGGTGCTGCGCGGCGCCGAGCGCAGGCTGGCCGCGGCCGGGCTGGCCACGCTCGTGTGCGACGCCGCCGAGAGCGACCAGCGGCGCTCCCAGTTCGTCCGGGCGCTGGAGGCCCGCCACGTCGACGCCGTGCTGGTCATCGGGTCCGGGCCGTCGGGCCTCTACCCGTCCGTCTCCGACCGGCTGTCCTGCCCCGTCGCCTACGCCTTCTGCGAGTCCGACGACCCGGCCGACGTCTCGTTCCTGCCCGACGACCACGGCGCGGGGCGGCTGGCCGCCGAGCACCTGCTGTCACTCGGCAGGACGAGGATCGCGCACATCGGGGAGGGCAGCGAGAGGGGCGCCGAGCTGCGCACACGCGGGTTCGTCGAGACCCTCGCCGCCGCCGGGCACCCGGTCGAGCCGATCTTCGGCGACTGGTCCAAGGCGTGGGGCCTCCAGGCCGTCAACCGGCTGATCGAGGCGGGCACCGACGTCGACGCCATCTTCTGCGCCAACGACTTCATCGCCTACGGCGCCTACGTCGGCCTGCGCGCCCACGGCCTGCGGATCCCCGAGGACGTCGCGCTGGTCGGCCACGACCACTTCTCCATGGACCCGCCGCAGCGCAGGTCGGGGTTCCTGACGACCATCGACCCCAACCTGCCCGCGCTCGGCGACGCGGCGGCGCGACACCTGATCGCGCCCGGCACGGCGGCCGACTTCGCGCCGAAGCTCGTCGTCGGCCGCACGACCGCGGGCGGTCAGGCCGCCCCCGACCTCGCCACCCTCCTGGAGTTCATCGACCAGCTGCTGTGAAGCGCAGGGTGACGAGCTGGAACGGGCGCAGCGTCAGCGACACGGCCCCCGGCTCGAACTCGGCGCCCGCGGGCGGCTCGACGTCGCGTTCGATCAGGTCCACGAAGCGCGCGTCCCCGACGCACTCGACGCGCACGGACGCCCTGGTCCCCTCCGACTCGTACAGGCGGACGATCACGTCGCCGCTGCGGTCCTCGGCGAGCTTGACCGCCTCCACCATCACGGCCGGGTGCGAGACCCGTACCAGCGGCTCGACCTCCCGCGCCCCGCGCACGGCACGCGCCGGCACGTTCGCGCGGTACCCCTCGGCGACGGCCTCGCGGATGCCGGCGTTCGGCCTGATCGAGTAGGCGAGCGTGTGCCTGCCGAGGTCGGATCCGGGATCGGGGAACATCGGCCCGCGCAGCATGGACAGGCCGACCGTCGTGGTCGTGCCGCCGTCCTGGCGGGTGTGCCGCACCACGTCGTGGCCGTACGTCGACTCGTTGGCGATGGCCACGCCGTACCCGGGCTCGCCGACGTGGATCCAGCGGTGCGCGCACACCTCGAAGCGGGCGGCGTCCCAGGAGGTGTTGGTGTGCGTGGGCCGGTACACGTGGCCGAACTGGGTCTCGGCGGCGAACCTGTCGGCGTGCACGTCCAGCGGGAAGACGAGCTTGAGCAGCGCGTGGCGCTCGTGCCAGTCGACCTCGCAGGCCAGGTCGAGCGCGGCCGATCCGGGGCGCAGCCGCAGCGTCTGCCTGATCGTCGAGTCGCCGAAGCGGCGGGTGACGACGACCTCCCCGTCGCCGGTCTCCAGGCTCTCGACCTCGTCGACGTCGCGGGAGACGCGGCGGTAGTGCTCGTCGATGTCCCAGGCGTCCCACTCGTTGGGGATGTCGCGGTGCAGCACCAGCCGGTGGCCCGCCGCTCCCGGCGCGATCGCCTCGCGGCCGGTCGCGGCGTCGCGCAGCGACACCAGGTGGCCCCGGCGGTCGATCACGGCCCGGACGAGCCCGTTGTCGAGCACGAATCCGGCGTCCTCCTCGGTGAGGGAGACGTCCGCCGGGTGCGCGGCGGGCTCCCGGATGCCGAGCCCGTCCGTGGCGAGCTCCAGGTCGCCTTCGCCGACGAGGGTGCGTACGCTCTCGTCGATGACGCGGCCCAGGCTCTCCCGCAGGCGGGCGTCGTTCTGCTCGACCTCGTCGTGCACCCAGGCGATCGAGGTGCCGGGCAGCACGTCGTGGAACTGCTGCAGCAGCACGGTGTGCCAGCTGCCGGTCAGCTCGTCGTAGGGGTAGGCGGCCCCCTCGCGGACGGCGGCGGTCGCGGCCCACAGCTCGGCCTCGCGCAGCAGGTGCTCGTTGCGGCGGTTGCCCTGCTTGGTCAGGTGCTGGCTGGTCAGGGTCCCGCGGTGCAGTTCGAGGTAGAGCTCGCCCGACCACACCGGCGGGCTCTCGTACTCGGCCTCGGCGCGTTCGAAGAAGGCCTGGGGCGAGTCGATCGTCACCACCGGCGAGCCTTCCAGTGACCCGAGCCGCTCGGCGGCGGCGAGCATCTCGCGGGTCGGGCCGCCGCCGCCGTCACCCCAGCCGAACGGCACGAGCGAGGTTCCGGCTACGCCCTTCTCCTTGTAGCTGCGCGCGGCGTGGGCGAGCTCGGCGCCGGACAGCTCGGAGATGTAGGTGTCGGCGGGCGGGAAGTGGGTGAAGATCCGGGTGCCGTCGATGCCCTCCCACAGGAAGGTGCTGTGCGGGATCTGGTTGACCTGGTTCCAGGAGATCTTCTGGGTGAGGAACCAGCGGCTGCCGGAGGCGGCGATGATCTGCGGCAGCGCGGCCGAGTAGCCGAAGGTGTCCGGCACCCACGCCTCCAGCGTGTCCACGCCGAACTCCTTCAGGAAGAACTGCTTGCCGTACAGGAACTGGCGGGCCAGCGACTCGCCGCCGGGCATGTTGATGTCGGGTTCGACCCACATGCCGCCGACCGGGATGAACTGCCCGGCGGCCACCTTCTTCCTGATGCGCTCGAACAGCGCTGGATAATACTGCTTCACCCAGGCCAGCTGCTGGGCGGAGGAGCAGGCGAAGCGGTACTCGGGGTGCTCGTCCATGAGCGTCACCGCGCTGGCGAACGTGCGCGCGCACTTGCGGATCGTCTCGCGCACCGGCCACAGCCAGGCCGAGTCGATGTGGGCGTGCCCGACGGCGACGATCCGGTGGCTGCTGGCCGCGGCCGGGCTGGCCAGCACCCCGGCCAGCGCCGCGCGTCCGGCCGCCGCGGTCGCCGAGACGGCGGCGGGGTCGACGGCGTCGAGCATCCGCTCCAGCGCCCGCAGGATCTCCCAGCGGCGCGCCGAGTCCGGGCTCAGCTCGCGCATCAGCCCGTCCAGCGTCCAGATGTCCTGCGCCAGCTCCCACACCCCGACGTCCAGCAGCGCCACGTCGAACGCCCTGGCCGTGTAGAGCGGCCCGCTGCCCGCCGTCGCCCGGTCGCCCAGCGGCGTCGGCTCGTAGGTGTTCTCGCCGGCGAGCTCCGGGTTCGCCGCCGCCTCCACGTACAGGTCGATGGACGGCCGGGCCGGGTCCCACGGCAGGTGGGAGCTGCGCGGCGCCACGGCCTTGATGAGCGTGCCGTCGGGCAGGTACGCGAGCCCCTCGGCCTGGAACCCGGGACGCGGCCCGGAGAAGCCCAGGTCGACGACGAGCTCCAGCCGGGTGCCCGGGGGAATCTCCTCCGGCACGCGGCCGGTCACGTGGAACCAGGTCGTGCCCCATGGGTCGCCCCAGGGGTGCGGCAGCGTGACCGGCTGGTAGCCGGCCGCGAACGCCACCGGTGCGGGCACCGGCTCGCCCGGCACGTTCCACGCCTCGACGGCGAGGGGCCGCCGTTCCCGGTAGAGGGCGCCGGGCAGGAACTGCTGGACGAAACGCTCCAGCCGTCCCTCGACGATCAAACGGTTGTCATGCACGATGCACTCTCTCCAAAGTCAGGTTTCGAAGACCCGCACGGCGACGATCATGGTTCGTTCGTCGCCGTTGGTCGCCGTGACGACGACCCGCAGGGCGCCCGCCCGCGTGGCGGGGTCAAGCACGTGGACCCGGCGCCGCATCCGGTTGCCGGTGACGGACAAGGCCGTCTCCCGGCCGCCCGTGCGCTCCACCTCGATCCGGTAGTCCTTCACCAGCTCCGGCGGCACGAGGTACGACGTACGGTGGTGATGCAGGTTGATCAGGTCCTCGTCGACGTCGTCGTTGAAGATCAGCTCCACCCGGCCGATCGTCCGCTCCTCGCTCCAGCGCAGCTCGACGTGCTGCTCGCCGCCGCCTTCGGAGACCCACAGGTTCGGCCCGTCGTACGGCCTGGCCGGCCCGCCCGCGACCTGCTCGGGCCGGTAGGCGGCGGTCGCGGGTTCGACCTCGAACCGCGGCGTGCGCCTGCGCAGCTCGAGGGCCGACCACGCGTTGCTCTGCGGCTTGCCGGTGTCGAGCGCCGGTTCCCTGCTGAGCAGCCCGAGGACGCCGTACGGCGGGCGGCCCGCGCCGGCCAGGACGGCGAGGTCGGCGTTCCGCCGGACGACCACGACCACCTCGCCCCCGCCGGGGGGCACGTCGTCGAAGCGGGCCTCCAGCAGGCCGCGCCCGGCCTCGACCGGGACCTCGCGCCGGGCGAGCGGTTCCACGGGGATGTGGTTCAGCCCGCCGCCCGTGCCCCACAGCTCGACCGTCGCGGTGGTGGCGCGGGCGGCGTCGACGCCGATCCGCACGACGTCGATCCGCGGGTCGGCGGGCAGCAGCAGCCCGAAGTCGGCCTCGCCGATCGGGAACGGTTCCGGCTCGCCGTCTGCGCCGCCCGCCAGGCGGGTGAGCGTGGACGACGCCGTCACCACGGCCTTGAGCGCCAGGTCGGACGGGTCCTGCCAGGGCACGCCCAGCAGGGAGGCGTCCTGCCGCAGGAGCATCGACTGCAGCTCGTCCATGTGCGAGGCGGTGATCTCGCGCGGCGTCACGCCCCTACGTACGGCGAGCGCGGCCCCCGCGCCCGCGGCCTCTCCCACGACGGCGCAGGTGGCCATCACCCGGGTGCTGCCGAAGGCGACGTGGCTGGCGGAGATGTCGCGGCCGGCCAGCAGCAGGTTGCGCACGTTGGCGGAGTACAGGCAGCGGAACGGGATGTCGTACAGGCCGGGGCCGAACAGGTGCTTGGAGGGGCTGTCGTCGGCGTAGATACCGCCGGGCGGGTGCAGGTCGATGGACCAGCCGCCGAAGCCGACCGCGTCGGGGAAGCGGGTCTGGCCGGTGATGTCCTGCTGGGTCAGGACGTGGTCGCCGAGGAAGCGGCGGTACTCGCGCTTGCCCGGCAGGCTGCCCACCCACTCCAGCGTCAGGTTGTCGGCCTCGAAGCGGCCGGAGTTCTTGATGTGGTCCCAGATGCCGAAGACGATGCCCCACAGCTCGTCCCGGATGCGCTCGTTGTCGGCGACCGCGTCGAGCTCGCCGCCCCACTCGATCCACCAGTAGTCGCAGCCGTTCATGCCGGGGTCGATGTGGCGGCGCAGCGGCAGGTCGAACGCCTCGATGTCCTTGGTGATGCCCGGCGGGACGAAACGGACCGGGTGGCCGGTGTCCTTGGTGTAGAAGAGGATCGTGCTGCCGAGCATGTCGTCGTCGGCCACCTCGGGGGCCCACTCCTCGCCGTACGCGCCGCGGTCCTCCCTGCCGGTGGCGAACCTGGCGCCGGCGAGCAGGCCCACCAGGCCGTCGCCGGTGCAGTCGAGGAAGATCGGCGACTCGAACGTGATCAGCTTCTCGGAGCCGGACTGCCAGCCGGTGACCGAGCGGATCACCCGGTCATGCTCTTCGCCGTCGGCCTCGACCTCGCGGACCTCGGTGTTGAGGAAGAGGGTGATGTTCGGCTCGGCGCGTACCAGGTCGAGGACGACGTGGTCCCAAAGGATCGGGTTGCCCTCCGGGTTGCGCCACTGGTTCTCCGCGAACAACTCGCCCATCAGGCCGGTCTCGCGGGCGAACTTCTGCGCGCCGTGCGCGGTGGCGCCCACCACCCACACCCGGATCTCGCTGCTGGAGTTGCCGCCCAGCACTCCCCTGTTGTTGATCAGGGCCACCTTCGCGCCGTTGCGCGCGGCGCTCACCGCGGCCGTGACTCCGGCCAGGCCGCCGCCGACCACGGTGACATCGGCGGCGTGTGCGAGCTGCATCATGGATGCCGACTTTCTGGGGTCGAATCAAGCAAAGCGGATCTACAATATTTCCGACGTCTTGAATAAGTCAACGACGGGTTGGCTAAGGTAGGCGCAGAGCGCGACGACAGCGAGGGGAACGGGGATCAGTGGCAGCAGCCAGGCGGGAGTCGACCACGGTCGGGAAGGCAGCCAGGCGCGAGGGCGGGCCGCCCGGCCGCTCCTCCGGGCTCCGGCGCGGCTCCAACCTCGAACACGTCGCGGACTTCAACGACTCCGTCGTCCTCGACGCGATCAGGCGCGCGCGGACCGGGAGCTCGCGGGCGGAGCTGGTCGTCGAGACGGGCCTCGCCGCGCAGACCGTGTCGGACGTCTGCCAGCGGCTGCTCGACCAGGGGCTCATCGCGGAGACCGGCACGTCCACGACCGGGTTCGGCCGGCCCCGCCGCACCCTTGAGCTGGTGCCCGCCAGCCGCTACGCGCTCGGCGTGCACATCGACCCGGCCACGATCACGTACGTGCTGCTCGACCTCGGCGGCAACCTCGTGGCCCACTTCAGCAGGCAGACCTCCAGCCCCCAGGACGCCGACGCCATCATGACCGGCATGGCCTCGGCCCTCGACGTCCTGCTCGCCGGATCCGGCGTCGAGCGCGAGCGGGTGCTCGGCCTCGGCATCGCGGCGCCCGGCCCCCTGGACATCGCGGGCGGGGCCATGGTCGACCCGCCCCACCTGCCCGGCTGGCACCGCGTCGAGCTCGTCGACCGGCTGCACCGGGCCACCGGGCTGCCCATCGTGCTCGACAAGGACGTCACCGCAGCCGCGGTGGCCGAACGCTGGGCCGGCGGCGCGACGGGCAACAGCGACTTCGCCTTCCTCTACCTGGGCACCGGCGTCGGGGTGGGGCTGGTCAGCGGCGACATCGTCGTACGCGGCCGGTCCAGCAACGCCGGCGACATCGGACACCTGATCGTCGACGCCGACGGGCCGCCCTGCGAGTGCGGGCAGCGCGGCTGCCTGGGCACCGCCTGCTCGCCGCTGTTCCTCATCCAGGAGGCCGTCGCGGCGGGCGTCCTGCCCGCCACGCCGGAGGACGGGCAGCTCGTCCAGGCGGTCAGGCGGCTCGGCGCGCTGTGCCGGGCGGCCGACGACGGCGACGCGCGGGCCGTGGAGATCCTGCGCCGGTCCGGGCGGCGGCTCGCCCGCGCGATCCTCACCATCGGCAACCTGCTCGACACCGAGCTCGTGGTGTGCGGCGGGCCCGCCTGGGCTCCGGCCGCACACCACTACCTGCCGCTGCTCCGGTCGGCGGTGGCCGAGCGGTTCGTGATGCGCGAGATCCACGACCTCGGCGTCGTGGGCACCGCGCTGGGCGCCGACGTGGCCGCGATCGGCGCCGCCTGCCTGATCCTCGACGAACGCTTCTCGGCCCGCCCGTAGCCCCTACCGCGGGAGCAGGCGGGCGACGAAGCCGCCGCCCGGGGGCATGGCGGGCACCTGGAACGCCTCGCCCGCCGCGACGTCGGAGACCGCCACCGCGTCGCGGTCCGCGCCGTCGCCGACCAGGCGCCAGGTGCCGCTCAGCGGCCCGAGGCGCCCGAGGCCGAGGGTGGCCGCCGGCCGCGCGACCGGGCCGTTGACGCCCGCCAGCCACCAGGTCCCTCCCGTACGGCGGGCCAGCACGACATGGTCGCCCGGCTCCCCCGCCAGCCCGACCGTGTCGTCCCAGGCGGCCGGCACGGCCCGCAGCACCTCGCGCACCTCCGCCGGCTGCGCCCGGTAGGACTCGGGCGAGTCCGCGAAGTGCAGCAGCCCCGACTCGTAGACCACCGCGAGCGCCAGCTCGTGGGCCGCCGTGGTCCTGCGGGGCCTCAGCGCGTCGCCGAAGGTGACCGGCGTGTAGTCCATCGGGCCGATCACGTTGCGGGTGAACGGGAGCACGGTGTTGTGCCACACGGCCTCCTCCGCGAACGTCGGCCCGAACAGGTACCACTCGGCCCCGCGTACGGCCTCCATCGTCATCAGGTGCGGCCACGTCCGCTCCCAGCCGCGCGGGACGGTGCTGCCATGGAAGTTGACCATCAGCCTGGCCTCGGCCGCGTCCCGCAGGATGCCGAGGTAGTGCGCGATCCCGGCCTGCTTGTCGGAGTGGAAGAAGTCGACCTTGATCCCGGCGATCCCCCAGTCCGCGATCCTGGCCAGTTCCGCCCGCCGCGCCTCGGCCAGGTGCATGAGGTCGCGCGGCCCCTCGGTCGAGTCGTTGTTCGGCCCGGCGGAGTTGTACCAGAGGAACAGGCGCACGTCCCGTTCTGCGGCGTAGCGGACCAGGTCGCGGATCTCCTGCTCCGCGTGGACCGTCCAGTTCGCGTCGACGAGCGAGTACTCCCAGCCCATCTCGCCCGCGAGGTCCACGAAGCGCCGCAGCGCGGCCAGGTCGCGCGGGCTGCCGTTCTCCGACCACCAGCTCCACGAGACGCGTCCCGGCCTGATCCACGAGGTGTCGGTGATCGTGGAGGTCTCGGCCAGGTGCCACACGGTCGTGGACTCGACCAGCTCGGCCGCGGTGTCCGCGATCGCGACGAACCGCCACGGGAGCGTCCACGGCAGCGCCGACGTGGCCAGGACGTCGCCGTGCCCGAGGCCCTCGTCCGGGTCGGGGCCCAGCACGCCGTACTCCCGGTCGGCCGGGACGGGGGCCAGCCGGGTGCCGTGGAAGGTCTCGTCGAGCCCGGCCTCGGAGACGAGCAGCCACTGCCCGTTCACCTCGAACGTGGCCGGCAGGTCGTACGAGCGCGCGCCGGTCGGGGTGCCGATGGGCACGCCGTTGGTGTAGAGGTTCTCGTGGGCGGGTCCGCCGCCGTCGGAGGGCGAGGTCGGCTGCGCCCAGGCCCGCCCTTCCGCCGCGAACGCGAAGGTCGTCAGCTCCCTGGTGACCGTGGCCGTGCCGGAGCCCTCGGGGAAGCGGTAGCGGAACGCGACGGCGTCGTCCAGGACGCGGAGGTCGAGATCGAGACGCGCGCCGTTGCGTCCACGCAGCGACAGCGTGGCCGCCGTGAACCGCTCGCGCAGCACGGCGCGCTTGCCGTGCGCCGCGGTGTGACCGTCGTCCCGCACCTCGGCCACGGGTTCGGCGACCGGCGTGAGCCCGTCGTGGAACGACGCGTCCTGCCGCTCGACGCCGAGCCTGGAGCGCCGGAGGAGTACGACGCCGCGCCGCCGCACGTCGTAGAAGAGCCGGCCCCGGTCGTCCAGTGAGACGTCGAGCTCGACCGCGCCCTCGGGCGACTTCACGGTCCACAACACGTTGGGTTTCCTTTAGTCCGCTGGTTGGAATAAAAACGGCATTTACCGGAGCGTCAGGAGGCGCGGCGTCAGCGGGGCCAGCTCCGTCCTCGACCGGTCGAGTCGTTCCCCGGTGAGCAGGTCCTGGAGTTCGAGCGGCCCGCGGCCGTGGAGCCTGATCGTCACCACTTCCGTGCGCTTGCCGTAGTTCGTCACGCCGACCAGCCAGCGCCTGCCGTCGTGCACCGGCCGCCACTCGACGTCCGCGGGCGTGCCGCCGGACGTACGCTCCAGCGTCACCACGTCGAGCCGGCTCCGCCGCGCCAGGCCGAGCGCGGCGGCCCCGAGGCCGGCCGGGCCGTCGGCCGGCAGGACGGTCGCCTTCCTGAGCACCTGCGCGCGCTCACCGGCCGGAAGGGCCTGGTTCCGCTCGTCGCGCGTCAGGGCGTCGGCGCCCGCGACGACGAGCCGGGCCTTGCCGGCCAGGTCCCGCAGCCCCCGCAGGCAGGCGAACGGCAGATGCGTCACCCCGGGTGCGATCACCATCTTCACCCCTTCGGTGGCCTGCCGCCCGGACAGGCCGGACTCGGTGACGAAGTGCACGGGGACGCCGTTCATCGTCAGGGCCTTGTACACCTCGCGCACCGCGGCCAGGTGCCGCGCGGAGTACACCGACGAGGTGCGCGAGTACAGGATGCCGACACCGGCCCCGGCGCCCTGCAGCAGGGCCACCTCGGCGGCGAACCGGTTCAGGTCCAGGCTGGTCCGGCCGGCCGCGGCGATCACGTCCGGCCGGTGCAGCATGCTGCCCGCCAGCGTGGACGCCGCCTCGGTGGTCCGCGCCCACACCCAGAAGGCGGTGGCGGAACGGCCGTGCAGGGCGCCCTGCCACAGGTCCGCCGCGACGTGGGCCGCCTCCACCTTCGAGTACGACGTGCTGCGGTCGGGGATCACGTGGTCCTCGGAGTCGAACACCGGGGTCCGCGTGATGCCGGCCTGGAGGTCGTAGAACGCGAACTTGCCCAGGAAGCCGTCGACGCCCTGTCCCGGGTAGTTCGACGCGTCGTTGCCCGAGAGCTGGGAGAAGGTGGCCCACTGCTCGGGATCGGGGCCCCACAGCAGGTAGTTGCGGTCCTTCAGGGTGCTGCCCACCATCTTGGAGTGCACCGGGACGTCCGGGGCGAGGTCGTGGACCACCTCGGCCATCCACGCGTGCCACGAGGCGAACGCCCTGGTGTTGAAGGTGATCCAGTCGTGGCAGGGCACGGTCGGCTCGACCGCCCGCACGCCGGGGACGGGCACCTCGTCGAAGGTCCGGTGCGCGGTGCCGTACACCTTGTTGAGCGCGGCGATGTCGCGGTACTCCGCGGTGAGGAAGCGCGCCCAGCCGCGCCTGGTCGACGGGCTCGCCGTGTCGACGTAGCGGGGCTCGTTGCTGAGGATCAGGCTGTGCAGCGCGGGCGACTTCGCGATCCTGGGGATGATCGCACGCAGGAACGCCTCGATCACCTCCCGTGCCAGCGGGTGGTGGACGTCGTACCCCTCGGCCAGCTTGAGGTCGGGGTGCCTGGCCGTCAGGAAGGCCGGGAAGTACTGCGGCGCCAGCAGCAGGCTCAGGGCGACGTCCGCCTCGGCCGCCGCCGCGAGCCAGCGCACCGGGCCCCGGTCGATCTCGTACGGCGACACCGCGTACTCGCCGCTCGCCGCGACCGTCACGGCTTCGTCGAACCCGCCGTTGCCCGCGATGTTCTCCGGCCCCGTCCCGTCGGCGCGCGTGATGGTCAGGTCGTCGATCCACAGCGCCCCGACCTGGCCCTCGCAGATGATCGAGAAGCGGTAGGACGACACGTTGCCGGGGGTGAGGGTGAACTCGACCGGCTGCCAGTCGTAGGAGCCCTCCGGCGGGTAGTAGCGGGTGGTCCAGGTGGCGGTGGGGATCGACACCGCGCGAAGGGTGACGTCCTGCCCCTTGATCCACGCGCGGACCCGGTAGGCGGCCCCCGGCTCCACGGTCAGCAGCTGGGAGAACTGGCGGTAGTTGTTCGGCCTCCTCGGACCGGCGAACGACACGCGCAGGGACGCGGCGGAGCCGTGCGAGACCGACGCGTCGCGGGCGAAGGTCACCGCCGCGTCGCCGACGCCCGTCGTGCCCCAGCCCGGGATCGCGTCCGGCGGGACGATCGCGCTCTGCGGCCCCATCTCCAGGGCGCAGGCGTTGAAGCCCAGATCGGCCAGCCTGGGGATGTCGGCGACCACCTCGGCCCATCCCATCGGGCCGCTGAACACGACCGGGCGGCCCTTCCTGGTCGTCGTGCCGTCGGAGACCGTGCCGGTGAACATCCAGTCCTCGCGGCCGATCGGCCCGGTGACGTAGCGCGGCACCCGCGTCCCCTCCGCCTTCCCGGCGGCCAGGGCGCGCAGGCGGGTGAGGAGGTGGTCGGCCATCACCGTCATGGTGACCGTGTTGTAGGTGGCGCGCCACCTTTGACCTGCCGTGACGTCGTCGCGGGTGTAGCCGGTGAACTTCTCCAAGGTGGTCGCGTCGACGCGTTCGTAGTGGGTGGGGATCCCCCGGTCCGCGCACTGCGCCAGCAGGTCCCCGGCCGTCCTGACGGAGGCGGCGATCTCGGCGAGGTCCCGCGCGATCGCCTCCGCCGACATCGTCACCCGGCCGGTCGCCGCCAGATCGGTGGTGGCGCCGCCGGTCAGGTCCTTCACCGAGGCGGTGATCGCGAGCTCGCCCGCGGTCGTCGCGGTGATGGGGATCGTGAGCCGCAGGGTGGTGCGAGCCGGGATCGTCGCGGGCGTCGCGGCGCCGTCCGGGCCGGTCACCTCGACGCGGCGGTCGGCGTCGTCCCAGTTCAGGACGAAGATCGACGCCTCGATCGTGGACCCCGCCTCGACCTCGTCCTCGTCGAGGGTGATCCACGCCTGGCACGCGCCCGACTCGGGCAGGGCCGCCAGCCGGACGAACTCCTGCGCGGACTTGCCGGTGGCGATGCCGGGACGCCACTGGATCCAGCCCCGCCGGTTCGCGCCGTCGTTGTCGTTGACGATCGCGTTGAACAGCACCGAGCCGCCCGGAGCCGGAGCGTCGACGCCGGTCGAGGCCCACGGGAACGCCGCCAGGTAGTGCGTCTTCGTCCCCTCTCGCCGGGCGGTCAGGGTGACGTCGCCGACCGGCGAGGTGACCGGGCCGTCGCTGAACCGGTAGACCTCGGGGCCGCCGTCGAGCAGCGCGAGGCCGTACTCCGGGCCGTATCCGCCGCCGCTGTCGCCGAAGGCGATCTGGAGCCCGTCGCCCTGCCACTGGTTGGTGCCGCCGATCGGGTGGTGGACGTCGTCGGTCACCGTCGCGGCGACGTACAGCCGTTCGGCGTCGTAGCCGAGCACGAGGTCGGCCGACAGGTCGTCCGCGCCGGCCCAGCCCGTGACGGACACCTGGCCGTCGCGGCTCGGCAGGTGGGCGCCGAACGCGCCGCCGAGGTCCCCCGCCGCGGCGAGTCTCACGAGCGGGAGGTGCGCGCCCCGTCCGAGCAGCGCCGTCAGCTGTTCGCGGGTCAGCAGGGCGGAGCGCGGATCGGCGGCCGCCCACTGGGCGGTGACGGCGGGGAGCACGGCGGCGGTGGCGGAGACGCCGACGCCGCGCAGGAAGGTACGGCGGGAGATTGTCACGAGGAGACCTCTAGATAGCAGGTGCGGATGCTGGAAGCGGCGTTGTGGGAGGCGGCGGCCGACCCCGGCGCGTCGGCCAGCGGGACGGTGACCGTGCCGCCGGTGAGGGCCAGCGGCATGCGCTGACCGGTCAGGTCCACGCGGGCCGCGACGGCCGTGGGCGGCGGCGACGCCAGGGTGAAGGTCACGTGCGTGCCCGCCCAGCCTGCCGGGGTGTGGACGGCGATGACGATCTTGCTGCCGCCGACCAGGAACCCTTCGACGGAACCGGAGGCCCAGTCCCGGGCCGTCGTCAGCCCGGCGTCGTTGGTGTGGGTGTCGTAGGTCTCGGGCACCACGCCGTCGAAGAGGTCGGCGACGATGCCGAGGCAGACGCCGTGGGAGGTCGGCGTCCCGTCGGCTTTGCGCAGGTAGCGGCCGGCGTCGGCCGCGGACGCCGAGGCGGGCGCCTGCCAGGCGTACCAGAGCAGCTTGAAGCCGTCCGGCCGCTGCGCGAGGCCGCGGGTGATCGCCCAGTGCAGCAGTCCCGGGTACACCAGGGCGGCCGCTGCCGGGCTGGTCGAGTAGCCGATCTCGGTCTGCCAGATCGGCAGCGACGTCCCCAGCGCGGCGACGCACGCGACCCGCAGCGACTCCAGGTCGGACGGCTTGTAGTAGTGCACGTCGAGCACGTCGATGCTGGACCAGGCGCCTGTCTCGGTCAGCAGGGCGGTGAAGCGGGCGATCGCCGCCACCGAGGGCCAGCCGCCGTAGACGACCTTGCCGCCGTGGCCGCGGATCACCGTGGACGCGGGCTTGTGGATCTGGTCGACGTACTCGTACGGGCTGCCGTACCAGAACCCCGCCGACCAGTACGCCTCGTTCCACACCTGGAAGTACTCGACCCCGTACGTGCCGCGCAGGATCCCCACGACGTGGTCGACGAACGCGCTCCACCTCGCCGGGTCCGCCGGCGGCGTCCTGTCCTTGGGCAGGACGACGACCTCGTCCTGGAGGACTTCACCGGTGCTGATCCGGGTCCGGGTCACCCGGCGCTGCCAGCCCGAGCCGACGGCGGCCTGGGCGGCGCCGACCTCGTACCGCACGTCCCAGTGTGTCCAGCCGTACGCGGTCGTCCGGGCGGCCCACGGGGCGGAGTAGGCCAGCACCGGGAGCAGGGTCACGCCGTTGGCCGCGGCGGCGGCGAACCGGGCGCCGAAGGCGTGGACGGCGCTGTCGTCGTACGTCCCCTGGGTGGGTTCGACGGCGGCCCAGAGGACGTCGGCGCGATCCCATGACATGCCCGCCAGGGCGCCGATCCCGGGACCGGCGGTGCCGGCGTGGTTGGTCCCGAGCAGCGCCCCCAGCGGCACGGGGGTCACGGCGGCGTTCGCCGGCCCGGGGAGCCCGAGTACGGCGGCGGCCGCGCCGAGACCCGCGCCCGCGAGGACGGCACGGCGGGAGAGGGCACGAGGAACGTCGGGCGGATCGGCTGCGGTCACGGGTTCTCCTTCGCGAACGGCGACTAAATCCATCCCCCGGATTAAGTGGAGACTAGAGATCCGGCCCACCTCCCGTCAACGGACGCGTACGAGTGACATGTACGCCTTCAGGTTGACGCGTTAACACGTTACGATCACCGCCATGAGCGGCATCCTGCTGATGACCTTCGACGACTTCTTCGTCCCCGAGTGGAGCGCGATGCGCGGCCTGTTCAGGGAGTTCGGCGCGCGGGTGACGTTCTTCGTCAGCGAGCCGTACCGGATCGACGACGACGGATGGAGACGGCTGCGCGAGCTGGCGGACGACGGGCACACCGTGGGGGCGCACGGCTACCGGCACCTGTGGGCGCCCGACCGGATCGCGGCCCTCGGCGGCGACGGCTACCTGGCCGAGGACGTCACCCCGTGCCTGGCGGCGCTGCGCGCGCACGGGTTCGAGGCCGCCTGCTTCGCCTATCCGGTGAGCCGCCGCGACGAACGGTCGGACGCGGTGCTGGGCGGGGTGTTCCACCGGTTGCGCGGCGGCGCCCGGCACCCGGCCGAGGGCGGCCTGGACACCGTGGACGAGATCTTCACCCCGGCCGCCGAGCTCGCCGGGCGCCGCGTGCTGATCGGGGCGGGGATCGACACGGGCAAGCTGTTCAGGCCCGCCGGGGTCGACGACACCTCGGTGCGTTCGGCCCTGGTGCGCGCCGCCGAGCGGGAGGAGGCGGTGACGTTCTACGCGCACGCGGTCGCGGACTCGCACGAGTGCAACCACGTGTCACCGGCGCGGCTGGAGACGGTGCTGGCCCAGGCCGCCGAGCTGGGACTCGACGTCCTGGGCTTCGACGACCTGGACCGGACCTCGACGGCTCCGGCCCGCTGACATCCCGGGGCGCTCCTACAGGGCGATCGCGGCGACGGAGCCCTGGTGGTTGAACAGGACCTCGTCGCCCGCCGGGGAGAAGATCGGGTGGGGATGGTCCGGATGGCTGGTGGCCGTGGTGCGCGCCAGCCGTACCCGGTGGCCGGTGGCGACCTCGATCAGCAGCACGTCGGAGACACCGCCAGCGTCCTGCCAGCCCCGTCCGGGCCGGTCGGCCGGACCGGTGGTGTCGGCGACGGCCCAGCGGCCGTCGCGGCTGACGTCGCAGTGCCACAGGCGCTCGCCCGCGGCGACCAGTCGGGGCGGGCGGCCGTCGGGGTGCGCGAAGTAGAGGCCACGCGGCCCGGCCGCGCTGTCGCCGTAGGCGACGACGGCCGCGCCGAGGTCGTGGTGCAGCCAGCGCTCGTGGCCGACGGCGACGAACGCATCGGGCTCGGCGGAGATCGCCGCCTGGTCCAGCACCTGGACGTGCCCGCCGTCGTGCCAGGCCCAGACCCGGTCGGGGGTCTCCAGGGCCGGGCCCTCGTGCGCGTACGCCAGCCAGGACTCGTCGAAGGGGCTGTGGTGCGGGTGGTTGGCGTGCCAGTCGCGGGTGAACAGCTCGGTCACCGCGCCGGTGTCCAGGTCCACCCTGAGGAAGATGCACTCCTTTCCCGTCTCCCTGACCACGACGACGCTGCCGCCGTCGCGGGTGATGGCGCAGACGTCCTGAAGGTGCGCGGCCGTGTGGACGATCTCGGCCCCGCCCGGTCCGTCCGCGACGTACAGGGCGTCGTCCCAGACCCAGGCGGCCCGCCCGGCGTCCTCGGCGACGTCGGGGTAGACGGGACGGACCGCGCCGTCCCGCCTGGGCGCGATCGCCGCCACGAGACGCTCGTCCTGCCCGTCGAGACCCACGCTGATCACGGCCGTCGCGCCGAGCCCCGGCTCGTACCGGGCGAGGAGCAGACGGTCGCCGTGGAAGCCGTTGGCGTGCGGGTAGGTCAGGTGCGCGCCCGTGGCGACGATGCGCATCGGTGCGGATCCTCTCAGACGAGCTGGGCGGAGCGGAACAGGGCGGGGTTCTTGGGCGCGGCGCCGACGCCGCTCCCCCATTCGAGGTAGCCGTCGCGGGCGTCGCCGCCCGTTCCGGCGTCGGCGTCGTTGACGAGGAACGAGATGCCGATCACGCCGGTCGGCGGCTGGTCGTAGCCGAGCGACGCCCACGGCACGGCCAGCCGGTACGTGGTGGTCTTGGCAGTCTCGTCCCGGGTGATGGCGACATCGGCGCCCGAGGTCGGACCGGCCGGGCCGGTCCAGGTGTAGGCGGCGGGCCCCGAGGGCAGCAGGGCCGCGCCGACCTCGACCCGTTCACCGGTGAGCTCGCCGGGGAAGGCTGAGTACAGGCTGAACTGCACGGAGTCGACCTGCCAGTTCAGCGACGGGTCGGTGCGGGCGGCGTTGTGCACGTCGTCCTTGATGACCGCGTCCAGGATCAGCGCGTCCGGGCTGTGCGTGAAGCGGACCGTCCCGGACAGGTCGTCGGGGCCGGTCCGCGTGCCGCCGCGGAGCCCGGCCCAGCGGCCCAGGCCGTCCAGGTCGATCGGGTCCAGGGTGGTCGCCCCGGCCTTCTCGATCGGGCTGAAGCTGAGCGACCCGGTGTCGCTCGCGGTGCCGGCCGTGACCGCGTAGCTGTAGTTCACGTACGGCAGGGCGTCCGGCACCGGGGCCTCCACGGAGACCGACCCCAGCGCGGGCACCTCGGCCGGATCGGCGACCACCCCGCGCCAGGAACCCACCTGCCAGCCGACGGAACCCAGCTTGACCGGTGTGGCGGGGCTGTTGTTGGTCACGATGATCCGCAGCTTCCTCCCGACGATGATCGGCCGCCCCTCGACCGTGTACGGCTTGACCACCTGGCTGCCCGAGCGCAGCCGGGCGATGGGACCGTGGTCGTCGGCGACCGTGGCGGTGACCGCCCGGCGGCCGGTGGCCGGGGTGGCGGGCAACTCCAGCGTGACCGACGTCTTCCGCCCCTTGCGGGTGACCAGATCGGCCTTGACCCCGCCGGCGGCCACGGCCAGCCTGCCCGGCAGCTTCGCGCCGCCGGTACGGTCGGCGGTGACGGTCACGGCCAGCTTCTCGCCGGTGACCGACTGCTCGGGGGCGCTGACCGACAGCGGCGAGGCGCCGGCCTTGACCGAGGCGATGAGGCCGGAGACGAAGACCGGGCTGCCGTCCAGGTCGAGCCGCACCTTGCCGGCCTGCGGCTTGAGCGTGCTGACCGCGCCGAACTGGTCGGACAGCGTGACATCGCCGAGCGCGCCGAGCGTGACCGAGCGGGGCTGGGTGGCCCACAGCAGCCGGGTGCCACCGCTGATCGGGTAGGAGTAGACGTCGGCGTCGCCGGTGTCCTGGCGGGCGCCGAGCGTGCGGCCGGCGAGCTTGCGGATCAGCACGGCCTGGGAGATCGCGGCCGGCTTGGGCGAGGGGGCGGCGACGCCGGAGACCGGGCGGCGGAACAGGCCGAAGCGGTGCTCGCGCTCGCCGGCGTTGTCGCCGTCGTCGATGAGGTCGTACCAGAAGTACTTGTCCGCGCCCGCGCTCCTGGCCAGCGTCTGCGCCCTGATCAGGTAGTCGGCCTGCTGAGCCTCGGTCGAGCCGGCGGTGTGGGTGGGCCAGCCGTTCTCGCTGATCCAGATCGGCAGGTTCTTCTTGGCCTTGACCTTCGCCACGAGCTGCGGGAACTCGGTCGTCATCACGGTCCGCTCGGGCGGCGTGCCGGCCCCGGCGTCGGCGTAGCCGTAGAAGTTGACGCTCAGCGTGTCGAGATAGTCCAGGCCGCCGAGGGCGAAGAACTGGTCGTGCCAGGCGAGCTGGGTGCCGGCCGAGGTCGGGCCGACCACGTTGGCCGTGGGCACCGCCTGATGGATGGCCGGGTAGAGGGCCTTGACGACATCGAGGTAGCACTGCGGGGTGATGCCGCAGGCGCCGTCGTTGAACCCGGTGGAGTTGTACTCGTTGTAGACCGAGAAGTCCTTGGTGAACGGGGCGTACTCGGCCGCCGTGGCCGCGCCGAAGCGGGCGAACGCGGCCAGGCCGGCCGGGGTGCTGGGCGTCTTGCCGCCGTCGTACAACGGGTTGCGATAGCCGAGGATCGGCATCGTGGTGATGCCGTTCTCGTACGCCTTGCGCAGGCCGGCGTCGAGGGCGCCGGTGAAGTCGTAGACGCCCGCCTGCTTCTCGATGCCGGACCAGTTGGCGTCGGAGCGCACCTCGGTCCACCCGATCCGGGCGGCCGTCCTGAGCAGCTGCTCCTCGGTGTCCTTCTGCCAGCCGTAGTGGATGGCGGCCGCGAAGTACGGATCCTTCGTGGCGAGCGGGGTGATGACCCCGAACGAGGTGGAACGGGTGGCGAACCCGGTCGAGACGGTCAGCCGGTAATAGCCTGGGCCGAGATCGGAAATGTCTATCTTCGTCGTGCCGTTGGCCACCGCCAGCGTGCCCGACTCCAGCGGAACCCCGTTCGGGTCACCGATGGTCCACTCGACGTTGTCGGCCGCCGCGGCGACGTCGATCGTGTTGCTCCCCTGGGTGAAGACCAGCGACGGGTTGGTGATCGTGAGTTGCGACGGGTCGGTGAAGTGCACCTCGACCTTGCTGAAGCACACGCCGGGGATCGAGGCGGCGTCGCCCTTGACGTTGAGCCGGAAGTCGGCGCCGTTGGCCCGGTTCTTGAAGTTGATGTCGCCGAGCCCGATGACCGAGCTCTTCCACGTGCCGGTGCCGGTCAGCGCCACGTTGGCGCTGCCGGTGAAGGCGCCCGCCTTGCCGTCGTAGTGGACGTCGAGGCCGACCGGTCCCGCGTCGAAGTAGCGGACCACGACCCACGCGCGGGTCGCCCCGGCCGGGATCGAGGCGTCGGCCACGTCCACGTAGACGTAGCGGTTGTACGGCGTGCCGGACATCTGCCAGCACGACTCGCCGCCGCGCTCGCTGACGGCGTGGGCCGGGTCCTTGTCGCCGTCGCCCGGCCACGCCTTGACGACGCCGGTGTAGACGGGGTCGGCGCCGAGCACGGCCGTGGCCGCCGCCGCGGCGCTCGCGCTCCGGGCGGGCATGGCCGTCAGCAGCCCGGCCGCCAGGGTGACCGCGCAGGCGGCGGCCACCTTCCGTAAGGTGATCTTCATCAGCGGGATTCTCCTTGCCGTCCGTAGCGCTCTGCGGCCGCGCGGGCGAAGTCCTCGCCCGCCGCGCCGAGGTCGGCGATCACCTGCTCGTGGGAGCGGCCCGCCGCCTGCGCGGCGGGGATGACGGTGTCGCACTCGTTGGCGTCCATGAAGGCCGCCGCTTCCAGCAGCCCGTCCTCGTCCTCGGCCGGGATCGCCAGGAAGCCGTGCTGGTCGGCGTGCACGAGCTGCCCCGGCTCGACGACCTGCCCGAACACCTCGACCGGTACGCCCCAGCGCACCGGGCGGACATGGGCGTGCCCGACGCACAGCCGCCTGGCGAGGGCCTTGAACCCGGCGCCGGTCATCTCGTCCAGGTCACGGATCGCACCGTCGGTGATGGTGCCGACGCAGCCCAGCGCGCGGTGCGCGCTGCTGTTGACCTCGCCCCAGAACGAGCCGACGGTCCTGGGCTTGTCGAGGTCCTGCACGACGACGATCTTCGGCCCGTCGACCGAGGCCACGTAGCGCCGGTAGTCGTCCCACACGTCAGCGGGGTGCTCCGGGTTGCCCGGCTCGATGACGACGGTGACCGCCCGGCCGACCATGGGGCCCATCTGGGGCATGAAGTCGCGCGATTCCTCCTGGTGGAAGGTGATGTCGTGTTGGGTGATCTGTTCCCAGCCGTTGTAGACGGTGGGGGTGTTCCAGCGTTTCAGCCGATGCATGCCACTCCTGGGTGACGCTCGTGATCGGGCCCGGCGGGCAGGGTGAGGTGCGGGGCAGGGGGTTCTCGGCTACTGACCGACGAAGCGTGCGGGGCGGAAGAGGGCGGGGTTCTTGGTCCCGGCGATGCCGGAACCCCATTCGATCCAGCCCTCGCGACCGGTTCCGTCGTTGTCGTTGGCCACGACGGACAGGCTGAACAGGCCGTCCTCCGGGGTGAGCGGGGCGAGTGCCGCCCAGGGCAGTGACAGCTCGTAGACGGTCTCCTCGGCGGTCTCGTCCCGGGTGACGGCGACCTTGGCGTCGGGTTCCGGTCCGTCGCCGAGCCAGCGGTGGAACTGCGGGCCCTGGGCGGTCAGCGCGAGGCCGAGCTCGGACCAGGTGCGCGTCTCGCCGGGCAGTCCGGCGGCGACGGCGAACTGCAGGGAGTCGCCCTGCCAGATGTCCGCTCCGGTGCTGGTCTGGGTGTGGACGTCGTCGTGGATCCTGGCGCTGAGGTAGAAGCGGTCGGCGTCCCAGGTGACGTGGAGGGTGCCGCTGAGGTCGTCCGCCCCGCCGTACGAGGGGATCTTGACGGTGCCGTCGGCGAGGTCGACGGCCGGGCGGCCGATCAGGTCGTCGGGCACGCCGTCGACGGTGATCGTGGCGCGGTCGGCCCGGTTGAGCGCGCCGTCGGCGACGCGGGCCACCCGGCCGGTGACGCCGACGCCCGCGACGGCGCCCAGCCGCAGCTCGTACGGCCCGGCGGGCAGGTCCGCCAGCGGAAGGCGCTCGGTGCGCGAGCCGCCCACGGGCACGGTCCCGGCGATCGGGAGGGTGCCGGCGCGAGCGCCGAAGGCCCAGCCGAGGTCGCCGGGGGCCAGCTCCTTGGCCGACAGGTTGCGCACGGTGATCGCCAGGTCGTCCGGGAGCACGTGCCTGGCGGTGATCGCGAACGGCTGCGTCACCTCGACCCGCGAGCCGAGCCTGGCGACCGGCCTCCCGTGGATCTTCAGGCGGCCGACCAGGTCGAGCGGGCCGGTGCGGGTCACGGCGGGCAGCGACACCGGGATCTCGGCCTTGCGCCCGCCGCGCACCGACACCGGCACGTCGACGTCGCCGACGGCGAAGCTGCCGCGTACGGCGGGGCCGCGCGTGGCGTCCACGGCCAGTTTCAGCTCGATCCCCTCGCCGACCACGGCGCCGCCGCCGGTGATCGTGTAGCGGGCGGCGTCCTCCAGCACGGCGTCGCCGCGCACGTAGACGGGGTCGCCGGACAGCGAGAGCGTGACGCGGCCGCCCAGCGGGCGCAGCACCTCGCTCGCGCCGGTCAGGTCGGTGACGGTGAGCGGGGCGTCGGTGCGCAGCGAGACGGTCGCGGGCCGG
The DNA here is from genome assembly GCF_044455665.1 of Nonomuraea sp. NPDC051191. Classification (NCBI taxonomy): domain Bacteria; kingdom Bacillati; phylum Actinomycetota; class Actinomycetes; order Streptosporangiales; family Streptosporangiaceae; genus Nonomuraea; species Nonomuraea sp. NPDC051191. Next base: position 25,780 of record NZ_JBITEZ010000018.1, on the reverse strand, counting down.
GCCGACCACAGGACGCGCAGGTCGTGGCCGTCCTTCCGGAAGAGCTGACGGCCCTCGGCCTCCTGCCTGACGTAGGCGGCCCCGGTGAGCTGCCTGGTCATGGCGGCGTAGGCGACGTAGCCGGGCTTGGGCGTCCACCGGCCGGAGGCGTCGGCGGTGTTGCGCACCAGGCCGAAGTTGTCCTCGTTGAGCGCCGGGTCGGTGCCGTCGTTCATGAAGTCGTACCAGAAGAACCGCTGCACGCCCTTGGCCAGCGCCGCCACGTGGGTGCGGACCACGTAGGCGGCCTGGGTGGCCTCGGTGACGCCGCGCGCGTCGGTGTGGGTGGGCCAGCCCTGCTCGGTGATCCAGATGGGCTTGGACCTGCCGTGGTTGTACTTCCTGATCAGGGCGTCGAGGTCGTCGATGCTCTTGGCGGCCGACTCGGGGGTGCCCGGGTAGACGTAGGGGTGGATGGAGACCACGTCGAGGTAGTCGAGGGCGCCGAGCTTGAACAGCTCCTCCAGCCAGGCGAGCGGCACGCCGGCGGAGGCCGGGCCGACGACCGTGACCTGCGGGTGGTCGGCCTTGACCTTCTCGTAGGTGGCCTTCAGCAGCGGGAAGTAGTAGTCGGCGCGCGAGTCTGCGGGCCCGTTGCCCCGGTCGCCGAAGCCGATGTTGAACTCGTTGTAGACCTCGATCCACGGCAGGTCGTACGTGCCGATCAACGCCGAGGCGTAGGCGGCGTAGGCGGCGCGGCCCGCGTCGGTGTACGGTGTGGCGTTCCCGTCGTGGTGGGGGTTGGTGTAGGCGGCGATCGCCAGCCAGCGCATGTCCTCGGCGTCGAGCGTGGCGTGCAGCGGGTCGTAGCGCCCGTACTCGTAGACGCCCTCGGTCTTCTCGATCGACTCCCAGACCGCGTCGTCGCGCACGGTGCGCACCCCGGCCTTGGCGGCCAGTTCCAGCAGGTCGCCGCCGGGAGCGCCCCAGTCGGCCCGGGTGAAGTGCCCGGCCACGCCGAACGGGGAGTCGCCCGTCGCGGTGAAGGGCGTGAGCACGGCGAACGCGGTCTCCTTGGTGGCGATCGCCTGCCCGGCCGAGGTCGCGGTCACGCTGAGCCGGTAGTGCCCCGGCTCGGCGACCGGTACGGCCAGCGTCCCGGCGGTTCCGCTGCCCGCGGCCACCTGCACGCCGGACAGGTCACGTACGCTCCAGGTCAGCGCGTCACCCCGGCTCGTCACGTCGAACGAGGGCTGGGCGGGCTGCACGAACACGTTGCCCACGGCCCGCTGCCCCAGGGCGAGGTCGGGAGCGGGCGCGGTGATCGTGACCCCGTCGAGCCTGAGCTGCCCGGTGCGCTCGACGAGGAACGCCACCCGCTTGGCCGGCCCGTGCCACACGCCGTCGCCGGCCCCGCCGAAGTGCTGGTAGGACTGCCCGGCGGCGAAGGCGGCGACGGTGAGCCGCTGCCAGTCGCCGCCCGCGGCCAGCGGCAGCCGCTGCTGGTGGGTCTGCCCGGTGCTGTCCACCAGCCGCAGCGTCACCGTGGGCAGTGCGGGCGAGCGCGCCCAGAGCGACAGCGCCTTCAGATCGGCGGCCATGGCGTACCCGGCCTCCACGTACTTGCCGCCGGCGGTGAGGTCGGCGGTCAGCAGGGCCGAGCGCGCTCCGGTCTTCGCGTCGGCCGCGTCGCTGGTGAGGGTGCCCTTGGCGCCGGGGAACTCCGGGCCGAGCCCCAGGGCCCAGCCCTGCGTGCCGTACTCGAAGTCGCCGACGACCTCGTCGATGTCCGTGGCCGCGTGGGACGGCACGGCCAGAAGTGGAACGATCAGTAGTGAGGTGATGACGGTTCGTAACCAGAGATGGATGCGGGATCTCATGGGGGGGTGGATCCTCTCCGTTCGTCAGAGCCGGTACAGGTGCTCCGCCTCGAAGCCGAGGACTCGGCGGGCCTTGGTCACGTCGATCGGCACGGCCCGGCCGGGCAGGGCCGCGCGCAGCGGGGAACGAGGCAGGAAGTGGTGGAGGAGTTCCTCGGTGGGCAGCGGGACGATGGTGTCGGGGGCGGCCACGAACAGCACGTGGGAGCCGTCGATCGGCCGGGTGACGCCGAGCCAGCAGGCGGTGGCCGCGTCCCGCGAGTCCAGGTAGGCCCACAGGTCGACGGCTCCCCTGGCCGGCTCGGCGGCGAACTCGGCGGCCCGCTCGGGCAGCCGGTCCTCGGGGCCGCCGACGAACGGGAAGCGCAGCGCCACCACCGTCATGCCGTGCAGCCGGTGCATCATGCGCGCGGTGGACTCGTCGGCCTCCTTCGACAGCGCGTAGGGGTCGGCGGCCAGCAGCGGGTGCGCCTCGTCGACGGGCAGGTAGGCCGGTTCCAGGCCGTGCGGGGAGAACGGCATGCCGAGCACGCTGAGGCTGCTGGCGATGACCGCCCGGCGCACCCCGGCCCGGCCCGCCTCGTCGAGCACCGCGAACGTGGCGCCGGTGTTGTTGAGATAGACCTCCTGCGGGGGGTTGTGGTTGGGGCTGGGGATGGCCGCGAGATGGATCACGGCCTCGGCGCCTTCCAGCGCCTGCCGTACGACCTCGGGGTCGCCCGCGTCGCCCACGACGACGCGGTCGGCCTTGAGGTCGCCCGGATCCTCCAGGACCAGCGCGGTCACCGGCACGTCCTCGGCCGCGCAGCGCGCGAGGACGGCCCGGCCGATCAACCCGGCCGCGCCGGTGACGAGCACTCTGCTGAGCATCAACCCTTGACCCCCGTGAACCCCACGCCGCGCACGATGTACTTCTGGAAGACGATGAAGACGAGCACGGGCGGCATCAACGCCATGAACATGCCGGCGATGACCATGTTCTCCTCGGCGAACTCCGCCAGCCTAGGCAGGGCCACCGAGATCGGGTGCATCTCGCCGTCGGAGATGGCCACCATGGGCCACAGGAAGTCCTTCCAGGCGCCCATGATCGTCAGCAGGGACGTCACGGCCAGGACGGGCTTCGACATGGGCAGCACGATGTACCAGAACATCCGCCACGGTCCGGCGCCGTCGACCTGGGCCGCGCCGAACAGCTCGCGCGGGATCCCGTCGAAGAACCGCTTCATCAGCAGGACGGTGAAGGCGTGCGCGGCGTGCGGCAGCCACACCGCCCACGTGGTGTTGGCGATGCCCACGTCGAGCACCGTCAGGTAGAGCGCGACGAGCGACACGCTGCCCGGCAGGAACAGGGTCGCCAGGATCGCGCCGTAGACGTACTTGCCGTAGCGCGGCCGGAGCACCGACAGCGCGTACGCGCCCATGACCGACACGACGATCTGCGCCAGCCACGACCCTCCGGCCAGGACGACCGTGTTGAGCATGAAGTGGCCGATGCGCAGCCTGCTCCACGCCTCGGCGAGCAGCGACCAGTCGGGGGCGGCCGGGTAGAGGCGCAGCGGGTCGGTGAGCAGTTCCCGGGTCGGGGAGATCGCCCCCTTGACCGTCCACAGGATCGGGCCGAGCCCGGCGACGAGCACGCCGAGGAAGACGGCGAACTGGGTCGAGCCGAGCACCGCGCGTACGCCGCGCTTCTTCCGGTCGGAATCGGAGATCAGTCCGCTCATGTCGTGCTCCAAGCCTTCGTCATGCGCAGGTACACCGCCGACAGCAGGCCGAGCACGACCGCCAGCAGCACCGACAGCGCGCCGGCCATGCCGTAGTCGCCGTAGACGAAGGCGTACCGGTAGATGAGCAGCAGCACCGTGACCGTCGCGTCCTCCGGGCCGCCGTCGGTCATGACGAACGGCTCGGTGAAGACCTGGAAGGTGCCGATGACCTGCAACAGCAGCATGAGCAGCAGCACGCCGCGCAACTGGGGCAGCGTGATGTGCCACACGCGCCGCCGGATCGACGCGCCGTCGCTCTCGGCCGCCTCGTACAGCTCCCTGGGGACGCTGGTCAGCGCCGCGATGTAGATCAGCACGGTGCCGCCCGCGCCCGCCCAGGTGGCCTCCAGCACCAGCGAGGGCATCGCCCACTGCGTGTCCTGCAGCCACGGGAACGGGCCCAGGCCGACCAGCCCGAGCAGGCCGTTGAGCAGGCCGTAGTCGCTGTTGTAGAAGAACTTCCACATCATGATCGCCACGACCGGCGGCACCGCCACCGGCAGGTAGACCAGCACGCGGAACAGGCCGCCGCCCTTGCGCAGCTCCGACATGACCACCGCGAGGAAGACCGGCATGGGGAAGCCGAGGACCAGGGCGAGGACGGTGAACCAGAGCGTGTTCAGCGCGGCCTTGCCGAGCAGCGGATCGGCGAACAGGTTGGTGAAGTTCTGCCAGCCGACCCAGCTCGCCGCCTCGACCAGGTTGGTGCGCTGGAAGGCGAGCATGGCGCTCTGCAGGATCGGCCACCAGGAGAACACGGCGAACACGAGCACCAGCGGCGCGAGGAACAACACCGAGGCCACCGCGTAGGGGTGCCTGGTCCCGCGCCGCCGGGGCGGACGCGGCGTGGTGGCCGTCGTGTCCGCGCCCGCCTTCTCGGCCAGCGCCGTCACTGCTGCGACCTGTCCAGGATCGGCTTCACCTTCTCGACGGCCTTGGTGATCTCGGCCGCCGGGTCGGCGTCCTGGCGGGTCAGCACCGCCTGGACGACCGTGTCGAGCGCGGCGTAGAGCTCCTGGCCGGCGACGGCCGGCTCGGAGATGAACTCCTGCGCCTTCACGCCCTCGTTGTAGGTGGCGAAGTGCTCCCAGTCGACGTTGGAGGCGGCCTTCTCCGCGGCCATCACCGGGTCGGAGACCGCGGGGGCGAAGAACGGCAGCTGCGGCACGGCGGCCACGAGACCGTCGGCCTTCTTCTTCTCGGCCCGCTCGGTGGCCAGGGCCGCGTCGTACTTGGGCCGCAGGTAGACGGCGTCGATCCACTTGACCGCCGCCCGGCGCTGCTCGGGCGTGGCCTTCGGGCTGACGACGGCGACCGTGCCGCCCAGCAGCGTGCCCTTGCCCGACCCGGACGGCAGCGTGGTCTGGCCGTACACCTCGGGCTTGCCGTTGAACTTGGCGACGTAACTGCCGTAGAGGTTGGGCGCGCCCATCATCATCGCGACCTTGCCGGCGGCGAAGTCGCGCAGCAGGTCGTCCTGGTTGCGCAGGTGCTGGGTGCCCATCGAGCGGTCGTCCCAGCGCATCGCCTTGAGCAGGCCGAGGGCCTGCCTGGTTGGGGCGTCGTCGAAGGCGGGGACGACCTTGCCGCCCTCCTCCTTCTCCATCCGGCCGCCGTAGGAGTAGGTCATGGTCGTGAGCATCCAGCCGCCGGTGTTGGCGGTGGCGTGCATGCCGAAGCCGGGCACCCCGGTCCTGTCGCTGATCGTCTTGGCGGCGGCCCGCACTTCGTCCCACGTGGCGGGGGGCTTGTCGGGGTCGAGCCCGGCCTTGGTGAACAGCTCACGGTTGTAGACGAGGCCGGCGGCGTACGCCTCGGTGGGCAGGCCGTAGATCTTGCCGTCGGGGGTGCTGCTCGGGGCCAGGATGCGCTTGTCGAAGTCGGACTTGGCGAGCAGCTTCATGTCGGCGGTGAGGTCGGCGACCTGGCCGCGCTTGATCATGGCCTGCGGGTCGGTCAGCGGGACGCGGAAGACCGTCTCCAGCTGGCCCGCGGCCAGGCGCGCCGCGAACGTCTTGACGTCGTACTGCGTCTCGGTCGGCTTGACCTTGATGGTCGGGTTGGCCTTCTCGAACTCGGCGACCTGGGCCAGGAAGTTCTTCTGGCTCTCCGGCTGGGTGCTGGGCGGCATGCCGGAGACGGTGATCTCGGTCTTGCCGCCGGACGTGCCGTCCTGCCCGCCGCCGCACGCCGCGACCGCGGCCAGGAGCAGCAGACCCGCGGCTCCTCTAGCCATGTACGTGTTCATCGGGACTCCAGTTCATGCCGGGGGGCGAGTCGAGTCGAACGCTATATATGACGCGTTAACGTGTAAAGCACGGGATGGTAACGCGGGCGAAATACAACGAGTTAACGCGTCAACTAAGGTGCTTCTATGCCGCCGTCGGGGCGGCGGACCCGTGCGGCCCACCGCTCGTGCAGGTGCGTGACCGGCGGGTACGCGGCGGCCAGCCGCTCGTCCAGCTCGATCCCCCAGCCCGGCAGGTCGGCGGGACGGAGGTGGCCGCGAACGGGATTGAGCGTGCCGGGGAACACCTCGCACACGCTGTCGGGGTAGACATGGCCCTCCTGGATGCCGAACGCGGGCGTGGTGACGTCCAGCGCCAGGTTCGCCGCCACGCCGACGGGCGAGACGTCGCCCGGGGAGTGCCAGGCCGTGCGCACCCCGGTCAGCTCGCAGAGCGCGGCCAGCTTGCGCGCCGGGGTCAGCCCGCCGATGGCCGAGACGTGGCATCGCAGCAGGTCGACGCCGCCGCCCAGGACCAGCCTGGCCGCGTCGGGCACCGAGACGAGCAGCTCGCCTACCGCGATCGGCGCGGGCGAGGCCGTCCGCACCTCGGGCAGCCGGTCGTAATGCTCGGGCGCGACCACGTCCTCCAGGAAGAACAGCCGGTACGGCTCCAGCGACCTGGCCAGCAGGATCGCCTCCTTGGGCGTGAGCCGGCTGTGCACGTCGTGCAGCAGCTCGACGTCCTCGCCCAGGACCTCGCGGGCCCGTTCGAACAGGGCGGGGGTGGTGCGCAGATAGTGCCTGACGTCCCAGCCGTCGGGATGCGGCGAGTCCGGGTAGGCGTTCGCCCTGCCGGGCGCGCCGTAGCCGCCCAGCCCCGGTTGCCCGGTCTGCAGCCTGACGTGGTGATATCCGGCGGCCATGAGCCGCTGGGCGTGCTCCAGCGTGCCCTCGACGGTGGCGCCCTCGGCGTGCAGGTAGACGGGCGCCGCCGCGCGCACCCGGCCGCCGAGCAGCTCGTACACGGGCATGCCGGCGCGCTTGCCCGCGATGTCCCACAGCGCCATGTCGACGCCGGACAGCGCGTTGTTCAGCACCGGCCCGCCACGCCAGTAGGACGACAGGTGGACCATGCGGGTGATGTCCTCGATGTCGGCCGGATGGCGGCCGATCAGCATCGGGCCCACGTGCTCGTCCACGGCCGCGGCGACGGCGTGGAAGCGCTGGGTGAAGGTGGCGCAGCCGAGGCCGTACAGACCGTCGTCGGAGGTGTCGATCCTGACCACGACCAGCGGGATGCCCTCGGGCGCCGTGACGACGGCACGCACGCGCGTGATCGTCAGCCCGTCCCTGGACGGCCAGGGGGCCTGGGTTTCCTGCATGCGGGAACGCGCCTTTCAGAAGCGGGTGGGACGGGCGGGCACGGCGACCTCCAGGCCGCCCCACGACCAGCGGACCTCCTCCTCCCCCACGGCGCTGAGCACCGGCTGCGCGGCGGGTTCCGCGCCCGCCCTGAGCAGTTCCACGGCGAACCCGGCACGCAGGATCGCGTGGTGGAAGTCGACCGGTTCGCGCGGCCCGTCGTACAGCACCGCCTCGACGGCGACCTCGTCCTCACCGGTGGCCAGGGCCCAGGTGGCGGGCTCGCCGAGGAAGCCGGCCTCGCCCGTGTGCACGACCGCCCGGCGCGTCCCGGCGGCGAGCTCGAAGACGCCGTCGCCCAGCTCGCGGCCCCGCACGCCCCGGCCGCGCAACGTGACGCGCAGCCGCAGGTCGCCCACGTCGAAGATGCTGCCTTCTGGCTTGTCGAGGTTCGGGTGGAAGTCGCCGGAGTCGTAGGTGAGCCACCATCCGGCCAGCACTCTGGGGCCGTCCTGCGCCTGGCGGCACCAGGCGGCGGTCAGGTCGTGGCCGTTGTGCATGATCCGGGCGCGCAGCACCACGGCCGGGTCCTCGGGCGTGCGCCAGTAGCCGAGCAGCGGCCTGCGCTGCACCCAGGCGAACTCCTCGTTGACCGTGCCCAGCGTGGCGTCCTCGCTGAGCCAGGTGGTGCCGGTGGTCCGGCCGTCGAAGACGGTCCTGACCTGTACCTCGGACTCGGGGAGCCGGGCGAAGCGCTCGGCCAGGTGCGGTGGGCAGGGCAGGGTGGGCACCATGCGCGGGGTGTCGTCGCGGGTCCCGACGCCGGGGCGCGCCTCGATCGGCGCTCCGGTCTGGGCGGCGAGATAACACGTCAACTCCTCGCTGAGCCAGTCGGTGTACGCGCGGGCGTGCGGGCCGGCGAGCTGCCCGGTGCCCGGGTGGAAGCGTTCGGCGAGCGCCGCCCACACGCGTTCGCGCATGACCTCGATCTGCTCCAGGAACTCCCGGTCGCGGACCAGCGCGTGAGCGCGTTCGCAGATCTCCAGCAGGAACGGGCTGTAGGCGGGCGAGTTGTACTCGGCGAAGGCGTCGCGTTCCAGCATCGCGGCGAGCTTGCGCCTGCCGTAGTCGAGGAACCCGGGGGTGTCGAGCAGCTCGCCGGCGCTCGCGCAGGTGACGGAGCCGAGCAGGGCGATGTTCGTGTAGCGCGGGCCGACGTTGCGCCGGAAGATGGACAGGGCCGCGTGGCGCAGCGCCTCGGCGATCCGGCCGTCGAGGACGTCCCCGTGCGCGGCCAGCACCTGGGCCAGCCGTACGCCGATGAAGTCGGCCCAGTTCCAGTCGGCGGGCGCCATGGCCTGGGGCGGCTCCTCCATGAAGTAGCCCCAGATGCCGTAGTGATCGTCGAGCGGGTCGCGCTCCTGCAGGTCGACGATCGCGCCGAGCACGTCCTTGGCGCGGTCGAGGCGGCCGGCCTGCAGCAACGCGATCGCGTAGTCGGTGGAGGTTCGGGTGTCGTGCACGCGGGTGCCGGCCGGGATCGTCGTGTGGTATCCGTTGCTGCGTGACAGCTGCCACGGCAGCCGGTGTTCGGGGTCGTAGCGCTCGTCCTGAACCTTCAGGAACTCCTCGGGTGTCACCGCTGGGTGTCCTTTCGCCGAATGCGGCCCGACGTTAGTCTTAGCGTGTTAACGTGTCAACGATCACGAATGGGACAGATGGGGGCAGGATGAACGAATCGTCCGACAGCCAGGAGCCGCTCTACCAGCAGGTCAAGCGGGATCTGGTCGCGGCGATCTCGCGCGGTGAGTACGTGCAGGACGAGCCGTTCATCAGCCAGCGCGAGGTCTGCGAACGGTTCGGAGTGAGCACCACCACCGCGGTGCGTGCGCTCAACGAACTGGTCACCGAGGGCTACCTGGTACGGCGGCGCGGACGCGGCACGTTCGTGGCCGATCGGCCCGTCCCGGCCGAGTCGACGCGGGAGCGCTCCATCGCCTACATCATGCACGGGCACGGGCCGCACAACTCCGACGTGATCGACGGCATCGAATCGGTCTGCGCCGAACTCGGCTACCGGATGTTCCTGTCCAACACCAAGGGCTCACCGGCCGCCCAGGAGAAGGCGCTGCGTCAGGCGCTCGACACCCAGGCCAGCGGCGTCGCGCTGTACTCGGTCGACGCCCACCACGACTCCCCCGCCCTGGCCGAGCTGCGGCGGCGGCACGTCCCGCTGGTCATGGTCGACCGCTACCATCCCGAGTCCCCCACCGACGCGGTGCTCTTCGACAACTTCGCCATCGGCTACCGGCTGACCGAATATCTCATCGGGCAGGGGCACCGGCGCATCACCGCGCTGTGGGACGCCACCGAGTGCACCTCCGTGCAGGAGCGCCTCACCGGGCACGTGCAGTCGCTGCGCGAGCACGGGCTGCCGGTCTCGCCGGAGCTGACCGCGCTCAAGACCTACCTGCGGCTGCCGGAGGACCGGCGGCGGGAGATGCTGGCCGGGCTGCTCGACCGGCGCGAGCCGCCGACGGTGCTGCTGTGCGCCAACGGGTTCGTGCTGGCGCACGCGGCCTCCGACCTCACCGCGATGGGCGTCGAGGTGCCCGGCCAGGTCGAGCTGGCCGGCATGGACGACGCGGGCCCGTTCGACCTGCTGCCGTTGACCGTCGCCGCCGCCCGCCTGCCGTCGCGGGAGATGGGCGAGCGGGCGATGCGGCTGCTGGCCGAGCGCATCGACCACCCGGAGACGGCGTCGGAGGTCGAGCACGTGGTGTTGCCGATCGAGATCCGCACCCGCGAGTCGGCTCGTGCCTATCTGCGCGTGGTCTCCGCCCAAACCGCCTGAACCCCCGAGGTACCCCCCATGCCTTCCCCTCTTCGCGTCGCCCTGGTGGGCGGCGGCCAGATCGCCAACTCCACCCACATGCCGACTTTTCGCGAAATGTCAGCCGATATCGAGGTTGTGGCGGTCGTCGACGCCACCGTCGAGGCGGCCGAGTCGTTCGCCGATCGGTGGGCCGTGCCGTACGCCTCGGACGACCTCGCCACGACGCTGCGGGACGTGCGCCCCGACCTGGTCGACATCGCCAGCCCGCCCGCGCTCCACCGCGCCCAGGTGATCGCGTCGCTGCGCGCGGGCGCGTGGGCGTGGTGCGAGAAGCCGCCGTGCCTGTCGCTGGCGGAGTACGACGAGATCACCGCGGCCGAGCGGGACGGCGGCCCGTACGCCGCGATCATCTACCAGCAGCGCTTCGGCTCGGCCGCGCGGCACGCCCGCGCGCTGATCTCCGGCGGCGCGCTCGGCCGGCCGTACGTCGCGCACTGCCAGACCACCTGGTTCCGCGACCCCGCCTACTACGCGGTCCCGTGGCGCGGCCGGTGGGACACCGAGGGCGGCGGCCCCGCCATGGGCCTCGGCATCCACCAGATCGACCTCATGCTCGAACTGCTCGGCGACTGGAGCGAGGTGCGCGGCATGGCCGCCAGGCTCGCCCGCGACGTGCAGACCGACGACGTGACGACCGCGCTGGTGCGCTTCGACTCCGGCGCGCTGGCCACGGTCGTCAGCACGTCGCTCGCGCCGCGCCAGGTCAGCCACCTGCGCATCGACCTCGCCGCCGCCACCCTGGAACTCACCCACCTGTACGGCTACGCCAACGAGAACTGGACGATCACCCCCGCCCCCGGCGTGACCGGCCTCGACTGGCCCCCGCCCGACGACGTGCCCAGCTCCCACCTGGCCCAGCTCCGGGGCCTGATCGCCGACCTGCGGGCCGGACGGCGGCCACGCGGCAGCGGCCAGGACGGCCGCAGGGCGCTGGAGCTGATCACGGCGATGTACAAGTCGGCGCTCACCGGGCGGCCGGTGCGTTCCGGCGAGATCGGTCCGGGCGACCCGTTCCACCGGAACCTGCACGGCGACAACCCCGAGGTGTTCCAGTGAAGATCATCGGCTTCGAGCTCTTCATCGTCACCCCGCGCTGGATGTTCCTGCGCGTCGACACCGACGAGGGCGTCAGCGGCTGGGGCGAGCCCATCGTCGAGGGCCGCGCCGAGACGGTCGCCGCCTGCGTGAACACGCTGATGGAGGCGCTGGTCGGGGCCGACCCCGGCCGCATCGAGGACCACTGGCAGGTGATGTCGAAGGGCGGCTTCTACCGGGGCGGCCCGATGCTGTCCAGCGCGGTCGCCGGGATCGACCAGGCGTTGTGGGACATCAAGGGCAAGGCTCTCGGCGTGCCGGTCTACGACCTGCTCGGCGGCCCGGTGCGCGATCAGGCCAAGGTCTACACCTGGGCGCACGGCGACACGGACGCGGAACTGGCCGAGAACGCCATGGCCAGGGTGGAGGCGGGCTTCGACACGCTGAAGTTCGCCGCCTGGGAGGGCCGGCTGCCGCCGATCCCGTCACCGGCCCTCACCAGCCGGATCGTGGCCCGCTTCGCGGCGGTGCGCGATGCGGTGGGCGACGGCGTCGACCTGGCCGTCGACCTGCACGGCCGCTTCACGTCGGCGGCCGCGCGCAAGGTGCTGCCGCTGCTTGAGCCGCTGTCCCCCTTGTTCGCCGAAGAACCGGTGCTTCCCGAGTTCTCCCGCGACCTGCGACGAGTGGTGGAATCCACGACGATCCCCATCGCGACCGGCGAGCGCCTGTTCTCCCGCTGGGACTTCCGCGACGTGCTCCCCACGGGCGTGGCGGTGATCCAGCCGGACCTGTCGCACGCCGGCGGCATCTCCGAGGTCCGCCGGATCGCCGCGATGGCCGAGACCTGGGACGTCACCCTCGCTCCCCACTGCCCCCTCGGCCCGATCGCCCTGGCCGCCTGCCTGCAGATCGACTTCGCGACCCCGAACTTCCTCATCCAGGAGCAGTCGCTGGGCATCGGCTACCACGACGGCAGCGAACTCCTCGACTACCTGGTGGACCGCTCGGTCTTCACCTTCACCGACAGCCACCTCGATCGCCCGACGGCCTCCGGCCTGGGCATCGAGGTCGACGAGAAGGCGGTGCGCCAGGCGTCGTCGCACGCCTGGCGCAACCCGATCTGGCGGCACCGGGACGGCTCGTTCGCCGAGTGGTAGCCGTCCCTGGAGCCGCCCGTCGCCGCCCTGTGCGGGCACCCGCCGCTCAAGGGCACCGACCCGAACCGGGTGGAGCCGGGCGCCCCCCTCCTGAACGCGGGCGAGGAGAAGCTGGCGCACGCCTTTCTCACCGTCGTGGGACGGATGACGGGCCGCTTCCTTGACGAGGACTGGTTCCCAACCGAGGGCCGCGCCTACGGCGTCACGTCCCCTTCGGCCTGCTCCAGCGCCTACAGCCCGCCCAGCCGCGCCGGAGCCTGGTCTCCGCCGAGTTGCTCGACGGCCTTGGTGAAGCGGTTGGTGCCAGGGCCGCGCTCAACAAGCCGGGTCCCGTTCGTCATGGAGATCGAGACCCGCCGCATCCGCCTGCTGGGCCTCACCTCACCTCCACCCCGAAGGGGGCCTTCTTCTCGAACGAGAACTCCGCACGGTTCAGGGCGCGCCCAAGCGGCGGCAAGGCGATCGTCGGGCAAGAGCCCCCGAACGTCACCGACGGCGGCGGTTCGGCGCCGTCGTCGAACCGCTGCTGCACCACCTGTGCCAGGAAGTCCACAGGCTGCCGCCGGTAGGCTCCGACGTGTTGGGATGCAGCCGGGAAGGGATCCGATCATCAGCAGCGACTTTGCCTCTCCGCCGGAGGACCGGTCACGGCCGGCGCGCCGCCGCGTCACCGAAGCAGCCGTCCTGAGCGCCCACGACCAGAGCCCCGCCGAGGTCGCCCAGTGGACCTGCCCGCATGGACGGCATGCCGGCCATGGCTGCGTCGACTGCTACCACGCCTGTGCCGACGCCGATCCGGCACTTCTGCAATGGGAGGTGGCGGCGTGGTTCACCACCGAGCGGCCGATCCCCATCAGGGCGTTGCAGGACGTGCACCGCCACGACCGCGGGCTCACGCTGACCCAGCCGTCGACGCCCCTGGTCTACCTTCTGAGTGCACGGGTGAGGGCCGCCCTGGGCGTGGAGGCGGTGGCCGGGGTGGTGGGGTTCCTGGTGCAGAACCGGCACATCGTCGACACGTTCACCGTGACGGAGATCCGCGCCGTCCACTCCTGAACGCCCCCTGCCGGGCGCGCATGGTGTTCGTGAGCGCCACCCCTCCGTGACGCTCGACCCGGCACAGGCCGGCCGCGACGGCGCCTGAGGTGGGCCGGCAGATCGACGGCGTAACTGCGGTGCCCGGCCGAGCGCACGCGCAGGAAGCCGAACTGCGATTGGTGCACTACGCGACGGCTCGGCGGACGGGCACACTTCACGCTCGCCGGATGCGGTGCGCACCGCATCTGGCGGCAAGGCCAGAACCATGATGGTCAACTACCCCCGGGGCGCCGCAGACGGTCTCCTGCCGTTGGGCTTCATGGGATGGCTCCACGGCGTTGCGGACCTCCGGGCCGGGAAAGCACTACCGTGGCGACCGGTCCGTTTCCTTCGATCCGCACGCTCATGGGGCGAGCATCCCCGGCGGCTCGCCGTACGCAAGGTCAGGGTGTGGAGACCCGCTCCACCTTGACGATCTTCTTTCCCGAGCACCGGACGTGGAAGCCGGAGTCCTTGAACTCGGGGTGTGGCCAGATCTCGCCCTTGGCGAAGGAGAGTTCGCCGCCGACCCGGAACGTTCGTCGTCGCCGCGGCCTGCGTCGGCGCGACCGGCATCACCAGCCCGTGGAAGGCGGCCGGCAGGACGATTCGTAGCTTCGTGCCCGCCATTCCCTCCCCATCAAGTTCATGCCCCCTTCGGTAGATCCATGGTCAAGATTTCGATATACCGTCGCGCGTGTGGACTTACGCCGATTGCAATACTTTGTGGTCGTCGCGGAAGAGGGCAGCGTGGGACGCGCCGCCCACCGCCTGCTCATCTCCCAGCCGCCGCTGAGTCAGCGCATTCGCGAACTGGAGGCGGAGCTGGGATGCGCGCTGTTCGTCCGCACCGCGCGCGGGATGATCCTCACCATGGCCGGCGAGGTGCTGCTCAGGGAGGCCCGGGGACTGCTCGCCGCCGCCGCGGGCGCGGTCGAGCGGGTACGGCAGGCCAACGGTGAGCCGGTACTGCGGATCGGCGTGCTGGGCCCGGCCGAGTCGGCCTTGTCGGCCGAGGCCGCCCGGAGCTTCACCCAGCGGTATCCGGCCTCGCGGGTCCAGCTTCGCCAGGGCAACGTGGCCGATCCCACGATCGGGCTGGGGCGCGGCGAGGTCGATGTGGCGATCACGTTCACGCCGTTCGACGAGACCGGGCTGGCGGTTCACGTGGTCCGGCCGGAGCCGATATACGTGGCGCTGCCCATGGACGACCCGCTGGCCGACCGGCTCTCAGTCGCCCGCGCCGAGCTGCACGGCCACCGGACCGTCCGGCTGCCCAGCGAGGCGGACCCCACCTGGGTGAGGTTCTGGCAGATTCCGGGCGACGGTCCGGTGGTGCGATCACTCGGCGAGGGGCTGCACGCGGTCCTGTGGCAGCGGGCCGCGATCTTCGTCCCCGAGCGGACGACGCGGACGACTCCCGTCCCAGGCGTGCGCTACGTCCCGCTGGCCGATCATCCCCCGACCCACCTCGTCCTGGCCAGGCGAAGCACCGATCACTCGCCCCTGGTGACCGGCTACATCGCCGCGAGCCTCGCCTGGGCCCAGGACTGCTCCTGACTACCAGCGGTCAGTCGTCGATCAGTGCGACCCAGCCCGAGACATTCCAGGCCGCGGTCGAGGGACTGTAGATGGCGAAGTCGACCGCGCCGCCGACGGTCGTGTAGCCGCTCTTGCCCTTCCAGCTCACCCCGACGCCGGTGTCGGTGCTGTTGGCCCAGGCCCAGGGGTCGACCTGGCCCCGGCAGTTGTAGATGCTGCCTCCGACCGAGAAGCCGAGGAAACTGATGGAGATGGGCTGCTGCCGGCAGGGCTCGAAGAACTGCGTCCACTTGGGGTCCTGGTCGACGACCCAGTTGCCGGGCGGGACATAGGTCCACTGCCAGGTCTGCTTGATCTCCGTGCCCTTCGCCAGGTCGTTGGCGCTGTGCCAGATCTGGCCGAGGACTCCCCAGTTCCCGGCTCCGTCGTTGTTAACCAGCCAGTAGGTGTACCAGCCGTACATGTGGGCGTTGCGGTACGTGAAGTCGGCGACCAGCCACCAGTCCGGGTTCCGGTCCACCGGGGTGCTCAGGGCGGCGGCGCCCCCGCTCGTCGCCGGATCGGGGACGGACCCGGCGTACTTCAGCAGTTCGGACTTGCTGAGGTTCGGTCCGGTGATGGACAGTCCGACCGCTCGGCCGCCGGCGAGCTGGGCGGAAGGACTCACACCGGGGACCTGAGAGGCCGCGTGGACGACCCGGACGGTGCTGCCGGGCAGCACTCCCTGAAGTCTGAGCTTCGCACCGGTGTTCGAGGTCCAGGTGATGGTCCGGACCCCGATTGCATCCGCCGTGCTGACGGACTCGGTGAAGGTTTCGCCCGCCTGATCGGAGACGATGGTGACCGGCTTGTCCCGGCCGGGCGGCGGCGACTGAGCCACCGCCGGACTCGTCGTCAGGGCCAGCGTCACGGTGACGGCGGCCAGGATGCGCAACGACCTCATGGTTCTCCTCCCGGTGCCGGAGCGGGGTGACGAGGGGAGGTACGGCTCCAGCTCTTCCAGAAAACGATTTCAGTAACCGCTCGTCCAAGACTTTTTTGGGGTCACCGGGACAGTTCTCGGTATGGCTCGCTTCCGCGGGCAGGCCGGTGTGCGGCATGACCCTCAGGCGGGGAAGGTGACCTCGATGTGCAGCCCGCCCTCGGAGCGGGCGCGCGCGAGGAGGGTGGCCCCGTGCGCGCCGGCGATGGCCCGGACGATGGCGAGGCCGAGCCCGTACCCGTCCTGCTCGCCGGGGCGGATCCGTTCGGCGCCGAGCCGGCGGAACGGCTGGAACAGGGAGTCCACCGCGTCGGCCGCGATGACCGGCCCGGTGTTGCCGACGGTCAGGCGGGCCGCGCCGGCGGCGGTGCGGCCCGTGATGATCTCGACCTGCCCGCCGGGGACGTTGTGGCGGACGGCGTTGTCGAGCAGGTTCGCCATCAGGCTCTCGACAAGGCTCGGATCGCCGGTCGCCGGGGCAGGGCCGAGCGCGACGTCGAGCCGGATGCCATGCCGGTCGGCCTCCGCTTCGCGGGCCGCGAGCGCTCGGGCGGCGAGTTCGGCCAGGTCCAGCGGTTGCGACCGGTGCAGGCCGCGCTGGCTGCTCGCCAGGGTGAGCAGCGCGGCGATGAGGCGCTCCTGCCGGTCGCCGAGCTCCACCAGCTCCTCGCAGGTGGCGCGCAGGCTCTCCACGGTCGGCGCCGGGTCGGTGATCGCGAGCTGCAGCAGCGCGCGGCCCGCGCTGAGCGGGGTACGCAGTTCGTGCGAGGCGTTGGCGATGAAGTGCCGCTGCGCCTCGAAGGACGCCTCCAGCCGGGCGAACAGGTCGTCCAGGGTGCCGCCCAGCTCCGTGAACTCGTCGCGGCGGCCACGCAGTCCGAGGCGCCGGTGCAGGTTGGTGGCCGAGATGTCCTGGGCTGTGGCGATGATGGTACGCAGCGGGCGTACGAAACGGCCGGCGACCAGCCAGCCGAGCGCGACCGACACCACGGCGACCACCCCCAGCGCGACGGCCAGCCCCGCCGTCCTCTCCGCGGCGGCGAAGGGCGCGAGGAGGGCCGGTGAGTGCCCGCCCGCCGCCGTGATCCCGCCCTGCCGCACCTGACCAGGGGCCCGTTGCCAGCTGCTGCCGCTCAGGAGGAGGTAGACCACGCCGAGGGAGACGACGACCGAGGAGCAGATGAGGGCCGCGTACAGCAGGGTCAGCCGCGCCCGGACGGTGAGCCCGCGGCCCCGGCGCGGGGACCGTGCGTCAGGCACTCGGCGCGCCGAGCCGGTAGCCGCCTTCGCGGACGGTGTGGATGACGGGAGGTGCGCCGAGCTTCGCCCGCAGCCGGTACATCGTCTGCTTCACGGCGGTGGTGAACGGGTCGGCTGCCTCGTCCCAGAGCCGTTCCAGGAGTTCCTCGGCGGAGACCACCTGCTCGGCTCGGGCGAGCAGGTGCTCCAGCACGGCGAACTCCTTGGCGCTGAGCGGCAGGCGCCGACCGGCGCGGAACGCCGCCCGGCCGGCCGGATCGAGCCTGATGTCGCCGTGGCGCAGCACCGGCGGAGTGGGCGGGGCCGAGCGGCGGCCCAGGGCGCGTACCCGGGCGATCAGCTCGACGAAGTCGAACGGCTTGGCCAGGTAGTCGTCGGCGCCCATGCCGAGGCCGTCGACCAGGTCTCCGAGCCCGCCCGCGGCGGTGAGCATGAGGATCCGGCCCGGTGACCGGTCGGCGGCCAGCCGGCGGCAGACCTCGTCGCCGTGCACGACGGGCAGGTCCCGGTCCAGCACCACCACGTCGTAGCGCGTGCACGCCAGCCGTTCGAGCGCGGCGCCGCCGTCGTGAACGGCGTCGACGGCCATGCCCTCACGCCGCAGACCCGTGACGATCGCCCGAGCCATCGGCTCGAAATCCTCGACCACGAGCACTCTCATGACCGGCCAGGCTCCTTCTTTTGACGGGTGGTCCGCACCCAGCATGCCGGGCGGCCGGTCTCAGCCGCGTAACAGCCGCGCGCACCGTCCCGGGACCGGCGCCGGAGTAGAACGGCAGGCGACACAAATCCCACGAACGCAAGAGGAGGTCGCCCGATGCGACGCAGAAAGGTCCTCGCCGCGGCCGCGGCATCCGCGCTGGCGGCCGCCGCGGTCGGCGGGGCGCGAGCGCTGACCGCGCCGGGCGAGGCCCGGCCGCTCGACGCCAAGGACGCGCTGCTGGGGGCCTTCGGCACGCACCAGCTCGTCGGCGGGCTGAGCCCGTCGCACGGCGTCAAGGACGTCGACGACTTCCTCATCTCGCTGCTGCGCGACCCCCGGTTGCCCGGCCGGGTCGACGACATCGCCGTCGAGGGCGGGAACGCGAGGTTCCAGCCGATCATCGACCGGTACGTGGCGGGCGAGGACGTGCCGCTGACCGAGGTACGGCAGGCGTGGCGCGACACCCTCCAGCCGGGGGCCGGCTACTCGGCCTTCTACGAGCAGCTCTATCCCCTGGTCCGCCGCGTCAACCAGCGGCTGCCGGTGCACGAGCGGTTGCGCGTCCTGGCCTGCGACCCGCCCGCCGACTGGAGCAGGGTGACGAGCCAGGCGGATCTGCAGTCACTGCTCGGGCAGCGGGACCGGCACATGGCCTCCGTCCTGCAGAGCGAGGTGCTGTCAAAGAAGCGCAGGGCCCTGCTGCTCTCCGGGACCGGGCACGTACGGCATGAACAGGGCGCCGCGGAGATCTACGAGGAGAAGTATCCCGGCTGCGCCTTCATCGTCACGGCCCACCTCGGCTTCGCCAAGGACAACGACCGGCTGGAGCGGCAGATGGCCTCCTGGCCGGTGCCGACGCTCGCCACGTTCGACGGCACCTGGCTCGGCGACCTGGACTCCTCCTACTACTCGCTGCCCGGCGACGCGCCGCTGGACTCCGGCGACGGTTACCCGGGCGTTGACGCCTACCTCTACCTCGGCCCCCGCGACTTCCTCCTGCATCAGCCGCTTCTTGCAAGGGCGGTCCTCAGCTCCGCCTTCACCGCGGAACACGATCGGCGGGCCGCCGCGATCGAGGCGCCGCCGAACTCACCCTTCCACCCGGCCGTGCTGTTCGAGGAGGAGGAGAGGTCGAGCGTGTTCAGCTACGACCCCCACCACGAGTACTGACGCCGGTCGCCGTCCAGCAGCCACGGGCCCGCGGACGCACCTTCCGCTTCGTCCACGGCAAGCTGCACGGCAGGGTGGCCGCGACCGCCTCGCGCGTCCCGGGTACGGCCAGGTCGGCCGCGTGGGCGCGATCGCCTCCAGCGCGGGCCGGAAGTTCGGTGGAGGTTTCCCGGTCTGTGTCGGGCCCCGGCCGCCAGCCGGGAACCCCCAGCCCCCTCTCGCCGGCGGGGCAGGAGGCGGGCGGCGGTGACACCGGTGACGCGCGGGAGATGCGACGTCAGCTGAACTGCCACCAGTTCATGTTGAACAGGTAGCCGCTTCCGCCGGTGAACTTCAGGTACAGGTCGCGGGTGCCGGTCGCGCCGCTGACCGGACAGGACACGGTGCTCCAGGTCTGCCAGCCGCCCGTGCCCGGCACGGTGCACGTCCCGGCCGACGGGCCGTTGACGCCGTCCAGACGGAGTTCGAGCCTGCCGCCGCTGGACGCCGAGGCGACCCGCACGGCGAAGGTCCTGGCGCCGGAGCCGAACGCGACGCCCTTGACCTTGATGTAGTCGCCGTTCTCGATCCAGCCGACGTTCATCCCCCCTTCGCCGGAGGGCTCGGTCTCGACCCCGGACTCCCAGGCGATCGTCTCGGCCTCCTGGCGGACGTACGGGTTGAGGGTGCCCACCTGCGGCACCCCGGACGCGGTCATGTTGATCGTCGGGATCGTGCCGCCGGAGCCGTAGGTGAACTTCTCCACGGCCACCGAACGGGTGAAGCCCCCGCCGCCCGGTAGTGCGCCGTTGTGGTAAAAGAGGTACGAGCCGCCCTGGTAGTCGACGATGCCCGCGTGGTTGGTGAAGCTGCCGCCCTGCGTGGGCATGATCGTCCCCCGGTAGGTCCAGGGCCCGGTGGGGCCGGGGGCCGTGGAGTAGGCGAGGAACTCCGAGCAGCACTTGGCCGCGAAGACGAGGTAATACAGGCCGTTCCGCTTGTAGACCCAGGGCCCCTCTTCGAACAGCGTCGGGCGGTTGGCGTCACCCGTCCTGGTGCCGAATCCCGCCGTGGTGAGCGGGATCTGCGTCGCGCTTCCCGAGTACGAGGTCATGTCGGGGTTCAGCTTCACGTACCAGAGGTGCGGGTTGCCCCAGTAGAGGTAGGCCTGCCCGTCGTCGTCGATGAAGACCGTCGGGTCGATCTCGCCGTTCTCGATCAGCGGCCGTCCGAGTGCGTCCCTGAACGGCCCGGTCGGGCTGTCGGAGACGGCCACCCCGATGGCCATCCGGCCGGTCGCCCGGTCGGTCGTGGGCACGTACCAGTAGAACCGGCCGTTCCGGTAGATGGTCTGTCCCGCCCAGGCGTCGGACTTCGCCCAGCTGAAGGTGGTCAGGCTCAGCGGGGATCCGTGGTCGGTCCAGTTCACCATGTCGGTGGAGGACCAGACCCGCCAATCCTTCATGGTGAACCAGGTCGAGCCGTCCTCGTCATGGCCGGTGTAGAGGTACACCCGGCCGTTGTGCACCAGCGGCGCCGGGTCGGCGGTGTAGACGGTCTGGATGATCGGGTTGTCCGCCCTGGCCGGGTGGGCGGGCAGGAACGCCACGAGGCCGAGCAGGACCAGCACCCATACGATTCCGCGTCCGGCTCTTGTGGTGGCCGGCAACCGTAATGCCATTCTCACGATCACTCCCGGGATGACGGGTCAGTTACGGGTCCAGCGCTGGTTGGCGCCGCCGTTGCACGACCAGATGGTCAGCTTGGTGCCGTTGGCGGTGGCGTTGTTCGGCACGTCCAGGCACTTGTTCGCACCGACGGCGGTGATGGTGCCGTCGGCGTTGAAGCGCCACTGCTGATTACTCTGGCCGTTGCAGTCCCAGATGATGACGTTGGTGCCGTCGGTGGTTCCACCGTCGTACACGTCCAGACACTTGCCGCCGTAGACGCGCAGTTCGCCGCTCGCGGTGGGCGTCCAGCGCTGGTTGTCCTGGCCGTTGCAGTCCCAGATCTGCGCCTGCGCGCCGTTCGCCTGCGAGGCGGCGGCGACGTCGAGGCACCTGCCCGAGCCCACTCCCTTGATCGCGACCGCGGTGGGCGGGACGATGCCGCCTCCCGTCACGACGTACATGGCCGCCCCGTGCCCGGGGACCGGCGCGCTGATCGTCCCCGGCGAGGAGGACGTCGCGTGCGCCCACAGGTCACGCACCGAGTAGGAGGACGCCGAGCCCAGCCCCAAGGCCGCGGCGGTGGTGGAGACGGTCGCGGTCGAGGTGCCCCGGTTGAGCAGGACGACCGCGACCGAGCCGTTCTTCATCGGCTTGCGCCAGACCTCCAGGTTGCCGTTGTCGCTGATCTTGTGGCCCTGCTTGCCGCCCCAGTCCTGGTTGACCGCGATGACCTCGGTGTTGGTGAGGATGGTGCGCGTGTCGGCGCTCATCGTACGGAGGTCGTTGCCGGCGATGAGGGGCGCGTTCAGCAGCGACCACAGGCTGAAGTGCGCGCGCCCCTCGGTAGCCGTCACCGAACCGACGCCGACCTCCAGCATGTCCGGGTCGTTCCAGCCCCCCGGGCCCGAGTACGACTCCAGCCCGACCTGCTGGTCCAGGATGCCCATGACGGAATTCCAGTTGGCCGCGATGTCGCCGGTGTCACGCCAGGAGTTGCCCACCGGCGTCCCCCAGGTCCACACGTTCTCCTGACCCCAGTTGCACAGGCTGTACACGATCGGGCGGCCGGCGGCGGCCAGCGCGTCCCGCATGGCCGTGTACCGCTGCTGTCCGTTCATGCCGCGATGGTCGCCGCAGTTGTCGTATTTCAGATAGTCGATCCCCCACGACGCCCACAGGGCCGCGTCCCGCCGCTCGTAGCCCAGGCTGGCCGGGTAGCCCGCGCACGTCGTGGTGCCGGCCGAGGAGTAGATGCCGAGCTTGAGCCCTTTGGAGTGCACGTAGTCGGCCAGGGCCTTGATGCCGTCGGGGAACTTCTGCGGATCCGGCACCAGGTCGCCGCTCGCGTTCCGGCTCTTGGTGGACCAGCAGTCGTCGATGTTGACATAGGTGTAGCCCGCCGCCGCCATGCCACTGGAGACCATGGCGTCGGCCGTCTGGCGGATGAGGCCGTCGTTGACGTTGCAGCCGAAGCTGTTCCAGTCGTTCCAGCCCATCTGCGGGGTCCGGGCGAGGCCGTTCTCCAGCGCGACGGCCGGGGACGTGGCGCCGCCGATCGCGACAAGGGAGCCGGCCGCCAGTAACGCGGCCGTCGTCAGGCCGAGAATTGTGCGCATTCGCTTCTCCACCTCCTGGGGGTCGTCATGAGCCGGCGCGGGTCCAGCGCTGGTTGGCGGCGCCGCTGCAGGACCAGATCTGGAGCTTGACGCCGTTGGCGGTGCTGTTGCTCGGCACGTCCAGGCACTTGTTCGCACCGACGGCGGTGATGGAGCCGTCGGTGTTGAAGCGCCACTGCTGGTTGGCCTGGCCGCTGCAGTCCCAGATGATCACGCCGGCGCCGTCGGCGGTGCTCCGGTTGGCCACGTCCAGGCACTTGCCGCCGTACACGCGCAGCTCACCGGCGCTGGTCGACGTCCAGCGCTGGTTGGTCTGGCCGTTGCAGTCCCAGATCTGCGCCTGCGCGCCGTTGGCCTGTGACACGCCGGTGACATCCAGGCAACGGCCCGAGCCCACGCCCTTGATCTCCGAGCCGCCGGAGGGGTTGCCCTGCGGCTGGCCGATGCTGCCGGGAACCGCTTGCAGCGCCGCGTACCAGGCGGCGGCCATCTTGTCGTAGCCGCCGGCGGTCGGGTGAACGCCGTCGATCAGGTCCGAGGTGGCCAACCTGCTGTGCAGGTCGACCAGGTGGACGTGCTTGCCACTGTTCACCTTGCTCTGGACGATGCCGGGGATCGCCGCGTTGAACGTGCGCGCCGCGGACTCCTGTCCGGCGTTCGACAGCGGGATGACGGTCGCGACGAAGACGTCCGCGTCCGGCACGGCCGCGGTGATGTGGTCGATCAGCGTGGACAGCCGTTGCGGAGCGCCGGCCAGGTCGTAGTTCTGCAGGATGTCGTTGGTGCCCAGGTGGAGCAGCAGCGTACGCGGCGTGTACGTACGCAGCCAGCCGGTGATGTTCGCGTCGATCTGGTCGATGCGCCAGCCTGGGTGGCCCTCGTGATCATGATCGCCCAGGCTGCTGGGCCCGTTGAACTGCGAACCGACGAGGTCGACCGTGTAGCGGCCGCCGGCCAGGCGCTGCCACAGGCCGATCCGGTAGCCGCCCGGCACCTGCGTGCCCTCGGTGATCGAGTCGCCGAGCGGCATGACCCGTACCCCGCCGTTGGACTCGGCTCCGGCGACCCCCGTCCCCATCGCCGTGCCGGCCGCCAGCAACACCGCCACCGTCAGCACGGCGGCCCGCCATCGCCTCCAGGTACGCATGCTCACCCCCTCACCACCGGCCACGCGCCGGGCGATGAGGCCCGCCGTTGTGGGGCGTCACGTCCAGGTCCACTTCTGGTTGGTGCCGCCCGAGCAGGTGTAGAGCTGGAGCCCGGTGCCGTTGCCGGTGCCTGCGCCGACGGCGTCGAGGCAGAGCCCGGACTGGACGCCGGTGATGGTGCCGTCGGAGTTGAGGCGCCATTTCTGGTTGTCGCCGCCCCAGCAGGAGTAGATCTGGATTCTGGTGCCGTTGCCGGTGCCGCCGGCGTCCAGGCATTTGTTGCCGTACACCTTCAGCTCTCCGGCTGAGGTCTGGGTCCATTGCTGGTTGGTGCGGCCGTTGCAGTCCCACAGTTGCACGGCGGTGCCGTCGGTGGTGGCGGCGTTGGGCACGTCCACGCAGCGGCCGGAGGCCACTCCCCTGATCTGACCTGCGGGTGGTGGAGTCGGCGTCGTGGTGGACGACCCGCCGTCCAGGCCGAAGAAGCGAATGGCGTACGCCGCCATCCCCGGGTGGGGCAGGTCGTGACCGGCGCCGGCGACGGTGTACGCCTCGACCTGCCCGGAACCGAACACCCGCCGCGTCCAGCCGGACTGCGGACTGTCGGTGGAGGCGGGGGTCTGGCCCAGTCCGTGGACGTTGGTCCACTGGTCGACCTCCTCCTGCAACATCGTGTACGGCAGGACGGAGTCGGCGGTGCCGTGCCAGGCCATCACGCGAGGCCGGGGCCCGGTGTAGCCGGGATAGGCGTTCCTGACCAGGTCACCCCACTGCTGCGGCGTCTTGTCCCCGCATCCGGCCGGCCCGAGGCAGCCGTAGGGGACACCCGAGAACGGCGCTCCCGCCTTGAACACGTCGGGGTAGGTGGCGAGCAGGTTGTTGGTCTCCATCGCCCCGGAGGAGAAACCGGTCGCGAACACCCGCTGCGGGTCACCGCCGTAGCGTTGCAGCACGTAGTTCGTCATGGAGACGATCGACACCGGGTCACTGCCTCCGCCGTGCCGCAGAGCCTCGTTCGACCACACGTCGAAGCAGTTCGACAGGCCGTTGGCGGTCTTGTTCGCCTGCGGATAGATGACGATGAAGCCGTACCGGTCGGCCAGCGAGGCGAACTCGGTGCCCTGGTGGAAGCCCGGAGCCCAGCCGTTGCAGCCGTGCATCGCCACCAGGACGCCCGGCCTGGCCGCCACCCTGTCGGGGACGTAGAGGTACATCCGCAGTCCGCCGGGATTGCTCCCGAAGTTCGTCACTTCGGTCAAGGCCGCCGCCGACGCTCCCGGAGCAGTGGTGAGGAACATGGCCAACGTGGTGGCCGCCACCGTGATCACAGCCGCCAGCGCGGCTCCGAGGCCCGCGCGCCTTCTCCTGCGCGATTCGCCTGGTCTCATGCATCCACCTCTCCTCTGTTAGCGCTAACAAAAGCGCTGACCGGTCGAGCTCTTCCGGGCCGATGGAAGGGACGGAGGGAGCAAATACGAGCCGGAACGGCGCTGTCAAGAGCGCCGTGGCGCGCGGCGGCCGGAGGAGGCGGCCGCCGAGGGCGCTCACCTTGAATTATCGAGAGGGCCGGCGAGAGCGTCGCCATGAAACTTTCATCCGCCTCCCCACGACAGGAGCTGACGAAACTTTCCGGGCACCAAGATGCACGTTGTACCTGCTCAATCGAGACGAACGGCACGGGCGGAGCCGGAAATTTTCACTGCGTCCTTGACAATTTTCGGCCGCCATTCTCACACTGAGTGCCCGAGGTGGTCCCCCCTATCGGATCGGCGGTGTCCAGCACACGGACTACCGTCCCGGCGCCTGTGGTGTACGTCCCCACCGGCGCACGGGTCGCGCCCCGCACGATCCTTTCCCCATGATTCGCCTTTGGAGGCTCGAACCATGCGTGTCAACGCCATGTCCCCACCGACCGCCCGGCGGCCGCGCGGCGCGCGCCGCCGGGCACTGATCACCGGCGCGTTAGGCGCCCTCGGCCTGATCACAGCACTGGCGACGGCGATCCCGGCCGACGCCGCCGAGAGCACCCTCGGCGCGGCCGCCGCGCAGAGCGGACGCTACTTCGGCACCGCCATAGCCTCGGGCAAACTCGGCGACTCCGCCTACACCACGATCGCCGGCCGCGAGTTCACCATGGTCACGGCCGAGAACGAGATGAAGATCGACGCCACCGAGCCGAACCGGGGACAGTTCACCTTCACCCAGGGCGACCGCGTCTACAACTGGGCCCTCCAGAACGGCAAACGGGTCCGCGGCCACACCCTGGCCTGGCACTCCCAGCAACCCGGCTGGATGCAGAGCCTGTCCGGCGGCACCCTGCGCCAG
>NZ_JBITEZ010000017.1:0-242399 GCF_044455665.1 Nonomuraea sp. NPDC051191 | reverse complement strand
TTGTCGGTGGTGCGGGTGTCTTCGTATGAGGAGGGCCTGCGGGTGATCAACGAGGGTGTGTACGGCAACGGTACGGCGATCTTCACCAATGACGGTGGTGCGGCGCGGCGGTTCCAGAACGAGGTCGAGGTGGGGATGGTCGGGATCAATGTGCCGATCCCGGTGCCGATGGCGTTCTACAGCTTCGGCGGGTGGAAGTCGTCGTTGTTCGGTGACACGCATGTGCACGGTGGCGAGGGGGTGCATTTCTACACGCGGGGCAAGGTGGTGACCTCGCGGTGGCTGGACCCGTCGCACGGTGGGGTGAACCTCGGCTTCCCCACGAACGGGTAACCCGTGGCTCCGGCCGGGAGGGACCGGCGTCCCTCCCGGTCCCGTCCCCGGTAAGCTCCAGCACAACGGACAAGGGGGGACATCGTGAGACGCCGTCGCATATCCGCCGTGGCGCTGGCCACGGCGGCGCTGGTCGCCGGCACGGGAGCGGTGTCCTCGGCCTCCGGGACGGCCGGGCAGCCGGCCGCCAGGCCGAGCCCCAAGCCGACCCCGACGGCCACGCCCTCGCCCACGGCCACCCAGAGCGACGGCACGCTCCAGATCCTCACCTACCGCGGCTACGCCGAGTACGGCGGCGTCAGTCCCAAGGCCAACTGGGTCGGCTCCTTCGAGAAGGAGACCGGCTGCCGCCTGGCCCGCCTGGACACCGTCCGCACCGCCGAGGAGATGGAACGGGCCGTGGCGGCCGCCGACCGCCCGTACGACCTGATCTCGGCGGGCCCGGCGCTGGCCGGCGACCTGATCACCCGCAAGCTGGTGCAGCCGATCGACCCGGCCAAGGTGGGCGGCTACGACGACCTCGACGAGCGTTTCCGCGACATGGTGAAGGTGTCCGGCAAGGTCTACGGCGTGCCGTACCTGTGGGGGTACCACGAGTTCGTCTACGACGCGGCCAAGGTCAAGAACCCGAGCATGAGCGAGGCGTTCGCCTCCGGCCGGGCCGCGCTCCGCGACAGCCCGCTGACCATCGCCGACGCCGCGCTGACCGACACCACCGTCAAGGACCCGTACGAGCTGAGCCAGGAGCAGCTCGACCGGGCCATGGCGCTGCTCGGGCAGCAGAAGGAGCGCACCTACTGGCGGAAGCCGATCGACCTGATCAAGGGCTTCGCCACCGGGTCGCTGGATTACGCGCAGGCCACACCGTACTATCGCCTGCTGCTGCAGAAGGCCGGCAAACCGGTCAGGACGGTCGGCGCCACGGCGACCACCGGCTGGCTCGACTCCTGGATGCTCGGCGCCAACCTGCCCGACACCACCTGCGCCTACCGCTGGCTGACCTGGATGACCGCGGCCGACGCCCAGCGTGACGCGGCCGCCTGGGCGGGGCTCGCCCCGGCCAACGAGAAGGCGTGCAAGGGCCGGGCCAAGTCCGTCTGCGACGTCTACGGCGTCGGCGACCCCAAGCGGCTCGGCCGTGTCGCCTTCGCCGTCCGGCCGCCGGGCGGTTGCCGCGGCGAGGACGGGGAATGCACTGATTACGCCGTCTGGGGGAAACGGTGGGCCGCGCTCGCCGAGTAGGCGAGACCGCCGCCTCCGCTCGACCCCATCGCGGGCGCGCCTTCCCCCGAGGTGCGCCTGCAGAGACGCCCTGGGCCTTCCCCCCTGTCCCGGGGCGTCTCGCTGTTCCGGGGCCTTCTTGGCGCCAGAAATTCGACTGAATGACCAGTCAGTGAGTATGGTCTTCCCATGAGAATCCTTCTTGTCGGCGCCGGAGGCGTCGGTTCAGCCGTGGTCCCGATCGCCGCCCGCCGCCATTTCTACGAACACATCGTGGTGGCCGACTCCCAACAGAGCCGGGCGGCCGCCGCCGTCGCCGCCGTGGACGACCCCCGTTTCACCGCCATCCAGCTGGACGCCTCCGACCGGGCGCAGGTCGTCGCGGCGCTCCGGGAGCACCGCTGTGACGTGCTGTTCAACGCGGTCGACCCGCGCTTCACGATGCCGCTGTTCGAGGCCGCGCTGGAGGCCGGGGCCCACTACCTGGACATGGCGATGTCGCTGTCGAAGCCGCATCCGCGCGAGCCGTACCGCAAGCCGGGGGTGAAGCTGGGTGACCGGCAGTTCGAGCGCGACGGCGAGTGGCGCGGCGCGGGCCGGCTCGCGCTGGTCGGCATGGGCGTCGAGCCGGGGCTCGCGGACGTGTTCGCCCGCTACGCCGCCGACCACCTGTTCGACGAGATCGACGAGATCGGCATCAGGGACGGCGCCAACCTCGTCGTCGACGGCTACGACTTCGCGCCCACGTTCTCGATCTGGACCACGATCGAGGAGTGCCTGAACCCGCCCGTCGTCTGGGAGGACGGGCAGTGGCGCACCACCGAGCCGTTCAGCGAGCCCGAGGTGTTCGACTTCCCCGACGGCATCGGGCCCGTGGAGTGCGTGAACGTCGAGCACGAGGAGGTGCTGCTCGTCCCGAGGTGGATCCCGGCGCGCCGGGTGACGTTCAAGTACGGGCTCGGCGAGGAGTTCATCGGCGTGCTCAAGACGCTGCGCAAGCTGGGCCTGGACAGCGCCGACAAGATCAGGGTGGGCGGGGCGGAGGTGGCCCCGCGCGACATGGTCGCCGCGAGCCTGCCGGACCCGGCGACGCTGGGCGCCCGCATGCGCGGCAAGACCTGCGCGGGCACGTGGGTCAAGGGCACCGGCAAGGACGGCTCGCCGCGCGAGGTGTACCTGTACCACGTGGTCGACAACGAGTGGTCGATGCGGGAGTACGGCTCCCAGGCCGTCGTGTGGCAGACGGCGATCCATCCGGTCGTCGCGCTGGAGCTGGTGGCGACCGGGGTGTGGAAGGGTGAGGGCGTGCTCGGCCCTGAGGCGTTCGACGCGGTGCCGTTCCTCGACCTGCTGCGCGAGTACGGCTCGCCGTGGGGCCTGCGCGAGGCGGCGGTGGCGGCCTGAAGGCCCGGTCGGAACCGTGGTCAGCGCGTGGCTAACGGCCCGGGAAGGCCACCACGGTCGCCATGGGAGCGGGCAGGAGCGCCTCGGCGCATTCGGTGCAGGCGAGCACGGAGGAGTTGTCGGGCAGCTTGCCGACCCGGACCCGAGGCCGCGGCCACCTCTTGTGGCACACGACGCAGGCGTCGCCGTCGCGCTGGGCCAGGCTCAGGCCCTCAGGGTCGAACGTCAACATACTCTGTGCCGTTCTGGTGGGACCCCAGTTCATCACGCTCCCAGCTGTCATCGCTCCTCCGCATGTCCGGATCCGTTATAACCCTGACCGAGGCCGTGATCGTCTAGCTGAGCGTCAAGCCAGGGTGAATTCTCTACCCGAGTGACCTCTTTTACACACACAAAATCGGGCATCCAGCCGCAAGGTGGATGCCCGATTTTTCGGTCTTTGCTACAGAGCGGCGACGGCCTTCTCCAAGATCCCCAGGCCCTCCTCAAGCAGGTGCTCGGGCATGACCAGCGGGGGCAGGAAGCGCAGCACGTTGCCGTACGTGCCGGCGGTCAGGACCACCAGGCCCTCGGCGTGGCAGCGCTTGACGATCTCCTGGACGGCGGCCGGGTCCGGGTTCTTCGTCCCCGGCTCGACCAGCTCGATCGCGATCATCGCGCCGCGTCCGCGCACGTCGCCGATCACCGGGAACCGCTCCTGGAGCGACCGGAGGCGGGGGAGCATGATCTCGCCGATGCGGCGGGCCTTGGCGACCAGGTCCTCCGACTCGATCGTCTCCAGGACGCCGAGCGCGGCCTCGCAGGCGAGCGGGTTGCCGCCGTACGTGCCGCCCAGGCCGCCGACGTGCACGTGGTCCATCAGGTCGGCGCGGCCGGTCACGGCGGCGAGCGGCAGACCGCCCGCGATGCCCTTGGCGGTGCAGATGATGTCGGGGACGATGCCCTCGTCCTCGCAGGCGAACAGGTCACCGGTACGCGCGAAGCCGGTCTGGACCTCGTCGGCCACGAACACGATGCCGTTCGCCCGGCAGAACTCGGCGATCCGCGGCAGGAAGCCCCTGGCCGGGACGATGAACCCGCCCTCGCCGGCGATCGGCTCGATCACCACGGCGGCCACGTTCT
Source organism: Nonomuraea sp. NPDC051191 (assembly GCF_044455665.1). NCBI lineage: Bacteria > Bacillati > Actinomycetota > Actinomycetes > Streptosporangiales > Streptosporangiaceae > Nonomuraea > Nonomuraea sp. NPDC051191. Next base: position 238,319 of record NZ_JBITEZ010000017.1, on the reverse strand, counting down.
CGGCCCCGACCTGCTTGTTGATCTGGTCGATGGCCTGCGCGGCGGCCTCCTCCGCGCAGTTGTCCGCGCCCGTCGGCCAGCGGAACGGGTAGGCCAGCGGCACCCGGTACACCTCGGGCGCGTACGGGCCGAAGCCGTGCTTGTACGGCATGTTCTTGGCGGTCATGGTCATCGAGAGCAGCGTGCGGCCGTGGTAGCCGTGGTCGAACACCACGACGGCCTGCCTGCCGGTGGCGTGCCGGGCCACCTTGACCGCGTTCTCGACGGCCTCGGCGCCCGAGTTCACCAGGAACGTGCGCTTCTCGTGGTCGCCGGGGGTCAGCTGGTTGAGCTTCTCGCAGACCTGCACGTACGACTCGTACGGGGTGACCATGAAACAGGTGTGGGTGAAGTCGGCCACCTGCTTCTGGACGCGCTCGACGACCTTCGGCGCGGAGTTGCCCACGTTGGTCACGGCGATGCCGGAGCCGAAGTCGATCAGAGAGTTCCCGTCGGCGTCCTGGAGGACGCCGCCGCCGGCGCGGGTGACGAAGACCGGCAGCGTGGTGCCGATGCCGGACGGGACGGCGGCCTGCTTGCGGGCCAGCAGCTCCTGCGACTTGGGGCCTGGGATCGCGGTCACGACGCGCCGCTCCTGGGGAATGCTCATGGGCTCGACGCTACGTCGGGCTCCGACCTGGGCCGATACGTCGATATGGCACACTGGGGGTGCTCGCCTTTGCCGGAATGGACAAACTCGTATGGCACCTTCGCTGCGCACCGTGGTGCGACGGATGGGGCTGCGTCCGCTGGCGGGCGCGGCGGCCCCCGAAGCGCTCGACGCGGAGGTGCGCTGGGTGGCGGTCAGCGAGCTGGAGGACCCGACGCCGTTCCTTGAGGGCTCGGAGCTGCTGCTGACGACGGGCATCCGCCTGGAGGGCGACCTCTCCGGATATGTCGCCCGGCTGGTGGGGCGCGGGGTGGCCGGGCTCGGCTTCGGCGTCGGCCTCTCCCACGAACGCGTCCCGCCCGCCCTGGTCAGCGCCGCCGACGAGGCCGGGCTGCCGCTGTTCGAGGTGCCGCGCGAGACGCCGTTCATCGCCATCGGCAAGGTCGTCAGCGAGCTGCTCGCGGCCGAGCAGTACGACGAGATCACCCGGGCCTTCGCCGCCCAGGGACGGCTCACCCGGGCGGCGCTGCGGCCGGAGGGCATGCACGCGGTCATCGACCGGGTCGCCAAGGAGATCGACGGCTGGGCCGCCCTGCTCGACGAGACGGGCGAGGTCCGGCACGCCACCCCCGGCGCCGACGTGCCGGTCGTGGTGGCCGAGCTACGCCGCCTGCGCACCGGCGCCCCGGCAAGACCCCACCCCGACCAGCCCGCCACAGACGGCCGCGGGTCGGCCGGTGAGCAGCCGGCAGCCGGGGAACCCGTTCGTGGCGGTGAGCGGACGCCTGCCGGGGAGGGCGTCCGTGAAGGTGTGCCGAGCGGTGAGCGGGGGCGTGGGGGAGGCCAGGGGCCTGAGCGGGGGCGTGGGGGAGGGCCGGGGGTGGAGCGGGTGCCGGCCAGTCTCGCGTTGTCCGGGCCCGACGAGCACATCGTGATCCAGCCGCTCGGCGGCGGCACCCGGCCGCGCGGCTTCTTCGCGGTCGGCGCGCGCAAACCCTTCTCGCCGGTGACCCACACTGTGATCAACGCCGCCGGCTCGCTGCTGACGCTCGCCATGGAGCAGGGCAGGGCCCAGCGGGAGGCGGGGCGGCGGCTCCGCTCGGCCGTGCTCGAACTGCTGCTCGGCGGGGCGGTCGAGCAGGCGCGGTCGGTGACGGGCACGCTCGGCGCACGGCTGCCCGGCGAGCCGCTGGTGGTGCTGGCGGCGGGCGCGAGCGCCCTGGAGGCCCTGGAACCCCACGGCTTCACAGCCCTCCTCGACGACCACACCCACAGCCACGACCACACCCACAGCAGCAGCCACGGCCGCAGCGGCAGCGGTAGCGACGGTGGGCACGGCGGAGGTGGTGGCGGGCGTGGCCGCGGTGGTGGTGGGGCGGTCGTTGTTTGTCTGGTGGGGGAGGGGAGTGTGGAGAAGGTGGCGCGGGAGGCGGAGGGGCCGGTCGGGGTGAGCTCACCGTGCCGCTACGACGGCCTGCGCGACGCCCTCGGCCAGGCGCGACGGGCGCTGGCCCACAGCGACGGCGGCGTGGTGCGGTTCGCCGACCTGGCCGGGCAAGGGCTGCTCGCGCTGCTGGACGCCGACGCCCTGCGCGCGTTCTCCGGCGCGCTGCTGGCCCCGCTCACCGCGTACGGCTCCCGTGCCGACCTGGTCGAGTCCCTGCGCGCCTACCTCGACAGCAACGGCCACTGGGACGCCGCGGCCCAGCGGCTCGGCGTCCACCGGCACACGCTGCGCTACCGCATGCGCCGCGTGGCCGAACTCCTCGGCCGCGACCTCGACGACCCGGGCGTGCGCGCCGAACTCTGGCTCGCCCTGGAGGCCGCCCGCCGCTGACCCGACGGCCTTCAGCGGCCGGGGGCCGACGGCAGGTTGTCCTTGTCCACCAGGTAGCAGCAGATCATGGCCAGGGTGACCGCCTCGTACGTGCGGTCGTCCCGCAGGTGGCCGGCCCGTTCCAGACTGATCGCGCCCTGGGCGGCGGCCCAGAGAGCGTCGGCGATCTTGCGTGGCTGGGTCGGCGTCAGGTAGCCGGCGGAGATGCAGTCGGCGATCACCCGGTCGAGGATGTTCAGGGCCGCGCGGGCGAGCGTCCTGGCCCGCTCGCTGGGTTCGAAACCGGGGATGGCCTGCTCGAACATCAGGCTGTAGTAGCCGGGCTCGGCCAGGCATGCCTGCCGGTAGGCGGGGCCGAGCGCGGTCAGGTACTCCAGCGGGTTGCGCCGCTGCGGGACCGCTTCGAGCAGGCGGCGAAACCGCTCGAAACCCTCCAGGTAAAGCGCCTCGGCCAGGCCCTCCCGGTTGCCGAACATCGTGTAGATGACGGTCGTCGTGCAGCCGGCCTCGGCCGCGATCCTGCGCATGGTCAGACTGTCGGGACCCTCGCTCTGAAGCAGGTTCACGGCCACGTCGAGCAGGCGGGAACGGAGTTCGTCGTGGGTGGCGCGCTCGCCCAGCAGGTAGGCACCCTGCAGGCCCAGCGGCGTCGAGGTCATGCGACCTCCCCAGCGACCAAGGAGCTCAGTGTCCTTGTGACCTCTTGCTCGGTCACGGGGCCCACGCCTTTCTGAGTCTGGGGCCCACCGCGCTGGAGACCCGCACTCGATGACTTAGCCATGGCGGAGATCGCTCAAACCACTCCGCATGGTAAACATCCCGAATTGGGTCTACTTCTGTTACATCATGGGTATACACCAGGGCTTGTACTTAACGGTGAGCGCTCGTGGGAGTCTTGTGCACCCTGGTGTAAATCCCCGAACTCCCGCTTGGCATAACGTCATGGGTATGGACGTGCGTACCTTCTGGCTTGCCGGCCGGCCCGCCACCGGCGAAACCGAGCTCACCGTGACCAACCCCCACGACGGTCGTGAGGTGGGCCGGTACTCCGTACCGACCGATGCCCAGGTCGAGGAGGCCGTCGCGGCCGCCCACGCGGTCTCGCGCGAGGCCGCCGCGCTGCCCGTGCACGTACGTGCCGAGGCCCTGGCCCACGTCTCGCGTCGGCTGGCCGAGCGGGCCGAGGAGATCGCCCACCTGATCACCGCCGAGAACGGCAAGCCGATCTTCTGGGCGCGCGGCGAGGTCAACCGCGCCATCTCCACCTTCCGCTTCGCCGCCGAGGAGGCCCGCCGCTGGTCCGGCCAGGTGCAGCGGCTCGACACCGAGCCCGCCGCCGCGGGCCGCCTCGCCTACGTCTCCCGCGTGCCCAAGGGCCCGGTGCTGGCGATCACCCCGTTCAACTTCCCGCTGAACCTGGTCGCCCACAAGGTCGCGCCCGCCATCGCCGTCGGCGCCCCGATCATCGTCAAGCCCGCGCCCGCCACGCCGCTGTCCTCGCTGATCCTCGGCGAGATCCTGGCCGAGACCGACCTGCCCGCCGGCATGTTCTCGGTGCTGCCCGTCCAGAACGAGCGCGCCGCCGCCCTCGTGGACGACCCCCGCCTGCCCGTCGTCTCCTTCACCGGCTCCGCGCCCGTCGGCTACGCCATCGCCGACCAGGTGCCGCGCAAGCACGTGACCCTGGAGCTGGGCGGCAACGCCGCGGCCGTCGTGCTGGCCGACGCCGACCTCGACTGGGCCGCGCAGCGCATCGCCCTGTTCTCCAACTACCAGGCCGGTCAGAGCTGCATCGCCGTCCAGCGGGTGATCGTCGAGCAGCCGGTCTACGACGCCTTCGTCGAGCGCCTGCTGCCGGCCGTCGCCGGGCTCGTCACGGGCGACCCGGCCGACGAGAAGACCCAGGTCGGGCCGCTGGTGTCGGAGGCCGCCGCCGAGCGCGTGGAGCAGTGGGTGCGGGAGGCGGTCGCCGCCGGCGCCCGCGTCCTGGCCGGCGGCACCCGCGAGGGCGCCACGGTCGCGCCGACCGTGCTGGCCGACGTCCCGCACGACGCCAAGGTGGCCTGCGAGGAGGTCTTCGGGCCGGTCATGATCCTGCAGCCGGTCGCCTCGATCGACGAGGCGTACGCCACGGTGAACGACTCCAAGTACGGCCTCCAGGCCGGCGTCTTCACCCGCTCGCTGGACGCCGCCTTCCGGGCCAACCGCGAACTGGAGGTCGGCGGCGTGATCATCGGTGACGTGCCGTCGTACCGGGCCGACCAGATGCCGTACGGCGGCGTGAAGGACTCCGGCATCGGCCGCGAGGGCCTGCACTCGGCCATGGAGGACCTGACCTACGAGAAGGTCATGGTGCTCACCGGCCTGTCGCTGTAGCTCGCCGGCAGGGCGAGGGCGGCGACCTCAAAGAGACCGAGGGCGCGCACGGGACGGTGCGCCCCCTTGGTCTCAGGCGCGCTCGGCCGTGGTGTAGACCGCCTTGGCGGCCTGGCCGAAGTACGGGCCGTACATGGTGTGCTGGTCGTCGCTGTACTTGAAGCTGCTCAGCGAGGTGATCGTGCCGCGGCCGGTCATCGGGTCGAAGCCGGACATCCAGGGGCCGCCGCTCGAACCGGCGGTCATGGCGCAGCCGAGCCCCTGGTCGCGCGTCTGCTTGTACGGGTCGTCGCGCAGCCGCCCCGCGCAGTAGACGAGCTGGTCGCCGTCGTAGGGAGGGTCGGCCGGGTAGCCGAAGCCGTAGGTCTGGCCGCCGCGCCGGGCGTTGAAGGCGATGTCCTGGGTGCCCACGACGTCGGCGACGTGCCGGCCGCCCGAGGTGGCCAGGGCGACCATGCCGACGTCGTGGTTGTCGTCGGCCGAGCGCGACCAGGGGGCGGAGACGAACATGCGGCGGGCCGCGTATTGGCCGAAGGGCTGCTCGCCGCCCCTGCCGTAGCCGGGGACGAACGTCCAGTTCTCGGCCCATTCGCCGGCGCCGTCCTTGACGCAGTGGCCGGCGGTGACGACGAGGTCCTTGCTGGCGCTCGTGACCGTGCTGGCCGAGCAGACGAAGTCGGCCCCCGCCAGGGTCAGGAACACCCGGCCGGTGGTCCTGGTCACGGCCCCGCCGGTGCTCCAGCGCGCGCCGATCGTGCTGGCCTGGGGCCTGGACGACGCCTGGTGCCGCCGGCCCAGGTTGATCTCGGTGTGGCCGTCGGACACGCCGGGCGTCGCCCGCACCCCGCCGCGGCCGGTCAGGCCGCTGAGCAGGCCGTCGCCGTCGGTCACGGAGTCGAGCAAGCCGATGGGCAGGGCCGCCGCCATGCGCTGCGGGGTCCAGTAGCCGAGCACGCGCCGCTGTTCGGCGTCGTCGCGGGCGGCCTCGTGCTCGACCACCAGGCTCCGCCGGGCCGCGGAGTGCTCGACGGCGGGACGATCGACCTGCTGCTGGACGGGGACCGCGCCGAGCATCGCCGGTCCCATCAGCCCCGCCATCAGCGGGGCGGCCGCAAGCAGGGAGGTGCTCAGGGTCATGGCCCCAGAGTGTGCACCACGAGATGTGTTCTTGTGGCTACTTTCCGTAAATCCGGCAGACTGCGTTGGCGCTTCGCGCTGCTCGGTGGACGGCCTGTGCTTCGCGCCGCGCTGCTGGGAGGCAGGGCGATGCCTGCGGCGGCGAAGGTGAGGACGGACGGCGGGGCGGGATCCGCGGCGCATTACGTAACCTGCCGAAACCCGGCTCCGAGGTCGGGAAGGTAGCCGCACATAATCGGGATTTCTCAAGACATGCGCATCCCGGTATGGCGATATCTGGACATAAATGGTCGCGGTTATCACGCGTCACTTAAGGGACGGGATCGCGGCCGTGAGCCCCTCACGTGCCCGTCCGCCCCCGGCAGCGGGGACAATGGACAGGTGCATGCAGAGACCCTCCGCTCAGTCGTCGTGCTCGGCTCCACCGGCTCGATCGGCACCCAGGCCCTCGACGTCATCGCCGCCGACCCCGCCGGGTTCAAGGTCGCCGGGCTCGCGGCCGGGGGCGGCAGGGTCGAGGCGCTGGCCGCTCAGGCGGCCGAGTTCGGCGTGGAGGTCGTGGCGGTGGCCGACGACGCCGCCGTCCCGGCGCTGAAGGAGGCGCTGGCCGCGCGCGGGGCCTCCCCCGTCGTGCTGGGCGGCCACGAGGGCGTCGCCGAGGTCGCGGCCTGGCGGTGCGACACCGTGCTCAACGGCATCACCGGCGCGCTGGGCCTGACGTCCACGCTGGTCGCCCTGAAGGCCGGCCGCACGCTCGCGCTGGCCAACAAGGAGTCCCTGATCATCGGCGGGCCGCTGGTCAAGCGGCTGGCCGCGCCGGGGCAGATCCTCCCGGTCGACTCCGAGCACTCGGCGGTGCAGCAGTGCCTCTGGGCGGCCGGTCCCGGCGGCCACGACCCCGACGCCGTCAGGCAGCTCGTCATCACCGCCAGCGGCGGCCCGTTCAGGGGCATGAAGCGCGAGGAGATGGCCGACGTCACCCCCGAGATGGCGCTGGCCCACCCGACCTGGTCCATGGGCCCGGTCATCACCATCAACTCCGCCACCCTGGTCAACAAGGGGCTGGAGGTCATCGAGGCCCACCTGCTGTTCGACATCGGCTTCGACCGCATCGAGGTCGTGGTCCACCCGCAGTCGGTGATCCACTCCATGGTCGAGTACGTCGACGGCTCCACCATCGCCCAGGCCAGCCCGCCCGACATGCGCCTGCCGATCGCGCTCGCGCTGGCCCACCCGGCCCGCGTGCCCGGCGCGGCCCGGCCCGTCGACTGGACCAAGGCCCACACCTGGACCTTCGAGCCGCTCGACGACGCGGCCTTCCCGGCCGTCGCGCTGGCCAGGCACGTCGGCGCCGAGGGCGGCACCGCGCCCGCCGTCTACAACGCCGCCAACGAGGTCTGCGTCGAGGCGTTCACCAGGGGCGGGCTGCGCTTCCCCGCGATCGTCGACACGGTCGCCAAGGTCGTCGAGGAACACCGCGTCACCCCGGCCTCCAGCGTGGAGGAGGTGCTGGCCGCCGACGCCTGGGCCCGGGCGCGTGCGGCCGAACTCACAGCCGGGCAGTCCTTCTAGCTACCTAGACTGGGTAGCGTCGTCACACCTAAGGGTAGAAATGTCTTCTGTAGCACTTGGCATCCCGACGGTCCGCCCCAAGCCGCTCGCCGAACGCCGGCACTCCCGCCAGATCATGGTCGGCAGCGTTCCCGTGGGCGGCGACGCGCCCGTCTCCGTCCAGTCGATGACGACGACGGTCACCGCCGACGTCAACGCCACGTTGCAGCAGATCGCCGAGCTGACGGCGTCCGGCTGCCAGATCGTGCGCGTGGCCGTCCCGTCGCAGGACGACGCGGACGCGCTGCCGATCATCGCGAGGAAGTCCCAGATCCCGGTCATCGCCGACATCCACTTCCAGCCGAAGTACGTGTTCGCGGCCATCGAGGCGGGTTGCGCGGCGGTCCGCGTCAACCCCGGGAACATCAAGAAGTTCGACGACAAGGTGGGCGAGATCGCCAAGGCGGCCGCCGACCACGGCGTGCCGATCAGGATCGGCGTCAACGCCGGGTCGCTCGACCCCCGCCTGCTCCAGAAGTACGGCAAGGCCACGCCCGAGGCGCTGGTCGAGTCCGCGCTGTGGGAGTGCTCGCTGTTCGAGGAGCACGGTTTCCGCGACATCAAGATCTCGGTCAAGCACAACGACCCGGTCGTCATGATCAACGCCTACCGGCTGCTCGCCGCCAAGTGCGACTACCCGCTGCACCTCGGCGTCACCGAGGCCGGCCCCGCCTTCCAGGGCACGGTCAAGTCCGCGGTGGCCTTCGGCGCGCTGCTGGCCGAGGGCATCGGCGACACCATCCGCGTCTCGCTGTCCGCGCCTCCCGTCGAGGAGGTCAAGGTCGGCGCCCAGATCCTGGAGTCGCTGGGCCTGCGCGAGCGGGGGCTGGAGATCGTCTCCTGCCCGTCGTGCGGCCGGGCCCAGGTCGACGTCTACACGCTGGCCGAGCAGGTCCAGGCGGGCCTGGAGGGGCTCAAGGTCCCGCTGCGGGTGGCCGTCATGGGCTGCGTCGTCAACGGCCCCGGCGAGGCCCGTGAGGCCGACCTCGGCGTCGCCTCCGGCAACGGCAAGGGCCAGATCTTCGTCAAGGGCGAGGTCATCAAGACCGTGCCCGAGTCGCAGATCGTCGAGACCCTGATCGAGGAGGCCCTGCGCCTGGCCGAGGAGATGGGCGTCGAGATCGACCTCGACGACGACACCGTCTCCGGGCCCCAGGTGACCGTGGGCTGAGTGCCCCGGGGGCCCGGTCACCCGGTGCAATGGGCCCATTACAAAGTGGCAAGCGTTTCTCCATGCCCAGCGTCATGACCCCGTCGCCCGCGGGAGCATCACAGGGCCATGACGAGGGGGAGGGGCTGGGTGAAGCGCGTATTCAGTGTTGCCGTCGGCATCGCGGTGCTGGTCGCCGGGGTTGTCAGCGCGGACGGTGTGGCGTCGGCCGGTAGGGGTGCGGTCACGTGGGCGCAGCAGGTGGTCTGGGGGTCGTGCCCGGCGAAGGAGGGCAAGACGGTCCGGGCCGACCTGGAGTGCGCCACCGTACGCGTGCCGCTCGACTACCACGACCCGTGGGGGCAGTCGATCAAGCTGGCGATCAACCGCATCAAGGCCAAGGTGTCCAGGGACGGCAACCATCTCGGCACCCTGCTGATCAACCCGGGCGGGCCGGGCGCCTCGGGCCGCGACCTGACCGAGTTCGTCTCGAACGGGCTGCCGAACCGGCTGGGCGAGCGCTACGACGTCGTGGGGTTCGACCCGCGCGGGGTCGGCGGCAGCGAGCCGTCACTCCACTGCGTGGACCCCGACGCCTACTACCGGGCGCCGCGGCCGGACGCGGTGCCGCACTCGGCGGCCGACGAGAGCAGGCTCCTGGCCAGGGCCGACGAGTACGCCACCGGCTGCGGTGACCACTGGTCCTGGATGCTGCCGTACCTGACGACCGAGAACTCGGCCAGGGACATGGACGCGATCAGGGCGGCGCTGGGCGAGGAGAAGATCAGCTACCTGGGCTACTCGTACGGCACCTACCTCGGCGCCGTCTACGCGACCCTGTTCCCGCAGCGGGTCAGGCGGCTCGTCATGGACAGCACGGTCAACCCCGAGGGCGTCTGGTACCGGTCGAACCTGAGCCAGGACGTCGCCTTCGAACGCCGCCACCGCGCCTTCCTCGCCTGGACGGCCCGGCACAACGACGTCTACCGGCTGGGCGGCACGCTGAAGCAGACCTCGTTCGCCTACTACGCGATGCGCGACCGGCTGCGCGCCCGCCCGGCCGGCGGCGTGGTGGGGCCAAGCGAGCTGGACGACACCTTCACCCTCGGCGGATACACCGACCGGGTGTGGCCGGAGTTCGCGCGGGCCTGGTCCGCCTACGTGCGCAAGGGCGACGTGAAGCCGCTGGTGGAGGCGTACAACCGGCGCGGCAAGAACGACGCCGACGACGAGAACGGCTACGCCGTCTACCTCGGCGTGCAGTGCCGCGACGCCGCCTGGCCGCGCGACTGGACCAAGTGGCGCACCGACATGACCCGGCTCCACCCCAGGGCGCCGTTCCTGACCTGGCCGAACGCCTGGTTCAACGCCCCGTGCGCGTTCTGGCCGGTCAAGGGCGGCACGCCGGTCGCGGTGCACGGCTCGCCGAAGCTGCCGCAGGTGCTGTTCCTGCAGTCGCGCGACGACGCAGCGACGCCGTACCGGGGGGCGCTGGCCATGCAGCGGCGCTTCCCGAGGAGCGGCCTGGTGATCGACGAGGGCGGCAACCACGGCGTGTCCCTGGCCGGCAACCGCTGCGTGGACGGCTACCTCGCGGCGTACCTGGCCGACGGCACGCTGCCCGCCCGGACGGTGTCCTGCGCGGCCCTGCCGGACCCGAGTCCGGCCGCCCACATGGCGTCGGGAGGCGCGCAGGGTCACGATCGGCTCACCGACGTGCTGTCCCGGTGAGCTATTCGGGGGACGTTCGCGTAGTCTGACCATGTGATGCTGCGTACATCGGCGTCGCGCGTGCTCGACGACAGCGACCGGGACGAAGTTCTCGCCCTGCTTGACTGCGATCCGGTCGCCAACGTCTTCGTCTCCTCCCGGGTGCGGGCCGTCGGACTCAATCCGGCACGCCTCGGGGGGCAGATGTGGGGGTTCGGGCCGCGCGGCGGGCTCGTGTCGCTCTGTTACGCCGGCGCGAACATGGTGCCGGTCAACGCCGGTCCTGAGGCCGTGCACGCGTTCGCCGACCGTGCCCGCAAGCAGGGGCGCAGGTGTTCGTCCATCGTGGGCCCCGTCGAGGCGGTGTCCCTGCTGTGGGAGCGGCTGGAGCCGCACTGGGGCAGGGCGCGCGCCGTCCGGTGGGCGCAGCCGGTGATGGCGACCTCGAGCAAGGCCCCCGTACCGGCCGATCCGCTGGTGCGCCGGGTGCGGCCGGAGGAGTTCGACATCCTGCTGCCGGCGTGCGTGGCGATGTTCACCGAGGAGGTGGGCGTCTCGCCCAACCTCGGCGACGGCGGCGCGCTCTACCGCACGCGAGTCGCCGAGCTGATCCGCATCGGCCGCTCCTACGCGCGCATCGACGACGGCCGGGTGGTGTTCAAGGCCGAGGTGGGCGCGGTCACGCCGCACGCCTGCCAGATCCAGGGCGTGTGGGTGGCCCCCGACCTGCGGGGCAAGGGCCACGCGGTGGCGGGCATGGCGGCGGTCGTGGAGGCGGCGATGAGCTGCTTCGCCCCGGTCGTGTCGCTCTACGTCAACGACTACAACCACTCGGCGCGGGCGGTCTACCGCAAGGTGGGGTTCCGCGAGGTCGACACCTTCATGTCGGTGTTGTTCTGAGACGCCCGGCTAGAGGCGTACCAGCTTGTCGAAGAGGCGGGCCAGCTCGGTGTCGGGGTCGGTGGTGAGCCCCGCGTGCACCGGGCCGGTCTGCACGATCGTGCTGCGCGGCGCGGTCAGCCAGCGGAACCGGCCGCCCAGCGGCTCGTCCGCGAGAGGGCCCGGCCGGTCGCCGCAGGCCCGCTCGTAGGCGCTGAGCGCGTGGCGCACGCCGTCGAGGTCGGCCCCGGGGTCGAGGGCTCGCAGGCGGGCCGGGTCGAGCTGGACGCGCGCGCACAGGTAGTCGCGCGGCTGGCAGTAGAGCAGCACGCCGGCGTTGATCAGCTCGCCGCGCTCCACCTTGGGCATGACGCGGATCATCGCGTACTCGTAGACATCTCTGGTCACCGGCTGCCTCCCCGCCAGAACTCGCCGACCGACCCGGGCCCGGACGCCTTGTGCTCCTTGCCGGGACGGCGCAGCAGCCACTCGCGCGGCCCGTGCGCCCGGCGCAGCAGATGGTCGGTGTAAGCCTCGCGCACGTCGTGGGCGGAGTCGAACCCCGGCTCGCCGTCGAGCCATTCGTCGGGCACCAGGGCCGTCACCTCGTCCAGCAGCTCGCGGGTGATCCGCCCGGCCAGCTCCTCGCCCGCGGCCGGCACGTCGGCGGCGAACGGCGCGAGCACGTGGTCGCCGGCGTCGAACACGCGCTGCGGGTCGGCCGTGCGCCAGTTGTGGTGGAACCACAGGGCCGCGCCGTGGTCGATGAGCCAGATGTCGCGGTGCCAGACCAGCAGGTTGGGGTTGCGCCAGCTCCGGTCGACGTTGTGGATCAGGCCGTCGAACCAGACCGCCCGGGAGGCGAACATCGGGTCGGGGATCCAGCCCAGCGGGTCGAAGCCGAGCGCGCCGGGCAGGAAGTCGACCGCCAGGTTGAGGCCGGTGCTGGCCTTGAGGAGGTCCTGGACCTCCTCGTCGGGCTCGCGGACGCCGAGCTGCGGGTCGAGATCGATGAGCTTGAGCTCGGGCGTGCGCAGCCCCAGCCGGCGGCCCAGCTCGGCGGCGATGATCTCCGCGACGAGCACCCGCCGGCCCTGGCCCGCCTCGCGGAACTTCACGACGTATGTGCCGAGGTCATCGGCCTCGACGACGCCCGGCAGCGACCCGCCCTCTCGCAACGGGGTCACATATCGGGTGGCTGCGATCTTTTCCAGCACGGGACGAGGCTATCGTCACCGGGGCCCCCTTCCGAACTCCCGGCGCGGCTCACCCCCCGGACGGCCGGGCGGGACGGGTGAAGGGCGCGAACGGCTGCCGCGACGACGCCTCGACGGCGGCGAACGCGTAGTCCAGCATGGCGTGTTCGTAGGCCGTCTTCGCCTCGGCGAGCGTCCGGCCCTCGGCGGCGGCCGCGGCCAGGTTCGCGCACAGGGTGCGGGCGTCGCGCAGCGCGATGTTCGCGCCTTCGCCGCGGCCCGGGCTCATGCTGTGCACGGCGTCGCCGAGCAGGGTCACCGCGGGCTCGTCCCAGGGGCGCACGCGACGGGCCGCGTGGGTGTGCACCAGGAACGTCGCCTCGGGGTCGGCCCGCTCGACGATCCGGCGCACGCCCTCGTGCCAGCCGGCGACCGCGGCGAGCGCGAGCCGGTGCAGGCCGGCGGGCGAGGTGTCGTCGGGCCGGGCGCCGGGGACGGTCAGCGTCCAGGAGAAGTAGCCGGGGACGTCGGTCAGCTCCAGGCCGGGGGCGTGCCGGGCGACGGCCTCGGCCACCGGCGTGCAGGGGCGGCAGGTGGCCACGGAGAACGCGGTGTGGTCGGCCGCGGTGACCCGGTTGAAGGTGTCGACCAGGTCCGGGGGCGTGGCGGCGAGCAGGTCGGGGGTCAGCGCGGTCCGGCCGTACAGGGCCTGGTCGAGCCGGTCCACGACGGCGTCGGGGAGTAGCTGGCCGCGGACGCGGGAGCCGACGCCGTCCGCGCCGGCGAGCAGGTCGCCGTCCAGGGTGGAGCCGTCGGCGAGGTGGGCGCGGACCCTCGTGCCGGGCAGCGGCTCGTAGTGGGTGTACTCGGTGCCGAAGCGTACGTCGAGGCCGGACAGGAGGATCTCGCGGAGGGTGAGCCGGTTGACGCCGAGGCCGTCCACGCCGGGGAGCTGGGGCGGGATGTCCTTGGAGAACTTGGGGACCAGCCGGGTGTCCATGAAGGTCATGCGGGTGGCCGGGCGGATGGAGGTGGCCACGGCCAGGTCGTACAGGCCGGGAGGCAGGCAGGCCCGCAGCGCCTCGGCGCCGGTCTCCTTGAGGCTGATGCGGTAACCCTGGGGGCGGTGGCCGGGTGCGGGGTCGCGTTCCAGCACGGTGGCCTCGAACCCCGCCTTGCGCAGGCCCTGGGCCAGGGATAAGCCGCCGATGCCGCCTCCCACGACGATGACACGAGCAGAAGTGTCCATGGATGTGACGATAGACGATAGCTGTCGCGACAGTAAATGCTCTCGCCAGCTATTCTGGGGCGCGTGACCGACGATCGAATGCCGCCGCCGTTCGAGCTGGTGCTGGGCGGCGGGTCGCTGCTCGTGCAGGTGGGGCGGGAGCTCAACACCGAGACCGAGCGCCGCCTGGCCCCGCTCGGGCTCACCGCGCAGCAGGCGGCGCTGCTGCTGCACGCGGCGGGCGGCCGGAGCACGCCCGGCGTGCTGAAGGGCCGGCTCGGCACGGACACGGCCGGGATGACCCGGCTGCTGGACCGGCTGGAGGCCAAGGGGCTGCTGCGGCGGGTCCGGCGGCCGGAGGACCGGCGCTCGGTCGTCATCGAGCTGACGGACAAGGGCCACACGCTGACGCCCCTCCTGCCGCCGATCTTCGGCGGGGTCAGCCGCCAGGTCTTCTCGGGCTTCTCCGAGGACGAGATCGAGCAGGTCACGGGCATGCTGCGGCGGATCATGGCCAACCTGGCGGAAGGGGCGTCCTGACCGGGGTGCGCACGTGTCGCGTGCCCGGTCAGGATCGTCCCGGCCGCCGGGGTCAGAGCTTGGCGATGACGTCCTCGGCGAAGCGTTCCATGGTGGCGATCTTGAGGTCGAGGGTGTCCTCGCCGTACCGGGCCTTCTCCTCGGGGGTGGCCAGCCACCAGGGGGCGGCCATGGTGGCGGTCACGCCCTTGGCGGCGAAGCGGCGGTAGGTCTCGGCGTCGGGCAGCACGGCCAGCGGGGCGACGATGTCGAACGGGCCCGTCCTGCCGTTCTCGTCGAGGTGCCGGCGGAGGGTGTCGAGCACCGGGTCGAGCTGCTCCTCGGTGTAGATGCGGTTGCCCAGCCAGCCGTCGCCGAAGCGGGCGGCCCGGCGCAGCGCCGCCTCGCTGTCGCCACCCACGTAGACGGGTACGGGCCGGGCCGGGGCGGGGGAGATGGACAGGGGAGGCAGGCCGTCCAGCGTGACCGTCTCGCCCGCCCACAGGGCGCGCAGCGTGGGCAGCATGCGGTCGAGGCGGCGTCCCCGGGTGTGGAAGTCCTGGCCGGTGCCGGCGAACTCCTCCTCGCACCAGCCCACCCCGACCCCGAACGTCACCCGCTCCCGCGACAGCACCGCCGCAGTGGAGACCAGCTTGGCCACGGTGAACAGGTCGCGGGCCGGGGCGATGTAGACGTTCGGCGAGAAGCGCAGGGTCGTGGTCACCGCGGCCATCGCGCCGATCGTCACCCACACGTCGGGCCAGTGCGTCTCGGCGGTCCAGCGGGGCGCGCCCGACCGCGAGTACGGGTAGCGGGAGGCGAAGTCGGCGTAGAAGAGGTGGTCCGACAGCGTGAAGGTGTCGAAACCGCAGCGCTCGGCCGCCCGCGCCAGCTCCACGAACTGGTCCGTCGGGGCGAACGAGGCCCCCAGCCACATCTTCATCGGAACTCCGGCGCGACCTTGGTGGCGAACATCTCCAGGTTCCGCTTGACCGTGTCCAGCGGGAGCACGCCCTGCTGCCCCTGCATGTACAGGCCGAACCACTCCAGGTCCGGCATGCGGTCGAGCATGCGCTGAATGCCGCGCTTGACGTCGTCGGGGGTGCCGAACAGCGCCATCTCCACGTCGTTCATGCGCTTGGCGTCGCCCTTCTCGGGGGAGATCGGCTTGTGCTTCTCGTCCTCCTTCTTGCGCAGCACCTCCAGGTAGCCGAACGGGCCGAAGAAGGCGGCGAAGTCCTTGGGGATGCTGCGGCCGAAGGTGTTGATCGCCTCTTCGGTGGTGTCCGCGATGCCGACGATCTTGAGGATGCCGGTGTGCTCGCCCAGCTTGTACTGGCGGCCCTGCCGGGCCGACTCCTCCTGGTAGAGCTTGGCCTTGGCGGCGTGGTCGTCGGGGTTGGGGGTGAACATCCACGGCAGGATGTCCTCCTGGGCGGCCCTGATGACCGACCGGTCGGAGATCGTGAACGGCTGCCACAGCTCCGGATGGGGGTTCTGGTACGGCCGGGGGCAGACCGAGATCGCCTGGATCTTCCCGTCGTCGGAGACCTCACCGGGCGCCCCGAACGTCCTGGTCCATTCCATCGCGGGCCAGCCCTCGATACCGTCGTAGGGGTACGGCACCTCGTAGTCCAGCACGTCGGACTTGTAGCGGAGGGTCTCCTGCGTCCAGGCCATCTTCATGATCTTCAGCACCTCGCCGAAGACGTCGAAGTTCCGGGTGTCCGAGGCCGAGCCGTCGGAGCGGGCGGCGGCGGCCTGCCAGCGCTGGCCGAGGACGTTCATCCAGCGGTTCTGGTAGCCGCGCGCCACGCCGAGTCGCAGGCGGCCCTTGCTGAACTGGTCGAGCAGCGCCACGTCCTCGGCGGCCCTGATCGGGTCCCAGGCGGGCAGCACCATGCCGAGCGGCGCGAGCAGGATGCGCTCGGTCCGGGCGGCGAGGTCGGTGAGGAACATCAGCGGATTGACCGAGAACTCCATCCCCTCGGAGTGGAAGTGGTGCTCGGTCATCATCAGCGCGTCGAACCCGACCTGGTCGGCGTGGACGGCTATCTCCCGCACCTCGTGCAGCAGCCGCTGATACGACTCGGTGTCGCGTCCGATGGGACGCCGTGCCTTGGCGTTCTCCTCGGCCGCGTATCCAGAGCCTGGAATCTGCGGGTTCAGGAAGATAGAGAACTTCACCGGGAACCTCTTTCCGCGGACGTCGCCTTGCAAGCTACCCTGGAAATCTTAGCCGAGCAATCGCTTGGTTGACATGAGGAGGCCGTATGAGGCTGGGTGTCACGATGTTCGCCACGGATCTGGCCATGCCGGTCCAGGACCTCGCGGCCGCGGCCGAGGAGCGCGGGCTCGACTCGCTCTACCTGCCCGAGCACACCCACATCCCGGTCAGCCGCCGCACGCCGCCCGCCGGCGGCCAGGACGAGCTGCCCGAGGAGTACAAGCGCACGCTGGACCCGCTGGTCGCGCTCTCCTTCGCCGCCGCCGCGACCCGGCGGCTGCGCGTCGGCACCGGCATCCTGCTCGCCGCCCAGCGTGACCCCATCGTCACCGCCAAGGCCCTGGCCACGCTCGACCACCTGTCGGGCGGGCGCGTGGTGGTCGGCGTCGGGTTCGGCTGGAACGTCGAGGAGATCGAGAACCACGGCGTGCCGTACGGGCGACGTCGCGAGGTCGCCCGGCGCAACGTGCTGGCCATGCGGGCCTTCTGGCGGGACGAGGTGGCCGACGTCGAAGGGCTCGAACCGTCCTGGTCGTGGCCCAAGCCCGTCCGCGACCTGCCCGTCTACCTCGGCGGCGCCGCCGGGCCGAAGCTGTTCGCCCACATCGCCGAGTACGGCGACGGCTGGATGCCCATCGGCGGCAAGGGGATCAAGGACGCGCTGCCCGCGCTGCGCGAGGCGTGCGAGAAGGCCGGGCGGCCCATGGCCAGGGTGATCCCGTTCGGGACGCTGCCCACCAGGGAGAAGCTCGACTACTTCGCCGGCCTCGGCATCGAGGAGGCCGTGGCCACCCTGCCGAGCGGCCCGGCGGACGTCGTCCTGCGCGCCCTCGACGCCTATGCCGGCCTGCTGTAGGCGGTGCCATAATGACGCCCTATGTCCGAGCTCCGTGCTGATGACCCCCGCCGGCTGGGGGAGTACCGGCTCTCGCGCAGGCTCGGGCAGGGCGGCCAGGGCGTCGTCTTCCTCGGTCACTCGCCGGCCGGGGCGCAGGTTGCGATCAAGCTGTTGCACGCGAGCGTGTCCAAGGACGCCGACGTACGTCGCCGGTTCCTCGGCGAGGTCGAGGCGGTGCGCCGGGTCGCGGCCTTCTGCACCGCCCAGCTCCTGGACGCCGACCTCGACGGCG
Organism: Nonomuraea sp. NPDC051191; assembly: GCF_044455665.1. NCBI lineage: Bacteria > Bacillati > Actinomycetota > Actinomycetes > Streptosporangiales > Streptosporangiaceae > Nonomuraea > Nonomuraea sp. NPDC051191. The sequence continues at coordinate 220,670 of NZ_JBITEZ010000017.1, read as the reverse complement.
ACCGCCCCTACCTGGTCAGCGAGTACGTCGAAGGGCCCTCGCTGGGCGAGCACGTGGTCGCCCGGGGGCCCCGGCTCGGCGGCTCGCTCGACCGGCTGGCCATCGGCACCGCCACCGCCCTGGGGGCGATCCACCGGGCGGGGGTCGTCCACCGCGATCTCAAGCCGGGCAACGTGCTGCTCAGCCTCGACGGGCCGCGGGTCATCGACTTCGGGGTGTCCCGGCTGATGGACGCCGCCGCCACCACGACCAGGTCGCCCATCGGCACGCCGGCCTACCTGTCGCCCGAGCGCATCAACGGGGAGCCGGCCGGGCCGGCCGCGGACATGTGGGCGTGGGGGCTGACCGTGGCGTACACGGCCAGCGGGCGGCATGCGTACATGGCGGACACGTACCAGGAGATTCTGGCCAGGATCCTGTACGGCAGGCCGGACCTGCGCGGGTTGTCGGGGCGGTTGCGGGAGATCGTGGCGGCGTGCCTGGCCCGCGACCCGCGTGACCGTCCGGACGCCGAGGAGACGCTGCGCGCGCTGCTCGGCCAGGACGCCGGCACCGGCGACGTCCTCCCCTCCGGCGCCCAAGCCGCCACCCCCGATGAACGGCCCCCCACCACCGCCCCCTCGACCTCCCCCGACGAAACCCCCGCCACCTTCCCCGAAGGGATGCCCGCTGTCGCGGCGGGAAGTGCTTCCGCCACCTTTCCTGAAGGGGTGCCCGCTGTCGCGGCGGGAAGTGCTTCCGCCACCTTCCCTGAAGGGGTGCCCGCTGTCGCGGCGGGAAGTGCTTCCGCCACCTTCCCCGAAAGGACGCCTGCCACTGTGGTCGGGAAGGCTCGGCGGGGGTGGCTGGTGGCGGTGGCAGGGGTTGTGGTGGTGGTCGCCGGGGTCGTGTTCTGGTTGCGCGGAGCGCAGGACCCGGACCCGGCGGACGCCCGGAACGGCACGGCCGACCAGGGCGCCACCCCCACGCACGCCACCACCGGTGAGCCCCCGCCGGGAAACCCCACCGTCCCGCCCCTGGACGGCGTCTGGACGGGATCGGCCGAGCACCCCACGGCCGGCCGGATCTTCCCGGTCGAGCTGCGCCTGCGCGCCGACGGCGGATCCACCATGCGCTGGGGCGCCGACCTGCACTGCTCCGGCCGGCTCACCCCCACGAGGAGCGCCGTCGTGTTCGCCCTCGGCCAGGTCACCGGCAAGGCGTGCCACGCCGGAACAGCCCGGATCGTCCCCTCGGACGACCCCAACCGGTTCTCCGTCAAGGTGACCCGATCGGACGACGGCGCCGTCATGTACGCGGGCCAGGTCTCCCGGGCCTCCTGACCGGCTGTGTCACGGTCAGGCGGCGATTGCGGTGCGCACGGTTGACTGAACGCGGCCCGTTGCCTTCAGTGGAGAGCAAGAAGGGGTGGCGGCGAGGGGAGGCGCCCCGTGCCAACGGCGCAGCCGCTCAGAACGGGGGACCCGCACAGACTCGGCGAGTACGAGCTCGCCGGGCGACTGGGTGAAGGCGGACAGGGCGCGGTGTTCCTCGGTTCGAGGAGCGGGGAGAGGCACAGCGGGGAGAGGTACGCGGTCAAGCTGCTGCACGGGCCCGTCGGGGACGAGCAAGGGGCGTTCCTGCGGGAGGTGGAGCTGGCCAAGCACGTGGCGAGGTTCTGCACGGCCCAGGTGGTCGACGCCGGGTTCGACGAGGGCCGGCCGTACATCGTGAGCGAGTACGTCGACGGGCCCTCGCTGCACCGGGAGGTCTCGCTGACCGGCCCGCGGCACGGCGGCGCGCTGGAACGGCTGGCGGTCGGCACCGCGACCGCGCTGGCCGCCATCCACCGGGCGGGCATCGTGCACCGGGACTTCAAGCCGCAGAACGTGCTGCTCGGGCCCGACGGGCCGCGGGTGATCGACTTCGGCCTGGCCAGGGCGCTGGACGCGGCGGCCACGGTGACGAACAGGGGGGTGGGCACGCCGGCGTACATGGCTCCCGAGCAGATCACCGCCTCGGCCGTGACCGGGGCGGCCGACGTCTTCTCCTGGGGCGCGACCATGTGTTTCGCGGCCAACGCGAGCGCGCCGTTCGGCCAGGACTCGGTGGCGCCGGTGCTGCACCGCATCCTGACCGCGCCGCCCGAGCTGGGCCGGCTGGACGGCCGGCTGCGGGTGCTGGTCGCCGCCTGCCTGGACAAGGACAGCAGGAACCGGCCGTCCAGCAGGGAGCTGCTGTTCGCGCTGCTCGGCGAGGCGGACTCGCCGGATCAAGGGTACGGCGACGTGCCGCTGATCCCCGGGCAGCGACCGCCCGTGCCGCTGGCCGAGCCCGAGGTCACCGGCGCGGCCGGCGCGTACCACCTGCGCTCGCGGACGGGCGGCGGCCCCGAGCTCTCCACGACCGCGCAGGGCACGAGGCCACCGGCCGAGGCGGGCCCGCCGGACGGCCTGAGGACGCGGGCCGGGACGGGCGCGCCGGACCGGCAGGGCCGGGGGCGCGGGGCCGGATGGGTGCAGGCGGTCGTGGCGGTGTGCGCGGCGCTGCTGGTGACCGCGGTCGTGCTCACCGTGATCGTGCCCGCGCTCAACGGCCACCGCTCCGGCCAGGCGTCCGTGCTGCCGGCGGCGCCGCCGAGCCCAGCGGGTTCGGCGCGCGCCTCCTCACGGCCGGGCGGGAAGCCGGCGGAGCGGGAGCGCGTGCCCACCGTCGCGCCCGCCGTCGAGCCCACCGGCGAGCCGACAGTCGGGCGGCCGGTGACGACGGTCGCGGTCCCGCCGCTGACCGGCCTGGACCGGGCCGGCGCGGTCAAGGCGCTCAAGCAGGCCGGGCTGACCGTCGGCGCGGTCACCAGAACCGACTCGGTCAAGGAGATCGGCCGGGTGCTCGGCAGCCGTCCGGCGGCCGGGACCGTGGTGGGCCGGGGCGGCGCGGTCGCGCTGGAGGTGTCGGCGGGGGTGGCGGTGCCGTCCGTCGCCGGGCGGCAGCGCAGGGCGGCCGAGGCGGCGCTCACCGCCGCCGGGCTCATGGCCGGGACGGTCACCCGATCGTGCTCCGACCAGCCGGACGGCCAGGTCCTCGCGACGCGGCCCGAGGCCGGCGCCCGGGTGCCGGGTGGCGCCCCGGTGGCGCTGACGGTGGCCCGCCAGGGCGTCGAGGTGCCGTCCGTGGTGGGGGAGGGCCGCGCCGACGGCCGGGCCGAGCTGGTCGCGGCCGGCTTCACGGTACGGGCCCGCACCCAGGTCGTGGACGACGACGCCAAGGCGGACACCGTCCTGGGCCAGAGCCTGGCGCCGGGGACCTGCGCCGCGTCCGGGGACGTGGTCGTGATCACGGTCGGCGTGTCCGGCCGGCAGGGCGGGCCCGGCCCCGAGGAGCCCACGCAAAGCCCGACCGGCCCCGTCGTCGACCCCTCGACGGGGCTGTGATCGGGAGACCTCCGCCTCGGTGGACCCGGCGCAGGAGCTGATCGGCGGGAGCCGTCAGAAGGCCAGCGCCGACTCCAGCATGACCGCCGTCACCTGCTCCTCGGGCAGGTCCATGGTCTTGACCACGCCCCACTGGAGCGCCCCGAGCAGGGCCCAGCACCTGACCCTGGCCTCGGGCCCCGGGTTCTCGCCGGCGAGCTTGGCGAAGATCTCGTCCCTGAACGTGCCGACGACCGCGCGCTCGGAGCCGGCCGGCACGGGCTCGTCGGCCGCGAGGTCCTCCATGAACAGGCGGATCACCGCGCGGTGGCGCACCGCGAAGACGGCCAGGGCCTCGACGAACGCCTTGCGGTCGGGATGGTCGGCGTCGAGCAGGGTGATCATCTCGGCCGCGGCCGGGGAGAGCAGTTCGGAGGCCAGCCGGTCCTTGGGATGGAAGTGGTAGGCGACGGCGGTCTTGGTCAGCCCGACCGCGGCGGCGATGTCGGCCAGCGAGGTGCCCGCGTAGCCGCGCTCGGCGAACAGCTCGCGCGCGGCCGCCAGAATCCGGGAGCGGGTGTCGTCGGGTGTGGTCATCGTCTCATTTCCCACGGAATCCGGAATTTCCGGCGTCCTCCGTTTTATCGTAGTCCTGTACGACCGTACAGGACGGGCGTCGGGCAGGGGCGGGGCGATGACGCGGTTTCTTGGTCGGCTGGGTGGCTGGTGCGCGCGGCACGGGCGGATCGTCCTGGCCTTATGGGTGGTCCTGGCCGTCGGCCTGATGGGCGGCAGCCTCGCGCTCGGCCGTCCGGTCAGCAACGACGCCTCCATCCCGGGCACCGACGCGCAGCGCGCGCACGACCTGATGAAGGAGGGCTTCGGCCCCGGCTATGCCACCGGCGGAACCGTGCAGCTCCTCCTGTACTCCGCGGCCGGCAAGCTCACCGACGCGCCGCGCAAGCAGGCCGTCGAGCGCTCGGTCGCCGCGATGCGCACGATGCCGCACGTGGTCCAGGTGGAGACGCCCTTCCGCGTGGGCGGCATCGCCTCGAACCTGCAGATCGGCGTGATCACCGTCAAGATGCAGGGCAACGACCCCGACAAGGCCGGCGAGGCCACGCAGGCCCTGTCCGACGCCGCCGCCCCGGCCAGGGACGCCGGGCTGGAAGTGGTGCCCGCCGACGACTCCAACCCGGCGAGCAAGGAGATCAAGACGGGGCCGAGCGAGATCATCGGCGTGATCTGCGCGCTGCTCGTGCTGGTCTTCGCGTTCGGGACGCTGGTGGCCGCGATGGTGCCGATCTTCACCGCGCTGGTCAGCGTCGCGACCGGGCTCGGCGTGATCGGCCTGCTCGGGTACGTCGTGGACATGCCCAAGCAGGCCGGGATCATGTCCACGATGATCGGGCTCGGCGTCGGCATCGACTACGCGCTGTTCCTGCTGTCGCGCCACCGCAAGCTGCTGGCCGACGGGGTGCCGGTCGTGGAGTCCGTACGCCGGACGGTGGCCAGTTCGGGCGGGGCCGTCGTGTTCGCCGGCGGCACAGTGATCATCGCGTTGAGCGCGCTGATGCTGGCCGGGTTCCCGCTGCTGAGCACGCTCGGCTGGGTGACCGGCATCTCCGTCGTCTTCGCCGTGCTGACCTCGGTCACCCTCGTGCCCGCCCTGCTCGGGCTGCTCGGCCACCGCGTCAACGCGCTCAAGGTGCCGCTGATCCGCGGGCGTTCGTCCAACCGCGGCGGGGGCGCCGGCTGGGCCGGGCTCGGCGCGTGGGTGGCGCGCAGGCCGTGGCGGGTGCTCATCGGCAGCGTGCTCGTGCTCGCCGCGCTGGCCGCGCCCGCGCTCGCGCTGAAGCTGGGGCCGCTGGACGAGGGGTACGCGGCCAAGGACTCGGCCGGGCGGCGCGCGTACGAGCTGATGGCCACGGCCTTCGGGCCCGGCAGCAACGGCCCGCTCATCGTGGTCGCCGAACTGCCGGAGAAGGTCTCCGGCGCCGGGGACGTGACCGTGCGGCGGATCGCCGACGCGGTCGCCGACGTCGAAGGCGTCGCCCATGTGGCCGATCCGAAGCTGAACGCCTCCGGCCGCTCGGTCCTGCTCCAGACGATCAGCGACTACGCCCCGAGCGACCCGAAGGCGGCCGAGGTGGTCAGGCAGGTCAGGGCCGTCTCGATCCCGGGCGTCCAGGTGCACGTCGGCGGCAAGGTGGCCGGGATGACCGACGCGGGCGACCGCATGAACGAGCGCACCCCGCTGGTCATCGGCGTGGTCGTGCTGCTGAGTGCCCTGCTCCTGCTGTTCGCCTTCCGCGCGCCCGTCGTCGCGGTCAAGGCCGCGGTGATGAACCTGGTGTCCCTGGGCGCCGCGTTCGGCGCGCTCGCGCTGGTGTTCTCGATCGGACTCGGCAGCGGCCTGGTCGGCATGGACGCCCCCATGGACTCCTCCTACCTGGAGACCGTGTTCTTCTCGGTGCCGATCGAGAGCTATGTGCCGTTGATGCTGTTCGCGGTGCTGTTCGGCCTGTCGATGGACTACGAGGTGTTCCTGCTGACGGCGGTGCGGCAGGCCCACGCCCGGCACGGCGACAACAGCCGGGCGGTGGCCGAGGGGCTCGGCTCGACCGGCCGGGTCATCACCTCGGCCGCCCTGATCATGGTGGCGGTGTTCGTGGCGTTCATCGCCTACCCGGACGCGATGGTCAAGACGTTCGGCGTCGGGCTGGCCGTGGCCATCGCGGTGGACGCGACCGTCATCCGCGGCTTCCTCGTGCCGGCGACGATGGTGCTGCTCGGCCGGGCGAACTGGTGGTGCCCGCGCTGGCTGGACCGGCTGCTGCCGAACCTGTCGGTCGAGGGGCACGAGGAGGACGACCCGGCGCCGAGCGACGAGCGGGCGCAGGAGCCGGTGGGCGCCGGGCGCTGAGCCCGCGGGCGAGCGGTCGGAGCGGTCAGTCGGGGTCGTCGAGATGGCAGGCCGGCACCCATCCGACGACCCCGGTGGTGGAGTCGGTGCCGTGGTGCCACAGGGTGCTGTCGAACGCCTCGTCGCACCGGAACAGCTCGTGCTCCTCTGACCGGTCGGAGTCGAAGCCGTCGCCGGGACGGCCCACGCCGAGCTGGGTCGCGCCGTTCTTCGGCTCGCTCCAGATGACCACCTCGCGGCTGCGGAAGTCGTAGCGGTAGCGGGCCTCGGCGGGGCCGGCGCCGCCCACGGTCAGGACCGCGAGCAGGCCGGCCGCGACGGCTCCTCTGACGAGCATGCGTACCTCCCTCACTGTGGGCGATTACCCGCTCACAGTACGCGCTCGGGCGCGGGCCGGCCGGTGGCGGACCCGCGTGCCGTCCCCGCGGCTGGTCAGACCGGGTACTGGTCGTGGCGGTTCCAGAGCTCGACCCACCCCTCGGAGGTGAGCTCGCGGCCGGTGTGGGTGATGTCGGCCAGCTCCTCGAAGTACGCCTCGCGCGGCGCGCCCGGCGTGAAGAGCACCAGCATCGAGGCCGGCTCGCCCGAGGTGTTGCGGAAGGCGTGGATGCCGCCCTCGGGCACGTGCAGGAAGTCGCCGGGCAGGCCCTTCGCCCACGTGGCGCCGTTGTAGAGCTGGACGCTGCCGGTCAGCACGTAGAAGGACTCGGTGATGGTGCGGTGGAAGTGCGGGCTCGCGCCTCCGGGACGCGGGCCCATCTCCCAGCGGTACAGGCCGAAGGCGCCGTTGGTCGAGCCGCCCGTGCCCAGGTAGTGGACGCGGGTGCCGGTCGCCATCGACAGGTCGGGGCCGTTTTCCGCCGGGCGCAGGGTGCCGCTGATCTCGCCGGTCTCGGCCAGGTAGCGCTGTTCGGGGTACGACATGGGGGGCTCCTCCGCTGTTCCGAAGGAACTGAGAATAGCGAGGGCTCAGAACGTGATGACGGTGCGGGCGACCGTCCCCTGGCGGACGTGGGCGACGGCCTCGTTGATCCGGTCGAGGGGCAGGCGTTCGGTGATCAGGCCGTCGAGGTCGAGCCGGCCGCGTAGGTACTGCCCGGCCAGCATGGGCAGGTCGCGGTGCGGCGCGGCGTCGCCGCCCTGGGTGCCCATGAGGCGGCGGGAGGAGAACAGCAGGCCGGTGTCCAGCTCCATCGGGTGGCCCCGCGGCGGGCTGCCGACCATGACGGTGGTCCCGCCCGGCTGGGTGGCGGCGAAGGCGTCGGCCAGCACGCCGGGGACGCCGGTCGCGTCGAAGGCGTAGTCGACGCCGCCGCGTACCAGCGCGCCCACCTGGTCCGGCAGGTCGCCGGGGGTGAGCAGGTGGGTGGCGCCGAAGCGCTCGGCCAGCTTGAGTTTCTGCTCGGCCACGTCCGCGGCGATGATCGTGGTGGCGCCGGCGAGCACCGCGCCCTGGATGACGTTGAGGCCCACGCCGCCGCAGCCGACGACCAGCACCGAGGCGCCCGGCGGCACCTGGGCCACGTTCAGGACCGCGCCCACGCCGGTGATCACGCCGCAGGCCAGCAGGCACATGGCGGCGAAGGGGGCGTCCTTGGCAATCTTGACGCACATGGCCTCGGTGACCACCGCGTACTCGGCGAACGAGCCGATGCCGATGAAGCGGCGGGTCTCCTGGCCGTCCAGGGTGACCCTGGGCGGGCCGCCCATGATGGTGGGCAGCCGCAGCGGGCCCGAGCACAGGTGGAAGCGGCCAGAGCCGCAGTGGCGGCAGCGCCCGCAGGGGCCGCTCATGGCGATGATGACGTGGTCGTCCGGCCGGACGGTGGTGACGCCCGCGCCGACGCTCTCCACCACGCCCGCGCTCTCGTGCCCCAGGATGAACGGCGGCGCGCTCACCACCGGGCTCTTGCCGTCGATCGCCTTGAGGTCGGAGCCGCACACGCCCGAGGCCTTGATCCGGACGCGGACCTCGCCGGGGCCGGGGTCGTCGATCTCGACGTCGCGGATCTCCATCGGGGCGTGGAACCCGGTCAGCACGGCCGCGCGCATCAGCATGCGCCCACGCTAGCCCGGCGCGCGGGCTACGAGCAAGCGGTTGCTCGGGAGCCCGTTGACACCCCTCCCCGGCAAATCTACGCTCAGCGAAACCAAGCGAGCGCTAGGCCGAGTCGCGAGGGAGAACAACATGGTACGGCGGGGCGCGGCCGCGCTCACCCTGACGCTGCTCGCCGCCGGTTGCGCGGCCCAGCAGACCGGTACGGCCCAGTCGGGCACGGGAGTGACGGACACCACCATCAAGATCGGCGGCGTGCTGACCAAGACCAGCGCGAGCGGCTACTCGACCAGGGACGCCGAGATCGGCGCCAAGGCCAGGTTCGCCCGTGCCAACGCCGAGGGCGGCGTGCACGGCCGGAAGATCGACTTCATCGGCGCCGAGGACGACGCCCAGGACGCGGCCAAGGGCGACGCGGCGGCCAAGAAACTCGTCCAGAAGGACCAGGTGTTCGCGCTGGTCCCGGTGCACGCCCCCAACTTCGGCGGCGCGGCCTTCCTCGAACAGCAGGGCGTCCCCTGGTTCGGCTGGGCCACCGGGCCGCAGTGGTGCGGCACCAGGACCGGGTTCGGCTACAACGGCTGCCTGGCCCCCAAGCAGGGGGCGGGCTCCCAGACGTGGTGGGGCAGGCAGATGGCCGACCTGCTCGGCGGCGCGGCGGGCAAGAGCGTCTACGTGCAGACCAGCGACTCCAGCGGCAGCAAGTACGGCGGCACGACCATCTCCCAGTCGTTCACCGCCGCCGGGTTCGAGCTGGTCGGCGTGAACTCCGGCCTGCCGGCCGCCGCCCCGCCCCCCGACTGGCTCCCGTACGTCAACAAGATCATGACCTCGGACGGCGGCAAGGCCCCCGACGTCGTCGTCTCGGTGATCGCGGGCACCAAGTTCAACGTCGGCCTCTACGCGGCGCTCAAGCGGGCCGGCTACAAGGGCGTGCTCACCGACGCCACCAGCTACGACGTGGCCATCCTCAAGGACCAGGCCGGCGCGCAGGCGCTCGAAGGCGTGATCGCCGCGCCCATGTTCGAGCCGTTCGAGTCGCCCGCGCCCGAGATCGCCCAGCTCAAGAAGGACGTCGAGCAGGTCGCCCCCGGCACCGCGCTCACCCAGCACCTGGCGATCGGCTACTGGGCCGCCGACATCTTCCTCGACGTCCTCAAGCGCACCGGCAAGGACCTGACCAGGGAGAAGTTCCTGGCCACCGCCAACGGCGACTACCTCTACGAGAACCCTGGGTTCGGCCGCATCCGCTACCCGAGGGACCACAGCGAGCCGAACGGCTGCGGCGCCCTGGTCAAGCTGGCGGGCGGGGCCTTCCAGGTGGCCAGAAGGATGGCCTGCTTCGACAACGTGCCGCTGAAATGATCCTCCAGTACGTGCTCAGCGGCCTGGTCACCGGGGCCGTCTTCGCGATCATGGGCTCCGGCCTGACGCTGTCGTACGCGGCGACCGGGGTGTTCAACTTCGCCCACGGCGCGGTCGGTTTCCTGGCCGCCCTGGTGTTCTACGAGCTCACCGCCGCCGGGCTGCCCGCCTGGCTGTCGGCGCTGGTGGCGGCCGGGCTGTTCGCGCCCGCGCTCGGCTACCTGCTGCACCGGGCCATGTTCCGCGGGCTCGCCCAGGCGGGGGAGACCGCGCAGATCGTCGCCACCATCGGGCTCACGATCGCGCTGCCCGCGCTCGGCCTGCTGGTCGTGGACCTGGCCGGGCTGCCCGCCACGGACGCCACCTCGCTGCCGCGCGGCGTCGGCCCCCACCCCGCCCAGGGGTTCGACCCGCTCGGGGTGCGGCTGGACAGTGACCAGCTCATCATCTTCGCCCTCTCGGTGGTCGCGGCGGCCGGGTTGTGGGCGTTCATGCGGCACACGCCGTACGGGCTGCGCATGCGCGCCTCCGTGGACCGCCGCCGCCTGGCCACGCTGCGGGGCATCGACGTGGACGCCACCTCCGCGCTGGCCTGGATGCTCGGATCGGGGCTCGCCGGGCTGGCCGGGGTGCTGGCGGCGCCGGTGCTCGGGCTGGACGCGACGGCGTACACGGTGCTGCTGTTCGCCTCGGCGACGGCGGCGGTGTTCGGGCGGCTGCGCTCGATCCCCTGGACGTTCGCGGCCGGGCTCGCGCTCGGGGTCGTGCAGAACCTGGTCGCCGGGTACACCGACTTCCTGGAGGAGGTCACCGGGCTGCGCACCGCCGTGCCGGTGCTCCTGCTGTTCGCCGGGCTGGTGCTGCTGAACCGGTCGCGGGAGCGGGTGGCGGGCAGCGCCGCCGAGGACGTCCCGCCGCCCGACCACCTGGCCGGGGTGCCGGCCTGGCGCAGGCGGCTGCCGTGGGCGGCGGGGCTGGCCGCGCTGGCGGCCTTCGCGCTGCTCGGGCCGCAGTACTACGTGGGCGTCGCGGCCCAGGGGCTGGTGCTCGCGCTGATCTTCTGCTCGTTCGTGGTGGTGACCGGGATCGGCGGCATGGTGAACCTGGCGCAGGCCGCCTTCGCCGCCATGGCGGCGCTGACCTGTGGGTGGGCGTTCGCCTCCGGGTTGCCGTTCGTCGTGGCGATCCTGCTGGGCGTGGTCGCGGCGGGGGCCGTCGGGCTGGTGGTGGCGCTGCCCGCGCTGCGGCTGGGCGGGCGGGTGCTGACGCTGGCCACGCTGGCCCTGGCGCTGCTGGCCGATCAGGTGCTGTTCCAGGTGGACGCCTTCAGCAACGGGACCATCGGCTGGGCGCTGCCCGCGCTCGGCCTCGGCGTCGCCGACACCTCCGACCCGCGGGTGCGGGTGGCCGTGCTGCTGGCGTTGATCGGGCTGGTGGCGCTGCTGGTGCGGAACCTGGAGCGGTCGGCGTCCGGGCGGGCCGTGCTGGCCGTACGGTCGGCGCCCGCGGCGGCCGTCACCTCCGGGCTGTCCGCGCCGCGCGCCAAGATCGTGCTGTTCGTGCTGGCGTCCGGGATCGCGGGGCTCGGCGGGGTGCTGTTCGCGATCTCCAAGGGGTCGATCACGGCCACCGACCTGCCGGCGTTCTCCGGGTTCGTGTGGCTGGCCGTGGTGGTGCTGCAGGGCGTGCGCAGAATCGGCGGGGCGGTGCTCGGCGGGCTCGTCGCGGTGGCCGTGCCCGAGCTGCTGGCGACCTGGGGCCTGTCCGCGCACGTGGGGTCGATCCTGTTCGGGGCGGGCGGCATGATCCTGGCCCGGCATCCGGACGGCGTGCTCACCCAGCTCGCCGAGGCCCGCGCCCGGCGCCGCCTCCCCGCCGTGGCTCCCGCCGTTCCCCACGTCGTGCCCCGCCGGGCGGAGGTCGCCGCCGGAGGCGGTCGGGCGTTGTTCGTGCTGGAGGACGTCGTGGCCGGTTACGCCGACTGCACCGTGCTGCGCGGGGTGAGGCTGGAGGTGCGGCCCGGCGAGGTGGTGGCGCTGCTCGGCGCGAACGGCGCGGGCAAGTCCACCACGTGCGCCGTCGCCGCCGGGGACCTGCCGGTGAGCGCCGGCCGCGTCCTGCTCGACGGCGTGGACGTCACCGCCTGGCCGGCGCACCGGCGGGCGCGGGCCGGCGTCCTGCTGGCCCCCGAAGGGCGGGGTGTCTTCCCGGGGCTCACCGTGGAGGAGAACCTGCGTACCTGGCTGGACGATCCCGGGCCGGTCTACGAGCGGCTGCCGCAGCTCGCGGCCCGCCGTACGGTGGCCGCGGGCGCGTTGTCGGGCGGCGAGCAGCAGCTCCTCACGCTGGCCCCGGCCCTGGTGCGCCCGCCGCGCGTGCTGATCGCCGACGAGCCGTCGCTCGGCCTGGCGCCGCTCGTGGTGCGGCAGGTGTTCGACGTCTTCGCCGAGCTGCGCGACCGGGGCGTGGCGCTGCTGCTGGTGGAGGAGAAGGCGACCGAGGCGCTGGCCGTCGCCGACCGGGTCGCGTTCATGCGGCTGGGCGGCGTCACCTGGACGGGCCCGCGCTCGGAGGTGGACGGCGACCGGCTGACCGCCGCCTACCTGGGGGTGAGGTGAATGCTCGCGGTGGAGGGCGTGTCCGTGGCCTTCGGCGGGGTCAGGGCGCTGGACGGCGTGTCGTTCGAGGCCGGGCCGGGCCAGGTCTGCGGCGTGATCGGGCCGAACGGCGCGGGCAAGACCACGCTGTTCGACGTGGTGTCCGGGCTGCGCAGGCCGGTCGCGGGCCGGGTCGCGCTGGACGGGCGCGACCTGACCGGGGTGTCGGCGCTCCGGCGGGCCAGGGCCGGCGTGCGCAGGACGTTCCAGCGCACGCAGGTGTTCGGCCGGCTCACCGTGGCCCAGAACGTGCTGGCCGCGCTCGACTGGCACGGCGGTGGCGGCGGGCTGGCCGCCGACCTGGCCGGGTGGCCGGGCCGGCGGCGGATCGAGCGCGAGCGCGGCGCACGCGTGGCCGAGGTGCTCGACCTGTGCGGGCTCACCCTGCTGCGCGACGCGTACGCCGCCGCGCTGCCGGTCGGGCAGCGCCGGATGGTCGAGCTGGCCCGCGCGCTCGCGGACCGTCCAAGGCTCCTGCTGCTCGACGAGCCCACCTCCGGCCTGGACGCCGCCCAGACCGCCCGGCTCGGCGAGGTCGTCAGGGCCCTGGACACGACGGTGCTGCTGGTCGAGCACGACATGGGCTTCGTGATGGAGAGCTGCGACCGGATCGTCGTGCTGGACCTGGGCAGGGTGATCGCGTCCGGGACGCCCGCGCAGGTGCGCGACGACCCGGTGGTGCGGGCCGCGTACCTAGGCTGAGTGGCGTTCGGTGAAGGTCAGGACGCGGCGCCAGGCGTCCTGGCAGACGTCCTCCCACTCCTTGAACGAGCGGTCGAAGAAGGAGTGGGGCGCGCCCTCGTAGACGTGGGTCTCGTGCTCGGTGCCCACCCGGTCCAGCGCCGCGGTGTACGCCTCGAACTCCTCCGGGCTCGACACCGTGTCCGCGCCGCCCCTGAGCAGCAGCAGCGGCGCGCCCGGCCCGGTCGCCGGCTCGTCGATGAAGCGCAGCGCGCCGTAGAAGCCGACGCTGCCGGCCAGGCCGTTGCCCTCCGCGCCCTGACGCCACGACAGCGCGCCGCCCATGCAGAAGCCGACCGTGAACACCGGGCCGTCGCCGGCCAGCTCGGCGGTCGCCGCCGCGGCGTCGGCCTGCACCTGGTCGAGCTTGAGCCGGTCGACGTGGGGCATGTGGTCGAAGTCGTCGCCGCGGTCGTCGGTCCCGGCGGTGCGGCCGAAGTAGTCGATCGCGATCGTGCGGAACCCGGCCTCGGCGAAGCGCACCGCGAGGTCGCGGTAGAACGGGTGCAGGCCGCGCACGTCCGGCATGATCACCACGCCGCGGCCGTTCGGCTCGGCAGGGTCGGCGCGGTAGGCCATGAAACGGGTGCCGTCGGCGGAGGTCAGGGTGATCTGCTCGTGCGCGGCGACCTCGCCCTGGATCGGCGGGGCGGGCGGTCGGCTGTCGGTGGAATGACACATGTTGCCCAGCATGCCCACGGTGATCGCCCGTCATCCACCTTCGTCCTCAGTACGGCGGCGCCGCCCGGAACGCCGCCAGCAGATGGGCCCGTACCCGCGCCACGGCCGACCTGGCCAGCGCCCCCGACCGTACGGCCAGGTAGCCGGTGTTGATCGGCGGCTCCGGCGGCTCGGCCAGCGCGACCAGCGTGCCCTCGGCCAGGTCACGCCGGCACAGGTACGCGGGCAGGACCGAGACGCCCATGCCCGCCCGCACCGCGCTCAGCACGCCGCGCAGGTCGGGGATGACGACCTGCGCGGCCATCGACGGACGCCGCCCGAACACGGTCCGCCAGTAGCGGCGCACGATCGGCAGGTCCTCGGCGTAGGCCACCACCGGGACCCCGGCCAGCTCCTTGGGCCCGACCCGGCCGGGCGGCAGCGCCCCCGCCAGGGACGGCGCCGCCACCAGGACGAACTCCTCGTCGTAGACCGGGTCGGCCTGGACGCCGCGCACCCGGGGCCGGATCGTGGACAGCACCAGGTCGAGCCGTCCGGCCGCGAGGTCGGCCAGCAGGTCGTCGGCCAGGCCGAGGGTGGTGCGCAGCCGCAGCCCGTCGCGTACGAGCGGGGCGAGCATCGGCATGACCTCCTCGCACAGGAACTCGGCCGGGCCGCCCAGGTGCACGGCCTCGTCCGAGGGCAGCTCCGAGCCGGCGACCTCGTCCAGGGCGTCGAGGGAGGGTGCGACCCGGCGGGCCAGCTCGTCGGCGGCGGGCGTGGGCGCGACGCCGCGCGGCAGGCGGTCGAACAGCGGCCGGTCGAGGGTCGCCTCCAGCGTCTTGACCTGGGCGGTCACCGCGGGCTGCGAGAGGCCGAGCGTCTGCGCGGCGGCCGTGATGGAGCCGGTCCTGTGCACGGCGAGGAAGGTCCGCAGCAGGTCCAGCGAGAGTGGCGACATATCACTATTCTGATGCCGGGACCGATATTTCACGATTTGTTGCTGATGGGTCTCGCCGGGCATGCTCGACGGCATGAGCAAGCGCATCCTGATCGTGTTGACCAGCCACGACGACCTCGGCGGCGTGGAGCGTACCGGGTACTACGTCCCCGAGGCGGCCCATCCCTGGCAGATCTTCACCAAGGCGGGCTTCGAGGTGGACGTCGCCAGCGTCGCCGGCGGCCGCCCGCCGCGCGACGGCCACGACCCGGACGACCCCACGCAGGCCGCCTTCCTCGCCGCCGGCCTGGACGACGACACCGCCCGCCTCGCCGACGTGGACACCGCGGCCTACGACGCCGTCCTGTACGCCGGCGGCCACGGCACCATGTGGGACTTCCCCGACAACCCCGACGTCGCCCGCGTCGGCCGCGAGATCTACGAGCGCGGCGGCGTGGTCGCGGCGGTCTGCCACGGCCCGGCCGCCCTGGTCGGCCTGACCCTGTCCGACGGCTCCCACCTGGTGGACGGCCGCCGGGTGGCCGCCTTCACCAACAGCGAGGAGAGCGCGCGCGGCGTGGCGGACGTGGTGCCGTTCCTGCTGGCCGACGCGCTGACCGCGCGCGGCGCCCGGCACGAGCCCGCCGCGAACTGGCAGCCGCAGGTGGTCGCGGACGGCCGCCTGGTCACCGGCCAGAACCCGGCCAGCGCCGCGCCCCTGGCCGAGCAGGTCGTCGACCTGCTCGCCTGACCTCGCCGAACGGCGGGCGCCGCGCGCGCAACGGCAGCCGGTTGGCGGTTGCCGCACCCCCGCGCGGGATCCGACCATTGAGGGGTACGGCAGGCCCCTCCGTGGAAGGAAGTCCTCATGGCGCTCCACCCCAACCTCGATCCGGAACTGCGTGCCGCTCTGGAGAGCACGCCGTTCCCGACCTTCGACGTGACCACCCTCACGGCGGAGGAACTGGCCGGGTACCGGGCCCAGATCAACGCGATGCTGGCCGCCATGCCGCCCGCCGAGAGCGAGGTGCTGGTCGAGGACCGCCACGTCCCCGGCCCCGACGGCGAACCGGACGTCCGGGTCCGCCTCTACCGTCCCGCCCAGGAGGGCACCGGCAGGCCGGGGCTCTACTGGATCCACGGCGGCGGCATGATCGTCGGCGTGCCCGAGGTCGACGAGGCCACGATGATCGATTACGTCGAGCGCCTCGGCGTCGTGGTGGTCTCCGTCGACTACCGCCTGGCGCCCGAGCACCCGCACCCCGCGCCGGTCGAGGACTGCTACGCGGGCCTGGTGTGGACCGCCAAGAACGCCGACGAGCTGGGCATCGACCCCGCCAGGCTGGCCGTCGGCGGGGCCAGCGCGGGTGGGGGGCTGGCCGCCGCGACCGTGCTGCTCGCCCGCGACCGGGGCGGCCCCGAGGTGGCCTTCCAGCTCCTGGTCTGCCCGATGCTCGACGACCGCAACACCACCCCGTCGAGCCGGGAGTTCACCGAGGCCGTGGTCTGGGACCGGGCCGCGAACCTCTACGGCTGGTCCGCCCTGCTCGGCGAGCGGACGGGCGGCCCGGACGTCCCGCCGTACGCGGCGCCGGCGCGGGCCGAGGACCTGTCGGGGCTGCCGCCCGCGTTCATCGACGTGGGCGAGCTGGAGGTGTTCAGGGACGAGGACATCGACTACGCCCAGCGGCTGGCGCGGGCCGGGGTGTCCACCGAGTTCCACCTCTATCCGGGGGCCTTCCACGGGTTCGACGCCATGGTGCCGGACACCGCGCTGAGCAGGCGGGCACGGGAGACCCGGTTGGCAGCGCTCAGGCGGGCCTACGGGTTGTAGCCCCCGGCTCAGGTGGTGGCGTTGGCGAGCAGGCGTCGCAGGGCCAGGGCGAGGTGGGCGCCCTCGCGTTCCATAGACCCTGCACGACGCCCACCCCCGGCGCACGGACGGCGGCCTGGCCAGCAGACCAAGCGTGCGCTAGGTTGGTTTCGTGGATCTCGACTTCTCCCCGGCCGAGCTGGACTTCCGTGCCGAGGTTCGCGACTGGCTGGCCGCCCACGTGCCGCGGCGGCTCCCGCCGATGGACACCCCCGAGGGCTTCGAGGCGCACCGCGCCTGGGAGGCGCTGCTGGCCGGTGAGCGGCTGTCGGTCGTCTCCTGGCCCCGCGAGCACGGCGGCCGCGGCGCGTCCCTGATCGAATGGCTGATCTTCGAGGAGGAGTACTGGGCCGTCGGCGCCCCCGCCAGGGTCAGCCAGAACGGCATCTTCCTCCTGGCCCCCAGCCTCATGCGGTTCGGCACCCCCGAGCAGCGGCGGCGCTGGCTGCCCCGGATGGCGACGGCCGAGGACGTGTGGGCGCAGGCCTGGTCCGAGCCCGAGGCCGGCAGCGACCTCGCCGCGCTCACCGCCCGCGCCGAACGCGCCGACGGCGGCTGGCGCCTGTACGGCCACAAGACCTGGAGCTCCCGGGCCGCCCACGCCTCCCACGGCTTCGGCCTCTTCCGCACCTCCGGCGCCCGGCACAAGGGCCTGACGTACTTCCTCTTCCCCCTGGACGAGGTCGCCGTCCGGCCGATCGCGCAGCTCGACGGCCTGCCCGGGTTCGCCGAGCTGCACTTCGACGGGGTGTTCGCACCCGACTCCATGGTGCTCGGCGAGCCCGGCGACGGCTGGCGGATCGCGATGTCCACCACCTCCTCCGAACGCGGCCTGACCCTGCGCAGCCCCGGCCGCTTCCTCGCCACCGCCGACCGCCTCGTCGAGCTGGCCGCGGACGCCGGCCCCGTCCTCGCCGACCAGGCCGCGCGCTGCTGGACGGCGGCCGAGGCGTACCGGCTGCACACCTTCGCCACCGCCCGCCGGATCATGGCCGGGGCCGAGATCGGGGCGGCGGCCAGCATGGGCAAGGTCTTCTGGTCGGAGCTGGACCTGCGCATGCACGAACTGGCCCTGGAACTGCTCGGCGACCGCGCCGGCGGGACACCCTGGCTGGACGGCTTCCTGTTCTCGCTGGCCGGGCCGATCTACGCGGGCACCAACGAGATCCAGCGCAACATCATCGCCGAGCGTGTCCTGGGCCTGCCCCGATGACCCCTCTGGAGTCGCCCTCATGCACTTCGCCTTCACCGACGAGCAACTCGCCCTGGGGGCGACCGTGCGCGACGTGCTGCGGGCGCACTGCCCGCCCGGCGCGCTGCGGACCGAACGCCGTCCGGCCTGGGACCGGCTCGCCGAGCTGGGGTTCTTCGGGCTGCTCCTGCCGCCGAAGCTCGACGGGCTCGGGCTCGGGCTGACCGACGTGCTGCCCGCCGTCGAGGAGACCGGGCGGGCGTGCCTGCCGGGGCCGGTGGTGGAGACGGCGGTGGCGGCGGCGTTCCTGGTGCCGCGCGTGCCCAAGCTCGCCTCGGGCGGGGTGTGCGTGGGGGTGGCGCTGCCGGGGGAGGCGTACATGGCGGACGCCGATCTCGCCGACGTGCTGGTCGTGGCGCGTACGGGAGGTGGGGTCCGGGTGGCGGCGGGGGACGAGGCGCGGCTCACGGCGGTGCCGGGCGTGGACCCGTGCCGGCCGATGTTCGCCGTCGCCTTCGAGTCGCCGGACCGTCCCGATCCCGGCTGGTCCTGGGGACGGGGCGGGGGCGGCGCGGATCGGGTGGCGCTCGCGGTGCGGGCCGTCACGGTCGCGACCGCCGCCCAGCTCGTCGGGGTCGCGCGGGAGCTGCTCGCGGTCTCGGTGTCGTACGCGGGGGTCAGGAGGCAGTTCGGCGCGGTGATCGGGTCCTTCCAGGCCGTCCGGCACAAGCTCGCCGACGTGGCGGTGGCCGTCGAGTTCGCCGCGCCGCTGGTGCACCGCGCGGCGCTGTCCGTGGACCGGGACGCGCCCACGGCCGAGCGGGACGTGAGCGCCGCCAAGGCCGCGGCCGGCGAGGCGGCGACCCTGGCCGCCCGGGTCGCCCTGCAGACCCACGGGGCGATCGGCTACACCGAGGAGCTGGACCTGCGGTTCTGGCTCGCACGGGCCTGGTCCCTGGCGGCCGCGCACGGCACCGCGGCCGCCCACCGCGAACGCGTCCGCGCGGCCCTGCACACCCGCGACCTGCGGAGGTATCCGTGAAGCACGGCGTCCCGCCCGGCGGCGGTCTGCGGAGGTGCGTGTGAAGTACGGCGTCCCGCTGGGGTTGCTGCATCCGGACGCCTGGAAGGACGTGGCCGTGGCCGCCGACGAGCTGGGGTTCGAGTCGGTGTGGCTGCCCGAGCACCTGGTGTTCGCCACCGACCTGTCGCTCGCCGTCTACCCGGGCACCGAGGACCCCGGCATCAAGCCGACGACCCCGCTGTTCGACGCCCCGGCCTACCTGTGCTGGCTGGCCGGGCTCACCACCCGCGTCCGGCTCGGCACCGCCGTGCACCTGCTGGCCCTGCGCCACCCGTTCGTGTCGGCCCGCGCGTTCGCCACCCTGGACGTGGTGTCGGGCGGACGGGCCATCTGCGGCGTGGGCGCGGGCTGGTACCGAGGCGAGTGGACGGCGGCCGAACTGCCCTTCGAGACCCGCGGCGCCCGCCTGGACGAGGCCATAGAGGTCGTCCGGCGGCTCTGGACCGAGCCCGTGGTCGCCCATTCCGGACGGTTCTACCGGTTTCCCGAGGTCGCCTTCGAGCCCAAGCCCGTCCAGGGGCGGCTGCCGGTGCTGGCCGGTGGGGAGTCGGCGGCGGCGCTGCGCCGGGCGTCCCGGCTGTGCGACGGGTGGATCAGCATGCCGCACACCATCGAGTCGATCAGGCCGCAGGTCGCGCGGCTCGGGGCGGGGGTGCCGGTCACGGCGCACGCGTACGCCCTGGGCTCCCCGGGGGAGGTGGCGGCCTGGGCGGAGCTGGGGGTGGAGCGGCTGATCGTCCGCCCATGGACGCGCAGCCGCGACGCGGTCACCCGCCTGGCCGCCTTCGCCGCCGAGTACGGGGTCACCTGAGGGCGTGGGGCCGGCCGTCTCAGGCGGGTTGCCGTCCCCAGTCGGGGGTGCTGACGAGCTCGCGGGTGCGGTGGCGGCGGCCGCGCAAGGGGGCGTCCTGGACGAACGTCTCGACGGTGCTCGTTCCGCCGCCGGTCGGCTGGAACGGGCTCCACACGCTCTGCGGGGCCATGGGGCCCCCGGACGCAGTGGATGCGGCGGTCGCGGCTGACGCGGTGCGCCGGTGGCGGCGGCCGCGCGGGGTGGCGTCGGCGGTGAAGGGGGCGAGCTCGTCCGTGAAGGCGGCGGGCCCGGGGGCGTACGCGACGGGTTCGCTGCGACGGCGACGGCCCCGGTACGTCGCGCCGATCCCGGACGCCTCCGCGGCGTGCGACGTCGTCCTCGTCCGGGCGGCGACCTCCGCCCCCGGGCGGGGGCTGGGGGAGAAGGCGCTGAACGTGCTCGTCGCCGGAGGGAGCGAGATCGCGACCATCGGGCCGGTGTCGAACGTGGGCGCGAAGGGCGCGGTGTCGGGGGCGGGCCGGAACGAGGCGCTGTCGAGCCGCCGCGGCGGCGCCGTCCTGTCGGTGAACGCCTCGAAGGCATCCCCGTCCCCCTCGAATCCGCCGCTCGCGGGGCTGCGCTCGGGAACAGGAGCGGAAAGCTCGAACCACGCCGCCAGGGCGGGCTCGGGAGAGCCGACAGGGTGCTCGGAGCGGGCCGTCCGGAAGTGGTCAGGGGAGCCGGCCGCGTGCTCGGAGCGGGCCGTCCGGATGGGCTCGGGACGGCCGGTCGGGTGCTCGAAGTGGCTCGTCCGGGTGGGGGCGGGGGAGACGGGGGGCGGGGTGGAGGCGAGGGGGGAGCGGTGTGAGGTGGGGTGGGTGGGTTCGTGGCGCGGGTCCGACGGCCTGCGGCGACGCCGGTGGCGGGAGGGGGCGGCGTGGGAGCCGCGCCTGGAGCGCGTCCCCGGAGCGGGCACGGTGACGCCCGTCGTGCCGCTGTCCGGCGAAGCGGCGCCCAGCAGGCTGGCGACCTCCGCCGTGGGGCTCAGGGCGACGCCTTCCGCCGGTGAGAGGTTCAGAGGGGCGATCGCCGTGGCGGCGCCGCGCATCCGGGCGGTCTTCGCGGACGCGGTGACCGGGCGGAGGCGCTGCTGACGGGTCTTCGCCAGGGCCAGGAGGGCCAGGGCGGCGATCAGGGCGGAGCCGACCAGCGTCGGGGAGGCGATCGTGGACAGCGAGCCCGGCGAGGAGGCGTCCACCAGCGTGGGGAGGGGCTCGGCGGTGGCGGCCGTGGTGTCGGCGGTCGTCGCCTTGGCGTGCTTGGACTTCTGGGCCGACCTCCCCGCCGCCGTCGTCGGCGCGGGCGCCGCCGCCGTCGCGGGCGAGGCGGACGGTGACGGCACGGCCGGGGACGCGGCAGGCGAGGACACCGTCGTCTTCGCAGTCTTGTCGGCCTTGCCCTTCGGCCGCGCGGCGAGCGGGACCTCGCCCGTACGCTCCTGCTCGACGTGCGGGATCAGGGAGCTGAGCGCGTCGCCGGGAAGCTGGAGCGTTCCCACGTCGCCGGGCCTGGCGGGCGTCGCCGCCTGCTCGTCGGCCCGCTTCTGGGCCGCCTCCTCGTCCAGGCGCGCCTTGATGCGCTCGGGGTAGCCGTAGCCGACGACCTTGCTGGTGTCGCGTTCCTTGCGCTTGGCGACGCCGCCGTCGATGTTGCCCTCGATGGTGAAGATCGTGTCGCCCTCGACCCGTGTGACGATGCCGACGTGGTCGATGTTGTCGATCTTGCCGGTCCCGCTCCAGTCGTAGAAGACGAACGCGCCGGGCTTCGGCGTCTTCCCCCACGCGCCCTGCGCCTTGAACCATTCGGCGTGCCGTACGGTCCAGGCGAACTGCCCGATCCACTCCTGGAAGCCGAGCTTGTGCGCGGCCCAGGAGAGGTACATGTCACACCAGGGGGCGGCGGAGTAGTCGGCGTCGAACTCGACGGTCTTGCCGTACCAGTCGCCGAACTTGGTGTACGCGCCGGCCTTCTCGGAGTAGCCGAGCTGGCTTTCGAGCAGGTCGATGTACTTCTGCATCTCGGGCGTCATGGAAGTATGGGGGAACCTTCCGGTCAAGATCCGGATTTATCCACACATACCGGGGTACACGGGGGTAACCCGGGACATGTGTGGCAAAACCGGAAACCTGTGGTGTCGTGCGCTGCGAGGTTACCGCTTCGTGACCAAGGTCAAGCACACCCCAAGAGCAGGCAAAGACATCACCAGGCGCATAACCGCAGCTCAACCAAGCCGCCAGACATGCCCAAAACGTATGATTCGACTAGAAAAGAGTCACGGAAGCCTAGTAACCCGCCCCCGTCAGCAGCCCCCCGTCGACCGTGAACTCGCTCCCCGTGCAGTAGCTGGCCCGCTCCGAGGCCAGGAACGCCACCACGTGCGAGACCTCCACCGGCTTCGCGAACCGCTTGATGACCATGGACTTCACGAACGCCTCCGCGTCCACCTCGGCCATCAGGTCCGGGTTCACCGCCATCGCCGTGTTGATCGCGCCGGGATGCACCGAGTTCACCCGGATCTTGAAGCGGGCCAGCTCCCGCGCGGCCGACTTGGTCAGCCCGCGCACCGCGAACTTCGACGCCGCGTACGCCGACAACCCCTCCGCCCCGACGAAGCCCTCGATCGAGGAGATGTTCACGATGGCGCCGCGCCCGGCCGCCTTCATGGGGTCGATCACCGACTTGACCCCGAGCCAGGTGCCCTTGAGGTTCACGTCGATCACCCGGTCGAAGTCCTCGGGAGCCATGTCCTGAATGCGGCCGTAGGCGAGGATGCCGGCGTTGTTCACCAGGACGTCGAGCCGTCCGTGCAGCTCCGTGGCCGTGTCCACGGCCCGCCGCCACTCGCCGGGGCTGCGCACGTCGTGCCGCACGTACGTGGCCCCCGTCTCGGCGGCCAGCGCCTTGCCCTCCTCCTCCAGCACGTCGCCGAAGACCACCCGCGCGCCCTCTTCGAGGAACAGGCGCACGTGCGACTCGCCCATGCCCCTGGCCCCACCCGTGATCAGCGCGACCTTGCCGTCAAGCAGTCCCACGACTACCTCCTGCCGCGACGGCCGCCGCGGCCGCCTCCATGGAGCGGTAGACGGGGACGCCCGCCGCCGCCGCGATCCGCCGTACCTCGTCCTCCACGCCCGCGGGCGCGCACTCGCCGTTCCTGGTGACGAGCGTGATCCTGACGCGCGGCAGCGCCTCCTGCGCGCCGGCCAGGGCCCGCGTGTAGGCGTACAGGGGTTCGGCCGCGTCGCCGTAGGTGAAGAAGCTCTGCACGTTCACGTGGGCGACCACGTCCGCGTACGGCTCCCGCCGTACGATCGCCTCGATCACCTCCGCCACCAGCCCCGGACGCCCGCGCGGACCCACCGGCACCTCCAGCGGGTTGCCCGCGACGGCCAGGCCGAGCCCGTCGAGCACGCCGTCCGGCAGCGGGTCGAGCCGCACGCCCGCCCGGTCGAACGCGTCGGCCGCCAGCACGCCCGCGCCCCCGCTCGGCCCGATCACCAGCACCCGGTCGCCGTCCGTGATGCGGGAGCCGTGCGCCTGGAAGAAGGCCAGCACGCCGATCAGGTCGTCCTGGGAGGACACCAGCGCCGTGCCCGTCTGGGCCGCGACCGCCGCCCACACCCGCAGGTCGCCCACCATGCCGCCGGTGTGCGAGAGCGCCGCCCGCTGCCCCTGCGAGCTGCGCCCGCCGACCAGCAGCGCCACCGGCAGCCCGGCCGCGCGCAGCGCCTCGTGCAGCTCCCGGCCGCCGCGCGGATCCTCCAGGTAGAGCCCGACGGCCCGGGTCTCGGGGTCGCCGGCCAGCCAGGTCAGCAGCTCGGCGGGGGTCACGTCGGCCGCGTTCCCCACGGTGACGACCCGGCTGAACGCGAGCCCGCGCCGCTCCCCGACCTTGATCACCTCGCCCGCGAGCCCGCCGCTCTGCGAGATCAGCGCGACCGTCCCGGCCGGTCCCAGGCCGCCGCCGACGAACGTCTGCCGGCCGCGCGGGCAGTACACGCCCATGCAGTTGGGCCCGAGCAGCCGGGTGCCCGCCGCGCGGGCGGCCCCGGCCAGGTCGCGTTCCAGGTCCGCGCGTCCCGCCTCGCCGAACCCGCCGCTCATCACCTGCACGTACGGGACGCCCGACGCCTCCCGCACCACCTCGGCGCACCGCTCGGCGGGCACCGCCACCAGCGCGTAGTCCACGCCGGCGGCGGCCAGCGACGGCACCGCGGGCACCCCCGCCACCTCGGAGGCGGACGGGTGCACGGCCACCAGCGGCACGCCGGCGGCCTTGTAGAAGTCGAGGAACATGTTCCCGAAGTTCGGCCTGCTCGCGGAGGCGCCGACGACGGCCACCGCGCGGGGCTCGAAGAGCGGCAGGAAGTCCGCCGGCGCGCGGGCGGCGGACGGGCGGGGCTCGCCGGGCAGGTACCGGGCGTCCACCGCGGTCACGCCGGAAGGGGTGGCGATGACCGGGTTCAGCTCGAACTCGCCCAGTTCCAGCCGTTCCCACAGCCCGCCGGGGCCGCCGACCGTCATGAGCAGCTTGACCACGGCGTCCACGTCCACCGGCGGCCGGCCGCGGTGGCCGCGCAGGAGGGCCGAGCCGCGCAACTCGTCCAGCATGAGCCGGGCGTCCCGCTCGGCGATCGGGCAGAGCCGCAGCGCCGTGTCGCGCAGCGCCTCCGTCCAGACGCCGCCCAGCCCGGCCAGCAGCACCGGGCCGAACCCAGGATCGCCGACCAGCCCCACGATCAGCTCCACCCCGGCGGGCGCCTGCTCCTCGACCAGGAACCCCTCCACGTCGAGCCGCGAACGCATCTCCCCGGCCGCCGCCGCGAGTTCGTCCGCCCGCAGGCCGAGCCGTACGGCCCCCGCCTCCGACTTGTGCACCAGCCCCGGCCCGAACGCCTTCAGCACCAGCGGCCCGGCCAGTTCCCCGGCCGCCGTGAAGTCCAGGTCGCGCACCACGACCCCGCGCGGCACCGGCACCCCGGCCGCCGCGACCAGCGCCTTGACCTCGTGCTCCCGTGGACCGTCCCGGCCCCCGCGCTCCTGGACGCTCACCCGAGCAGGTGCCCGTGCTGCTCGCGGATCCGGCGGCGCAGCAGCTTGCCGGGGCCGCCGGAGGCGTCCTGCGAGTGCGGCAGCTCGCCGGTCACCACGATGTGGTCGGGCCGCTGGTGCGGGGGCAGCGTGTCGGCCAGGGCGAGCGACAGCTTGGCGGCGTCCAGCGACTGCCCGGCGCGCGGCACGACCGCCAGCAGCACCCTCTGCTCGGCCGCCCCCTCGGGGACGCCCACCGCGCCGGCCTCGGCCACGCCGTCCAGGGCCGAGACGGCCTCCTCGATCGTGGCGGGCTGCGTCCACTGGCCGTGTTTGAGTATCGAGTCCTCGCGGCGGCCGAGGACGCGCAGCACGCCGTCGGCCGACAGCGTCCCGAGGTCGCCGCCCACGTACCAGTCGCCGCGCAGCACGCCGTGGTCGTCCGGCCCGTCGTAGCCCGCCATGCGGTGCGGCCCGGCCAGGTTGATCTCACCGACCTCGCCGGTCACGGCGGCGCCGGACGGGCCGGTGATCCGTACGGCGTTGCCCGTGCGCGCCCGTCCGGAGGAGCCGAGCGGCGTCGAGCCGTCGTCCACGCGGCCCATGCACGTGTACGGCGCCTCGGTCTGCCCGTAGTAGGAGTAGACCCCGGCGCCGGGCAGCCTGGCCTTGATGCGGTCCAGCATGGTCGCGGTCAGCGGCTCGCCGCCCAGCATGATCACCTGGATCGACGACAGGTCCACCCCCTCGTGCTCGGACGACCCCAGCAACGCCGTGTAGAACGACGGGATCTGCGACACGTGCGTGACCCGCTCGCGCGGCACCACGCGCAGGAAGTTCGCCGGTCCCCAGTCCTGCTCCAGCACCAGGCGCATGCCCGCGTACAGGGCCGGGCCGACGATGGCGGGGAAGCCGATGCCCCAGATGATCGCTCCGGTGCCGAACACCGAGTCGGGGCCGCGCGGCACGTCCAGCCAGATCTGGGCGGTCGCCAGGGAGGAGGCGTGGGTGTGCACGACGGCCTTGGGCAGGCCGGTCGTGCCCGAGGTGTAGTAGAGGGCCAGCGGGTCGTCGTGGAAGCCGCCCAGCGGCGGTTCCTCCTCCGGGCCGCCGGTCAGCTCGCCGGCGTCGATCCAGGTGGTGACGTCCGGGAGGGAGTCCCTGATCTCCTCGACCACCTGGGCGACCGTGGGGTCGTACACGAAGGCCGTGCAGCCGGAGGCGGCCACCACCGCCCGCAGCGTCTCGACCGGCCAGTACGGGTTGAGCGCCGCCGTCACCGCCCCGATCTTGGCCTGGGCGAGGTAGACCTCGGCGACCAGCAGCGTCTCGTTGAGCAGCGCCGCCACCCGTTGCCCAGGGGCGATCCCGGCCGAGAGCAGGGCGTTCGCGCGGCGGTTGACGGCCCGGTTCAGCTCGTCGTAGGTGAAGCTCCGCTCGCCGCAGTACGTCAGCGCCACCCGGTCGGGCGTGCGCAGCGCTCCCGCGGTCAGGATCGCGTGGCCGTAGTTGCCGTAGGGTGATCGCGCCATGGGGGTGCCTCCAGGTCAGAGGGGCGAGTAGAGCACGAACGTGTTTCCTGAGGGGTCGCGCAGCACGGCCCGCCTCTCGTGCGGCCCGTCCTCGGGCGCGCGCACCACCTCGGCCCCGCGCGCCGCCATCTCGCGCACCGTGGCCGCCACGTCGTCCACCTTGTACGACGGCGCCGCCGACGCGGTGACGTGCTCGGCGGGTCCGGCCAGCGCCACGGTGACGCCGCCGCCGTCCAGCGCGGCGAACCTGTCGCCGTCCCTGAACGTGACCGGCAGGCCGTAGAAGGCGATCGCCTCGTCCAGGTCGGCGACGGGGATGAGCACGTTGCCGAGCTTCATGCGGGCCTCCAATGCGGCAGATCGTCCACGAACGTCACCCGCACCGGCATCCCGACGCGGACCTCCTCCGGCGCGCATCCCACGACGTGCCCGAACGCGCGCACCCCCTCGTCCAGGTCCACCCACGCCGGCACGTACGGCTCCCGCCCCCGGTAGCCGGGCGCGAACGACCGGTGCACGACGGTGAACGTGTGCACCGTCCCCGTGCCCTCGGCGGGCTCGGCGGCCTGCTCGTCCCCACCGCACGCCGGGCAGGACGGCTCGGGCAGCCAGCCGCGGCGGCCGCAGGACACGCAGCGCCGGATCACCAGCTCGCCACGCGTCCCCGCGCCGGTGGGGGAGGTGTCACCGCTCATCGCTGCCAAGCTAGCGCACGCTTGGTTGGCCGACAAGGGCCCGCGCCCCTACTCGCCGGGCACCAGCCCGCCCTCCGGGGAGGCGGGCGGGAGGGCGTACTCCGGAGAGGTCCCGGCGGACGGGGACGGCGGTCCCTGCGTGGGACGCGCGACGGGCCGCCCGCCCGCCGAGGACGTCGAGGACGTCGAGGACGTCGAGGCCGACGGGGTCGACGGGGTCGACGGGGTCGACGGGGTCGACGGGGTGCCGGACGCCGTGGCCGGGCCCGAGCGGGTCGGGGTGGGGCAGGTGGGCCCGTCCACGGCGACCTCGCTGACCTGGGGCCCGTTGACCGCCGCCGGCTCGGTCATGACGACGATCCCGAGGTAGGCCCGCACCCCGCAGCCCACGTCCCCGGGATCGTGCCGGACGCCGCTGGTGTAGGCGGTGCTGCCGCGCAGCGTGAGGGTCTCCTGCCGCACGGTGGCGACCGGCCCGTCGTCGAGCCGCCGCGTGTACGCGATCCGCAGCCGCACCGGCCCCGTGCCGTCCGCGGACACGCTGATCGCGCCCGCCGAGCCGCTCCATCGGGTGATGCTCGCCTCCCGCACGGCCGGCGGCGGCGGGGCGGTCCCGCTCTGCGCCTGCGTTGGCACCGGCGGCGCGGCGCTGGACGGGACCGGCGGCGGGCCGGTGGAGCCGCGCGGCGGGCCGGTGGGGACGCGCGGCCCGCCGGTGGCGGGCGGGGGCGCACTGCCGCGGTCCGTGGCGGGCGCGCTCCTCCGGGGGGTCGGCGTGTGGGCGTCGACCGGCGCCGGGTTCAGCTCGCCCGACGGCTTCGGCTGCGGCATCAGGATCGTGCCCGCGCCGGGCGACAGCCGTCCGCCGGAGATGATCAGGGCGATCGCCACGGCGACCACCGTCGCGCCCGCCACCCACAGGTGCGGCGGCAGCGCGGGCAGCCGCACCGCCCGGCCCCGGCCCCCCGCCGGGGACCGCGTCTCCCGCTCGGTCGTGGCCGCCAACGGGAAGCGCAGCGCGAGCAGCGTGGCCAGCTCGGCGAGCCGGCGGCGGCCCCGCTGCTCCCATCCGGGCCCGTACGCCGCGACGGCGTCCTCCTCCAGCTCGGCCGCGAACTGCCGGGCCGAGGCGTACCTGAGCGCCGGGTCCTTCGCCATCCCGCGTCTGAGCAGGTCGCGCAGCGCGTCCGGGACCACCTCCAGCGGCACCGGCTCCATCAGGTGCAGGTCCCGCAGCGCCGCGACGTCCTGCTCGCCGTCCTGGCCCTCCTTGTACGCGCGGTAGGGCGGCCGCCCCTTGACCGCCTCGAACAGCAGGCAGGCCGCCGCGTACAGGTCGGCCGAGGGTCCGGCCCGTCCCTGCGTCCACAGCTCGGGCGACATGTACGCCGGGCTGCCCGCCGGCACCCCCGGCTCCTCGGCGTGCACGACCACGCCGAAGTCGGCCAGCTTGCTCGTGCCGTCCGCCTGGACCAGGACGTTCTCCGGCTTGACGTCCCGGTGCGGCACGCCTCTCTCGTGCGCGACGGCCAGGGCGGCCAGCACGCCCTTGAGCAGGACGAGCGCCGCCTCCGGAGCCGTACGGCCGTGCTCGGCCAGCAAGGTGCGCAGCGAGACGCCGTCCACCAGCTCCATGACGACGGCGGCCCGGTCGGGCGTCTCGACGTACTCGTAGAGGCGGACCACGTCGGCGTCGTCGATCTCGACGAGCTGGTGGGTGTCGGCCCTGAAGCGGTCCATGAACTCGGGGTCCCTGCGCAGGGTGGCGTTCAGGTACTTGATCGCGACGTAGGCGCCGGTGGACTGGTAGGTGGCGAGGAACACGCGGCCGGTGCGGCCCGCGCCGAGCTGGCGAACTTCACGGTAACCAGGGACCAAGTCCAACCCCCATCAGGCAGGCCGTCGTGCATTCGACGGTCTCACCCGGGGTGTGGGTTGTCACGTCTGGAGAAATTTCCGTCTTTGCGGAGAAAAGTGATGTCGTGGGGGCGGTGTTATGCTGTGGCTTGCCCAAGCAAGCGCTCGGCTAAATGATGGAGGCTGCGGGTGGAGCGGTCGGCCGTGCTGGTGATGGAGATGCAGCGGGGCGTCGTCGGCGATCTCACGAAATTTCCGGAACTGGTGGCGGCCTGTGCCCGCCACGACGTCGTGCCCAACGCCGCCCGCGTCCTGCGCGCGGCCAGAACGGCCGGCCTCCCGGTGATCCACTGCACGGCCGCCTTCCGGCCGGACCGGGCGGGCTCGCACACCGGCAACTGCCCGTTCATCGTCTCCCTGCTCAAGGACCCCGCGCACATGCTGGAGGGCACGGCCGCCGTGCAGGTGCTGCCCGATCTGCGCGAGGACGGCGATCTGGAGAGCCGGCGGCACCACGGGTTCTCGCCGTTCACCGGCACCTCGCTGGACATGACGCTGCGCTCCCTGGGCGTCTCGTCCGTGGTCGCGATGGGGGTCTCGCTCAACCTGGGCATCCCGGGGCTGGCGCTGGAGGCGGTCAACCTCGGCTACCGGGTGACGGTGGTCAAGGACGCGGTGGCCGGCATCCCCGAGGACTACGCGCAGGCCGTCCTGCGGAACACGGTCGGCCTGCTGGCCACCCGCGTCGCCGCGGCCGACCTGGCGAAGGCGTGGACGTAGTGGACGGCCTGCGCCTCGACGGCCGCGTCGCCGTCGTCACCGGGGGAGCGGGCGCGATCGGCATGGCCGTGGCGACCGACCTCGCCGCGCTCGGCGCCCGCGTCGTCGTCGCCGACGTGGACCTGCCGGGCGCCCGCCGGACGGCCGCCGCCCTGCCCGGAGCGCGGGCGCTGGCCGTGGACCTGGCCTTGCCCGCCTCCGTCGAGGCGTTCTGCGCCGAGGCCGGGCCCGTGGACGTGCTCGTGCACAACGCCGGGGTGTCGATCGTGCGGCCGTTCACGGCTAGCGACCCGGCGGACTGGGACCTCATGTGGCAGGTCAACCTGCGCGGCCCGATGCTCATGACCAAGCTGCTGCTGCCCGGGATGACGGCCAGGGGCTGGGGACGGCTGGTGTTCGTCTCCTCCGACGGCGCCAGGGCCGGGTCGGGCGGCGAGGGGGCGTACGCGGCGACCAAGGCGGGCCTGTTCGGCCTGGCCAAGACGCTCGCCCGCGAGGCCGCCAGAGGCGGGGTGACCTCGAACGTGGTCTGCCCGGGGCCGACCGACACGCCGATGCTCCGCCGGGTGTCCGAGGCCGAGCCGGGGCTCGTGGACAAGATCGCCAAGGGGATCCCGCTGCGGCGGCTGGGCACGCCCGCCGACGTGTCGGGGCTGATCGCGTACCTGTGCACCGACCGCGCCGCCTACATCACCGGCCAGACGCTGTCGGTGAGCGGCGGCGTGACCATGCAGTGACGAGCGCCGTGGGGTCACAGGGAGCGGTAGACGGCCTCGATCAGGCGCAGGCCGCGCAGGTTGCCGGTGAGGCTGTCGGCCATCCGGTTCATCACGTACCCGAAGGCCAGGCCGCGGCCGGGGTCGCCCATGCCGAGCGAGCCGCCCATGCCCGAGTGGCCGAACGCCGTCCGCGACGGCATCGGGAACGTGAACGACGGGCGCATGTAGCCGAGGCCGAACGTGGTGTCCATGAACAGCACGCGGTCGGGGCCGCTGACGCGGGGGCGCAGGGCGTCCTGGAGGGTCGCAGAGGTGAGGACGTCGCCGCCGACCAGCGCGCGGTAGAACCCGGCCAGGCCCTTGGCGGTGGTGACGACCCCGGCGGCGGGCCATCCGGCGCGCAGGATCACCGGGTTGTTCGCGCCGCCTTCGAGCAGGCGGATGGCCGGGTTGCCGAGCGCCCGGTTCATCAGGCTGCCGGGATCGAGCGCCGCCCGGCTCATCTCGCCCAGCAGATCCCGCCCCCCACCGACGCCGACCCCTCCGCCGGAGGGAGCGGGAGTTTCGGAGGCATCCCCTGGGGTTCCGGGGCCGCGGGTGGGGGTTTCGGGGGAGGGGCGGGGGCGGGTGGGGGCCTTGAGGCGGGCGGCGCGGGGGATCACGTCGTCGGGGGCCCCGACCCAGAGGTCCAGCCCCAGCGGCCCGGCGATCTCCGCCGCCACCAGCTCGCCCACCGACTTCCCGGTGACCCGCCGCACCACCTCCCCGACCAGGAAGCCGTACGTCAACGCGTGGTACCCGTGCGCCGTCCCCGGCTCCCACAGCGGCGTCTGACCGGCGAGCCGGGCCGCGACGGCCGGCTGGTCCTCGAACTCCTCCACCGGCACCGGCGTCTCGATCACCGGCAGCCCGCAGGAGTGCGTCAGCACGTGCTCGACCGTGACCGCCTCCTTGCCCCCGGCGGCGAACTCCGGCCACACGTCCGCGACCGGCGCGCCCACGTCCACCAGCCCGCGTTCGGCGAGCCGCAGCAGCACGGTGGCCGCGATCGCCTTCGTGCACGAGTACGCGAAGGCCGGGGTGCCGGCCTCCCAGGCCCGTCCCGTGTGCCGGTCGGCGACCCCGTCCCACAGGTCCACGACCAGCTCGCCGTCGAGATAGACGGCCACCGCCGCGCCCAGCTCCTCGCCCTCGGCGAAGTTCCGCTCGAACGCCTCGCGCACGCGGGAGAACCGGGGATCGCAGTACATCAGACCTCCGCAAGAAAGGAAGCGCTTACTTGGTGCACGAGCCTAACAACTGGGGACGATTCGGCCCAGACGACCAGCGCGGAACCCTCAATCTGCTGACCCCCGCCGTCGTCCTGGAGGCCCTGCGCAGCGCCGTCACGGGCGAGGTGCTGAGCCTGGCCATGCCGATCAGGGGCGCCACCTCCTCGGCCGCGCCCACCACCGTCCCGCACCTGCGGGGCCGTCCGCTGCCGCAACACTTCATGTCCGTGGACGGCGGCGACTACGCCGCGGGCGCCCGGCCCGTCGGCGACGGCCTGCGCGTGGCCGACGACGCCCTGCTGGTGACCCACCACGGCACCACCACCCACATGGACGCGCTGTGCCACATGTGGACCGGCGACCTGCTCTACAACGGCCACCCGGCCGCCCGCGTCCGCTCCTACGGCGCCACCCGGTGCGGGATCGAGCACGTGGGCGGCGTGGTGGCCAGGGGCGTGCTGTTCGACGTGCCCCGGCGCCTCGGGCTCGACCACCTGCCGGCCGGCTTCCGCGTCCCCGCCCGGCTGCTCCAGGAGATCGCCACGCCGCGCCCCGGGGACGTCGCGGTGATCCGCACGGGCTGGCCGCTGGTCTGGGAGCGGTCGCGCGAGGAGTACTGGTCGGGGCAGCCGGGGCTGTCTGCGGAGGCGGGCTCCTGGCTGGCCGCCCAGGACGTGTCGGCGGTGGCCTGCGACAACGCGGCGATCGGCGGCCTGAACGACCGGCAGCTCGCCGACGAGTGCGCCGCCGACGACCTGCACCTCATCCTGCTCCACCGGCACGGCGTCCACCTGGTCGAGATGCTCTGGCTCGAAGAGCTGGGCGCGGCCGGCCGGACGGAGTTCGTGTTCGTGGCCGCGCCGCTGCGCATCGAAGGAGGCACCGGCAGCCCGATCACCCCGCTCGCCGTCCTGTGAGCGGGCCGGTCACCAGGTGACGGGGAGGCTCCTGACGCCGTACACCGAGGCGTCGTCCTTGACCGGCACCTGGGCCGCCGGCACGGCCAGCCGCAGACCGGGGAAACGCTCGAACAGCGCCCGGTAGCCGATCCGCAGCTCGATCCTGGCGAGCTGCTGGCCCAGGCACTGGTGCACGCCGTACCCGAAGGCCAGGTGGCGGCGGGCCTCCGGCCGGTCGGGGATCAGCCGGTCGGGGTCGGCGTACACGGCCGGGTCGCGGTTGATCACGGGCAGGGACAGGGCCACGGTCTCGCCCGCCCTGACCGTCACGCCCGCCACCTCCACGTCCTCCAGGGCGGCTCTGGAAGGCGCGCCGAGATGCAGGATCGACAGCCAGCGCAGCAGCTCCTCGACCGCGCCGTCCTCGTACGGGCGCCCGTTCGCCAGCAGCGCGAACACCCCGAGCGCCAGCATGTTCGCCGTGGTCTCGTGCCCTGCCACCAGCAGGATCACCGCGAGGCCGGCGAGCTCGTCGTCGTCGAGGTCGCCGGTCAGGTCTCCGATCAGGCCGCCGTCCGGCTCCCCGCGCCTGCGGCGGACCAGCCCGCGCAGGTAGCCGGTCAGCTCGGCCAGCGCTCCCGCGCCGTCCTCGCCGAAGGTGACGAGCCGGGCGCTGAGCTCCTGGAACAGGTCGTGCTCGGCGTACGGGACGCCGAGCAGCTCGCAGATGACCAGCGACGGGATCGGTAACGCGTAGGCCGTCACGAGGTCGGCCGGCGGCCCGGCGGCGGCCATGGCGTCGAGGTGGTCGGCGGCGATGCGTTCGACCCGCGCTTCGAGCAGGCGCATCCTGCGCAGCGTGAACCGGCCGGTGAGCAGCCGTCGGTAGCGGGTGTGCTCCGGCGGGTCCATGGCCGCGAAGAAGCCCGGTGGGGCGGGCGTGCCGAGCCCGGCGGGATCCGGGTGCACGGCCTGGTGCTTGAGCTCCTGCCGGGCGCTGAACCGGGGATCGCCCAGCACCGCGCGGGCGGCCTCGGCCGTGGTGGCCAGCCAGCCGAGATGGCCGTCGGCGAACTCCAGACGGCTCATCGCCGGAAGGCCCGCCAGCCCCGCCGGGGGATCGAAGGGACATTCCGCCGGACGTTCGAGGGGAAGTCGCATAATTGTGAGAGTAGACTCTCAAATGAAAGTTGTATAGCGATATGCATCAGGCTCCGACGAGTGGACGCGCGGACCGCCGGCCCGGAGAATGCGGTGACATGAGCGAACGACCCGTCCAGGGCCTGCGCGAGCGGAAGAAGGCCAGAACCCGCGCCCTGATCCAGAAGGAGGCGCTGCGCCTGTTCCGCGAGCAGGGCTACGCGGCGACGACCGTCGAGCAGGTCGCCGAGGCGGCGGAGGTCGCGCCCAGCACCGTCTTCCGCTATTTCCCGACGAAGGAGGACCTGGTGCTGCTCGACCAGTTCCCGCCCCTCGTCGAGGCGCTCAGGGCCGTGCCCGCCGAGGTGGGTCCCGTCAGGGCCGTGCGCATGGCCATGCGGGCGGTCACGGACGCCCAGACGCCGGAGGAGATCGCCGACGGCATGGAACGGGAGAAGCTCATGCTCACCGTCCCGGAGTTGTGGGCGGCCAGCCTGGAGAACGTCACCGGCGTGCTCGCCACGCTGCGGGAGGAGCTCGCGGCGCGCCAGGGCCGGGACGCGGCCGACCCGGAGATCAGGAACGTCACGGGGGCCGTCACGGGCGTGATGGTGGCCCTGTGGTTCGAGTGGGTCCGGAACCCGGCCATGGACGGCCCCGCCGAGCTGGACAAGGCGCTCGCGCACCTGGAGGCGGGGCTCCCGGTGTAGGCCGCCCGTACGGATGGCGGGGGGTCAGGCGCCCGGGTAGTTGCCGCCGCCGTACGCGGCGTCGAGGGCGTCGTAGTCGGGGGTGAAACCCTGCTTGGGGATGGCGTCGGCGAACACCACCTGGCGCGGCCTCTTGTACGCCGCCAGCTCGCCCCTGACGTGCGCGACCAGGTCGTCCTGGGTGGCGGCGGCGTCCGGTCTGAGCACCACGACCGCCTTGACCGCCTGGTGCCATTGGGGGTCGGGCACGCCGATCACCGCCGCGTCGGCGACGGCCGGATGGGTCCTGAGCGCGCGCTCGACCTCGGCGGGGTAGATGTTCTCGGCGCCCGACTTGATCATGCGGAGCCGGGGGCCGATGAAGGTGATGGTGCCGTCGGGCTCGCGGCGGCCTAGGTCGCCGGTGTGATGCCACCCGTACCGCGACTTCGCCTCATTTAAGTCGGGCCGGGCGAAATATCCGGAAAAGAGGGTCTTGCCCCTCGCGCAGATCTCGCCCGTCTCGCCCACCGGCACCTCCACGCCCTCCGGATCCAGGATGCGCACCTGGACCAGCGGCGACGGCCGTCCCGCGAACCCCGCGCCGCCCTCGGCCAGCCCGAGGAAGGTGAGCATGCCGCCCACCTCGGTCTGCCCGTACCCGCCCATCTTCGAGCGGCACCAGGGGGAGTCGTCCACGGTGATCATGTCGTCCCACTCGGCGGAGTGGGCGACGAAACGCAGCGAGGACAGGTCGTACTTGCCGCCCGCGTTCGCCGCCGCGACCGCGTCGATCATGGGCCCGAACAGGAACGCCTGCGTCACCCGTTCGGCGTCGACCAGCCGGCAGACCTCCTCGGCGTCGAAGGCGGGCGTGAACACGTTCGTGCCGCCGATCTGGAGGGTGGCCAGGCAGAACATCATCGTCCCGACGTGGAAGAGCGGCCCGTCGTTGAGGAAGGTGAACCCCGGCTCCATCTGGCGTACGACGAGCAGCGTGGCGCTGTGGGCGACGAGGGCGGCGCTGCTCAGCAGGGCGGCGCCCGGCCGGCCCCCGAAGGCTGCGGTGTAGAGCGCGAGCACCGGTTCGGCGTCGTCCACCTGCGGGAACTCCCGCGCCGAGCCGCCCGCGACCAGCTCCTCGTACGCCTCGCCCGCGAGCACCCACGTGGCCGCGTCCGCCAGCTCGGCGGCGGCGTCGGAGTGCTCCCAGACGACGACCCTGGGCGCCAGGTCGGACAGGACGAAACGCAGCTCGTCCGGCGACTGCCGCCAGTTGGCCGGGCAGAGCACCGCGCCCAGGCGCGAGCAGGCCAGCAGCAGCTCCAGCACGGCGTGCGAGTTCTGGCCGAGCCACATCACCCGCTCCCCGGCGGCCACGCCGCGCCCGGCCAGGGCGTCGGCCAGCCGCGTGACGCGGTCGTCCAGCTCGGGGTAGGTGAGCCGCACGTCCCCGTCCACCACGGCGGTGACCCCGGGGCGGCTGCGGGCGTGGTCGGCCAGGACGTCGGACAGGGTCAGGCTGTGGATCATCGTCATCCTCCTGCGGGGGCGAAGGCCGGCATGACCTCGGCGGCGAAGAAGCGCATGACCCGCTTCATGTCCTCCAGCGGCATGGGCCTGGTGCTGCCGAAGTCGCACAGGAGGTTGGTGAAGCCGGCGTCCCTGAGCAGCGAGACCTGCTCGATCACCCGGGCGGGGTCGCCGATGACCTCCAGCTGCTCCCAGCGGAAGTCGGGCGAGACCGAGCCGCCCTTGAGGTAGCGGTCCTGGTAGTACTCGAAGCCCTGGGCGGCCTTGCCGGTCCTCGGGTCGATGGGGGCGCTGCGCTCGTTGAAGATGCGCGAGCGGTCGAAGGAGGCCTCGAACCTGGCCTGGTCCTCGCGGGCCCGCTCCAGCGTAGGGGCGACGTACACGCTGCGGGCCACCACCAGCTCCGCGCCCGCCGGGTGGCCGGCCCGCGCGGCCGTCTCCCGCCAGGTCTCGGCCGCCTTGACGACCTTGCGGAACGTCGCGGCGGGGTCGGCCAGGACGGGCAGGCCGCGCTCGGCGTACATGGTGACGGTCTCGGGGGAGACGGCGGCCACGTGCAGCGGCGGGTGAGGCGACTGCAGCGGGCGCGGCGCGAGTGTGACCTCGGCGCCGGTCCGGTAGAACTTCCCCTCGTGCCGGTACGACTCCCGCGTCCACAGCCCGAGGATCACCTCCAGCGCCTCGTTGAACCGGTCGCGCGCCTCGGCCAGGTCGATCCCGAAGCCCTCGAACTCGAAGCTCTGGTACCCCCGCCCGATGCCCAGGTCGAGCCGGCCGCCGGAGAGCACGTCCACCTGCGCGGCCTCCTCGGCCACGTGGATCGGGTTGTGCAGCGGCAGCACCACGATTCCGGTGCCGAGCCTGATCCGGGAGGTGCGGGCGGCGACGTGGGCGAGCATGGTGAACAGGTTGGGCGCCACGCCGTAGTCGCGGAAGTGGTGCTCGGCCAGCCGTACCCCGTCGAAGCCCAGCTCCTCGGCCAGCTCGATGAGCTCCAGATGGTAGTCGTAGACGTCCTTGAAGCTCTGGCCGTCGAAGCGGTGGAAGAGGTGGAAGGTCGAGAACTTCATGCGGCGGCCTCTCCGTATGTAAACCAAGCGCTCGCTTGGGAGCGTATCACGCCGGCTGCCGCTCCCGGACCACCTCCCGCGCGGCCGGACGCGGCCGCAGCACCGGCGCCAGCACCGTCAGCGCCACCAGGACCCCCGTGACCAGCGTGAACGCCGCCGGGTACGACACGCTGCCGGCCACCCAGCCGGTGAGCGCCGGCGCGGTCAGCCCCGACAGGTACGTGATCGTCGCGATCCCGGCGACCCCCTCGCCCGGCGTGGGCCCGGCGTTCCCCGCCGCCGTGAACACCAGCGGCACGACGACCGCGACCCCCAGCCCGACCAGCGCGAACCCGATGACGCCCAGCACCGGCGTACGGGCCAGGACCACCAGCACGCCGCCCGCGACCGCGACGATCCCACCCATCCGGACCGCCCGCACGGGGCCGGTCAGGCGCACCACCCGGTCGCCCGCCAGCCGGGCCCCGGCCATGCAGAGCATGAAGATCGTGTAACCGGCGGCGGCGGCCCCCGGCCCGGCGTCGGCGACGTTGGTCAGGTAGACCGCGGCCCAGTTGGAGCTGGCGCCCTCGGCGAACGTGCCGCAGAACCCGACCACGCCGACGGCCAGGATGGCGCGCGAGGGCAGGGCGAAGCGGCGCGGCGCGGGAGCGTCGGCGGCCCGCGGCCCGTCGGGCAGCAGTCCGCGACCGGCGATCCCGCCCAGGACCACCAGGACGGCGGCGACGACTCCGAGATGCAGGCGGGCGTCGATGCCCGCCTGCGCGGCCAGGGTGCCGAGGCCGCCGGCCGCCAGGCTGCCCACGGCCCACATGCCGTGCAGGCCGGAGACGACCGGCTTGTTCAGGTGCCTTTCGAGGGTGACGCCATGGGCGTTCATGACGACGTCGCACATGCCGGCCGACGCGCCGTACAGCAGGAAGATGGCGAACAGCCAGACCGGCGCGGGGGCGAAGGCCGGCAGGGCGAGGCCGCCGCACCACAGTGCGAGCAGCACCCGCGTGGTGGCCTGGCTGCCGAACCGGTGGGCCAGGCGGCTGGCCAGCGGCATCGCGGCGAACGCCCCGATCGAGGGGCAGAGCAGTACGAACCCGAGCAGGCCCGCGCTCAGGTGGACGTGCTCCTGGATCCAGGGGATGCGGGTGGCGAAGCTGCCGGCGACGGCGCCGTGGGCGGCGAAGACGGCCGCGATGGCGCGATGAGGGCTCATGGCCGGAAAAACTATCAGGCAACCTTCCTGATGAAAAGAGCTATCAGGGAGCCTTCCTGACTATTATGGGCGGCGTGAAGACCGCGACCCCGTCCATGGCCCGTGCGATCAACGACCGGCTCGCCCTCGACCTGCTGCTGGAGCACGGTCCGCTGACCGCCCCGCAGCTGCGCGAGCTGACCGGTCTGTCCAGGCCCACCGTCTCCGACCTGATCGAACGGCTCAAGGGCGGCGGCCTCATCGAGGAGGCCGGCGAACGCGGCGAGGACCGGCGCGGCCCCAACGCCCGCCTCTACGCGCTGGTCGCCGGGCGCGCCCACGTCGCCGGGGTGGACCTGCGCCGTACGGCCATCAACGTCACGGTCGCCGACCTCACCGGGCACGTGGTCGGGTCGGCCGTCCGCGAGATCTCCGGTGACCTGGCCGACCTCGTCGAGGCCACGGTCGCCGAGGCCGCCGCCGGGCGTGCGCTCGACAACGTGGTCATCGGCGCGCCCGGCCTGGTCAAGCCCAAGGACGGCGAGCTGGTGATGGCCAACGACGTGCCCGGATGGCGGCCCGGCCTGGTGACCGCCGTGCGCGAGCGGCTGGGCGTGCCCGTCGTCCTGGAGAACGAGGTGAACCTGGCCGCCGTCGCCGAGCTGCGCACCGGCGCGGCCCAGGGCAGCGACGACTTCGTGCTGCTCTGGCTGGACGACGGCATCGGCGCCGCGGTCGTCCTCGGCGGACGGCTGCGCCGCGGCGCGTCCGGGGGCGCGGGCGAGATCGGCTTCCTCGACGTGGAGGGCACGCCGTTCTGCCTCCTGCTCCAGGCCACGACCCGGCCCGAGGAGCGGGCGCGCCGGGTCGCCAAGGGCGCCTTCGCCTTCGTCACCCTCCTCGACCCCGGCCTGGTGGTCCTCGGCGGGGCCACGGGCCAGGAGGGCGGCGACGAGCTGGCCGACCAGGTCGCCGCACGGCTGCGCGAGCTGTCGCCCGCGCCCACCGAGGTCAGGGCCACCCGGGTCGAGGGCAACGCGGTGCTGGAAGGAGCCGTGCTGACGGCCCTCGACGCGGCGCGGGACAACGTCTGGTGACCCGCGCCGCGAGGCTCACTGCTGCGCGACCGGCTCGCGCAGCGGGAGGCGCACCTCGAACCACGTCTCGCCCGGCACCGAGCGCACCTTGATCTCGCCGCCGTGCCGTCCTGCCACGATCCGGTAGGAGATGTCCAGCCCGAGCCCGGTGCCCTCGCCCACGCTCTTGGTGGTGAAGAACGGCTCGAAGATCCGGTCCTTGATCGCGTCGGGCACGCCGGGGCCGGTGTCGCCGATCTCGACGATCGCCTCGTCCTCGTCGTGGGCCGTGCGGACGGTCAGCGTGCCCTCCTCGCCCATGGCGTCGAGCGCGTTGTGGATCAGGTTCGTCCACACCTGGTTCAGCTCGCCGGCGTAGCAGGGGATGAGCGGCAGCGTGCGGTCGTAGTCGGTGACCACGCTGACGCCCGGCGGGACCTTGCCGCGGAAGATGGCGATCGTGCTGTCGAGCAGGTCGTGCACGTCGATCATCTGGAACGGCGCCCGGTCCATCTGCGAGTACTGCTTGGCCGAGCGGATCAGCGAGGTGATGCGCTCGGTGGCCTCGGTGACCTCGTTCAGCATCTGGGAGATCTCGATGGCCTCGGCCAGCCAGTGGAGGGCGGCCGGGGTGTGCTCCTCGCCCACCTTGCCGCGGATCTTCTGCAGGTAGTCGGCGGTGAAACCGGCGTTGACCAGCGCGGGGGCCAGCTCCCACGCGTCCTGGACGCCGACGTCCTCCAGGGCCTCGCTCAGTTCGTCCTCAGCGTCGGAGATCTCCAGGGGGGAGCGTTGCGGCTGGTTGCCGAGGTTGCTCGTGCACGCCTCCTGGGCCTCGATCAGGGTGCGCAGCTTCTCCGGCGGGATGCCGTCCTCGGCGAGCTGGGCGAGCTGGATGCGGGAGGCCTTGATCAGCGAACGCAGCTCGCTCACCGCGCGCACGGCCGCCGCCGCCGGGTTGTTCAGCTCGTGCGTGAGCCCGGCGGTGATCGTGCCGAGCGCGGTCAGCCGCTGCCGCCGGTCGATGATCTCCCGCTGCATGCGCCCGCCCGACATCATGCCGTCGAGCAGGTGCATCGCCATCGGGAACCACTCGGCCACGATGTAGGCGAACTTCTTGGCCGGCAGCAGGAAGATCCGCGAGGGCGCGGTCGCGCGCAGCGTGTGCTGGTACGTCTCCGGCGCCCGGTCGCCCAGGTACGCCGACGTGGCGCCACCGTAGACGCCGGGCTGGGAGGCGCGCGGCATGGCGACGGTCCCGGCGCTGACCGTCTCGTTGATCATCTGCACCTCGCCCTCCAGCAGCACGGCGAAGCACTCGGCCGGCTCGCCCTGCCGGACGATGTCCTCGTCCTGGGCGTACGAGCGCACCCGGCCGCTGGCGGCCAGCTTGGCGAGCTGCTCGTCGGTCAGCCGCTCGAACAGGAAGAGTTTGCGCAGTTCGTCGATGTCGACGGTGTCGGTCATTGCTTCTCCAGATAACGATGCACCAGCGCGACGGCCATCGCGCCCTCACCGACGGCGGAGGCCACCCTCTTGATCGACTCGGCCCGTACGTCGCCCGCGGCGAACACGCCCGGCACGTTGGTCTCCAGGTAGTAGGGCTCGCGGCGCAGCGTCCAGTTGCGCGGACGCCGGCCGCCCTGCACCAGGTCGGGACCGGTGAGCACGAACCCCTTGGCGTCCCGCTCGACCGTCTCGCCCAGCCACGACGTGTAAGGCTCGGCCCCGATGAACACGAACAGGTACTGGGCGTCGACCGTGCGCTCCTCGCCCTTGGTCGACAGCGTGAGCCGTTCGAGGTGGTCGTCACCGGCGCCACCGACGACCTCTGTCAGGAGGCTGACCTCGATGTTGTCGATCGCGTTGATCTGCTCGATGAGGTAGTGGGACATGGATTTCTCCAAACCATCACTCCTCACCAACAAATGGACCTTGCTCGCGAATCCCGCCAGGTAGACGGCCGCCTGCCCGGCCGAGTTGGCCGCGCCGACGATGTAGACCTCGATGTCCTTGCACGCGGGCGCCTCGGTCAGCGCGGCGCCGTAGAAGACGCCCCTGCCGACGAACTCGTCCAGGCCGGGCGCCTCCAGCCGCCGGTAGGTGACGCCGGTGGCCAGGATCACCGCGTGGGCGGCGATCTCCCCGCCGTCCTTGAAGCCGATCACCCGCGCCTGCCCGCGCGGCTCCAGATGGGTGACCTTGCGCGCGCTCAGCAGCTCGGCCCCAAACTTCAGCGCCTGCCTGCGGGCCCGGTCGGCGAGCTGCTGCCCGGACACGCCGTCGGGGAAGCCGAGGTAGTTCTCGATCCTGGAGCTCTGGCCCGCCTGGCCGCCCGAGGCGTGCGCCTCGACCAGGACCGTGTTCAGCCCCTCCGACGCGCCGTAGACCGCCGCGCCCAGGCCCGCGGGCCCGCCGCCGATCACGATCAGGTCGTAGAAGTCGGTGGCCGGGGTGGTGGACAGCCCGACGGCGGTGGCCAGCGCGGCCTGGTCGGGGGACTCCAGCGTGGTGCCGTCCTCGGTGACGACCAGCGGCAGGTGGCAACCCTCGCCGGCGGCCTTCACCAGCTGCGCGCCCTCCGGGTCCTCGGCCAGCATCCACTGGTACGGCACATGGTTGCGGGCCAGGAAGTCGCGCACCTGGTACGAGCGCGCCGACCACCGGTCGCCCACCACACGCAGCTCCGGACGCGCCGTCCGGTCGGTCCGCATCCAGGCGTCGAGCTGGCCGTCGATCACCGGGTAGAACTTCTCCTCCGGCGGGTCCCACGGCTTGAGCAGGTAATGGTCGAGGTCGACCACGTTGATCGCCTGGATCGCGGCGTCGGTGTCGGCATAGGCGGTCAGCAACACCCGGCGCGCGTACGGATACATGTCCATGGCGGCCTCAAGGAACTGCACGCCGTTCATCTGCGGCATCCGGTAGTCGGCCAGGATCGCCGCCACCTCGTCGCCGCGCAGCCGCATCTCCTTGACCGCCTCGATGCCGTCCTGGGCAGCCTCGGCGCGGACAATCCTGTACTCATGGCCGTACCGGCGCCTGAGGTCACGGGCCACCGCCCGCGACACCCCCGGGTCGTCGTCAACCGTCACGATGACCGGCTTGTCCATTCCCCTACCTTCTCCCCAATGGTCCCTAAGGGAAGGATGTCATGCACGCGTAGGTTGGTGAGCACTCGCTCATATCATGGGCGGATGAGCACCCGCGAGCGCATCCTCGACGCCGCCGAGCAGGCCATTCGGGAGTTCGGCATCTCGGGCGCGACGACCAGGCGCATCGCCCAGGCGGCCGGCTGCTCCGAGGCCCTGCTCTACAAGCACTTCGCCGGCAAGGAGCAGATCTTCCTCGCGGTCCTGCTCGAACGGCTGCCCGCGCTCGCCCCCGCCCTGGCCCGGCTGCGGCTGAGCGCGGGGGAGGGCGACCTGACGGCCAACCTCACCCGGTTCGCCCTGGCGGCGCTGGAGTTCTACACCGAGGCCGCCACCATCGCCTCCGGCATGCTGGCCGACCCCTCGCTGCTGGGCCGGTTCAGGCACATGCTCGCCACCACGAACACCGGCCCCCACCTGCCGATCCGGTCGCTGGCCGAGATCCTTGAGGCCGAGCGGGCCGCCGGCCGCGCCGACCCCGGCCTCGACCCCGGCGCGGCGGCCTCCCTGCTGATGGGCGCCTGCTTCCACCGGGCCAACCTGTCCTACCTCGTCGAGCCGGCCGACAAGGACGAGGAGTGGGCGGCCGGCGTCGTCGCCACCCTGCTCAGGCGATGACCCGGCCGGCGCCGCCGTCGACCAGCATCGAGACGCCGTTCACGTACGAGGCCCGCTCGCTGGCCAGGAACGCGATCACGTCCCCGACCTCGTCGGCCTGCCCGACGCGCCCGACCGGCACGGCCCGGCCGCGCGCCTCGACCTCGTCGTCGCCGCCCGACGTGCCGCGCAGGCGCTCGGTGTCGATGGCCCCCGGCAGCACGTTGTTGACCAGCACGCCGTCGCCGCCCACCTCGCGGGCCAGCGTGCGGACGATCCCGGCGACGGCCGGGCGCATGGCGTTGGACAGCGCCAGCCCGTCGATCGCCTCGCGGACGGAGGAGCTGGTGACGGTGACGATCCGGCCCCAGCCGCGCGAGCGCATCTCGGGCAGCACCGCCTGGATCAGCCGGACGGTGCCGAGCAGGTTGCGCTGCACGGCGACGTCCCAGTCCTGGAGGTCGACCTCGTCGGAGCGGCCGGTGGGCGGGCCGCCCGCGTTGGCCACCAGGATGTCGACCGGGCCGAGCACGTCGCGCGTCTCCTGGGCCACGCGCTGAGCCGCCGCCGGGTCCTCCACGTCGGCCAGCACGGCGTGCACCACGCCGCCGAACTGCTGCAGCTCCACCACCGCGTCCGCGAGCCGTTCGGGGTTGCGCGCGCTGACGCACACGTCGCAGCCCTCGCGGGCCAGGCTCTTGGCGGCGGCCAGGCCGATGCCCGCGCTGCCGCCGGTGACCAGGGCGACCTTGCCCGAGATGCCGAGATCCATAGGGCGACTATAGTGACGGGCCGATCAGCTCGGCCGCACCCGGGTCAGCTTGTCCGGGTTGAGCATGCCGTAGAGCCCATGGATGCGGCCGTCGCGCACGTCCAGGGCGATGAGCTGGTCGTTCCCCGCCACGTGCGTCCACAGGGCGGGCCGGCCGTTGGCCTCGACGAGACGCGCGCGGCTGAAGTCGTAGCGGGCCATCAGGCCGCCGATGAAGCCGCTCACCTTGCGCCGGCCCAGGATCGGCCGCAGGGCCGCCCTGACCTTGCCGCCGCCGTCGTTCCACATGACGACGTCCTCGTGCAGCAGCTCGGTCAGCGCGTCGAGGTCGCCGCCGCCGGCCGCCTCCATGAACTTCGTCAGCAGCCTGGCGTGGTCCTCGTTCGTCGGCGTGAACCGGTCGCGGCCCTCCGACACCCGGACCGAGGCGCGGTGGTGCATCTGCCGGGCGTTGGCCACCGACGAGCCGACGATCTCGGCGATCTGGTCGTACGGCAGCTCGAACGCCTCCCTGAGCACGAACACCGCCCGCTCCGGCGGCGACAGCCTCTCCATCAGGTGCAGGGTCGCGAACGAGACGGTGTCACGCAGCTCGGCCGTGTCCAGCGGCCCCGCCTGGCCGGTCGCGACCGGCTCGGGCAGCCACGGCCCCGTGTACGCCTCCCGCCGCACCCGGGCCGAGCGGAGCTGGTCGAGGGCCAGCCGCGAGACCACGGTCAGCAG
This sequence comes from Nonomuraea sp. NPDC051191, assembly GCF_044455665.1. Classification (NCBI taxonomy): domain Bacteria; kingdom Bacillati; phylum Actinomycetota; class Actinomycetes; order Streptosporangiales; family Streptosporangiaceae; genus Nonomuraea; species Nonomuraea sp. NPDC051191. Next base: position 176,209 of record NZ_JBITEZ010000017.1, on the reverse strand, counting down.
GAACGCGCGCGGCTCCCTGATCTGGCTCCTGTCGGTGCCCTCCCATCGCAGCCAGGCCTCCTGCACGACGTCCTCGGCGTCCCACATGCTGCCGAGCAGGCGGTAGGCCAGGCCCAGCAGCATCGGGCGGTGTTCCTCGAAGTCCACGTCCGGCATCATGCCCTGTCATCGGGCAGGGTGGCCTGGCGGGGGTCGCCGGAGGGTGGCCAAGCCCGGCCGGGCGTGATGGGCTGGAGGCGTGGCGAGAAATCTGATCCTGTCAGGAGGGCTCTTCCACGACTTCGCCGCCACGTCGGCCGTGCTCGCCGACGTGCTGGGCGAGGTCGGCGTCGAGTCGGAGATCACCGAGGACATCGCGGGCGCGCTGAGCGAGCCGCCGGAGGTGCAGCTCATCACCGTCAACGCGCTGCGCTGGCAGATGGGCCAGGAGCGCTTCGCCGGCCTGCGCGGCGAATGGCGTTTCGCGTTGCCCACCCAGGCCCGCACCACGCTCCTCGACCACCTCGACCGGGGCGGCGGGCTGCTGTGCATGCACACGGCCGCGGTCTGCTTCGACGACTGGCAGGGCTGGCCGCGGGTGCTCGGCGGCTGCTGGAACTGGCCCAAGTCCCACCATCCGCCGCTGGGCTGGACCGGCGTGCGGGTGCACGGCGCCGCCCACCCGATCGTGGCCGGCCTGCGCGACTTCGACCTGGTGGACGAGGTCTACAGCGACCTCGACGTGCTGCCGGACGTGCGGCCCCTGGCCTCCTCCCACGGCCAGCCGCTCGTGTGGGCGCGTCCGGTGCGCCGCGGCCGGGTGGTCTACGACGCGCTGGGCCACGACACCAGGTCCTACGACAACGAGATCCACCGGACGATGCTCCAGCGGGCCGCGTCGTGGCTGCTGAAACGGCCGGTGGGCGGCACCGGCTGACGCGTCCGGTTCGTACAAGACCCGGGGCCGCCCGGCGGGCACGATGGCCTCATGAACGTGAACCTCACGGCGGTCGCCGGCTTCATGGCCACGCACGCAAGGCTCCTGGACCGGCGCCGCTTCCATCTGCTCATGGGGGAGACCGGCCCGGCCGCCGTGCTCGACGCCCTCGACGCCTACCGCAACCCCGACGGCGGCTACGGCTGGGGCCTGGAGCCCGACCTGCGCTCGCCGGAGAGCCAGCCGGGCACGGCGCTGCACGCCTTCGAGGTGTTCGAGGAGATCGGCCCCGCCACCGCGCCGCAGGCCGTCGCGCTGTGCGACTGGCTGGAGTCGGTGACGATGCCCGACGGCGGGCTGCCGTTCGCGCTCCCGCTCACCCTGCCCGAGGGCACCGCGCCCTGGTGGGCGGGCGCGGACCACGCCACCTCGTCGTTGCAGATCACCGCCGTCTCGGCGGCGGCGGCCCACGCCGTGGCCGCCCACGACCCGGCCGTGGCCGCGCACCCGTGGCTGGAGCGGGCAACCCGCTACTGCCTCGACGCGATCCAGGCGCTGGAGGACCGGCCGCACGCCTACGTGCTCTCCTTCGCCGTGCACTTCCTCGACGCCGTCCACGGGACGCGGCCCGAGGCGGCCGGGCTGCTCAAGCGGCTGGCGGCGTACCTGCCCGACGACGGGCGGGTGCCCGTGGAGGGCGGCACCGCGGAGGAGCGGCTGAACCCCCTCGACTTCGCGCCGTTCCCGGGGCGGCCCGCGCGCGAGCTGTTCGCGCCCGAGGTGATCGCCGCCGACCTCGACCGGCTGGCCGGGTCGCAGCAGGACGACGGCGGCTGGGTCGTGGACTACGCGCCGATCTCGCCCGCCGGCGTGCTCGAATGGCGGGGCGCGGCCACCGTACGGGCCATCCAGGTCCTGCGCGGGAACGGCGTGCTCTGACCGTCAGCGGAGCCCCACCCGGTGGGCCGACTCCGACTCCTGGGCCATGCGGCGCAGCGTGTCGAACGCCTTGCCGTACAGGACGGTGCCCAGCACCAGGGCCTCCACGGCGGCGTCGCGCGGCCCGTCGAAGGGGATGGTGGCCATCTCGACCTCGGTCACCAGCTTCCTGGCGGCCTCGACGTACGGCGCGAAATCGACATGCAGGCCGAGCTGGCGCATGCGGACCAGCGTCTGGGCCAGCTCGTCGCGGGTGGGGGCGTCGTCGGCGACGGTCCAGCCGAGTTCGTCGAGCAGCCGGTCGACCTCGGCCCTGGCGGTCCGCCACTCCTCGCCCTGCTCGGGCTCGACGGTCGGGCCGAGCGCCCAATGCGCGATCCCCAGCATGTGGTGCATGGGCAGCGTCTCGTCCTCGACGGCGGCGATGACCTGCTTGATGGCGGCCACGGGGAGCCTGCCCACCTCCAGGAGGGCCCGGATCAGGCGGAGCCTGCGCAGGTGGGACTCGTCGTACTCGGCGCGGGTCGCGGCGGTCTGCTCGCCCTGGTGCAGCATGCCCTCACGGAGGTAGTACTTGATCGTGGGGATGGCGACACCGGATCGGGCGCTCAGTTCTGAGATGCGCATCGATAGATAATAGCGCTATCCAGATCGGGCGACGTGGCGGGCCGCGCTCACCACCTCGTGGACGTCGGCCTGCCGGTTCCACAGGAAGACCGCCTCCAGCGGTGGCACGTCCTCCTTGACGGGGACGAACACCACCGTGTCGGGCACGGTGCTGCCCTCGTGGACGCACAGGCTGTAACCGGCCCCCGCGCCCACCATGTCGACCACCAGGTCATGGGTGGCGGCGGCCGGGCCCAGCCGGGGATGCAGCCGGTGCCGGACGAACCCCTCCAGGAACCGCCGGGCCCCGGCGACCGCGTCTGACTCCGGCATGATCAGCGGTTCGGAGGCCAGGTCCGCGAGCGACAGCGCCTCCCGCCCGGCGAGCGGATGGTCGCGGGGGAGCAGCGCGCGTACGGGGAAGCGGTGGACGAGCATGCGCGCCACGCCCCTGGGCAGCGAGCCGGGGGCGTAACCCAGGCCGGCCTGGAGCGTGCCGTCGGCGATGGAGACCATCTGCTCGGCCGTGCTCATCGGCGCGATCCGCACCGGCACGTTCTGGAGCTGTGCGAGCAGCCGGGCGGCCACGTCGGCCAGCCCGTCGGCCACGCCCAGCCGGGTGGTGCGGCCCCTGCTCCGGGCGGCGGCCACGGCCCGTTCGTAGGCGTCGAGCGCGACCGTGGCCTGGGCCAGGAACGCCTCGCCCGCCTCGGTGAGCCGGACGCCGCTGGACGAGCGGCTGAACAGCTCGACGCCTATCTCCTTCTCCAGCGCCCTGAGCTGCTCCGACAGCGTGGGCTGGGCGATGTGCAGCGCGGTCGCGGCGCGGCGCAGGCTGCCGGCGCGCGCGATCGCCATCGTGTACCTGACGTAGCGCAGATCCATCTCTCACCTCGGGGTGATGATGATGGGCTATCGGCTGATCACCTCTCCGTATTACAAGACGGGGCAGCCCGCGTGAAGACGTCCAGTCACGGCATGTGCTTTCACGCTGGTCGGGACCTCGTCCGGTCTTGCGACGAATGCCTTGGGACGGCAGGCGTCGCCGTTGCGGCCGTCCGGAAACCCGGCAGCGAGGTTGCCGAGCAAGCGCTTGGCTAGCTGTGTTATCGTGATCGCCGAGCCGGAGGGAGCGGGATGCAGTCCTTCGCCGGGTGCGCGGCCGTGGCCGGGATCGGGATGACCACGCTGACCAGGCGGTCGGGGCGCGGCGAACTGGAGCTGGCCGCCGAGGCGTGCCGGGCCGCCTGCGCGGACGCCGGGATCACGCCGGGTGAGGTCGACGGGCTGCTCAGCTACCACCTGAACGACTCCGCGCCGGTCGTCCAGGTCGCCCGCGCGCTGGGCATCGAGCGGCTGCGCTGGCACAACGACATCGCCGGCGGCGGGACGCAGGCGGCGTCCGTGCTGGGGGACGCGGCCATGATCATCCATGCCGGCCTGGCCCGGAACGTCCTGGTCTTCCGGGCGCTCAACGGACGGTCCGGCACGCGCATGAACACCGCCTCCACCGGCCCCCTGGAACGCCACACCTACGGCCTGGCCGGACCGGTCCCGCTGTTCGCCATGGCCGCGACCCGCTACCTGCACGACACCGGCCTCACCGCCGAGCACCTGCACGCCGTGGTCGCCCAGTCCAGGCGCAACGCCGCGGGCAACCCGCGCGCCCTGCGCCGCGAGCCCCTCGACCTGGCCGCCTACCTGGCCAAACCGTACGTCTGCACGCCGCTGCGCACCGCCGACTGCTGCCTGGAGACCGACGGCGCGTGCGCGCTGCTGGTGAGCGGCGTCCTGGACGGGCCGCGCATCCGGGCGGTCGTCCGCGGGGGCGGGCCGGGCTGCTCCTCCATGGACCGCTCGCCGGACGTGACGGCCGTCTTCTCCTCCCACGTCGCGCCCCTGCTGTGGGAGGCGTCCGGCATGCGTCCCCCGGACGTCGAGGCAGCGCTGCTCTACGACGCCTACTCCTGGCTGGTGCCCCGGCAGCTGGAGGACTTCGGGCTGGCGGCGCGCGGGGACCTGGGGGCGTACCTGCTGGAACGGCGGCACGCCTGGGTGAACCCGCACGGCGGCCTGCTCTCCGAGGGCTACGTGCACGGGCTCAACAACGTGGCCCAGGCGGTGCGGGAGCTGCGCGCCGGCCGCGAGACCGCCCTGGTGACCGGATTCGGCGGCAGCTACGGCAGCGCGGCTCTTCTCACGCGTTGAACGTCAGGGAGTGAGCGTGAACGCGGCGTGCGAAGCCCTGCCGTCGTCACCGGGCAGCACGCCGCGGGCCGCCAGCCAGGCCGCCGCGCCGGCCGCGTCGCGCGCCGTCGCCACCCGCTCGCCGGACAGCCGCGCCAGCACGGCCCGGCGGACCGGCCCCTCGCTGGTCAGCACGCTGCCCGCGAGCACGACGTCCCCCGAGACGTGCACCCGGCGCAGGGTGGCCACCAGGCGGTCGGCGGCCTCCTCGGCGACCTTGAACGCCATCGGGTCACCGGCCTCGGCCGCCCGGCTGACCAGGGCGGACAGGGCGGCCAGCCGCATGTGGTCGGCCTGCGCCAGCCGTACGAGCCGGTCGGCGACCGCCCGCGGCGACCCCGGACGCTCCTCGCCCAGGAAGTGCTCCACGACGAGCGCGACCAGGCTTCCCGGCTGGGCCGTCGCACCCTGGTCGAGGGCGGAGACCACGGCCTTGGCGGCGGCGCGGCCGATCCAGAAGCCCGAGCCCTCGTCGCCCAGCAGCCAGCCGAGCCCGTCGGCGATCGTGTCGATGCGGTGGCCGGTGATCCTGGCCGCGACCGCACCCGTGCCCGACAGCAGCAGCGAGCCGTCGGGCTCGGCGGTGCCGGCGACGTAGGCCACCGCCACGTCGCGCTCGATCAGCGGGCCCGCCTCGATGCCGTGGGCGGCCCACACCCGGGCCAGCTCGGGGACCAGCGTGTCGACCTGGCCCGCGACCCCGGCCAGCGAGGCCACGACCAGGCCGCCGTCGTGCGACCCCAATGCCTGCCCGAGGGCCGTGCCGATCGCCGCCACCGCCTTGTCCAGGCCGTGCGCCGAAGGGTTGCCGGCGCCCGCCCGCGCGTAGCCGACCCGGGTGCCGTCGAGGGTGTGGACGGAGACGCGCGTCGAGGTGGCTCCCGCGTCGACACCGACCACCAGCGATTTGGTCACGGTCAAATTCTGGGGGTTGACGTGACCGGGAAGCAAGAATAATTTTCGCCAGAAGACCGGGTATTCGGAAGGAATATTCGTGACTTCAGGAGCGCTCGGGCGCGTCGAAACGGAACTGCCCGGTCTGCCGGAGGCGTTGCGCCGGGTCGGCGAGGTGATACTCGGCGATCCCGCCGAGGCCGCGCGGTCGACCATCATCGCGCTGGCCGAGCGGGCGGGCAGCTCGCCCGCCACCGTGACGAGGTTCTGCCGGGCCTTCGGCTTCTCCGGCTACGCCGAGCTGCGCGTCGCGCTCGCCACCGAGACCGGCAGGGCCGCGCAGGCCGGCTGGGGCGCGGGCGTCGGGCACGAGATCGGCCCCGACGACCCGCTCGACTCGGCCATCGAGGTGATGGCCGCCGCCGACGCCAGGCTCATCCAGGACACCGCCGCCCAGCTCGACCTCTCGGTGGTCGCCCAGGTCGCCGACGCCGTCGTCAGGGCTCGCCGGGTGCTCCTGATCGGCGTCTCCACCAGCGGGAACGTCGCCACCATGCTCGAAGGCAGGCTGCGCCGCATCGCCATCCCCTGCTGGAGCGCGGGCGACGCGCACGTGGCGCTGTCGGAGGCGGCCCTGCTCGGCGCGGACGACGTCGCCATCGGCATCAGCCACCGGGGCCGTACCCGCGAGGTCATGGAGGCGCTGGCCGAGGCGGGCAGCCACGGCGCGACCACGGTCGCCGTCACGTCCTTCGCCCGCTCGCCGCTGGCCGAGCTGGCCGACCTGGTGCTGACGACGGCCAGCAGGGAGACCACGTTCAGGCTGGGCGGGCTGGCGGCCGTGCACTCCCAGCTCTTCGTGCTCGACGCCGTCTACGTGGCGGTCGCGCAACGCACCTACGAACGCACCAACGAGGCGTTCGAGCTGACGATCAGCGCGGTGGAGAGCCACCGTGTGGAGAGGAGCTGAATGAGCTACGCGTCCACGGCCCTCGCCCTCGCCGGACGGGTCGCCGAGAGCCAGGCCGAGCCGGTGCGCCGGGCCGCCGCCCTGATCGTCGCCGCGCTGCGCGCCGGCGGGGTGGTCAACGCGTTCGGGTCGGGGCACTCCGAGGCCATCGCCATGGAGATCGCCGGACGGGCCGGCGGCCTGGTGCCCAGCAACCGCCTCTCCCCGCGCGACCTCGTCCTGTACGGCGGCCGTCCCCCGAGCGTGCTCACCCCCGAGCTGGAACGCGACCCGGCCGTCGCCCACGAGATCTACGACCTGGCCCCCGTCGAGCCGCAGGACGTGTTCGTCCTGGTCTCCAGCTCCGGGGTGAACGGCACGGTCGTGGAACTGGCCACGCTGGTCAAGGAGCGCGGCCACCCGCTCGTCGCGATCACCTCGGTCGCGCACAGCACGCGCATGACCTCGCGCCATCCCTCGGGCGTCAAGCTCATGGACCTGGCCGACGTCGTGCTCGACAACGGCTCCCCGTACGGGGACGCCATCCTCGACCTGCCGGACGGCGGCACGTTCGGCGCGGTCTCCACGCTCACCTCGGCGCTGCTCGCGCAGATGGTGGTCACCGAGGCGGTGGAGGAGCTCGTCGCCCTGGGCGAGCGGCCACCCATCTACCTGTCGGTCAACGTGACCGGCGGCGACGAGCACAACTCGGCCCTGGAGAGCCGATACGCAGGGCGCATACGACGAGGATCATGAAAATCTAGGAGCCATCAATGCCTGACACCCCCCATATCAGCCGTCGTGAACTCCTGCGCGGCGCGGCTCTCGTCCCCGTCGCCGGGGCGCTGGCCGCCTGTGCCACCCCCGCCGCCAAGCCCACCGCCACCGCCTCGTCGGCCCCGGTGGCGACCAGCGCGGCCAACCCGTTCGGCGTCGCGGACGGCAAGCCGCTGGAGGTGTGGATCTTCGACGGCGGCTTCGGCCAGGACTACGCCAAGACCATCCACGAGCCGCTGTTCACGACGAAATATCCGAAGAGCGAGATCAAGCACAACGCGACCAAGGAGATCACCAAGGTCCTCCAGCCGCGCTTCGCCGGCGGCAACCCGCCGGAGGTGATCGACAACTCCGGCGCCAACTTCATGGACTTCGGCGCCCTCTCCCAGGACGGCCAGCTCCAGGACCTCACCGCGCTGCTCGACGCGCCGAGCTGGGACGACCCCGCCGTCAAGGTCAGGGACACCATCGACCCGTCGGTCATCGAGATCGGCACCTACGACGGCAAGTTCAGCGTGCTGGGTTACGTGAACTACATCCACGGCATCTGGTACTCACAGAAGGTGTTCAGGGAGAACGGCTGGGAGATCCCCAAGACCTGGGACGAGTTCACCAAGCTCTGCGAGACGATCAAGAAGTCCGGCAAGATGGCGCCCTTCACGTACGCGGGCAAGTTCCCGCAGTACCTGTACGAGCCGCTGCTGACCATGGCTGCCAAGATCGGCGGCAACGAGGTGCTGGTCAACATCGACAACCTGGAGGACGGCGCCTGGACCACCGAGGCCATGAAGACCGCCGCCACGGCCTGGGCCGAGGTGGGCGCCAAGTACCTCATGGAGGGCACGACCGGCCTCGACCACGTGCAGACCCAGACGGCCCAGAACAAGTACAAGGTGGCCATGCTGCCGTCCGGGTCGTGGCTGGAGAACGAGCAGAAGAGCACCACGCCGCCCGACTTCGAGTACGGCATGTTCCCGATCCCCGACGTCACCGGCTCCGACAAGATGCCGTACGGCACCCTGCACACCCAGCCCGGCGAGAACTTCATGGTCTCGGCCAAGAGCGCCAACCCGCAGGGCGGCATCGAGTACCTGCGCGGCATGTTGTCGAAGAAGGCGGCCGGCGACTTCAGCGAGATGGTCAAGACGGTGACGGCGGTCAAGGGCGCGACCGAGGGCCGTACGATCTCGCCCGGCGTCACCAGCGCCTCCAAGGCCGTCGCCGACGCGGGCGCCAACACCGTCTACTACCGCTGGTACACCTGGTACGGCCAGCTCAAGGACGAGGGCATCGCCGCCACCGGCGAGCTGATGTCCGGCGGCCTGACGCCGGAGAAGTACCTGGAGCGCATGCAGAAGAAGGCCGACGAGATCAAGAACGACTCCTCGATCAAGAAGTACAAGCGCTGATGTTGTTCAACAGGTATCGCCGCGGGCTGTTCATCACCGCGTTCCTGGCAGCCCCGGTGATCCTCTACCTCGTCTACGTCATCTCGCCGCTGATCCAGGCGTTCCGGATCTCGATGACCGACTGGCGCGGCGTGACGGCCACGCCGGACTTCATCGGGCTGGACAACTTCGTCCGGCTGTTCAAGGACGGCGTCTTCTGGAAGGCCGTCACCCACAACGCCATGCTGCTCGTGCTGCTGCCGCTGCTCACGATCGTGATCGCGCTGTTCTTCGCCTTCCTGCTCAATGTGGGCGGGCGCAAGGGCTCGTCCGGCATCGCGGGCTCGAAGTTCTACCGCGTGGTGTTCTTCTTCCCGCAGGTCCTGGCCGTGGCCGTGGTCGGGGTGCTGTTCCAGCAGGTGTTCCGGCCCGACGGCAGCGGCATGCTGAACGGGCCGCTGCTCGCGCTCGGCGCCAAGCCCGTCGGGTTCCTGTCGGACCCCGGCGTGGCCTTCTGGTCGGTGCTCGGCGTGCTGGTCTGGCAGGCGGTCGGCTTCTACGTCGTGCTGTTCTCGGCCGGGCTGGCCTCCATCCCGCGCGACATGTTCGAGGCGGCGCAGATCGACGGCGCCGGCCGGTTCAGCCTGTTCTTCCGCATCACGCTGCCGCTGCTCTGGGACACGATCCAGGTGGCCTGGGTCTATCTCGGCATCCTGGCGCTCGACGCGTTCGCGATCGTGTGGGTGATGACCGACCAGCACGGCGGCCCCGACTGGTCGACCACCGTCATGGCCGCCGAGATCTACCGCAACGCCTTCCAGTACTTCCGCTTCGGCTACGCCTCGGCCCTGGGCGTCATGATGTTCTTCTTCACCGTCGGCTTCGCCATCCTCTCGCTGCGCCTGTCCCGCCGCGAACGAATCGAGTACTAGATGACAACGACGACCACGTGGACGGTGGCGAACTCCCGCAAACTGGCCCGTCAGGAGCGCCGGCGGCGGCTCGGGCCGATGGCCGTGCTGTCCCACGTCGCGCTCCTGGTGTGGACGGTGCTCGTCGTGGTGCCGATCCTGTGGACCTTCCTGGCCTCGGTGAAGAGCGAGGACGAGATCTTCGGCGAGGCCTGGGGGCTGCCGGCCAGGCTCAACTGGGACAACTTCGCCCGCGCCTGGGAGCAGGCCCACATCGGGCAGTACATGCTCAACAGCGTCGTCGTCGTCACCTTCAGCGTGGCCGGGACGATGCTGCTCGGCTCGATGGCCGCGTACGTGCTGGCGCGTTACCCCTTCCGCGCCAACCGGCCGATCTACCTCCTGTTCGTCTCCGGGCTGGCCTTCCCGGTCTACCTGAAGCTGACGCCGCTGTTCTTCGTCGTGCAGAACATGGGGGCGGTGCCGCTGGTGGGGCCGTACATCGGGTTGAACACGCACGCGGGGCTGGTGCTGGTCTACATCGCGTACTCGATGCCGTTCACGGTGTTCTTCCTGACCGCGTTCTTCCGTACGCTGCCCACGGCGGTGGGGGAGGCGGCCATGGTGGACGGCGCCTCGCACACCCGCGTGTTCTTCCAGATCATGTTGCCGATGGCGCGGCCGGGCATCATCAGCATCACGATCTTCAACGTGCTGGGGCAGTGGAACCAGTACCAGCTTCCGCTGGTGTTGCTCCAGGACCGGGACAAATGGGTGCTCACTCAGGGGATCGCGGACATCTCCACGGCGGCGGGGTACGACCAGGACTGGTCGGCGCTGTTCGCCGCGCTGACGCTGGCGATCCTGCCGATGCTGGTCGTGTACACGGTGTTCCAGCGCCAGATCCAGTCCGGCCTGACCTCGGGAGCCCTCAAATGAACAGCTTCACCTAAGGGGGCTTCGCCTCTGGGCTCAATGGGCTCCGTCGGGGGCGCTTCGCGCCTGGAGACTCAGGCGGTCCTCTTTGGGGCGCCTGGCGGCGCAACCCCCGCGCCTGGCGGCGCCGTGGCGCCGCCGGCGCCAGTGGTCTGACCGCATACGTTCGCCGGATCGGTGGCCGCTTCCTTCGCCCCAGGAGCGGCCCGTGTTTCTGGGAGGCGGTGTCACGCAAGAAAATTGATTGCCTGGGGGCCAAGGCTCATGTTGGCTGGTCAGCATGGCTGAACTGCGTACCGAGCGCCTCATCCTGCGCCGATGGCGTGACTCCGACCTTGAACCGTGGGCGGCCATGAACGCCGATCCCGAGGTCCGGGAGCACTTGGGCGACCTGCTTACCCGCGAACAGAGCGACGCCTCCGTGTCGCTCTTTCAGGCCGAGTTCGACCAGCGAGGCTACGGGTGGTGGGCGGTCGAGGTGGAGGCCACGGGCGAGTTCATCGGCTTCGCAGGCTTGGACGAAGTGGACGACCACATGACGTTCACAGGAGTGGAGATCGGCTGGCGGCTCGCCCGCTCGGCCTGGGGCCAGGGCTACGCCACCGAGGCTGCGCTGACAGTCCTGGCCCACGGCTTCGACGTTCTTGAGCTTCCTGAGATCCTCGCTGTCACAACGGCCACCAACCTTCGTTCCCAGGCGGTGATGCGCCGGATCGGCATGACCCGTGACCCGGCCGACGACTTCGACGACCCCACCGAGCCCGAAGGGCCACTGCGTCCGAACGTGCTGTACCGCATCGCCCGTAGTGCGAGCATTTGACGTTCTCCACCAGGGGCGTACGATCAGGCTGCGGCGGAGACGGGGCGTCCGCCCCATCGGATGCCTCTCTCGCTGCGGATGCGGGTGCGTTCCTTGCGTTGGGCGGCGAGTACGTCGGGGTGGCGGGCGTCGGCGCACGTTGTACGCCCGCCATCCGGCCGTCGAGCCATCACGAGCCGCGCGCCGGATCGCCTCCCGCTCCGCCGACCTCCGGCGCCTGCGCCATCCGTCAGGAATGAATCACAAGACGCTGTCGTCGTAGCCGGCCGACCTCAATCGACGTGGGGATGCCTCTGCCGCAGATAGTCGTTGAGCTGTCGCCACTGGGTCGGATGGATGTCGAGCGTGTGCAGCTCGCCCGGCTCGACCCAGCGCACGTCGCTCGCCTCGTCGTTGGCCTCCGGACGGCCGCCGACCGGGCGGGCGATCAGCATCACCTCGTACTCCTGGCGGACCTCTCCGTCGGTGTAGGCCACGATGTGGCCCGGGTCGGAATAGACACCGAGGAGGCCGGTGGGCTCGACGCGGACGCCGGTCTCCTCCTCCGTCTCCCGTACGGCGCACTGTGAGGGGGTCTCGCCGATCTCCATCTTGCCCATCGGCAACGCCCACTGGCCGGTGTCGCGCCGGCGCTGCATGAGGATGCGGCCGGCGTCGTCCACGGTCACCGTCCCGCAGGCCGGCACCAGGCTGTTCGCCTTCGGGGCGTCCGGGGCGTTCCAGTACTCGACTCGTCCCATGGGGAATGCCTCCTCAGACTTCCGCGCCGGACCACGGAACGGCTCCGGCCCAGACTCGCTCGAACGATGACATGTAGTGCTCGGCCATCGTCCCTCCGTCGAGGCGATGGAAGTGGAAGGTCGGGTTGGCGGAGGCTGGTTCGCCGTACGCGTGCGGGTTGACCAGGATGTCGTCGTCGTAGCGGAACAGAGAGGCGTACAGAGTGGTCGCGTGCAGACGGATCTCGCAGCCATCGAGGTCCGGCAGCGTCCGGTAGTAGGTCAAGGATGAGCGGATCTTGGCGGGCAGCGTTCCGCTCAGCCCTTCCTCGCGATCTCGCGTCTCCACCGACTGCGCGTCGGGGTCGCCGAAGCACAGCCTGATCGCGACCCCGCGCTGTGCGAGCTCGGTGAGCAGTCGGGCGATCCTGGGTTGCGTCTGGGCGTAGAAGGTTCCTGAGAAGACGAGGACGTCCACCCGCTCCTGAGCGTCGGTGAGAAGCCGAAGCCACAGCTCACGAGGCACGCTGGCACGGTCGGGAAAGACCTCCACGAGTTCCGACCGGTTCGCCCTGCCGCGGCGAGCCCCGCTGCTTTCCAGCACACCGGGCCACAGGTACGTCTCGTCGGCGGTCAGCAGCTTCGCCGCCGCCCACCTGTGCCTCCGGTGCGGAACACGGCCGGTGTTGATCCAGCGTTCGACTGTCTTGGGCTCGACGCCGCAGGTCTCGGCCAGGTCCTCCAGGGCCACACCATGACGGAGCATCGCTGTGCGTAGGCGCTCGTTCACGTATCAAGTGGACGCGAACGGCCGGGGACGTTTCAAGGCCGTCCAGGGACGTTTCGCGGGGCCTCGACACGTCCTGGCAACGGGCTGCGGCGAGGTTGGAAGGTCCCGTCCTTCCGGCAGGTTTCCCGGGTGGCGGATCATCGACGTGACCGGCGGCTGGGTCGCCTTCCGCGTCCCCCTCGTGTCCCGTGACAGCGGGCTCTCCAACGTCCGCTGCGGGGCGACCCTGGCGGAACTGGCCGGCAACCTCCAGGCCGAGAGCAGGCTCGACAAGTCGCGCTCACCCACGCCGAGCAACTGATCAGACGGAGGCCGACCGGGCACGCCATGCCTGTCCCGCCGCCCCCGAAGCAGTCGTTCTCAGAGTCTTTCCGGCAGGAGGAGCAGCGAATGGGTGTGGTGCGGGCGCACCACCGTGAAGTGTCGGCGATCGAGCGTGGCCACCTCTGGAGTGTTGAGCCGTTCGGCGATCGCTATGACGGAGGCGTCGACCGCGCCCAGAGGCAGGTTCGCATAGGCGGCGACCAACCTGCTCATACGCCGAAGGTCCTGCTCAGTAAGATCGACCAAGTTCAGACCTGCCCCGAAGGTTCGCAAGAACGAAGCCTCCGCTGCACTGCCCTGCCGCCTCTCCACCAGCTGACACACCTCGGTGACCACCGTGGACGGGACGAGCAACGGACCCGGATGCGTACGCAGAAGGCGTGCACACACCTCATGGTGCCTGTCTTTGCTGTTGAGCGCCGCGACCAACGGGCCTGTGTCAAGGACGATCACAAAGGGTGATTGTCCTCCGCCCGCAGGATCTTCTCGGCGCGTTCCGCGAAATCCGGCTCCGCCTCGAGCATTCCGATGAACGGCAGGTCCCGCACCGCCTGCTGCTCGTCGAGCTGATCCCGGACCAGACGGAGCAGAGGCGCGACCTTCTCTTCGGGCAGCCGGTCCACCAGGTGATGAAGTTCATCGCGCATCACGCTCATGCATCCAGTCTACGAGACATGAGCGTCCTGAGCCTGGGACGCCCTTGTCCTGGCAGGGGAAGGTCGTCCCGTCGAGCTCCGGCTCGCTGGAGGTGAGGCCGACTGGGCAAGCGGCACCTCGTCGATGACGGCGCCGAAGCACAATCTGATCGCGACGCCGCGCCGCCGGCCTAACCCTGGGTGACGGCCTTGTGGACGTCGCTGAGGAAGCGTTCGATGGTGGCCTGTTCCGTGGTGTCGTACCGGCCCATGAGGGTGACGATCTCGTGGATGAGCGGGCCGAAGAAGGTCCAGCCCAGCGTGACGGCGCTCTCGTCGACCTTCAGCAGCACCCGCCGCCGGTCCTGGGTGTCGCGCTCCCGGCGGACGTGACCGAGCCGTTCCAGACGGTCCACCACCGCCGTGGTGCCCGCGGAGTTGAGGCCGAGGTGCGCGCCCAGCGTTCCGGGGGTGGCGGGGGTGCCGGTGCGGGCGGCGTCGAGAAGGCAGATGAGGGCGCGTACGTCGGTCGGGTGCAGGGCGTTGTCGGCGGCGAACCGCTCGCCCATGCGGTCGAGTTCCACGGTGACGGCGCGCAGCAGATGGACCAGCCGCATCCCGGCGTCCTGATCGTCCACGTTCCCGGCATGCTCCGGCCGCATCGTCATGCCACCAGTATGGCATTATCTCGCCCAGCGAGATTATTGCTGAGCAAGCTATTCAGTAAGGTGCGGCATGTCCGACTTCCTCTCCGCCTACGACGCGGTCCTCGAACGCTGGCCGGTTCCGGTCGAGACGATCGACCTGCCGTCGGCGTACGGCACGACCCGGGTGAACGCGTGCGGCCCCGCCGACGGCCCGCCGCTGGTCCTGCTGCACGGTGGCGGCACCACGGCGGCGATGTGGTTCGCCAACGTCGCCGCGTTCGCCCGCCGCCATCGGGTGTACGCCGTGGACCGCATCGGCGAGCCGGGGCGGAGCATCCGGGGCGAACGCCCTCCTCGTGACGTCCGCGACCTGCTCGGCTGGCTGGACGAGGTGCTCGACGGGCTCGGGATCGACAGCGCCGCGGTGTGCGGACACTCCCACGGCGGGTGGATCGCCTTGACGTACGCCCTCCACGCCCCCCGGCGGGTCGGGCGGCTCGTCCTGCTCGACCCGACGCAGTGCTTCGGCGGGTTCCGGGCGGGATACCTGGCCCGCGCGCTGCCCACCCTGCTGCGGCCGACGGCCACGCGCGCGCGGGCCTTCCTGGCGTGGGAGACCGGCGGCGCGCCCGCCGACCCCGCATGGCTGCGGCTCTACGGCCTGGCCGCGGAGTTCCCGGACACGAAGGTCGTCACCGGGAAACGCCCCGAGCCCGGATCGTTGCGCGCGCTCACCACACCGGCCCTCGTGCTCGTCGCCGGGCGTGGCAAGGCGCACTCCCCGCACCGCGTCGCCTCCGCCGCCGCCCGCCTGCTGCCGGGCGCGCGGACCGCTGTGCTGCCGCGCCTGTCCCATCACGCGATGCCGTGGCACGAGCCCGCCGACCTCAACGCCCGCGTCGTCGACTTCCTCGACGAACAAGCCACCTGACTCGACGGACGAGCCACCTGACTCGACGGACGAGCCACCTGACTCGACGTCGGCGCGCCGCCGCCCCCCTCCGGTGGAACCGCGTCTCTCGGAGGCGCGCGAGGATGCCCGTCTCGCCGCCCCGGAACTTAGACTCCCTGGCAATCCGCGACGTAGCAGGCCGTGAGGAGACTCCCATGTCGTCCGCGCCCGAGCAGGAATCGCTGGCCGCTCTCGCGGCCCGTCACGGGTTGCGGCGATCCGTGGCCCGGCCGGACATGCGCGTCTACCTGCGCCGATTATGGGAACGGCGGCACTTCGTCCTGGTGTACGCGACCTCCCGCACCGTCTCGAAATACTCCACCTCCGCGCTCGGGCAACTCTGGCAGGTGCTGACGCCGCTGCTGAACGCCGGCATCTACTGGGTCATGTTCGGCCTGGTCCTGGGCGGGCACGAGCACATCGCGAACTATCCGGCGTTCCTCGTCACGGGCATGTTCGTCTTCACCTACAGCCAGCGGTCGGCCTCCGCGGGGGCCAAGTCCGTCTCGGGGAACCTCTCGCTCATCCGCGCCCTGCACTTCCCCCGCGCCGCGCTGCCCCTGGCGTACACCCTTCAGGAACTGCGGCAGTCGGCCGTCTCCATGGGCGTGCTGCTCATCCTGGTGGTCGTCATGGGGGAGTTCCCCACCTGGTACTGGCTGCTGATCCCGGTCGTCCTGCTGCTGCAGACGATGTTCAACACGGGGCTGAGCCTGGCCCTGGCGCGTCTGGGGGCCTCGCTGCGCGACGTGAACCAGCTCCTGCCGTTCGTCCTGCGGACCTGGCTGTACGCCTCCGGCGTCTTCTTCTCGATCCAGTACAAGATCGTGGGATATCCGGACCCGGCCACCGGCAAGCCGGTCGGAGGGGTCGGGCTGCCGCAGTGGGTGGCGGACGTCATGTACCTCAACCCCGCCGCCTCCGTCATCGAGGTCATGCGCGGAATCCTGATCCACACCTACAGCCCGCGCCCGATCGTCTGGCTGAGCTGCGTGTTCTGGGCGGTCGCCGGACTGACCCTCGGGCTCTGGTACTTCTGGCGGGCCGAGGACACCTACGGGCGCGGGTGAGGGCCGGAAAAGGGTTCGCGTGCGGGGGGCGTGCTCTGATTTGCTCCACATCATGACGTCTGCGTGGGTCGGCGAGCGCGTGCGCCTGAGGGCCATCGAACCGGAGGACTGGGCGGCGTTCCTCGCCTTCGACGAGGACACCGACGCGGCCAGGAACGGCTGGCGGCTGCCTCCGCCCCGCTCGGCCGCCCAGGCGCAGAAGTGGGCCAGGGAGCTGGCCGAGCAGGAGTCCGATATGGACGAGCTCCGCCTGGTGATCGCCGACGCGGCCGACGGCCGCCCCGTCGGCATGCTCAACACGCACGAGGTCGAGCGCGTGCACGGCACGTTCTGCTACGGCATCTCCATCGGCACGCCCCACCACCGCAAGGGCTACGCCAGCGAGGCGATCGTCCTGCTGCTGCGCTACATGTTCGCCGAGCGCCGCTTCCAGAAGGCCGAGGCGTGGGTCTACAGCTCCAACGACCCGTCGCAGGCCCTGCACCGGCGGCTCGGCTTCGTCGAGGAGGGCCGCCGGCGCAGGAGCCGCTTCGCCGCCGGGCGCTACGACGACGGGATCCTGTTCGGGATGACGGTCGAGGAGTTCACCGAGCTCTACGGCTGAAGCTCGGCCCGCAGCCGCCGGGTGGCCTCGACGACGTGCGCCAGCGACGCCTCCACCTGCTCGTACGTCCGCGTCTTCAGCCCGCAGTCGGGGTTGACCCAGACGCGCTCGGCCGGCAGCGCCGCCAGCGTCCTGCGCAGCAGGTCCTCGACCTCGTCCGCGCCGGGCACGCGCGGGGAGTGGATGTCGTACACGCCGGGCCCGAGGCCGCGGCCGAACGCGCGCACCGCGCCCAGGATGCGCGCCCCCGAGCGGGCCGACTCGATCGTGGTGACGTCGGCGTCCAGGCCGTCGATGGCGGCCAGGATCTGGTCGGCGTCCGAGTAGCACAGGTGGGTGTGGATCTGGGTGCGGTCGGCCGCGCCCGAGGTGGCCCGCCGGTAGGCCGCCACCGCCCACTCCAGGTAGTCGGCCTGCGCGGCCCGCCGCAGCGGCAGCAGCTCGCGCAGCGCGGGCTCGTCCACCTGGATGATCGACACCCCGGACGCCTCCAGGTCGCGCACCTCCTCGCGCACCGCGTCGGCGACCTGGAACACCACGTCACGCAGCGGCAGGTCGTCGCGGACGAACGACCAGGCCACGATCGTCACCGGCCCGGTGAGCATGCCCTTGACCGGCTTGTCGGTGAGCGACTGCGCGTAGGAGGCCCAGCGTACGGTGATGGGCCCGGGACGGCCGACGTCGCCGTGCAGGATCGGCGGCCGGGTGCAGCGCGACCCGTACGACTGGACCCAGCCGTTCCTGGTGACCGCGAACCCGTCCAGGTGCTCGGCGAAGTACTGGACCATGTCGTTGCGCTCGGGCTCGCCGTGCACGAGCACGTCCAGGCCGAGGCGTTCCTGCACCCTGATGACGTGCTCGATCTCGGCCTCGACGCGCCGCTCGTAGTCGTCCTCGGTCAGTGTGCCGGCCACCACGGCCGCGCGTGCCGCGCGCAGCTCGCCGGTCTGGGGGAACGAGCCGATGGTGGTGATCGGCAGCGCGGGCAATCCCAGGTGGGCGGCCTGGGCGGCGGCCCGGACGGCGTACGGGGCGCGTTCCTCGGACGCGGCCGGCGAGGTCAGCGGCACCGAGGGCGCGACGGGGGCCGGACCCTGGAAGTCCGACCGGGCCAGCGCCACGACCTCGGCCACCTTCTGCTCGGCGAACGCCAGCCGTTCCCGCAGCGCCGGATCGAGGTCGGGCTCGGCGTCCACGTCGTAGGGCACGTGCAGCAGCGAGCACGACGTGCTCACCGTCACCCGGTCCGCCCGCACGCCGCCCAGGGCGGCCAGCGCGCGCTCCGGCGAGGTGCGCCACACGTCCCGGCCCGACACCACGCCGGCGACCACGGTCTTGCCCGGCAGGTCGGGTACGGCGCCGCCGCGCACCAGGTCAATGCCGATCGCCTCCACGGGCGTGCCGGCCAGCACCGGCAGCGCGGGGCCGAGGTCGCCGAAGTAGGAGGCCACGAACAGTCCAGGGCGGGCGGTCGCCGACCCCAGCCGGTCGTAGGCGTCGCGGACGGCCTCCAGCTCCTCGGGCGTCCGGTCGCCGACCAGCGCCGGCTCGTCGAGCTGCACCCAGGCGACGCCCTCGGCGGCCAGCGCCGCGAGCAGCTCCTCGTAGCAGCCGAGCACCTCCTCCAGCCGCTCGGGCGCCCCGGCCAGCAGCAGGAACGTCACCGGCCCGACCACGACGGGCCGGGTCTCGTAGCCCAGCGCGCGGGCCTCGCGCACCTCGGCGAGCGGCTTGGAGGCGTCCAGCTTGAAGACGGTCTCCGGGCCGATCTCCGGCACGATGTAGTGGTAGTTGGTGTCGAACCACTTCGTCATCCGCAGCGGCGCCAGGCCCTCGGTGCCCCTGGCCATCGCGAAGTAGGGGTCCTCGGCCGCGCGGTAGCGCTCGGGCACCGCGCCCAGCAGCACCGCGGTGTCCAGCACGTGGTCGTACAGGGAGAAGGTGTTGGACGGCAGTCCCTCCAGGCCCAGCTCGGCCAGCCGGCGCCAGGTCCGCTCCCTGATCTCGGCGCCCGTCCGCTCCAGCTCCGCCCGGCCGGACCGCCCGTCCCAGTACGACTCCAGCGCCCGCTTCAGCTCCCGTCGCGGTCCGATCCTCGGATATCCGAGCACCGTGGACGTGGGGAATGGCGACATCTCAGCTCCTCGATCACGTCGGTCAGATGGCGGAATCGTGTCGGGCACCGCCGAGGTCGTGCATCATCGATAAGTGCTGCTTATGCTCAAGGAGATCCACTGCTTCCTCCTGGTCGCCGAGCGCCTCGGCTTCTCGGCCGCCGCCGCCGACCTCGGCATGTCGCAGCCCGCCGTCAGCCAGGCCATCACCCGGCTCGAACGTGCCGCCGGGGTGAGGCTTTTCGAGCGCAATGCCCGCGAGGTGCGGCTCACGGCCGAGGGGAAGGGCCTGTTGCCGTACGCCCGGCAGGTGCTCGAATCGGCCCAGGCGTTCACCGCCGAGGCCGCCAGACTGGCCCGCCCGACCATTCACCTGGCTTATCCACCGTTGGTGGGGACGCTGGCCGCGCGCATCGCCAGACGGCTGGCCGGGCGCGTTCCGGCGATCGGCGTGGAGCTCGTCGTGGCCGGCCGGGGCGCGGCCGCTCAGGCGCTGGGGAGCGGGGAGGTCTCGGCCGCGATCCTGGCCACGCCGGCGCCCGCGCAGTTCGTCACGGCGGCCCGCTTCCACGTCACCGTGGACCATCTGGCCGTCCCGCTGGGGCACCGGCTGGCCGGGCACGGCAGGGTCACGCCGGGCGATCTGGGCGGGCAGGTGCTGCTGACGCCGGGGAGCCGGCCGTGGCCGGGGCTCCCGGGGCGCTCGCGGATGGTGGCCGACGACGACTTCGCCGCCGCGCTCGACCTGGTGGCCGCCGGGGCGGGGCTGCTGCCGATCCCGCAGCTCCTGGTCAGGGCCGTCAGGCGGGAGGACGTGCGGTTCGTGCCGCTGGAGGCGGGGGAGCTGCGCATCACCTACGCGCTGGCCTGGGCGCGGGAGCGGGTGACGCCGGAGCTGATGGCGCTGGTGCAGGCGGTGCAGGACGCGCTGTGGACCAGATGAGCGGGTCTAGTCGACGGCCAGGTTCTTCAGCGCCTCTCGGCGGCTCAGGCCCGAGATGCCCTTGGCGCGTACGTAACGCACGACCTCGTCGGGATTGGTCTTGGCGTACTCCCGTAAGGCCCAGCCGATGGCCTTGCGGGCGAAGAAGTCGGTGTCGGACAGGCTGGGTTCGATGCAGGCGTACAGCAGGGCGGTGTCGGTGCGGGACTTGAAGCGGTTCTGGCACAGGATCGCCGTGCGGCGCTTCCACAGGTCGTCGCCGGCGGCCCAGTCGAGCACGAGCGGGCGCATGGTGTCGGGGAAGGCGGTCAGCAGGCCGCCGACGCGGTGGGTGGCCAACTCGTCGACCAGGTCCCACCAGGCACCGGTGACGATCATCTCCTCGTACATCGGCACGGTGTAGAGGGTCTGGAAGTCGCGGTAGTAGTGGTAGCCGGTCAGCTCGACGGCGGCGTAGCGCTCCTCGCGGAACTCGGCCTCCCGCCACAGCGAGAGCACCGCGCGCCGCCACTCGGGCGCGGAGTCGATGCGGTGGTCGGCGAACACCCGCCTGAGCGCCGCCCGCCTCGGCGTCGCCTGCACGCCGAGGAAGGGCATCTCCGACTTCATGTACGCGCGCATCGGCTCGGCCTTGTGCGGCTCGGCGATCTCCTGCAGTGCCAGCCGCACCGCCTTGCCGAGGCTCATCCCTGGCGCTGGGTCGTGCGCTCGCCGGTGGCGAGGCCGTCGAACAGCACGGTGATGTAGTGCTCGGCCAGGGCGGTGGTGTTGAGCCTGCCGCCGGGACGGAACCAGCGCACGGCCACCCAGATGGTGTCGCGGATCATCCGGTAGGTCAGCTTGGGGTCGACGTCGGCCCTGAACAGCCCGGCCGTCTGACCGGCCTTGATCTGGGCCACCCAGATCTGCTCGACCTCGTCCTCGGCCTTGACCAGGTAGTTGAAGCGCTCGAACTGGCGCAGGTAGTTCCAGTCGTTCTGCATGACGGTGATCGCGGCGCGGTGGGGTTCCAGCGTGCCGAAGCCGATGCGGACCATCTCCGACAGGACCGTGCGGGCGTCGGCGTTGTTGTCGACGGCGGCGCGGTAGCGGGCGATGAGGTCGTCGAGGAAGGTGGACAGCACCTCGTCGACGATCGTCTCCTTGGAGTCGAAGTGGTGGTAGAGGCTCCCGGACAGGATGCCCGCCTCGTCGGCGATCTCGCGTACGGTCGTGGCCTGGAAGCCCTTGCGCGCGAAGAGCTCCGCGGCGAGTTTGACGAGATGGTCGCGCCGCTCGGAGGCCGCCCCCGAGGTGGCGCGCTGGCGCTTCGCCGGTGACGTGGTGGTGCCGGAGTTCTTTCGCGTGGTCACGTTTCCATTATGAGCCCTCAGACAATCGCTTGTTCACGCAACAGGCCCAGCTCGTACGGCCTTACCTTGCTTACCAAGCGCTTGTTAGGATACGGAGATGAGTGAGGCTTACATCGTCGCCGCCGTCCGCACCCCGGTCGGGCGCAGGAACGGCGGGCTGGCCGCGGCCCACCCGGCCGACCTCGGCGCGCACGTGCTCCGCGAGCTGATGGACCGCGCGGACGCCGACCCCTCCGCCGTGGAGGACGTCATCTTTGGCTGCGTGGACACGATCGGGCCGCAGGCCGGCGACGTCGCGCGCACCTGCTGGCTGGCCGCCGGGCTGCCGGAGGAGGTGCCGGGCGTCACCGTCGACCGCCAGTGCGGCTCCTCGCAGCAGGCCCTGCACTTCGCCGCCCAGGCCGTGCTGTCGGGCACGAACGACCTGGTGGTCGCGGGCGGCGTGCAGAACATGAGCATGATCCCGATCTCCTCGGCCATGCTGGCGGGCCGGCCGCTCGGGCACGAGACCCCGCTCGCCGGGTCCAAGGGCTGGGCCGCGCGGTACGGCACGGCGGAGGTCTCCCAGTTCGCCGGAGCCGAGCAGATGGCGGTGGCCTGGGACCTGTCGCGCGAGGACATGGAACGCTACGCCTACGAGTCGCACCGCCGCGCGCTGCGGGCCGTGGACGAGGGGCGGTTCCGGCGCGAGATCGTCCCCTACGAGGGCGTCGCCGACGACGAGGCCCCGCGCAGGGACACCACGCCGGAGAAGATGGCCGCGCTCAGGCCGCTGACCGAAGGGGGACGGCTCACGGCGGCGCTGGCGTCCCAGATCTCCGACGGCGCGGCGGCGCTGCTGGTCGCCTCGCCCCGGGCCGTACGCGACCACGGGCTGACCCCGCGCGCCCGCGTGCACCACCTGTCGGCGCGCGGCGCGGACCCGGTCATGATGCTCTCCGCGCCCATCCCGGCCACCGCCCACGCCCTGGGCAGGACGGGCATGGCCATCGACGACTTCGACGCGATCGAGGTAAACGAGGCGTTCGCCTCCGTCGTCCTGGCCTGGATCAAGGAGACCGGCGCCGACCTGGCCCGGGTGAACCCCAACGGCGGCGCCATCGCGCTCGGCCATCCGCTCGGCGCGACCGGCGCGGTCCTGACCGTGAAGCTGCTGCACGAGCTGGAGCGCACCGGCGGCCGGTACGGCCTGCAGGCCATGTGCGAGGGCGGCGGACAGGCGAATGTCACCGTCCTAGAGCGCCTCGCCTGAGAGCCGGGCCGCGGCGACTGGAGTGGCCATTTCCGGCATTGGTTGAATTCGACACGGAAGGAACCGGGCTGACATCAGAAAATGCCTCTAGCAAATAGGAAACTTTCCTATTAGATTTCGGGTCATGCCCCTCAGCGGTGACCTTCTTCGCCTCGCCGACGCCGTCCTCCTCCCTGGTTTCGCGGGAAGGACGCCTCCGGACTGGATCCTCCGCCGACTCGGCGAGGGACTGGCCGGTGTGGTGTTGTTCTCCCGCAACATCGCCGACCCCGCCCAAGTGGCCCGGCTCACCGCCGCGCTGCGTGCGGAGAACCCCGCGGTGCTCGTCGGCACCGACGAGGAGTCCGGCGAGGTCACCCGGCTGGAGGTGAGCACCGGCAGCAGTCGTCCCGGCGGATACGCCCTGGGCGTCGTGGACGACGTCGGCCTCACCGAGGCGCTGGCCAGGGACCTGGGCGGCGACCTGGCGGCAGCGGGCATCACGATCGACTTCGCCCCCTCCGCCGACGTGAACTCCAACCCCGACAACCCGGTCATCGGCCTACGCGCCTTCGGCTCCGACCCCGCGCTGGTGGCCAGGCACACCAGGGCGTTCGTCCGCGGCCTGCAGTCGGCCGGGGTGGCCGCCTGCGCCAAGCACTTCCCCGGCCACGGGGACACCACCGTCGACTCCCACCACGGCGTGCCCGTGGTGGCCGACGCGGGCATCGAGGAGGCGCTCTTCCCGTTCCGGGAAGCGATCAAGGAGGGGGTCAAGTCGATCATGACCGGCCACCTGCTCGTGCCCTCCTACGACGCCGAACTGCCCGCCACGCTCAGCCCGAAGGTCCTCACGGGCCTGCTGCGCGAGGAGCTGGGCTTCCAAGGAATGATCATCACGGACGGCATAGAAATGGCCGCGGTGTCGGGGGCGTACGGGATCGGGGGCGCCTCCGCCCGCGCCATAGCCGCGGGAGCCGACGCGATCTGCGTGGGCGGCGAGCGGGCCGACGAGGCCACCGCCATCGAGGTCCGCGACGCTATCGCCGCCGCCGTGACCGATGGACTGCTGCCCGAGGAGCGACTGGCCGACGCCGCCCGCAGGGTCCGCGAGCTGGCCGCCTGGACCACCTCCTCGGGCAGCCCCGTACCGGAGGACGGCTACCTCGGGCTCTCCGCGGCCCGGCGGGCCGTACGCGTCACCCGCCGGTCCACCGCGCCCGTGCTGCCGCTCACCGGGGCGGCGCACGTGGTCGAGCTGACGCCCGAGATGAACCTGGCCATCGACAAGGGCACCCCGTGGGGCGTCGGCGAGCCGCTCGGCCGGCTGCTGCCCGGCACCGCCGTCACCCGGCTCGCGGCCGCGGACACGACCGGGGCCCGGCTGGAGCGGCTGATCGGCGAGGCGGGACAGCGTCCGCTGGTGATCGTGGTCCGCGACGCCCACCGCTACGCCTGGCAGGGCGAGGCGCTACGGCACCTGCTCAGCGCCCGCCCGGACGCCGTCGTCGTGGAGATGGGCCTGCCCGCCCGCTCCGACCTCGGCGCCGTGCACATCGCCACGTACGGGTCGGCCCGGGTCTGCGGCCAGGCGGCGGCGGAGGTGCTCACCGGTACGCTGTGACACCGTGAACCTCGACGGCGAAGACCTCTCCCACAGCCGCCCGGCCCTCCACGGCGACGGGCCGCACGTCTTCCGCGGCTGCGACCTGACCGAGGCCGACCTGTCCGGAGCCGCGCTGGCCGGCGCCCTGTTCGAGTCCTGCGTGCTCGACGGCGCCGACCTGCGCAAGGCCGACCTCGACGGCGCGGTCTTCAAGGGCGGCGGCGGCATGCGCCCGAGGTTCAACGACGCCGACCTGATCGACGCGACGTTCACCGACGTCGACCTGTCCTCGGCCCAGTTCGGCGGCGCGCTGCTGACCGACGCCTCCTTCACGGGCTGCCGCATGATCGGCGCCGCGCTCACGGCCTCGCGCGGCACCGGTTTCAAGGTCGCCCGCTGCAACCTGACGCTGGCCAACCTCGGCGGCTGCTCGCTGCGCGGCGAGTTCGTCGAGGGGGTGCGCTTCGACGACGCCGACCTGTCGGGCTGCGACTTCACCGAGGCCACCTTCAGCGACTGCCGGTTCATCGGCACGCGGCTGCTCAACACCACGTTCGCCAAGGCCGACCTGCGCGGCGCCGACCTCGGTCAGCCCGACGACGCCAAGCTGCGCGCCTTCACCGGCGCGATCATCAACCAGGCCCAGGCCAACGCCATCCTCGCCGCCCGGGGCATCACCGTCCTGTGAGCCGGGCCAGGCTCCCGCGCACGTCCTCGGCCTCGGCCATCACCCGCTCGATCAGCTCGGCGCACGACGGCAGGTCCTCGATCACGCCCACCACCTGACCGGAGGCCATCACCCCGAGGTCGGCCCGTCCGTCCACCATCGCCGCCCGCAGCAGCACCGGCGTGTTGGCCGCCTGGAGCACCTGCGCCCAGGTCAGCTCCCGGCCGCGCCGCATCCGCCGTCCCTCGCGGACCAGCGCGGCCCACGACAGGCCGGACAGCCGCCTGAACCGGGCGCCGTTCAGCACCGCGCGCAGCAGCCGCGACCGTTCCAGCGAGGCCACGAACGGCGTGCTGAGCACGCGGTGCGGCACGCCGTCCACACTGGTCGTCACGACGGTCTCGCGGGCGGCGAGGTAGACGTCCTTGACCCGGCCGGGCACCGGGGACTCGCGGGTCAGCAGGAAGCGGGTGCCCATGGCGATCCCGCACGCGCCGTAGGCCAGCGCGGCGACCAGGCCCCGGCCGTCGAAGAACCCGCCCGCCGCGATCACCGGGATGTCCACCGCGTCCACGACCTGCGGCAGCAGCAGCGTGGTGGCCAGCGGGCCGGTGTGCCCGCCGCCCTCGCCGCCCTGCACGATCACCGCGTCCACGCCCCACGCGGCCACCTTCTCGGCGTGCCGGCGCGCCCCCACCGACGGGATGGTGACGACCCCCGCGTCCTTGAGCCGGGCGACCAGCTCCCGCCGGGGCGCCTGGGCGAACGACGCCACCCGCACCCCCTCCTTGATCAGCACCTCCACCCGCTCGGCCGCATCGTCGGCGTCGGAGCGGAGGTTCACCCCGAAGGGGGCGTCCGTGCGCTCCTTCACCCGCCTGACCGCCGCCGTCATCTCGGGCACCGACATGGTCGCGGCGCCGATCACGCCCAGCCCGCCCGCCGCCGAGACGGCCGCGGCCAGCCGGGCGCCCGCGACGTACCCCATGCCGGTCTGGACGACGGGATGGCGGCAGCCGGTGAGCTCGGTCAGGGCGGTCCTCACGCCGCCACCTCGCGGTCGCGCGCCCGTCCGGGGTCCAGCCGGTCCAGGACGGCCAGCTCCCCGGCGTCCGGCTCTCGCGTCGTGGGCACGTCCGGCGGGACGACCAGCTCGAAGCCCGTGGCGGCCACCACGTCGGCCACGCTCACGCCCGGATGGGTGGACACCAGGCGCATCGAGCCGTCGGCGGTGGCGAAGTCGAGCACCGCCAGGTCCGTCACCACCCGCCGCAGCTCGTACGCCCCCCGGTCGGTCCCGAGCCCGCTCACCATGTCCACCTCGGGCACGAACACCCGGCGGGAGTGCCGCGGGATCCAGTAGCTCGTCGGGTCGCACCGCGTGTTCCCCGGCGCCCCGCGCACCCCCAGGAGCTGGGCCCTGGGCCGCGCCCAGTCGCCGATGCAGGAGATGTTGCTGTTCCCGTGCCGGTCGATCTGGCTCGCGCCGAGCATCACGTGCCGCCGGCCGTTCAGCACCAGCCACAGGTGCTCCCGGAACGGCAGCCAGCCCTCCACCACCCCGGGCGCCGCCCCCAGCGCGGGCACGTCGCCGGTGAGCAGGCAGACGCCGTCGTGGGTGAGCAGGTCGGGCTCGAACGTCAGCCTGGCCAGCCGCGCGGCCAGCACCGTGACCGCGCCGCCGATCCCGGCAGCCAGGATCTCCCCGTCGCCCCTGAACGCCTCCGCGCAGGCCAGCACGCACACGTCGGCCCTGCTCACCTCAGTTCCCCTCATCGACGCCGCCCTCCACGTACCGCCGCTGCCGTTCCTCGTCGCGCCCGTAGTCCGGCTCGCACGAGGTGAACCCCGCTCCGCCGGGCGCCTCGACCACGCCGGTCACCATCGACCGGCTGATCAGCAGCGACTGCACCGGCCCCTCCTTCAGCAGGTCGGCGGTGTCCACCAAGCGTTCGCACGACACGTAGCAGCGCCCGGCCGCCTTGGCGTACAGGTCGTCGAAGTACGGGTCGGGGCCCAGGTACTGGGCGTTGCCGCGGGCGTCGGCCCGGTTGAGGTGCACCAGGGCCACGTCCATGGTCAGGGCGGGCACCGCGACCAGTTCCTCCCCGTCCCCGTACGGCGAGCGCACCGTCCGCAGGTCCGGGTTGACCCGCATCACGCTGGACCCCAGCCCGGCCCGCGTCGGCAGGAACGGCAGCCGGTGCGCCGCCGCCAGCAGGCCGAACATGAACATGCCCTCGTCGTACTCGGCGAACTCGACCGCGCCCGCCTGCCGGGCGGTCCGGAAGTGCGGTTCGAGGGGGATCGAGTCGAGCGTGACGAACGGCGCCACCACCTTGCGCACCTTGCCCGCCGCGCACAACATGCCGACGTCCGGGCCGCCGTAGGAGACGATCGTCAGGTCCCGGACGGGCGCCCGCAGCAGGCCGCCCACCAGGGCCATGGGCTTGCGCCGCGAGCCCCAGCCGCCGATGCCGACCGTCATCCCGCTCTCCACCGAGGCCGCGACCTCCTCGACGGACATCACCTTGCTCATCGGAACCGCTCCCTGTGCTCGTCGCCCATGCCCATGAGATTCAGCTCGAAGGTGAAGCCCTGCTCGAAGCGGTAGCTGCGCCGGACGTCCACCGGGTCGATGCCGTTCAGCGACTCCTTGGCGCGGCGGATCACGTACGGGTCCTTGTCCGCGATCAGCCCGGCCACCTCCATGGCCGCCTCCCGCAGCTTGTCGCGCGGCACCACCTCCAGGACCGACCCGAACGCGTGCAGTTCGGCCGCCGTGACGTTCCTGCACGTGTAGACCATGGCCCGCATGAGGTGCTGGGGCACCAGCCGGGCCAGGTGCGTGGCGGCGCCGAGCGCTCCGCGGTCCACCTCGGGCAGCCCGAAGTAGGCGTCCTCGCTGGCCACCACCACGTCCGCGTTGCCCGCCAGGCCGACCCCGCCGCCCAGGCAGTGGCCGTGCACGGCGGCGATCACCGGCACCTCGCACTCGTAGACGGCCGCGAACGCCTCGAAACACTGCCGGTTCGCCCCGACCAGCGCTGTGTGCCCGGGGTCGGCCTGCATCTCCTTGATGTCCACGCCGGCGTTGAACCCGCGTCCCTCGGCCCGCAGCACCACCACCCTGGTCGCCGGGTCGCGCCCGGCCGCGCGCACGGCCGCCGCCAGCTCGGCCCAGCCCCGCACGGTCAACGCGTTCACCGGCGGCACGTCCACCACGACCTCGGCGACCGGCCCGTCCCGCAGTGTGATCCCCATCGCGCTCCCTGGTCGCACCTAACGCTTGCTTGGTACGGTAGCACCCGTGACGGTCACTTACGACTACACGGGCAGGTCCGTGCTGGTGACGGGCGGCACCCAGGGCATCGGCGCGGGCATCGCCAGGGCCTTCCGCGCGGCCGGCGCCGACGTGACGGTCTGCGCCAGAAGGGACCCGGGCCCCCTGGACGGCCTGCGCTTCGTCCAGGCCGACGTGCGCGTGCCGGAGGACGTCGAGCGCCTGGTCGCCGGCTTCGACCGGCTCGACGTGGTGGTCAACAACGCCGGCGGCTCGCCGCCCGCCCCCGTGTCGGGCACCTCGCCACGCCTGCACGCCCGCGTCATCGAGCTCAACCTGACCGCGCCCCTGCTGGTGTCCCAGCGGGCCCATCCGCTGCTGGCCGCCGTCCGCGGGGCGATCGTGATGATCGGCAGCGTCAGCGGCGCCCGTCCCTCGCCGGGCACCGCCGCGTACGGCGCCGCCAAGGCGGGCCTGCACCACCTGGCCCGCTGCCTGGCCGCCGAGTGGGCCCCCGAGGTCAGGGTCAACTCGGTCGTCGTCGGCCTGGCCGGCACCACGGCGGCCGAGCGGTACACCGGCCACGGGCGGGCGGACGCGACCATCCCCGCGGGCCGCCCGGCCACGCCCGCCGACGTGGCCGGGGCGTGCCTGTGGCTGGCCGCCCCCGGCTACGTGACCGGCGCCGAGGTACGGGTGGACGGCGGCGGCGAGATCCCCGCCTGGCAATACCTGGCTTCCGACGATATTTCCTGATATCTGTTCATGATCCCCTTGGGAGGTCTTGTGGGCATTTGCGCTGGCCGTGTGGTGATCGTGACAGGCGCCGGACGCGGCATCGGCAGGCAGCACGCCCTGGAGTTCGCCCGCCAGGGCGCCCGCGTCGTGGTGAACGACCTCGGCACCGCCCGCGACGGCGGCGGCGCGTCCGCCGGCCCGGCGCACGAGGTCGTCGCCGAGATCGAGGCCCTCGGCGGCCGGGCGGTGGCCAACTGCGACGACGTGTCCGACTGGGCCGGCGCCGCCCGCCTGGTCAAGACCGCCGTCAGCGCGTACGGCCGGCTGGACGTGCTGGTGAACAACGCCGGATTCCTGCGCGACCGGATGCTGGTCTCGATGACCGAGCAGGAATGGGACGACGTCGTCCGCGTGCACCTCAAGGGCCACTTCCTGCCGCTGCGGCACGCGGCCGCGTACTGGCGGGAGCGGTCGAAGGCGGGGGAGGAGGTGTCCGGCAGGGTGGTCAACACCTCGTCGGGCGCGGGCCTGCTCGGCAGCGTCGGCCAGGGCGGCTACTCGGCGGCCAAGGCCGGGATCGCCGCCCTCACCCAGGTCGCCGCCGCCGAACTGGCCCGCTACGGCGTCACGGTCAACGCCATCGCGCCCGCCGCCCGCACCCGGATGACCGAGGAGGTGTTCGCGGCCACCATGGCCAGGCCGCCGTCCGGCTTCGACCCCATGGACCCGGCCAACGTCGCCCCCCTCGTGGTCTGGCTCGGCTCGGCGGCCTCCGCGCACGTGACGGGCCGGGTGTTCGAGGTCGAGGGCGGCACGATCTCCCTGGCCACCGGCTGGCGCCACGGCCCCGCCGTGGACCGGGGCGCCCGCTGGTCGCCGCAGGAGGTCGGCGAGGCCGTCGCCACGCTCCTGGAGGCCGCCCCCGCCCCCGAACCCGTCTACGGCGCCGCCCCCTGACGTCCTCCTGCCGCAAGGGCGTCAGCGCATCGACGACCGGGCGGTGGGGCGCAGGCGGAAGCGCACCGGCGGGGCGGTCAGGCGGCCGTCGAGCAGGGAGAGGTCCGCCTCGCGCTCGTCCTCGGGCCGGGCGAAGCGGGTGAACCACACGAACACGTTCTCCCCGGTCCGGACGGGCAGGCGGGGAAAGGTGTTCTCGGCGTGCTCGCTCTCCAGGCAGCCGACCGGCGGCGTCCCGGCCTCGGCCAGCGCGGGCGCGACCTGCCGGGCGAAGAAGTCGGCGAAGCCCTCCTCGACGTGGCAGATCGTCGCGACGTAGAGCGCGGCGGGCGGTTCGGCCGCGACCGAGGCCGGCCGGTCCCAGGACGGAAGCGGCGGCCCGGACGGGTGGAGCAGGAGCACGTCGTCCGAGTCGATCATTGTCGCGTTGGCGGCGTCGCGGTGGGCCGCCCAGACCGGGCCGCCGTAGAAGCCCTCCAGCGCCGCCCGGCGGGCCTTCATGTCGGGGAAGGCGCGCAGCCAGGTGAAGGTGTCGGGGGCGTCGAGGTCGCGGAAGGTGCCGGCGACGCGCATGCCGAGCGCCTCCTGCGGCTCGACGAACTCGCGCTCGAACAGCGTGACCAGCGTGTCGCGCCGCCCGGGGTGCAGGGTGTAGCGCCGCAGTTCGTAGATCATGGCCGGACCGTAGGGCCGGGTCACTGCCATCTCATGTCAGGGTGGGCCACGAACAATGTTCTGATCACTCTTAGCTACCGTGTGGCAACGCAGAGTTATATAGTCGCATTGACCTTGATCCGAATGAGTCACAGAAGGTCAAAAAGGGGGCGGTGGCTGCCCAGGGCCCTGGTGCCCCGCCGCTTCCCAAGGGGTCCTCACCGGTAAGGAGCAGAAGTGATCAAAAGGCTGAGCGCCGCGGGTGCCGTCCTGGCCGCGGCCGCCGGCGTCGCCATGGCGGCCGTTCCCGCCCACGCTGACACCTGGTCCGACAACTGGAGCAGCAACAGCGACTCGTCGCAGGCCGGCAACAACTTCGGCGACGTCTCCGCGGCCAACCACGGTGGCTGGGACTCGACCAACGTCAACAACATCAATGGCATCGCGTCCACCGCCACCGACGGCGGCGTCGCGGTGACCTACATCTTCCACTGACGTCCGTACAGCTCTGAAGGAAGGGACATCGACATGATGAAGAAGCTCTGCGTGACCACCGGCGCCGTCGCCGCGGCCGCCGCCCTGACGCTCCTGTCCTCCCCGGCCTACGCCGACATCACCTCGGGCAACTCCAGCTCCAACCACGACACCTCGCAGTCGGGCAACAACTTCGGCAACGTCGTGAACGTGAACGTGAGCGGCACCGACGCCACGAGCGTCAACAACGTCAACGGCAACGCCACGACCGCCACCGACGCCAGCCACGCCGGCTCCAGCGTCGACTCCTAGCCGGACCCGGGGGCGTCCTCCGGCGCGGAGAGGGCGCTCCCGTACGGGCCGGGTCGAGATGACCCGGCCCGCCCCCACTACCATCCGTGGATGACGAAATGCGCATATGTCACCTTTGACGACCGAACCGGCCAGGACGACGAGCGTGACCTCGCGCTCTCCCACTGGCAGGCTCACGGCATCGAGGCCCGCGCCGAACGCTGGGACGACCCCGAAGCCGACTGGAGCGCCTACGACGCCGTCGTCGTGCGATCGGTCTGGGACTACATCGACCGGCGCGAGGAGTTCCTGGCCTGGGCCCGCCGGGTGGAGTCCGTCACCCGGCTGCTCAACCCGGTCGCCGTCCTGGAGAGCAACACCGACAAGACCTATCTGAGAGACCTGGGCGTGCCGACCGTGCCCACCCACTGGTCCGCCGACGACCTGCCCGACTGGCCGGAGTACGTCGTCAAGCCGGCGATCTCCGCCGGGGCCCGCGACACGACCAGGACCACCGACCGGGGCAAGGCCGCGGAGCTGGCCGCCGCCCTCCAGGCCGCGGGGCGGCAGCCGATGGTCCAGCCCTACCTCGACATGGTGGAGTCGGAGGGCGAGACCTCCCTGCTGTACTTCAACGGCCGCCTCAGCCACGCCGTCCGGCGCCATCCGATGCTGGCGGCGGGCGCGACCTTCGACCACAACGCGCGGGCCGAGCTCCGCACCCCGGCCCCGGACCAGGTCGACCTGGCCGAGAAGGTGCTCGCAGCCATTCCCCACGCCCTTCTCTACGCCAGGATCGACCTGGTCCGGCTGTCCGACGGCACGCCGGTGGTCATCGAGCTGGAGCTGACCGAGCCGTACCTGTTCCTGCGTTACGCGCCGGACGCCGCGGCGAACCTCGCCCGGGCCCTGGTCGAGCTGGTCTGATCAGCAGGAGATCCCGCCGTCCACCGGGATGACCGTGCCCGTCAGGTACGCCCCCGCCCGCGAGGACAGGAAGATGGCCGCGCCCGCCATGTCGTCGGGCCGGCCGATCCGTCCCAGGGGGATGTTCGAGGCGATGGCGGCGCGGGTGGCGGGATCGTCCAGGGCGAAGGCCATCATCTTGGAGTCGAACGGCCCGGGGGCGATGGCGTTGACCGTGATGTGGTCCTTGGCCAGCTGCCTGGCCAGGTGGCGGGTCAGCATGTGCACGGCCGCCTTGGTGGAGGAGTAGGCGTAGCTCTCCAGGGCGGGCACCCGGATGCCGTCGATCGAGCCCACGTTGATCACCCGGGCCGGGTCGTCCGCGCCGGCCGCCTCCCGCAGGTGCGGCAGGAACTTCTGGGTCAGGTAGAACACGCCCTTGACGTTGATGTCCCAGAGCTTGTCGAAGGCGTGCTCCGGATACTCCTCCAGGGGTGCGCCCCAGGTCGCGCCGGCGTTGTTGACCAGCACGTGCAGCGGGCCGCCCACCGCCGTGACCAGCGTGTCCACCCCTTCGGGCGTGGACAGGTCGGCCTGGACGGCCGTGCACCCCAGCTCCGTGGCCGTCTTCTCGACCTCAGCCGACTTGCGCGCCGATATGACGACGGTCGCGCCCGCCTCCACGAACCCGGCGGCGATCATGCGGCCGATGCCGCGCGAACCACCGGTGACGACGACCGTCTTGCCTTCCACCGAGAACAGAGTCATGTTCCGGAAGCATGCCATACCGACCGGTCGGTTACTAGCTGCCCGCGTCCTTCACCCAGAGTCGCAGCAGCCCGCGGAAGTGCTCGGTGAACCGCTCACGCTCGCCCGCCGGGTACGTGACCGCCACCGTGTCCACCAGCAACCGGTCGAACTCCGGCCCGGCCACCCAGTCCAGGACGACCTCATCGAGGTGCCCCAGATGGGTACGGCAGAACTCCTCGTACCGGTCCACCTCGAAGTACCGGTCGGCCAGCTTCCGGTACTGGGCCAGCCGTTCCCCGTAGTCGCCGGTGACCTCGAAGTAGTCGTGCGTCTCCAGGTCGATGCGCGGGCGGCGGCGGGTGGCCACGCAGAACACGCTCCACTTCACCAGCGCCTTGATCGCCCAGGGGAAGTAGTAGTGGAGGCTGGTCAGGGCCACGTCGGGGCAGGCGTTGGCATAGTCGATCGGGTGCACGTCCGTGCCCTTGACCAGGGTCTCGCAGGAGTTGAACTCCCAGCGGAAGAACGCGTTCACCAGCCGCCCGACGGTGACGACCTCCTCGCCCACCGACGGCGAGAGGAACTCGTGGTCCACGGCGTAGCGGTCGTGCATCGGCTCGTCCGGGCGGAAGCGCATGACCATGGTCTCCGCGCCGATCGACAGCGACCTGGCGAAGGCGTCGTACCCCTCGACGGACTGCTGGAGGTGCATGAGCATCTCGCCGCTCTGGTCGTAGGCGCGGTGCAGCTCGTCGCGGTCGCGCACGCGGGAGACGCCCCGCCAGGCCCCGCCGTCGTAGGGCTTCATGAACAGCGGGTAGCCGATGCGCTCGGCGACCGCGTCGAGGTCGAAGGACCGGTTGTAGCGCTCGGCGGTGTAGGCGTAACGGGCGTTGTCCAGCGGGTTCTTGTACGGCACCAGCACCGTCTCCGGCACCTTGAGGCCCAGCCGCATCATCGCGCAGTAGGCCGCGTGCTTCTCCATCGACTGGAACGTGAACGGGCTGTTCAGCAGATAGACGTCGTCCATCATGGCGATCTTCTTCAGCCACTCGCGCGGGTGGTAGTACCAGTACGCCAGCCGGTCGATCACCAGCTCGTGGCGTGGCTTGGCGCGCAGGTCGAACGGCTCGATCGTGATGCGCTCGACGTCGAACTCGCCCACCCCCTTGATCGGCCCCAGCCGGCGTAACACGGTCTCGAACGCCGCCGGCCAGTCCTCCTCGGTCCCCAGCAGCAGCCCAATGAGATGACGCACGATGCTCCTCCGCGGTCGCCGCGAGGGCTCACACGCCGGGCAGGCGACCGTTCCTGAACAGGTCGACGAACCGTTGATGGTCTTCCCGAGCCTGTGCCCCATAACGGTGGGCGAAATCCACCAACATGCCGATGAATCCGGATTGATCGCCGTCGATGACCCTGACGATCGCCTCCTCCGTCGAGAAGTCCACCAGGTCGTGGCTGGACTCGTCGTCGGCCACCGAGTGCATGCGGGCCACCGCCCGTCCGAGGTCGCGCATGATGGAACGCAGCTCGTCCGGCTCGTTGACGTCGTCCCAGTCGAGGTCGGCCGAGTACGGCGACACCTCGGCCACGAGCTGGCCCACCCCGCCGAGCGAGGCGTACCCGAGCCACGGGTCGGCGTAGGCCTGCAGCGCCCGCTGCGACTCCGCCGTGCGGTGGCCCTGGTGCAGGAAGTAGGAGGCCGCCTTCTCGTTGTCGACGTACCGGGCCACGGCCGGCGCCTGGGCCTGCTTCATGTAGAGGATGACGTCGTTCTCCAGCGCCTGCGAGCGCCCCTCCAGCAGCAGGTTGTACGACGGCAGCCCCGCCGACCCGATGCCGACGCCCTTGCGCAGCGCCACGTCCTTGACGACGTGCTCGACCGGGTTGGACGGCGTCGGCAGCGTCGCCAGGTAGCCCTCGAACGCCGCCAGCACCTGCTCCCGGGTCGCGGCGTCGACCGGCTCCCGGCCGTCCATGAGGGCGAAGCGCCGGTCGTAGTCGTCGATCACGGTCTCGACGTCCAGCATCGCCACCCGCGTGCTGAGCCGCGCCGTCTGGAGCACCCTGTGCAGCACGCCGCCGGTGGTCTCCAGGGTGAGCGAGCCGATGGCGTCGTCGCCGCCGGTCGCGATGCCGTGCAGCTCCGTCAGGTACGCCCGCCCGAACTCGCCCACCAGCGTGCTGATCGTCTCGTCCGACAGTGCCTTGGCGTAGCCGATCAGCGCCACGCTGGCGGCGAAGCGCTTGAGGTCCCAGACGTAGGGGCCGACGTAGGCCTCGTCGAAGTCGTTGACGTTGAAGACCAGCACCCCGGAGGCGTTCATGTACGTGCCGAAGTTCTCGGCGTGCAGGTCGCCGTGGATCCAGACCCGGCCGGTGGGCTCGTCGACGTAGGAGCCGTCGGCGAAGTCGCCGGTCAGGTCGGCGTAGAACAGGCCGGCGCTGCCCCGGTAGAACGCGAAGGGGGAGGCCGCCATCTTGCGGAACTTGCGCCGGAAGGCGGCCGGGTCCCGTTTGATCGACTCGCCGAACTCACTGATCAGGACGTCGAGCAGGAAGGAGGAGCGTGTGCCCATGACACGGACGGTAGTCCGCCGCCTCCCCGCCGCCTACCCCGAATTCTCCCTGACAGGGCCAGCTCAGGGATGTTGCGAGGAGACCGAGACGGTCTCGCCCGTCATGTACGAGGAGTAGTCGCTGGCCAGGAAGACGATCACGTTGGCCACCTCCCACGGCTCGGCCGACCGCCCGAACGCCTCCTTGGCGGCCAGCTCGGCCAGCAGTTCCTCGCTCGTCACCTTCGCCAGGAAGGGGTGCACGGCCAGTGACGGCGCCACCGCGTTCACCCGGACGCCGTGCTCGGCGACCTCCAGCGCGACGCACCTCGTCAGCGCCATCACCCCGGCCTTGGCCGCCGCGTAGTGCGCCTGCCCGCGCTGCGCCCGCCAGCCGACCACCGAGGCGTTGTTCACGATCACGCCGGAGCCCTGGCCGATCATGTGCCGGACCGCCGCCCTGGTGCAGCGCATGGTGCCGTTGAGGGTGACGTCGACGACCGCGTGCCACTGCTCGTCGGTCATCTCGGCCAGCGGGGCCGTACCGCCGAGACCGGCGTTGTTGATCACCACGTCGAGCCGGCCGTGCGCCTCCACCACCGCGTCGAACAGCGCCAGCACCTGCGGCTCCGACGTCACGTCGCACGGGACCGCCAGCGGCTTGACGCCGGTCAGCTCGGTCAGCGACTCGGCGGCGGCGGACAGGCGGCGCTCGTGCCGGTCGGAGATGACGATCGTCGCCCCCTCCTCGGCGCAGCGCCTGGCGGTGGCGTAGCCGATACCCGCGCCCGCGGCGGCGGTCACCAGCGTGACCTTGCCGTCGAGCAGGCCGTGCGACTTCGGATAGGGCGGTGCCATCCGTGCTCCAATCAGCGGGGGAGTCCGAGAGTGCGCTCGGCGATGATGTTCCGCTGGATCTCACTCGACCCGGCATAGATCGTGTCCGCCCGGCTGAACAAATACAAGCGTTGCAGGTCGTTCAGCCCGTCCTGCGCCACGAGCCCGGCCTTCCCCTGAACCTCCTGGGCCAGCTCGCCCAGCCGGCGATGCCACTCCGACCAGTAGAGCTTGGCGATCGACACCTCCGGGCCCGGGTCCGGGCGCAGCATGCGCAGGGCGTTCATCCGCATGATCTCCAGCTCCAGCCACGACCGGACCAGCCGGTCGCGCAGCACCGGATCGTCGGCCGCCCCCGTCCGCCGGGCGGTCGCGATCACCTCGGCCAGCTCCCGCCGGAACCCGATCTGCTGGCCCAGCGTGGACGCCCCGCGCTCGTGGCCCAGCGTGGCCATGGCCACCCGCCAGCCCTCGCCCGGCGCCCCGAGCACGTTCCCCGCCGCCGTGCGCGCGCCGTCGAAGAACACCTCGTTGAACTCGGAGGTGCCGGTGAGCTGCCTGATCGGACGTACGGTGACGCCCGGCCGTCCCATCGGCACCAGCAGGTACGACAGCCCGCGATGCCGCTGCGAGCCCTCCTCGGTACGGCACAGGACGAAGCACCAGTCGGCGACGTGGGCCAGCGACGTCCACACCTTCTGCCCGGAGACGACCCACTCGTCTCCTTCGAGCCGCGCCCTGGTCTGGACGTTCGCCAGATCGGAACCGGCCTCGGGCTCGGAGTAACCCTGGCACCACAGCTCCTCGCCGCGCTGGATCGGCGGGAGGAACCGGTCCTTCTGCTCGTCGGTGCCGAACTCCAGGATGGTCGGGCCGATCAGCCCCTCGCCGATGAGGCCGACCCGGGCAGGAGCGTCGGCCCTGGCGTACTCCTCGTAGAACGCGACCTGGTCGTCGAGGGAGGCGGCCCGGCCTCCGTACCGCTCGGGCCAGCTCAGGCAGGTCCAGCCGGCCTCGCCGAGCCGGCGCTCCCAGGCCAGGCGCAGCTCGTGCCCCTCGTGCTCCCTGCCGGGGCCGCCGAGGCCGCGGACGTGCGCGAACTCGCCGGACAGGCTCTTCTCCAGCCAGGCGCGGGCCTCCTCACGAAGGCTCAACAAATCCTCCGTAGCCGCCCTGGAAGAAGACCAGCGGGCCGCCGTCGGCGTGCGTGTCGAGCTGCAGCACCCGGGCCACCACGATCATGTGGTCGCCCGCCGGGTGCTCGGCCTCGATCACACAGTCGATCCAGGCCAGCGCGCCTTCGAGCACCGGGTTGCCGCCGGGGGAGCCGGTCCAGGCCAGGCCGGCGAACTTGTCGCCGCCCTTGGCCGCCATCTGCGCGCAGACCGGCTGCTGGTGCTCGGCCAGCACGTTCACGGTGACGACCTTCGCGCCGCGTACCCGGGGCCAGCTCGTGCTGGTGTGGGCGACGCAGAAGGCCACCAGCGGGGGGTCGAGCGAGACCGAGGTGAAGGAGTTGGCCGCCAGGCCGCAGGGCTGGTCGTCCGCAGGGTCGAGGGCGGTGATCGCCACCACGCCGGTCGCGAACCTGCCGAGGACCTGCCGGAACCGGCGGCTGTCGGGGTGGCCGTTCCCGCTGTGCTGTGAAGGGCCGGGCGGCATGGCGGCTCCGTTGCGAGTCCTGCTGCGCTGGTGGGGCGTCGGAAGGCCGCGACAGCCGTCCGGCGCGATGAGCCGGGCAGCGTGTGTGCTCATGGGTCCGCCTCCTCGTGACCGACTGCGCCCATTCTACATACCAAGCGCTTGCTTGGACACTAAGCCCACCCCACCCCGCTGTCAACCCACCCCACCCGCCGCCCACGCAGGCCCGCCGCCCGCCCGTGCCGGTGGCGCCGCGGGTCCCCGCGCCGCTCGGCCGGTGCTTGGACGGTTCTCGGCGGCTTCTGGTGGGAGGTTCCGGGCCCGACTCCGGCGCCGGGTCGGTGGGGTGGGGGACGGTTCGGGTCGGCGCAAGGTGTGCGGCGAGGGTCGTTCGTTCGCCCGTCGGCTTGCGTGTTCCGGTGTGCCGTCCCCTTGAGGGAGGCGTCCCTGGGGCTGCGGGGTGGTGGTTGACATGGGGAAAGGGAGGGGCATAGCGTGGCCGATGTGCCCAAGCGCTTGCTTGAATTTCGGGATGTGACCGCCGTAGCGGGAGTCGGCTACACCCCCTTCACCAAGAACTCGGGCGTCAGCACCCTCACCCTCGCCTGCCGCGCGATCCTCGCCGCCCTCGACGACGCCGGCCTCCCCCCGGACGCCGTGGACGGCCTGGCCACCCACCGCGTCGGCGATTCGGCCCCGCCCTCCCTGGTGGCCCCCGCGCTCGGCCTGCCCGATCTCGCCTGGCACCTCGACCAGTTCGGCGGCGGCAGCGTCTCGCACGCCGTCGTCGGCCAGGCCGCCCTGGCCGTGGCCACGGGCATGGCCGAGACCGTCGTCTGCTACCGCGCCGTCAACGCCCGGTCCGAGTTCCGCATGGGCGGCACCGGACGCGGCCTCCCGGCGAGCCCCGAGGTCCAGTACCAGGCCCCGTACGGCTACTTCGCCCCGCCGCAGCAGTACGCCATGTACGCCCGCGCCCACATGCTCCGGTACGGCACCAGACCCGAGCACTTCGGCCGGCTGGCCGTCACCCAGCGCGCCAACGCGGTCAAGAACCCGCGGGCGCTCATGCGTACCCCCATCACGCTGGAGGACTACCTGGCCAGCAGGTGGATCGCCGAGCCGTTCCGCCTCCTGGACTGCTGCCTGGAGACCGACGGCGCCTGCGCGGTCGTCGTCACCACGGCCGAACGCGCCCGCGACCTGCGCCGCCACCCCGTCCTGATCTCGGCGGCGGCCTGGGGTGGCGGCACGTCCCACCTGTCGGGCACGGGCCCGGCCGACCCCACGGTGACCGCGGCCGCCACCCTGGCCCCCCGCCTGTACGCGCAGGCCGGTCTCGGCCCCGGCGACGTGGACGTGGCCGAGATCTACGACTGCTTCACGTACTCGGTGATCGTCCAGCTGGAGGACTACGGCTTCTGCGGCAAGGGCGAGGGCGGCCCGTACGTGGAGTCGGGGGCCACGGCCCTGGACGGCGAGCTGCCCGTGAACACCCACGGAGGCTTCCTGTCGGAGGGGTACGTGCACGGCGTCAACCACATCGCCGAGGCGGTCGCCCAGCTCCGGGGCGAGGCGGGCGACCGGCAGGTGCCCGGCGCCGAAGTGGCGCTCTCGACGGCCCAGCCCGGCTACATCCTGCCGGCCACCTCCGCACTGATCCTCAGGAGGTCGTGACCCATGGCCCACGGTCCTCGTCCCGAGCCCGACCGCGACTCCGCCGAGTGGTGGGAGCGCCTGGCGCGGGAGGGGTTCGCGGTTCAGCGCTGCGACGGTTGCGGGACCGCGCGCTTCCCGGCGCGGGCCTTCTGCCCGTCCTGCCGGGGCGAGGCGTGGCGGTGGGACCCGGTGCCGGCCGAGGGCGTGGTCGAGAGCTGGATCGTCAACCGGCGGCCCTTCATGCCGGGCGCGGCGGAGCCGTACGTCGTGGTGATGGTCCGGCTGGACGCGGTCCCCGGCTGCCTGGTGCACGGGAACTGGCGCGGCGCCGCTCCCGAGCCGGAGCCCGGCCAGCGCGTACGAGGGGTCCGCACGCGGATCGACGACCGGCTGACCCTGCTCGACTGGGAGCCCCTGAGCGGGGATCTGGATGCCCATTCGCCCGAGCGCACATCCTCCCGCTGATCGACCTCGGTCCGGAGTTTCGATTGGTACCGGAAATTCCCACCAGTCCCACCATTGCGAAGGTGCCCCCAGGTTGGCCCTCAAGGGTTGATGATGAAGCGGAGGCGTCAAACATGGAGGCGACCCGGACTTGGCGGCGTACGTGTGCGGTAGCGACTCGGCGACAGCCGTGACCCCGAGGTCACGACCGCTGACTCCTGCCGCCGGCCCGGGCCTGAGCCGGGTGGCGCGCAGCCCTCCGGACACGGGGGCGGTACGGCGGCGCAAGAGGGTCCCTCGGAGGAAGGCGCGTCCTGGCGGGCGTGGGGGACCCGCCAGGACGCGCTTCCTGCCCCGTGAGCGGCGACGCCAGGACTCCGGCGAGGGATGGAGTCCTAGGCCGTGAGTTCGCGCACGGAGTCGGTGGGGGTGTGCGAAGGCACGTGCCGCCGGCGACGAGCGGTGATGCGTCGAGCTGAGCCGATCGGGTCATCCATGGGGTGCGTGACGGGGGCGCCACCCTCCTCGTTCCAGACAAAGGATCCGTCTATGCGCCACACGGTCGGTTCGGTCGACACCGAGAGCGCGGACATTCCCATTTCCTTGCTCTGACATCTGTGGGGGAACCCGGCGCGTCGCAACGCGTAACGCAGTAAACGAGTTGCTTCACGAGGGTTCTGCCAGGGCAGGAACGGCGTGTCCGAGTGAACCGGCAACACTTGGCCTCCACCCCCTCACCGGCCTTTAGATGGATTTGTACCAACGAATGGATGATGGGCCGGTCGAGGGGCTTCGGTCAAGGGGTTGTGGCCTGCTAGAACCAGATCGTCTAAATTGTTGGAACAAAAGGGGTGAAAGTGGCAAGGTCGGTGCTGTATCAGCAGGTGGCGGCGGAATTGCGTCGAGCCATCTACTCGGGTGTCCTCGGCCCCGGGGCGCAGCTGCCGACCGAGGCACAGCTCATGGAAGACCACGGGGTGAGCAGGAACACCGTCAGGCTGGCCCTCGGAGAGCTCGTCAACGAGGGACTGGTCACGCGTACGCCGCGGCGCGGCACGGTGGTCCGGGACCGCAGGCCGTTGCTCATCTACCCGCAGCGCGAGCTGGAGCCGCAGCCCACCGGAGAACTGAAGGAGGCCTTCGCCTACGCCGTTGCGCAGGAAGGCCGGGCGCCCAGCCAGTACATTGAAGTGCTGACGGTTTCTCCCGTCGAGGAGATCGCCAGCAGGCTGGAGCTGGCGGATGGGGAGTTGGCGGTCGTGCGCCGCCGTCTGCGGTTCGTCGACGGCCAGCCGTACAACACCAACGACTCCTACTTTCCCCGTGATCTGGTCGCCGATTCCGAGATCGCCAGGCCCGGAGACATCGCACGAGGGGCGAACAGGGTCCTGGAAGAACTGGGCCATGCGCAGATACGCGTCGTCGACGACATCTGGGCCCGCATGCCCAACCAGGAGGAGGCCGAGCGCCTCCAACTCGAACTCGGCACACCAGTCATGGTGTACGTCCGGGTCGGGTACGACGGGGCCGACATACCCGTGCGTGTCGCTGTGTCGGTGCTGCCCGCCGACAAACATCTGATCAGATACGAGCTCGATCGTCGCCGCTGACGGGCTCGGTTGAAGGGGTGATCCCGCCGGCCGGGCGCAGCGAGAAAGCCGCCTCGCTGGCCTAGGGGAGTCGTGCATACTCCCCTAAATCGCCATTTATCCATATATATCGGGTTGAGGACCCGTTTCGCCCCTGCGCGACATCGCGCCATCACGCTCTGTGTCGGCATGGGCACCCTACGCATCGAAGGGCTGTATTATGCACACAAACACCCTCCTTCACCCCCTCGCACTCCGGCGCGCGGAGCCCGCGGACCTTCCCGGCGTACTCAGGCTTCTCGCGGACACCGCCGAGTGGCTTTACACGAAGGGAGTGCGGCAGTGGCCGCGGCAGGGGTTCGGCCCCGAGCGGATCGAGCCGCTCATCGAGGAGCGGACCCTGTACCTGCTCGACGACGAACTCCGCTATCTCGACCTCGACGGGCAGACCCCGCCCGTGGCCACCATCGCCCTCGACGACCACGCCGACCCGG
The DNA here is from genome assembly GCF_044455665.1 of Nonomuraea sp. NPDC051191. Taxonomy (NCBI): domain Bacteria; kingdom Bacillati; phylum Actinomycetota; class Actinomycetes; order Streptosporangiales; family Streptosporangiaceae; genus Nonomuraea; species Nonomuraea sp. NPDC051191. The sequence goes on along the minus strand of NZ_JBITEZ010000017.1, from coordinate 133,894 downwards.
AGTTCTGGACCCCCGCCGACGCTCCGGGGGCCGCGCTCTACGTCCACAAGCTGGCCGTGGCGCGGCCGTGGTCCGGCAGCGGGCTCGGTGACGCGCTCCTCGACTGGGCCTGCTCCTCGGCCCGTTCCGCCGGGCTGCCCTGGCTCCGGCTCGACTGCGCCAAGGCCAACCCGCGGCTCCAGGAGTACTACCGCAGGCGCGGTTTCCGGCACGTCCGCACGGTGGACCTGCCGCACCGCTCGTCCGGGGCCCTGTTCCAGCGGGCGTCGCGGGACCTGTCCACGACGGCCTTCCGTGACCTGACGGTCGCGGAGCTGATCAGCGCCTAGCGACCCCTCTGGCCGGATCCGGTCCGGTGGGGGGCCGGGTCCGGCCGGCGGTCGCGCCGCCCAGCCGGTCGTGTGGGTCCAAGATCATACCGCAAGGGCCCCAATGGGCACGTGCGTTTCCGGCGCAAGTGGACAGAGCACCATATAACCTCTCCTCCATGACCGGTTCCCTCCTTGAGGTGATCGCGCTGAACGTGCGCGACGCCGTGGCCGCCGAGCAGGGCGGCGCCGACCGCCTGGAGGTCGTCGCCGACATGGCGGCCGACGGGCTCACCCCAGCACCGGAGACGGTCGCCGCGATCTCCGCGGAATGCCCCCTGCCCCAGATGGTGATGCTCCGCTGCGAGGCCGGCTTCCTCGCCGACCCCGACGTCCTGGACCGGCTGCGCCGCGACGCCAAGGCGCTCGCGCAGGCGGGCGCGGCCGGGTTCGTGTTCGGTTTCCTGGACGGCGCGGGCGTGGTCGATCTGGCGGCCACCGAGGCGCTCATCCACGCCGTCTCGCCGCTCCCGTGGACCTTCCACCGCGCGGTGGACCACGCCGCCGACGTGCAGGCGTCCTGGCGGGCCGTGCGGCTGCTGCCCAACCTGGCGACCGTGCTCACCTCCGGCTCCCCCCACGGGGTCGGCGCGGGGCTGCCGACGCTGAGGTCCAGGGCCGAGGCCGGCGACGGGTCGATCATCCTGGCCGGCGGCGGCCTCAAGCCCGCCCACGTGCCCGACCTGCTGGACTACGGCATCCGCGCCTTCCACGTGGGCTCGGCCGTACGGGCGAGCTGGACGGACCCGGTCGAGTGGCGGCTGGTCCGGCAGTGGCGCTCCCTGGTCGAGCGCGACTGAGCCCTCAGGTTCGGATGGACAGGGCCGCGTCGGCGCGGCGCAGGGCGGCGGCCAGCGCCTTGACGGTGGCGGGCTCGTCCATGACGCCGCCCCCGGACGCCCGCCCCTCCTCCCAGGCCCGTACGCGCTCCCGGTAGGAGTCGTAACGGGCCAGGTGGAAGGCGTAGACGGTGGCGAACCTGCTCACGAGCTGGGCCGGGTGCATGTCCCAGCCCTGATGGAAGCCGTGGGCCAGCGAGTGGCCGACCAGCCGGGCGTGCCGTCCCCACAGGGCGTGGACGTCCTCGGCCCGGTCGGAGGCGGGCGCGGCGGCCAGCGAACCGTCGGACAGCTCGACGCCCGTGCCCGCGAACGCCGTCTGCATCACGTGCCTGGCATGGTCGCAGGCCGGATGGTCGAGCCGCTGCTCGTGCGGCGGCAGGCCGATGGCGGCGGTGTAGTCGAACACGCCGAAGTGCGCCGCGGCCAGCCGCCCGCCGAGCGACCCGGGCAGCTCGGCGCGCAGGAAGGGCAGCGTCTGCGGGGCCTCCACCTGCATCTCGAAGCGCAGCCCGGACAGGCCGAGGCGCGCCTCCAGCCGGTCCAGGACGCCCGCGAACTGCCCGAGGTACTCCTCCATGAGCACCTTCGGGAACGTCACCGTGAACCCCGCGGGAAGCTCGCCGGCCCGCTCCAGCACCCCGGTCAGGAAGCCGCCGAGCGTGCGCACCGACCTCGCCGGGTCGCCGTCGGCGAACGACTTCACCCGCAGCCCCCACCGGCGCGGCAGCGTGCCGCCGGCGTGCAGGTCGGCCACGGCCCGCGCGGCCCGCTCGGCGTGCCCGTCCTCCTCCTCGTACGGGCGCACGCCGTAGCCGTCCTCGAAGTCGATCCGCAGGTCCTCGACCGGCTCGCGGGCCAGCTTGCCGAGCACCCGGTCGCGCACGTCGGGGGCGAACGCCTCCAGATGGGCCTTGGCCAGCGAGAACGCCTGCTCGCCCCACTCGGCGACGGTCGAGGCGGAGAAACGGTCGGCGGGCACGTAGACCGTGTGGACCGGCTGCCAGCCCGGCTCGGCCATGGGGAAGCGGGCGTGCTGGACCGCGTGGACCTCGGCGAAACCGGGCACGGGCTCATCGTTCACGTACGGGCTCATTCCGGGTGGGCGCAGGCGCGGAGCATGGTGTCGACGCCGACCAGTTTGACGCGTTCGCCCCGGCCGAGCGACCTGGCCAGCTCGCCCTCGGCCCGTTCGATGGCCAGCCAGTCGTCGTAGGTCACCGGCCGCACGCCGCGCTCGGCCAGCAGCGACTCGACCGACGGCCGCGACCCCCGCGCGCCGCCCTCCAGGGACTCGCCCTCCAGGTCGGCCAGCAGCGTGCGGACCGTCTCGGCGGCGTCGGACTTGTTGGTGCCGATGACGCCGGTCGGACCGCGCTTGAGCCAGCCCGCCACGTACTCGCGCGGGCGCACCCGGCCGGCCTCGTTGGGCACGGTCATCGTCCGCTCGGAGAAGGGCACGCCGGGCAGCGGGACGCTCTGGTAGCCGACCGAGCGCAGGACCATGCCGACGGGCAGCGTCTCGTACTCGCCGGTGCCGACGACGCGGCCCTCCTCCGACAGGCGGGTGCGCTCCAGCCGGAGCCCCTCGACCCGGTCGGCCCCCAGGATCTCCACAGGACGCAGCCAGAAGCGCACGTCGAGGCGGCGCGGACGGCCCACGGGCTCGCGGCCGGCCCACGACTGCAGGACGTTGATGTTGCCCTGGACCTGGCGCGGGAAGTCGGCGCCGAGCACGGCCGCCTCGTCCGGGCGCACGCACACGTCGGCGTTGGTCAGCTCGCCCAGCTCGCGCAGCTCCTTCAGGGTGAACTTGGCGTGCTCGGGCCCCCGCCTGCCGACCATGTGGATCGCCTTGACCTGGCTCTGGCTCAGCCGGTCGAGGACGTCGTGCGGCACGTCGGTGTGCCGCAGCTCCTCGGCGGTCTTGGCCAGCACCCGGACGACGTCGACGGCCACGTTGCCGACCCCGATCACCGCGACCTCGGAGCTGTCGAGAGTGAACCGGCCGGGATCGACGTCGGGGTGGCCGCAGTACCAGTTGACGAAGTCGGTGGCCGCCACGCTCCCCGGCAGGTCCTCGCCGGGGATGCCGAGCCGCCGGTCGACCATCGCGCCCGTGCAGTAGACGACCGCGTCGTAGACGCCGAGCAGGTCCTCGACGGAGACGTGGCGGCCCAGGGTGACGCCGCCGAGGAAGCGCACCTGGGGCAGCTCCAGCACCCTGCGCAGGTAGTTCGCGATCGACTTGATCGACGTGTGGTCGGGCGCCACGCCGTACCTGACCAGCCCGTACGGCGTGGGCAGCCGTTCGAGCACGTCGACCCGGACAGCCTCGCCCGACTGTTTGACCAGCGCCTCAGCCGTGTAGATCCCGGCGGGGCCCGACCCGATGACCGCCACGTGCAACGCCACGCTGCCTCCTCATGCCGGTGAAGGTGCGACGCGGAGGACGCGTCCCTAGAGGTGCAACCGGCCCGTGTGCTCGATGTATCCCCGGTCGGCCGCGCGGATGAACCCGTCTCCCGTCAATGCCGTCCTCTTCGGATTCTCGCCCACGCGGCCGCTCATGGCAGCCCCTGAAACGCCGGTGGTCCGGAGACGGTCCGGGAACGCAGGGCGAGCTTGTCGACCTTGCCGTTGACGTTGACGGGCAGCGCGTCCACCACCTCGACGCGCTTGGGCACCTTGTAGTTGGACATGTTGGCCTTCGCCCAGTCCAGCAACGCGACGGCGGTGACGCGGGCGTCCGGCCGGGGCACCACGTACGCCACGCCGGCCTCGCCGGAGACCGCGTCGGGCACGCCGACCACGGCGGCCTGGGCCAGCGAGCCCTCCCGCAGCAGGAGCGCCTCGACCTCGGCGGGGGAGACGTTGAACCCGTTGACGATGTAGAGCTCCTTCTTCCTGTCCACGATGGCGAGGTTGCCGGCCTCGTCCAGCACGCCGATGTCGCCGGTGTGCAGCCAGCCGTCGGCGTCGATCACCTCGGCGGTCCTGGCGGGCTCGTCCCAGTAGCCGCGCATGACGCCGTAGCCGCGTTGCAGGATCTCGCCGCGCGTGCCGGGCGCGACCTGCTCGCCGTCGTCGTCCACGATCTTGATCTCGATGCCCGGTACGGCCCTGCCGGTGGTGTTCGCGACCACGTCGATGGGGTCACCGGCCCGCGTCATGGACACGACCGTGCCCTCCATCAGCCCGTACGCGTTGATCATCCGTTCCAGGCCGACCCGCTCGGCCAGCCGGGTGATCAGCGTGGCGGGCACGGACGCGGCCCCGCAGATGGCCACGCGTAACGAGGAGACGTCCCGGTCGGCGCGCTCCAGCTCGTCCAGGATCCGGGCGAACAGAGTGGGCGGCCCGGCCAGGATCGTCACCCTCTCCTCGGAGATCAGCGACATCAGGGCGTCCGGCGAGAAGGACGGGATCGGCAACATCGTGGCCCGGCGCAGCACGCAGGCGACGAGCCCGGCGTTCAGCCCGAACCCGTGGTTGAACGGCGCGATCACCGGATAGCGGTCGTGCTCGTCCAGCGTGACGATCTCCGCCCAGTCCCAGTAGCCGCGCAGGACCTGGGCGTGGTCGAGCATCACCCCCTTGGGCGTGCCCGTGGTGCCGGACGTGGACATGATCTCGCACAGGTCGCCGGGCCCGACCCCGAGCGCCCGCTCCTCGGCCACCCGCCCGCTCACCCCGCCCGCGTCCAGGTCGCCCGCCGCGCGGACGGTCACCAGACCGTCCAGGGGCGGCAGCAAGCCGGCGAGCGGCGGATCGCCGACGATCAGCACCTTCACCCCGGTACGGGCGATCAGCCCCGCCGCCTCGATGCCCTTGTACCGCGACGACAACGGCACGAGGACGGCCCCCGCGTCCCAGACGCCGAACGCGTGCCGCACCCAGGACGCCGAGTTCGAGCCCCAGATCGCCACCCGGTCGCCGGGCCCGACGCCGAGGGCGATCAGCCCGCGGGCCACCTCGGCGGCTCCCGCCCTGAGCTCCGACAGCGTGACCCGGGCGCCGCCCTCGACGACCACGACGTCGTCGGGATGGCGTTCGGCCTGGTCGCGCAGCATGCGGGGGAGCGTCCCCCAGTCGGGCATCGATGCCATCGGCTACTCCGTCGCGCTAGCTGAGGAGGGCTCTGTCCCGTCCGAGATGGTGGCCGCGCCGGTCGTCCACAGTGCCGGGCACAGGGGTCTCCTGGACGTCCTGGGCGATCCGCACGTCGACGGAGATCGGGGTCAGGGCCCGTACGGCCTGCTCGATCCTCGACCGCCACATGGGGTTCCTGATCAGGCTCTCCCGGCCGAACGACACGGTCAGGGCGGCGGCGTCCAGGGTGCCCTGACGTTCGACCGACAACTCCCAGCCGGTCACGCCGTCGATCTTCGACAGTGCCTTCTCGATCCGGGGCAACGCCAGCCACACGCCCCTGACCAGAACGTGCTCGCCGACGGTGTGCGCGGGCGCGGGCAGCTCGGAGCCGTCGGCCCTGGCCACCAGCCCGGTCCTGAGCACGGCGTCGCCCAGCATCGGGTGCCCGGACGGCATGACGACCAGCTCGGCCAGCGCGGCCTCCTGACCGGCCCGGTCGTCCTTGGTCAGCGAGGCCAGGCCCAGCACGCCGTCCGCGAGCGGGGTGAGCGGCGCGTCCTCGGCGGTCCTGAACGCGAGCGCGCCGCCGCTGAACGGGCTGGCCAGAACCTCCGTGACCGCGCAGCCGAACTCGCCCGCCAGGTGTCCCATCGTGCGCTTGGAGGCGATCTCGCCGGTCAGGACGATGTGTTCCAGCCCGAGGTCGAGCGGGTCGAGGAGGAACTCCAGATGCAGGCGGGCCAGCAGGTCCATCGCGCCCGTCGGCGTGCTGACCAGCGTGGTCGCGCCGAGCGCGGTCAGCGCGTGGTGCAGGCGCAGGCGGCCGCGCGGCCCGACCGCGGCGGCGGCCCGCGCGACGTCCGCGGCGGCGGCGGCCCACAGCGCGCCCGCCGGTTCGGCCAGCGCCACCACGACCCGGTCACGCCCGCCGACGCCGGCCGCGCGCAGCGCCGCCCCGGTGAGCCCGGTCGCGGCGGCCTCCTGCGGGCCGGCCGGGAACACGCTGGACAGGTCGGGCGCCACGAGCAGCAGCCCTTCGGCGGAGCGTCCGGCCGCGGCGAGGTCGTCGCGGGTCAGCCAGCGGGCGGCCGTCAACGGGCCACCTCGTTCATGAACAGCGTCATCGACTCGCACACCCTCTCGTGGGCCAGCCCGCCGACCTGCGCCTGGATGATCAGGTCCGTGGCGCCCGCCTCGGCGATCCTGGCCAGGGCCTTGCGCGAGCCCTCCACGTCGTCCACCACGACCATGAGGTGCTCGCGCAGCGTGGCCATGGCCTCCTCGGGCGGCATCCCGGCGGCGAGCTGGCCCAGCACGCGGTGGGTGGCGTGCCGGGCGTCGTAGTAGTCGGGCGGGGTGACCAGGTTGACCTGGCGCCGGATGTACCACAGGACGGCGTCGGCGGCGGTGGCGGTGGCCTCGTCCCGGGTGGGGGCGGCGAACCAGGGGATCATCAGGGCGATCCGGCGGGAGTCGGGGTCGAAGCCGCTCTCGGCCAGGCACTCCCGATATTTCGCGATGTCGGCGGCGACGTCGTCGATGCCCTTGAGCATCGTCATGCCCAGCAGGTTGTAGCCGTGGCGGGCGGCGGCCAGGTAGCCCTCCAGCGAGGTGGAGGCCACCCACACGGGCGGGTGCGGCTCCTGGACCGGACGCGGGTAGACGGCCACGTCGGGGATCTCGAAGAACTCGTTCGACCTGCTGACCGGCTCGCCGTCGGCCCGCCAGATGGCCAGGGTGGCCTCCAGCGAGTCCTCCCAGATCTGCCGCGACTTCTCGAACGGCTTCTGGAAGGCCTGGTACTCCAGGGGCGAGGCGCCGCGTCCCGTGCCGAACTCGACCCGGCCGCCGCTCAGCACGTCGAGGGTGGCGACCCGCTCGGCGGTGCGGATGGGGGACTGGAACGGCAGCAGCACCACGCCGAGCCCCAGGTGGATGCGCTCGGTGCGCTGGGAGATGGCCGCCAGGACCAGGTCGGGGGCGGAGGAGTGGGAGAAGCCCCTGGTGAAGTGGTGCTCGACGAACCAGGCCGTGTCGAACCCGAGCCGATCGCCTAGGACGACCTGCTCGATCACGTTCTGGAACGCCTGTTGCTCGACCTCGCGGGTGCGGCCGCGGACCTCCAGTTCGTACCCCAGGCTGATCCGTAGGGACGTCATCGCGCCTCCGGCGAAAGTAGTGAACCAAGCGCTCGCTTGGTAGAGACTATCAGGGCCGAAGTCTTGCGGGAAGGGCGCGCCGCCGATCAGAGTGGTTGCTCGTGAGGCGAAAGCACGCGCTGCGGCGGTCGAAGGACGGCACGTTCCACGACCATGGCGACGACGATCCCTCACTCTCCGACGCGCGCGGCTACGAGGCGTTCGGCCGGGTGATGGCCGCCCTCGCGACCGAGGCCGACTTCATCGAGTGCTGCCGCGACCTGACGTGGTGGCGCGGCGCCGACCGGAGCTGGCACATCGAGTGGCGCGACGGGCCCTACGCCTCGGAGGTGGCCGCGCTGCTCGCCGAGCAGGCGGGCGACGCCGACGAGTCCGAGCCCGCGGCCGCCGGCCACTCGGGCGCGGGTTCGGCGGTGCTGGAGGTGATGGGCGTGCGGTTCGAGCTGCGCGCGGTCGACCCCATGGGCCGGGCGCGGGTGCGCGCGCGTCCCGGGCTGTGGCGCCTGGCCGAGGCCCTCGACACCACCCGCCGCACCAACACCCGCCATCCGTGGGAGGAGCTGCTCGGCGGCTGAGCCGTGCTACGCCTCGCCGAAGACGTGCGGGGCCAGGCGGGCGCGGTGCGCCTGCGGCGGGCCGAGGAGCTGGGCGTCGGACGCGGCCCGCTTGAGATACCGGTGCGCCGGATGTTCCCAGGTCACCCCGATCCCGCCGTGCACCTGGATGTTCTCGCCCGCCGCCGTCAGGTAGGCCTCCGCGCAGTACGACCCCGCGACGGCGGCGAAGACGTCCGGCTCCGCCGCGGACTCGGCCGCCGACTCCGCCGCGTGTGCCGCCGCGTGTGCCGCCGAGCGGGCGGACTCCACGAGCAGCAGCACGTCGGCCAGCTTGTGCTTGATCGCCTGGAACGAGCCGATCGGCCGGCCGAACTGCCGCCGCGACCGGGCGTACTCGGTGGCCATCTCCAGGCAGCGGGCCGCGCCGCCGGTCTGCTCGGCCGCCAGCGCCGCGATCCCGAGGTCCCGTACGCGGGCCCACGACGTCCCCGGGCCCAGCAGTCGCACGGGTGCGCGGTCGAAGGCGAGGCGGACCAGCGGCCGGGTCTCGTCCACGGTCGGGTACGACGTCCGCCGCGTCGGCACGGCCTCCACCAGGTGCCCGCCGGCGTAGGCGAGCACGACCTCGCCCTCCAGCGCGTACGGCACCGCCCCCGAGAGCCGGTCGCCCTCCAGCAGCAGGTCGCCGTCACCCGGCAGCACGACGGTCGCCGTCGTCGCCCCCGAGGCCAGCTCCGGCAGCAGCCGCGCGCGCGCCGCGCCGTCCCCGTCGGCCATGAGCGCGCCGACGGCCATCACGGCCGACTGCAGGAACGGGTGGGGTGACAGCACGCGTCCCAGCTCCTCGGCCACGGCCGCCGCCTCCCGCGGGCCGCAGCCGGCGCCGCCGTACCGCTCGGGCACGAGCAGCCCCGCCACGCCCACGTCGCGCGCGAACGTCTGCCATGTCGCGTCCGGCCGGTCGGCGAGATAGGCGCGGACGACGGCGCCGAGCTCATCGGAGAGAGTCACCCGAGCATCCTAAACCAAGCGATTGCTTGCCTTAGATCCGGATGACCGAAATTTGCCTTTTTGGGATGGATACATAATCTGGATGCGGTCATCCCTAGACATTTCCGGGGGAGGGATTGACCAGGGAATGAAGATGAACCACACCGCAATCGAGTACGCCGACTTCGCCGAATGCGACCGGCGTCTGCGCCGCATGGAACACCACGTGCTGGCGGCCTTCCTGGCGGGACTGGCCGTGGGCCTGGTCGGCATGCTCACCGCCGGCAAAGGACCGGTCTGGTTCGGCCAGCTCTACGACCCGTACGCCTACCTGACCCTCGCGCTGGTCGTGGGCGCCACCGCGTCGGGGTTCGGCTGGGCGCTGCTGACCACGTTCCTGGCGGCGGTGTCCACCCTGGTCGCGGCCATGGGCGCGAGCGCGCTGCGCGGTGCGGACGGCTTCGACATCATCGGCGGCGGCGTCGCCGGCCTGAACTGGACGGTCGGCCTGCTCGTCGGCCTCGGCCTGCTCGCCTACGTCACCCGCAGGAGGGACGCCTGGGGCGACCTGGCCGCGGGCGCGATCGGCGCCCTGCTCATCGCCGACGTCGTCGACCGCGCGACCCCCGGGTTCATCGACAGCGAGCCGGCGTTCTGGCCGGGACCCGCCACCGTGGTCGCGCTGCTGGCCGTCGCCCTGGTCGTGGTGCTGCGCAGGAACAGGCGGGCCCGCGTGCGCGCGCTGGCCGTCTCGGCCGTCTTCGCGGGCCTGTTCTCGGTGGGCCTGGCCGTCTTCGTGGGCGGCTGGCTGCCCCTCTCCGCCTGATCGCACGCCCCGGCGATCCGGCCTCTCGTCCGTACGCGCCCGTTTAACGCCGAGCGGCATGGCTCCCCGAGTCGATAGCCTGTAGTCCTTCACATCCAGGCCCGAGCAAGGAGTAGCCGTGTTGCTGCGCATGTCGTCGTTGTTTCTTCGCACCCTGCGGGACGACCCGGCAGACGCGGAAGTGCCGAGCCACAAGCTCCTCGTCCGCGCCGGCTTCGTCCGCCGCGTGGCGCCCGGCATCTACTCGTGGCTGCCCCTCGGCAAGCTGGTGCTGGAGAACGTCACCAGGATCGTCCGCGAGGAGATGAACCGGATGGGCGGTCAGGAGGTGCTCTTCCCCGCCCTGCTGCCCCGCGAGTACTACGAGGCCACCGGCCGCTGGACCGAGTACGGCGACACCCTGTTCCGGCTCCAGGACCGCAAGGGCGCCGACTACCTCCTCGGTCCCACGCACGAGGAGCTCTTCACCGACATGGTCAAGGGCGAATACTCCTCGTACAAGGACTACCCGGTCACGCTCTACCAGATCCAGACCAAATACCGCGACGAGGCCAGGCCCAGGGCCGGCATCCTGCGCGGCCGCGAGTTCCTGATGAAGGACTCCTACTCCTTCGACCTCGACGACGACGGCCTCAAGCGCTCCTACGAGCAGCACCGCGAGACCTACATCCGCACGTTCGAGCGGCTCGGCATCGAGTACAAGATCGTGTTCGCCACCTCGGGCGCGATGGGCGGCTCGGCCTCCGAGGAGTTCCTGGCGCCCACCCCCACCGGCGAGGACACGTTCGTGGCCTGCCACTCCTGCGGCTACGCGGCCAACGCCGAGGCCGTCACCACCACCCCGCCGGCCGTCCGCGACCTCGACGGCGCCGCGCCGATGCGGGTCCTCGACACGCCCGACACCCCGACCATCGAGTCGCTGGTGTCCTATGTCAACGAGCGCCACGGCCTGTCCGTCACCGCCGCCGACACGCTGAAGAACGTCGTCGTCAAGGTCACCACGCCCGGCTCCGACAAGGTCGAGACGCTGATCGTCGGCGTGCCCGGCGACCGCGAGGTCGACTTCAAGCGCCTGGAGGCCGCGCTCACGCCCGGCGAGCCCGCCATCTTCGAGGCCGCCGACTTCGCCGCCCACCCCGGTCTCGTACGCGGCTACATCGGCCCGCAGGTCCTGCGCGAGCTGGGCATCCGCTACCTCGTCGACCCCCGCGTCGTCACCGGCACCTCCTGGGTCACCGGCGCCAACGAGCCCGGCAAGCACGCCGTCGACGTGGTCGCCGGGCGCGACTTCGTCCCCGACGGCACGATCGAGGCCGCCGAGGTGCGCGCGGGCGACCCCTGCCCCCGCTGCGGCTCCCCGCTGTCCATCGACCGCGGCATCGAGATCGGCCACATCTTCCAGCTCGGCCGCAAGTACGCCGACGCCGCCGGCCTCGACGCCCTCGGCCCCGACGGCAAGCCCGTCCGCATCACCATGGGCTCGTACGGCATCGGCGTCTCCCGGGCCGTGGCCGTCATCGCCGAGCAGGCCCACGACCAGCTCGGCCTGGTGTGGCCGCGCGAGGTCGCGCCCGCCGACGTGCACATCGTCGGCACCGGCAAGGAGAACCAGGTCGAGGCCGCCCTTGAGCTGGCCGGCGAGCTGGAGGCGCAGGGGCTGCGGGTGCTCGTCGACGACCGCGCCCAGGTCTCGCCCGGCGTCAAGTTCAAGGACGCCGAGCTGCTGGGCCTGCCGACGATCGTGGTGATCGGGCGCGGGCTGTCGCAGGGCGTCATCGAGCTGCGCGACCGGGTGACCGGCGTCAAGGAGGAGATCCCCCTCGCCGAGGCCGCCACGCGCATCCTGGCCGCCTGCCGCTGACCCGCCCGCCGTGGGGGCCGGGCCACCGTCCCGGCGCCGCGGTGGTCAGCCCCCGTCGGGGCCGCGCCACCGGTCCGGCGCCGCGGTGGTCAGCCGCCGGGGCGCGACGGCGACGTCGTGGGGGCGGGGCTGCTGCCCGGCATGCCGGGGAAGGCCGCGGGCGGTGCCGGCTGGAAGGCGTAGGCGCGGGTCGCCGACTCCTGCATGGCCAGCGCCGCGTATCTGCGCAGCGTCGCGTCGCGGGCGGCGGCCAGCTCCAGATAGGCGGCCGTGATGCCGTTCTCCACCTGCGCCGCCAGCCGGGCGGCCTGCGCGCCGCCCGTGGGCACGTACGGCAGCGCGTAGGAGGGCTCCGACTCGTTCGGCCTGCCCCCGCGGCTGGTGATCAGGCTGCGGAGCTGATCGCGGTGGGCCCGGTGGGCGTCGTACGCGGCGCCGGTCAGGTCCCGCAGGGCGCCGCTCGTACGCGCCCCCAGGAGGCCGTAGGCGAACACGGCGGCGTGTTCGGCGGCCAGGGCCTTGCGCAGCTTCTCGATGTCGTCCCCGTCCACCACGACCCCGTTCACGATGATTTCGGCAGCGACACGGCGTGGACCGCCTCGCACGCCCCGATGCTGGCGATGAGCTGGGCCACGCCGGGGGACAGGCCGGCGAGCTGACGGGGCCGCTGGGCCGCCGCCCGGCGCTCGACGTCCCGCAGCCGCGCCAACGAGGGCTTGGGGGACTTCGACGGCGTGGCGGCGGGCGACGCGCCCGGCGAGACCGGCGCGGTCGGCGTGGCGGCGGGCGGTGTGCCCGCGGGCAGGTATTTGCGCAGCTCGGCCAGGTGCGCCTGGTGACGGGCGCGGAAGGGCTCCAGGGAGTCGGCGCCGCCCGCGATCAGCGCCGAGTAGAGGGCGACCGTGCGTTCCTTGTCGGCGATCACCTGCCGCAGCAGGACGGTCTCGGGCGAGTCGGGCTCAGGGGCCGCGGGCTTGGCCGGGCCCGAGGCGCTGCAGGCCGTCAGGGCGGCCGCTCCGCCCGCCAGCACGGCTCGCCTGGAGAGGTGACGCGGGCGCACGGGCTTGGACCTCCGGTGACTACGGACCCGGTGACGACGGACCCCGGTGACCGGGATGCCGCCGGAGACGGCTCCAGGTGACTGCGGGCGCAGATAGCATCGTACGGGCTGGTGCCCGGGAACGCCGTCAGGCGACGCTCCGCCACTCGACCACGACGAGTGGCGCTCTCCTCGTGCCTCCGTACAGATAGGGTGTCAACTGTCGTCGCTGGCTGCGCAGCCGGCCGACGGAGAGCCAGTGGCGAGGTCCGCCCGGCTGAGACATGACAATAGGGGAGGTCGATATGGGCAGCGCATCATCCCGCGACCACCTGATGAAGCTCCTGGAGCCTGTGGTCGGCGCGGAGGGCCTCGATCTGGAGGACGTCACGGTCACCCAGGCGGGCAAGAGGCGGTTGCTGCGCGTGATCGTCGATCGCGACGGCGGCGTGAGCCTCGACGACATCGCCGACGTGAGCCAGGCCGTCTCCACCGCGCTCGACGAGGACGACGTGATGGGGCAGGCCGCCTACACGCTTGAGGTCTCCTCTCCGGGCGTCGACCGCCCGCTCACCGAGCCGCGCCACTGGCGCCGTGCCGCCAAGCGGCTGGTGAAGGCCGAGATGAGAGACGGCACCGTGATGGAGGGCCGCATCCTGGCGGCGGACGAGAGCGGCGTCGACCTCGACGTCGCGGGCTCCGCGCGCCGGCTCGATTACCAGGACCTGACCCGAGGCCGGGTGCAGGTGGAGTTCCGCCGGATCGACGACACCGACGACGTCGACGGCGACGAAGGCTAAGGGGGAAGCCTCGTGGACATCGACATGAGCGTCCTGCGCAGCCTGGAGCGGGAGAAGGACATCTCCTTCGACCTGGTCGTCAAGGCGATCGAGGACGCGCTGCTGATCGCCTACTTCCGCACCGAGGGCGCTGCGCCCAAGGCACGCGCCGAGCTCGACCGCGGCAGCGGTCACGTCACGATCTGGGCGGCCGAGCTCGACGACGAGGGCGACGTCGTCAGGGAGTTCGACGACACTCCGGGCAACTTCAGCCGGATCGCCGCGACCACCGCCAAGCAGGTCATCCTGCAGCAGCTCCGCGACGCCGAGGACGAGATCAACTTCGGCGAGTTCGCCAGCCGCGAGGGCGAGCTGGTCTCGGGAGTGATCCAGCAGGGCAAGGACCCGCGCGTGGTGCTGGTCGACCTCGGCAAGATCGAGGCCGTCCTGCCCCACGCCGAGCAGGTCCCAGGCGAGGACTACGTGCACGGCGAGCGCATCCGCGCCTACGTGGTGCAGGTGAAGAAGGGCCACAAGGGGCCGTCGGTGACGCTGTCGCGCACCCACCCCGGCCTGGTCAAGAAGCTTTTCGCGCTGGAGGTGCCCGAGATCGCCGACGGCACCGTCGAGATCGCCGCGGTGGCCCGCGAGGCCGGCCACCGTACGAAGATCGCGGTCAGGTCGCGCAAGCCGGGCGTCAACGCCAAGGGCGCCTGCATCGGCCCGATGGGCTCGCGCGTCCGCAACGTGATGACCGAGCTGCACGGCGAGAAGATCGACATCATCGACTGGTCCGAGGATCCGGGCGACTTCGTGGGGAATGCGCTGTCTCCGGCGCGTGTTTCCCATGTCGAGGTTCTCGATCTCGAAGGACGGGTCGCAAGAGTGACGGTCCCCGACTACCAGCTTTCGCTGGCCATCGGTAAGGAAGGGCAGAACGCCCGGCTTGCCGCCAGGCTCACCGGATGGCGCATTGACATCCGGCCTGACACCCAAGCCGAGGATGCCGCCGGTTCCGTAGATGCGTCAACACGGTAAGCTGGAATATGGTGGCCACGCGGCCCCACAGCGCACCTGTGTGGGCTGCAGGGTTCGCACGGCTAAGTCCGAGCTGCTCCGTCTGGTGCGGATCGAGGACCATGTGGTCCCTGATCTGCGAGGACGGCTTTCTGGCCGCGGTGCATCGCTGCATCCGTCCTTGAGCTGTCTGGAGCTCGCCGAGCGCCGCCGAGCGTTCCCGCGCGCGTTCCGCGTGCCGGGGCCGCTTGACGTCGCAGGTGTGCGGGCACACCTGGAGGGAGAATCACGAAATGTCATGTAGGACGCCGAGTTGATGGGCGGAGTCAGATTGCTATGAGCGCCTGATGAGCACGCGGCGATGAAGACGTCAAGTTAACGACGGTCCGGACGGCACAGCCAGCCTCCCGGGCCGAGTAAGGGAGTGCAGTGGCGAAGGTCCGGGTATACGAGCTCGCTAAGGAGTTCGGCGTAGAGAGCAAGGTCGTCATGGCCAAGCTCCAAGAGATGGGGGAGTTCGTCCGTTCGGCGTCCTCGACCATCGAGGCGCCGGTGGTCCGCAGGCTCACCGAAGCTCTGGGCGCATCGAAGGGTGGGCCCTCCAGGGGCGGCGGTTCGTCGTCCAACAGGCCGCAGCCGCCGAAGGCTGCGCCCCGTCCGGCCGAACAGCAGGCCGGCAACGGCGCCGCGGAGGCGCCGACCCCAACTGCTCCGCGTCCAGGTCCGGGTCCGAGGCCCGGCCCGCGTCCCGGCCCCGCGACCGGCGCTCAGCCGCGTCCGCCGGTGCCGATGCCCCACCAGCCGCAGCAGCAGCCCGAGGCGGCGCGCGGCGAGACCTCCGGGGCTCCGCAGGCCCGCTTCGAGAGCGCGGCCGGTTCCGGCGCGCCCTCGCGTCCGGCTCCGGGGCCGCGTCCGGGTCCCGCCGCCCGTCCGGGTCCCAAGCCCGGTCCGGCGCCTCGTCCCGGGCAGCCTTCCGGTGGCGGCGGCGGTCAGCAGCAGGCTCCGCGTCCGGGTGCGCCCGCAGGCGGCGGCCCGCGTCCTGGTCCCGGTCCCAAGCCGGGTCCGCGTGGCCCGCGTCCGGGCAACAACCCGTTCTCGTCCAACGCCAGCGGCATGGGCCAGTCCCGTCCGCCGCGTCCCGGCGGTGGCCGCGACGGCGGTGGCCCCGGCCAGCGCGAGCGTCGTGAGGGTCCGCCGCGTGACGGCGCGGGTCCCCGTCCGCCGCGTCCCGGTGGCGGCGGCGAGGCCGGTCCGCGTCCCGCTGGTCCGCGTCCCGGTCCGCCCGGTGCGGCCGGTCCGCGTCCCGGTCCCGGCGCGGGTGGTCCCCGTCCGGGTGGGCCGCGTCCCAACCCGATGATGATGCCGCAGGGTCGTCCTGCCGGTCCGGGCGGTGGCCCGCGTCCCGGTGGTGGCGGCGGTGGCGGTCGTCCCGGCGGCGGTGGCGGCGGTGGCCGTCCCGGCGGTGGCGGCGGTCGTCCCGGTGGCGGCGGTGGTTTCGCCGGTCGTCCCGGTGGCGGCGGCGCCGGTCCCCGTACCGGCACCGGTGGTCCCGGTGGCGGCGGCGGTGGTTTCGCCGGTCGTCCGGGTGGCGGCGGCCGTGGTCGCGGCGGTGGCACGGCGGGCGCGTTCGGGCGTCCCGGTGGCCGTCCCGCGCGTGGTCGTAAGAGCAAGCGTCAGAGGCGCCAGGAGTTCGACAACATGTCGGCGCCGGCGATCGGCGGTGTGCAGGTCGCTCGCGGCAACGGCGCGACGATCCGCCTGCCGCGCGGTGCGTCGCTGTCCGACTTCGCCGACCGCATCGGCGCGAACCCCGCCTCGCTCGTGCAGATCATGCTGCACCTCGGCGAGATGGTGACCGCGACCCAGTCGGTCAACGAGGAGACGTTGCAGCTCCTCGGCGCGGAGCTCGACTACAACATCCAGGTCGTCAGCCCGGAGGAGGAGGACCGCGAGCTTCTCGAGGCCTTCGACATCGAGTTCGGCGAGGACGAGGGCGACGAGGGCGACCTTGCCGCGCGTCCGCCGGTCGTGACCGTCATGGGTCACGTCGACCACGGTAAGACCAAGCTGCTCGACGCCATCCGCAAGACCAACGTGGTGGCGCGCGAGGCCGGTGGCATCACCCAGCACATCGGTGCCTACCAGGTCCCCGCGGTGCACGAGGGCGAAGACCGGAAGATCACCTTCATCGACACCCCGGGTCACGAGGCGTTCACCGCCATGCGTGCCCGAGGCGCCAAGTCCACCGACATCGCGGTGCTGGTGGTCGCGGCCGACGACGGTGTGAAGCCGCAGACGATCGAGGCGCTCAACCACGCCCAGGCGGCCGACGTGCCGGTCGTGGTCGCGGTCAACAAGGTCGACAAGGAGGGTGCCGACCCCAACAAGGTCCGCGCCCAGCTCACCGAGTACGGCCTGGTCGCCGAGGAGTACGGCGGCTCGACCCTGTTCGTCGACATCTCGGCGAAGAACGGCACGGGCATCGACAACCTCCTCGAGGCCATCCTGCTCACCGCCGACGCCGAGCTCGACCTGCGGGCCAACCCGACGATGGACGCTCAGGGCATCGCGATCGAGGCCCACCTCGACAAGGGCCGCGGCCCCGTCGCGACCGTCCTGGTCCAGCGTGGCACGCTGCGCGTGGGCGACTCGATCGTGTGTGGCGAGGCCTTCGGCCGCGTCCGCGCGATGCTCGACGACAACGGCGACGCGGTCGAAGAGGCCACGCCGTCGCGTCCGGTCCTGGTGATGGGTCTGACGGCCGTTCCCGGCGCCGGTGACAACTTCATCGTCGTCACCGACGACCGCATGGCCCGCCAGATCGCCCAGCAGCGCGCGGCGCGCAAGCGCAGCGCCGACATGGCGAAGTCGAGCCGCCGCCTCACCCTCGAGGAGCTGTTCAGCAACCTCGAGAAGGGTCGCGTCGACGAGCTCAAGCTCATCATCAAGGGTGACGTGTCCGGTTCGGTGGAGGCCCTGGAAGACGCCCTGCTCAAGATCGACGTCGGCGACGAGGTCAGGCTCCGTGTCCTGCACCGCGCGGTCGGCGCCATCACCGAGTACGACGTCAACCTGGCCGTCGCCGACGACAACGCGGTCATCATCGGCTTCAACGTCCGCCCCGAGCCTCGGGCGCGCGACCTGGCCGAGCGCGAGGGCGTCGACATCCGCTACTACTCGGTCATCTACCAGGCGATCGAGGAAATCGAAGCGGCGCTCAAGGGCATGCTCAAGCCCGAGTTCGAAGAGGTCCAGATGGGCACCGCCGAAGTCCGCGAGGTCTTCAAGGTGCCGAAGATCGGCAACGTCGCCGGTTCGCTGGTCCGCTCCGGCACGATCGTCCGCAACAGCAAGGCCAGGGTGATCCGCGATGGCGTCGTCATCGCCGACAACCTGACCGTCTCGTCCCTGCGTCGCTTCAAGGATGACGCCACCGAGGTCCGTGAGGGCTTCGAGTGCGGTATCGGTGTCGGCTACAACGACATCCGGATCGACGACACGATCGAGACGTTCGAGATGCGGGAGAAGCCGCGGGTCTGACCCGCGGCCGGGCGCCCGGCGGAACCTCCGCCGGGCGCCTCTCGCACGTCCGGGCCCCCTTCCCACCGCAGTGGACCGGCCGTGCTTCCACCCCACCAGGCCAAGCGGTGGTTTCACACGATGTATGTGGGTGCTCTGACCCTGGACATCCTGCTCGGCGACGTTCGGTCGCTGAAGCAGAAGCGCTCTGTCGTCCGGCCTCTGATCGCGGAGTTGCAGCGACGTTACCCGTCCATCGCGGTGGCCGAGACCGGTCATCTTGACCTGCATCGCAGGTGCGAGGTCGGCGTCGCGGTGATCTCCGCCTCCGCGGGTAACTGCAAAGAGGTGATGGACGCCTGCGAGCGGATGGTGGCCTTCCGCCCTGACATCGAGTTGCTGTCAGCCAGACAGCGCCTCTACAACGACGAAGATTGAACGACAGCACGGCCAGGTCGTGCGTGAGGGGGAGCGAACATGGTGGATGCCGCACGAGCGCGCAAGCTCGCCGACCGCATCCAGCAGATCGTCGCCGAGATGCTGGAGCGCCGGATCAAGGACCCGCGCCTGGGCTTCGTCACCGTGACCGACACGCGCATCACGGCTGACCTGCGCGAGGCGACGGTGTTCTACACGGTGTTCGGCTCCGACGCCGAGCGGTCCGACAGCGCGGCCGCCCTCGAAAGCGCCAAGGGCATCATCCGCGCCGAGGTGGGCCGCCAGACCGGCGTGCGTTTCACCCCGACGTTGACGTTCCGGCACGACCCGCTGCCCGACAGTGCCCGCCAGCTCGACGACCTGATCAACGCCGCCAGGGCACGGGACGCCGAGGTGGCGCGCAAGGCCGAGGGCGCGGCCTACGCCGGAGAGTCCGACCCGTACAAGAAGCCCGATGAGGGTGAGGACGACCAGGCGTGACGTCCCACGTGGCCCGAGCCGAGTGGCCCTCCCAGGAGACCTTGGGCATCCCCAAGGCCGCCTGGGAGCGCGCGATCCAGCTCATCGACCAGGTCGACGAGGTCGCCCTGGCCTGTCACGTGTCGCCCGACGGCGACGCGCTCGGCTCGATGCTGGCCGTCGGTTACGTGCTGCGCTCGATCGGCAAGCGGGTCGTGGCCTCCTTCGGCGACGAGTACTTCGCGGTCCCGCGGATCCTGCGGTTCCTGCCGGGGCAGGAGATGTTGTGCCCGCCGGCCGACTACCCCGAGGCGCCGGCGTTGATGATCACCTTCGACTCGTCCACGTTCGAGCGGCTGGGCCTGCTCAGCCCCAACGCGGCCAGGGCCGAAGAGGTCATCGTGATCGACCATCACCCGTCCAACGCCGGGTTCGGCACGCACAGCCTCATCGACCCGCAGGCGGCGGCCACGGCCATGCTGGCCGAGCAGCTCATCTACCGGCTCGGCGGCAGTCTCGACCGGGACATCGCCACCTGCCTGTACACGGGGCTGGTGACCGACACGGGGTCCTTCCGCTACGCCTCGACCACGCCTGCCGTGCATCGGATGGCGTCCCGGCTGGTGGCCACCGGCCTGCACACCGACGAGATCGCCCGCGAGCTGTGGGACCGCGCGCCGTTCGGCTACCTCAAGGTGCTGGCCAGGGCGCTCGACCGGGTGCAGCTTGAGGGCTCGCTGGTCTGGACGTACGTGCCGCGGGTCGACCGGGCCGCGTACGGGCTGCCGTACTCGGAGATCGAGGGCATGATCGACATCGTCCGGCGGACCGACGAGGCCGAGGTCGCGGTCGTGCTCAAGGAGGACGACCACGGCGACTGGCAGGTGTCGACCAGGTCCAAGGGCGAGGTCGACGTGGCAGCCGTGTGCGCCGCGCTCGGCGGCGGCGGGCATCACAACGCGGCCGGGTTCACCTCCTACGACAGCGTGGAGGAGACCATGGCCAAGTTCAGACGAGAGCTGGGGAAGGCTGGATGGCCGAGAGCGGTCTGATCATCGTCGACAAGCCGGGCGAGTGGACTTCGCATGACGTGGTGGCCCGGATGCGGCGCATCGCGGGCACCCGTCGGGTCGGGCACGCCGGCACCCTCGACCCGATGGCCACCGGCGTGCTGGTGATCGGCGTGGAGAAGGCGACCCGGCTGCTCGGGCACCTGGCGCTGACGGAGAAGGTCTACGAGGCCACGATCCGGCTGGGCGTGACCACCAACACCGACGACGCCGAGGGCGAGACCGTGGCCACGGCGTCGGCGGCGGAGGTCGAGGCCGCCGAGGTGCACAAGGGCGTCGCGGCGCTCACCGGCGCCATCATGCAGGTGCCGCCGCAGGTCAGCGCGATCAAGGTGAACGGGCAGCGGGCGTACAAGATGGCCCGCGCGGGCGAGGAGGTCGCGCTCGCGGCCCGTCCCGTGACCGTGTACGGCTTCGACGTGCTCGACATCAGGGCCGCCGGCGACGTCGTGGACGTCGACGCGGTCGTGACCTGCTCCAGCGGCACCTACATCCGGGCCCTGGCCCGCGACCTGGGCGCCGCGCTCGGCGTCGGCGGCCACCTGACGAGCCTGCGCCGGACCCGGGTCGGCCCCTACGACCTGTCGCTGGCCCGGAGCATCGACCAGCTCGCCGAGGAGTGCGTGGTGCTGCCGATCGGCGAGGCGGTGGCGGCGGCGTTCCCGCGCCGGGACGTGACCGCCGAGGAGGCGCGCGTGATCGGCCACGGCGGCCGGCTGCCCGCGGCCGGGCTCGGCAGCGGGCCCATCGGCGTGTTCGGGCCGGAGGGCGAGCTGCTGGCGCTGGTGGAGGAGCAGGGCCGGATCGCCAAGCCGCTGGCCGTCTTCGCCGGCTGAGCGGCCGCCCCCGGAGAGGCGGCGGTCAGGCGGGTTTGCGGGCGACCAGGATGTCGCGGACGATCGCCTGGTCGACCCAGTGCTCGAAGTCGGGGTAGTCCATGACCTCCAGGCCGGCGCCGGTGAGGATCGCGGCCAGCTCGGCGCTCTTGCCGCCGTAGGTGTTCCAGGAGATGCCCATCGCGCCGCCGGGGCGCAGCAGCTCGGCCCAGACCGGCACGGCCTGCCTCAGCAGCTCCAGCGGGCTGCGGGACAGGCCGCCGCCGCCCTTGCTGCCGTGCTGGACGCCGTAGGGGGCGTCGGTCACGACGACGTCGAACGAGCGGGGCCTGAAGAACTCACGGCTCTTGAGGGTGTCGGCGTTGACCACGGCGAGCTGCTGGACGTCGCCCTCCTTGACGGCCTCCTTGGACAGCCCGAACGTGACGTTGAGCCGCCGCCCGACCAGCGCCCGCGCCCGCCGCACCGGCACGGTCTCGGCGGTGTGCTTGAGCCGCTTGTTGCGCAGCCAGGTCTTGATGAAGTTCGTGTACGCCTCGAAGTCCTTGCCGTCGACGTCGAGGCCGTAGGCGTCGTAGCCGTACATGAGGGCCTGGTTGAGGGTGGTGCCGCGGCCGCACATCGGGTCGAACACCGACAACCTGTCGGACATGGGCCGGTCGGCGGCGAGCACGGTGACGTTGAGCAGCAGCTTGGTGAAGTGCTCGTTGGTCTTGCCGGCGTATTTCTGGATGGTGAGCAGGTCGCTGCTCAGCCGGTCGAGCGGGCGCATGGCCAGCGGCCGGAGCAGGTCGCCCTCGACGCCGAAGACCGCGTAGACGGAGGAGAGGTTGGACAGCAGCGCGACGTCGGCCTCGGAGAGCGGCTCGGCGGTCTCGAACGTGATGTACGGGACGCCGCCGATGGTGGTCTCCGCGCTGTCGAGCACGGTGTTCTCGATGGCGTGGTCGCTGAAGACGGCCAGCTCGCCCCTGGTCAGGCGTGGCGAGCTCTCGCCGTAGACCCGGTTGAAGGCGGGCAGGATCAGGAGCGCGTATCGAGGCATGATGGCTCATCCTACTTGCGGGAATACCGCGCTCCGCCCCTCGATTGGAGGTGAGCGGCAGGTGCATGGCAGGCTTGTGTCGGATTGATCTGCCACGAACGAATGGGGCCTAGCGTGCGGGGTTCGAGAGGGTCTGTGGTGACCATCGGCGTGTACGACGGGGTCCATCGCGGGCATCGCGAAGTGATCGAGCGGACGGTCGGGCTGGCCCGCGAGCGGGGGGCGCGCAGCGTGGCGGTCACGTTCGAGCCGCATCCCGACGAGGTGGTGCTGCCGGGCACCCGGCGGGCGCGGCTGACCACGCTCAAGCGGCGCGCCGAGCTGCTGGCCGAGCTGGGCGTCGACGACGTCGAGGTGGTGGAGTTCACGCTCGACCTGTCGCGGACGAGCCCCGACGACTTCGCGCGGGCCGTGCTGAGCGAACGCCTCGGGGCCGCGGTCGTCGTCGTGGGGGCGGACTTCACGTTCGGCCACGGCGCCGCCGGTGACGTCGAGACGCTGCGCGCGCTGGGCGACAAGTACGACTTCGAGGTCGAGGTGGTGCCCCTGCTCGACGGCGTCTCCTCGACCTCCGTGCGCCGGCTGATCGTCGCCGGTGACGTCGAGGGAGCCGCCGCCGAGCTGGGCCGTCCCCATCGCGTCGAGGGCGTGGTCGTGCGCGGCTACCAGCGGGGGCGGCAGCTCGGCTTCCCGACCGCCAACGTCGAGACGCCGCAGCAGACGGCCATCCCGGCCGACGGGGTCTACGCGGGGTGGCTGGAGTGCGTCCCGGTGGCCAACCTGCCCGCGCCGTACGAGGGCGAGCGGTGGCCGGCGGCGATCTCGGTGGGGACGAACCCGACGTTCGAGGGCGTGCCGCGTACAGTGGAGGCGTACGCGCTCGACCGCGACGACCTGGAGCTCTACGGCGTGCACGTGGCGGTGGAGTTCGCCGCCCGGCTGCGGGGCAACACCCGGTTCGAGTCGATCGAGGCGCTGATCGACCAGATCCACGCCGACGTCGACGCCGCCCGCCGCATCACCTCGTGACACCGGGCGGGGCCTGGTCGTCGCGGGCGCGAAGCACTTGACTCCGATGGTAACCTTGCATGTCGGCTCTGTAACGGGAGCGCTGCTGCGCTGCCCAACGACGGCCTTCACGCGGCGACTGTAGGCACGCACGGTCGTTCGCACTCTTCATCTCATTCACGCGTGTCCGTAGATCGAAGGAGAGCCGTGTCCCTCGACACCGCTGCCAAGAAGACCATCATCGGCGAGTACGCGACGACCGAGGGCGACACCGGTTCGCCCGAGGTGCAGATCGCGCTGCTCAGCAAGCGCATCAGCGAGCTCACCGAGCACCTGAAGACGCACAAGCACGACCACCACAGCCGTCGTGGCCTGCTTCTGCTCGTCGGTCGCCGGCGTCGTCTGCTGAAGTACCTGCAGAAGGTCGACATCCAGCGTTACCGGTCGCTCATCGAGCGACTCGGTCTGCGCCGATAACATGAAAGGGAGCGGCGCTCGACGCCGCTCCCTTCTCATATGGCTCCGCCCATGTGGGTAGGAGCACACGCGACCGGCGCGTCGTGGCGGGCAACCGCCGCGCCGTCGGCGTACAACTGAATATCCGAGACACACAGCCCCCGCGTCCGATTCAGCACCATGCGACCCGCGACGCCTGCGGGCCGGTCCTCGGTAGTGGCTTCCGGTAAGAACGACCGGGCGCTTCGATCGAAGACCGGCGCTGCACCTTCTATGGGGAGACGTGCTGACCGACCGCCGCCACGGTGCCGACCGGGCACGACGGGTGGGCGGCGGTCTGACGAGCAGATCTCCTCATAGGCACGAGGGTGCCGGTGAGAAAAGAGGGCGCGGGTGACCGACCACAAGGAGGTCCCCCGTGGAGGGTGTCCACACCGCTGAAGCCGTCATTGACAACGGCTCGTTCGGCACGCGCACGGTCCGGTTCGAGACCGGCCGTCTCGCGCGCCAGGCGGCGGGTTCCGCCGTCGCCTATCTCGACAACGACACGATGGTGCTCTCCGCCACCACCGCGTCCAAGGCTCCCAAGGAGAACCTCGACTTCTTCCCGCTCACGGTCGACGTCGAGGAGCGCATGTACGCCGCGGGCCGCATCCCCGGCTCGTTCTTCCGCCGTGAGGGCCGTCCGTCCGAGGACGCGATCCTGACCTGCCGCCTGATCGACCGGCCGCTGCGCCCGTCGTTCGTCAAGGGCCTGCGCAACGAGATCCAGGTCGTCGCCACGGTCATGGCGCTCAACCCCGACCACCTCTACGACGTGGTCGCCATCAACGCCGCCTCGCTGTCCACGCAGCTCGCCGGGCTGCCGTTCTCCGGCCCGATCGGCGGCGTGCGGGTCGCGCTGATCGAGGGCCAGTGGGTGGCCTTCCCGACGCACCCCGAGCTGGAGCGGGCCACGTTCGACATGGTCGTGGCGGGCCGCCTGCTCGACGACGGCGACGTCGCGATCATGATGGTCGAGGCCGAGTCCACCAAGGACACGCTCAAGCTGGTCGCCGACGGCGCGGTCGCGCCGACCGAGGAGACCGTCGCGCAGGGTCTTGAGGCCGCCAAGCCGTTCATCAAGGTGCTGTGCGAGGCGCAGTCCCGCATCGCGCAGGTCGCCGCCAAGGAGACCGCCGAGTACCCCGTCTTCCTCGACTACCAGGACGACGTCTACAACGCGGTCGAGGCCGCGATCAAGACCGAGCTGGCCGCCGCGCTGACCATCGCCGGCAAGCAGGAGCGCGAGACCGAGCTCGACAAGGTCAAGGCGCTGGCCGCCGAGCGGCTGCTGCCCGAGTTCGAGGGGCGCGAGAAGGAGATCTCCGCCGCGTTCCGCTCGGTCATGAAGAAGCTCATGCGCGAGCGGGTCGTCAACGAGGGCCTGCGCATCGACGGCCGTGGCACCAAGGACATCCGCGCCCTGTCGGCCGAGGTCCACGTGGTGCCCCGGGTGCACGGCTCGGCCCTGTTCGAGCGCGGCGAGACCCAGATCCTGGGCATCACCACGCTGAACATGCTGCGCATGGAGCAGAACATCGACACGCTCAACCCCGAGCGGACCAAGCGCTACATGCACAACTACAACTTCCCGCCGTACTCCACCGGTGAGACGGGCCGCGTGGGCTCGCCCAAGCGCCGCGAGATCGGTCACGGCGCGCTGGCCGAGCGGGCGCTCATCCCGGTGCTGCCCTCGCGCGAGGAGTTCCCGTACGCCATCCGCCAGGTCTCCGAGGCCCTCGGCTCCAACGGCTCCACCTCGATGGGCTCGGTCTGCGCGTCCACGATGGCGCTGCTGGACGCCGGTGTGCCGCTCAGGGAGATGGTCGCCGGCATCGCGATGGGCCTGATCAGCGAGGGCGGCAGCTACGTCACGCTGACCGACATCCTCGGCGCCGAGGACGCCATGGGCGACATGGACTTCAAGGTCGCCGGCACCAAGGACGTCATCACCGCCCTCCAGCTCGACACCAAGCTCGACGGCATCCCCGCCTCCGTGCTGGCCGCCGCGCTGAAGCAGGCCAAGGGCGCCCGTCTGGCGATCCTCGACGTGATGCAGGAGGCGATCGACTCCCCGGCGGAGATGAACCCGACCGCGCCGCGCATCATCACCATCAAGGTCCCGGTGGACAAGATCGGCGAGGTCATCGGCCCGAAGGGCAAGATGATCAACCAGATCCAGGACGACACGGGCGCCGAGATCACCATCGAGGACGACGGCACGATCTACATCGGCGCCACCGACGGGCCCTCGGCCGAGGCCGCCCGCACGGCGATCAACAGCATCGCCAACCCGCACATGCCCGAGGTCGGCGAGCGTTACCTGGGCACGGTCGTCAAGATCGCGGCCTTCGGCGCGTTCATCTCGCTCATGCCCGGCAAGGACGGCCTGCTGCACGTCTCCCAGATCCGCAAGCTGCACGGCGGCAAGCGCATCGAGAACGTCGAGGACGTCATGGGCGTCGGCGAGAAGATCCAGGTCGAGATCGCCGAGATCGACGGCCGGGGCAAGCTCTCCCTCGTGCCCGTCGAGGTCATCGAGAAGGAGGCCGCCGAGAAGGAGGCCAAGGCCGCGGCCGGCACCGAGGACGGCGAGGCCCCCGCGCCCGAGGCCGACTCCGCCGCCGCCGAGGAGAAGTCCGACCGGCCGCGCCGCACCCGGACCCGCGTGCGCACCAGCCGCCCCAACGAGGGCGACGACCGCAACTCGTGACCGGCCAACCACAGATCTCGGCACCCCCGAAGCAGGAGGCCTCGTGATGACCACCACGCTGCACCCCGGCAAGGACGGAGCCGGGGTCGTCAGGCGCACCGTCCTGCCGGGCGGGCTCCGTGTGGTGACCGAGACCATGCCGACCGTGCGTAGCGTCGCGGTCGGCATGTGGGTCGGCATCGGCTCGCGTGACGAGGCCCCCGAGCACATGGGGGCCACCCACTTCCTCGAACACCTGCTGTTCAAGGGCACGCCCACGCGGGACGCGATGGAGATCTCGGCCTCCATCGAGGGCATCGGCGGCGAGATCAACGCCTTCACCGCCAAGGAGTACACCTGCTACTACGCGCGGGTCCTCGACGAGGACCTGCCCGTGGCGGTCGACGTGCTCGCCGACGTGGTGACCAGCTCGCTGGTGACCGAGGAGGACGTCGAGTCCGAGCGCGGGGTGATCCTGGAAGAGATCGCCATGCACGACGACGACCCGTCCGACGTGGTGCACGAGCAGTTCGCGGCCGCGCTCTACGGTGACTCGCCGATCGGCCGGCCCATCCTGGGCACGGTCGAGTCGATCAACACCCTGGGCCGCGAGCGCATCGCCGAGTACTACCACCGCTACTACCGGCCGCGTACCACCGTGGTGTCGGTGGCGGGGAACGTGCGGCACGAGGAGGTCGTCGAGCTGGTCGCCCGCGCGTACGAGCGGGCGGGCGCGCTGGAGGGCCCCTACGAGTTCGCCGCGCCGCGCACCAGCGGGCCCGGCGCCGAGACCCGTTCCGGGGTCAGGGTGCTGGACCGGCCGACCGAGCAGGCCAACCTGGTGCTCGGCACGACCGGCATGTCCAGGACCGACGACCGCAGGTTCGCGCTCGGCGTGCTCAACGCCGCGCTGGGCGGCGGCATGTCCTCGCGGCTCTTCCAGGAGATCAGGGAGAAGCGCGGGCTGGCCTACTCCGCCTACAGCTACACCTCCGCCTACGCCGACACCGGGCAGTTCGGGATCTACGTGGGCTGCCTGCCCTCGAAGATCGACGACGTGCTCAAGATCTGCCGGGACGAGGTGTCCCGGGTGGTGGCCGAAGGGCTCAGCGCGGACGAGATCATGCGCGGCAAGGGGCAGATGCGCGGCGGGCTCGTGCTCGGGCTGGAGGACACCGGGTCGCGCATGTCGCGCATCGGCAAGAACGAGCTGGTCTACGACGAGCTGATGTCGGTGGACGAGGTGCTGGCGCGGATCGAGGCGGTCACCCCCGACGAGATCGGGGAGGTCGCCCGCGACGTCCTGAGCCGGCCGCTCACGCTGGCGGTCATCGGGCCGTACGGGGACAAGGACTTCTCCGAGGCCATCGCCTGACGCCCTGAGGTTCTGTTCTGAGATGGGGGAGTTCCCGGTCGGGGAGCTCCCCCATCGCTCTGCGGTCCCGGGGGTTGCTTGGGAGGGGGAGCCGGGCGTAATAGGGTTGGGCTGTGATCAGGGTTGGTGTGCTGGGCGCGCGTGGTCGCGTGGGCGTCGAGGTGTGCAAGGCCGTCGAGGCGGCGGACGACCTGGAGCTGGTGGCCGCGCTGGACAAGGACGATCCCGTCGAGGGGCTCGAAGGCGCCGAGGTGGTGGTCGACTTCACCCATCCCGACGTGGTCATGGGCAACCTGGAATGGGCCATCGCCCACGGCGTGCACCCGGTGGTGGGCACCACGGGGTTCGACGCCGGCCGGCTGGAGACCGTTCGCGGGTGGCTGGAGCGCTCGCCGGGCGTCAGCTGCCTCATCGCTCCCAACTTCGGCATCGCGGCCGTGCTCATGATGCACTTCGCGCAGCAGGCGGCCCGCCACTTCGAGTCCGTCGAGATCATCGAGCTGCACCACCCGAACAAGGCCGACGCCCCTTCGGGCACCGCCCGGCGTACCGCTGAGCTGGTGGCCGAGGCGCGCGGGAAGGCCGGGCTCGGCGGGATGCCCGACGCCACCAGCACCGCCCTCGACGGCGCCCGCGGCGCCGACGTCGGCGGCGTGCACGTGCACGCGGTGCGCCTGGCCGGGCTGATCGCCCACCAGGAGGTGCTGCTCGGCGGCGACGGCGAGATCCTCACCATCCGGCACGACACGATGAGCAGGTCGGCGTTCACGCCGGGCGTGCTGCTGGGCGTGCGCCGGGTGCGCGAGCTGCCGGGCCTCACCGTGGGCCTGGAGCCCCTGCTCGACCTGTGACCGCTGCACGACGTGCCCATGACCGCAAGGGATGGGGTCATGGGCACGTCGTGAGGAGAGGGTCCCGGCTCCGCACAGCCGGGCCTACGATCATCAACACTAATACGAGCGGCGTGGTCCGCCCGAAACGTGAGACCGTGTCGTCATGGTGCGATGGGCTGACCCGGACGAGCTCCCCGGGCTGATCTCCGTGGAGCTGGCCGCCGACAAGCTGTTCGAGCAGGCCGGAATCGTCTTCCCGCCCGGCACGACGATGGTCGAGGACGTCGACGACCCGGCGTCGGTGCTGGTCGAAGGCGATCCGCCGGCCGGGTTCGCGCTGATCGGGTGGGTCGACGGCAACCTGCACCTCGACCAGCTCGCCGTGCACCCGGACAACATGCGGCAGGGCATCGGTGGGCGGCTGGTGGAGGCGGTGGCCGACCACGCGCGGGCCGTCGGGGCGCCGGCGGTCACGCTGACGACCTTCCGTGACGTGCCCTGGAACGCCCCCTGGTACGAGCGGCACGGCTTCGCGGTGCTGCCCGAGTCCGAGTGGGGCCCGGAGCTGCGCGAGCTGGTGGAACACGAGCGCGAGCTGGGCATCGAGGTGGCGCCGCGGGTCGTGATGCGCCGATAGCCTGAGTGGGTGAGCCGGTTTCGTGATGAGTTGTGGCAGGTCGTCGGCGGTGTGTACGACCAGATCCTGGCCCACCCGTTCCTGTCGGGGCTGACCGACGGATCCCTGCCGCGCGAGGCGTTCCGCCACTACGTGGTGCAGGAGGCACACTTCCTGCCCGACTACGCCAGGGCGCTGGCGGCGTGCGCGGCGCGTTCGCCCGAGCCGTCCGGTGTGCAGCGGTTCGCCCGCGACGCCGCCATGACCGTCGAGGTCGAGCACAGCCTCGTGGTGGAGCTGCTGGCCGCGTTCGGGCTGGACGAGGCCGACGCGCGCAAGACGCCCGCCGGGCCCACGACGGTCGGCTACACCTCGTACCTGGTGCGCACGTGCTCGCTGGGGACGTTCCCCGAGGCGCTGGGCGCCATCGTGCCCTGCTACTGGATCTACGCCCGGGTCGGCGAGACCCTGCTCGGCCGGTCCTCTCCCGACCCGCTCTACGCCTGGTGGATCGACACCTACGGCGGCGAGGGCTACCAGGAGACCGTGGCCGGGGTGCTCGACCTGCTCGACGGGCTCGCGCCGGACGGCGAGGAGCGGCTGCGGCTGCTCGACCGCGCCCTCACCACGGCCCGCTACGAGTGGATGTTCTGGGACGCGGCCTGGCGCCGGGAAGGCTGGCCATGCGGCTGAGGGACCTCCTCCAGGCCGACCAGCTGGCCCTGAAGGTGCTGACCGGGCACGACCTGCTCGACCGGCGCGTACGCGGTGTCGCGACGACCGACCTGCCCGACCCCGCCATGTTCGTCAAGACGGGCGAGCTGGTGCTGACCGAGCTGACCTGGCACACCGGCCCGGCCTCCTCCCGCGACTTCGTCACCAGCCTCGGGGACGTGGCGGCGCTGGTCGCGGGCACCGCGCTCAAGGTTCCGCCCGCCGACCTCATCGACGCCTGCGCCGAGGCCGGGTTGCCGCTGCTCACCCTGCCGGTGGACGTGCCGTTCAGCCAGGTCACCGAGCACGTGCTGCGGGCGCTGATCGCCGAGCTGGGCACCCCGCCGCGGCCCGCGTACGCCGCCCGCAGGCGCCTGGCCAGCACCCTGGTCGACGGCGGCAGCCTCACCAAGCTCGTCACGGCGGTGGCGGGCGAGCTCGACGTGCCCTGCTGGGTGCTCTCGCCGACGGGCCGGGTGATCGTCGGCTCCCAGCCGCTCGGCGCACCGGCCCGGCTGCGGCTGGCGCACACGTTCCTGACCGCGCGTTTCCTGCCGGGGATGGTGACCCAGGAGGACGGCACGACGCTGTCGGTGTTCCCGGTCGGCAAGGGGGCGCCGCACCGGATCGCCAACTGGTTCCTGGCCTACGCGGGCGAGCAGGTGCAGGGGGAGAACGAGGACCTGATCGTCGAGCTGGCCGCGCTCGTGGCGCTGGAGCGCTCGCGGCTGGAGGCGGCGCAGCGGATCGAGCGGCGGGTGCTCGACCAGCTCCTGACGCTGCTGGAGTCGGGGGACGCGGCGCTGCCGGGCGTGGTCTCGCGCCTGCACACGCTGCACGTGGAGACCGAGCACGGCCTGCTGGCCGTCGCCCTGTCGGCGCGGCTGGACGGCGGCGCCGACGAGGTCGCCGTGCCCGTGCTGGACGAGCTGCTGCGGCCGCTCGCGCCCGGCATCGTCACGGCCACCGGCGCGGCCGAGGCGGTCGCGCTCGTCCCGCTGGCGGGCAACACGGCCGAGGAGCTGACCGCTCACGTGCTCAGGGGCGCGCGCACCCTGGAGGCGGGGCTCGGCCAGGGCCGCATCACGCTCGGGCTGAGCAGCGTGACGACCGGCCCGGCGGCGCTGAGCAGCCTCATCGAGGAGGCCAGGCACGCGCTCACGCTGGCCGCGCTGAGCGGCGACCGGGTCAGCGTGATCACCGGCGACGACGTCAGCTCCCACCGCACCCTGCTGGCGGCCATCCCGGGGGAGCTGCGCCGGGCGTTCCGGTCACGGCTGCTGGGGCGGCTGGAGTCGTACGACGCGGCCAACCAGACGGACCTGCTGGAGACGTTGCAGGCGTACCTGGAGGAGTCGGGCTCCTTGGTGGCCACCGCCGAACGCCTGCACGTGCACGTCAACACCCTGCGCTACCGGCTGCGCCGGATCGAGGAGCTGACCGGCAGGTCGCTGAACTCCTGGGACGAGCGGGTCGACTTCCTGCTGGCGCTCAGGATGCGCTGAGGCGGGCCTGTACCTCGTCCACGCTGGGGTTGACCAGGGCGGAGCCGTCCGGGAAGACGACCGTGGGGATCAGCCAGGAGCCGCCGTTCAGCTCGGCGATGAGGTCCACGGCGCCGGGGGTCTCGTCCACGTCGAGCTCGGTGTACGGGATGCCGGCGCGGGAGAGCTGCGCCTTCAGCCGGTGGCAGTGGCCGCACCAGGGAGCGCTGTACACGGTGATCATGTATTTCCGATCCGTTGGGTGGGTTTGACGGGTGGCGCGAGCGCCGAATACTCTCATGTGCCAACTGGAGTTTACCGGTAGACACTGCAGCTAGGCGGGTTAACCGGTCGTGTGAAAGTAGGGTCCCCCGGTGACCGATCTGCCTATTTCCCGGCGTTCTGTCCTGCGGTCCGCCGCCTTCGCGGGGGCGCTCGCCGTGCTGCCCGGCCTGTTGTCGGCCTGTGGTTCGTCCGAGCCCGCCGGCACAGGCACGGGCACGGGCACGGGCGCCAAGAAGAGCCTCGACGTGCTGCGGGTCGCCCTGCCCTCCTCCATCGGCTCGCTGGACGCGGCCAAGGAGGCGGGCATCATGAACTACGTCGTCGCCCTGCTGGTGCAGGAGTCCCTGGTCGGCGTCGGCCCGGACGGCAGCCTCCAGCCGTCCCTGGCCGAGTCCTGGGCCAGGAAGGACGCCACCACCTACGTCTACAAGCTGCGCGGCGGCGTGACCTTCTCCGACGGCAGCCCGCTGACCGCCGCCGACGTGGTCGCCAGCCTGAACCTGCACGCGAAGAAGGGCTCGACCACCGCCTTCGCCTACGCCTACGCCAACGTGGACTCGATCGAGGCGACCGGCGACGCCGAGGTGACGATCAAGCTCAAGAGCCCCGACGCGGCGTTCGCGTGGGTGCCCACGCCCGGCACGCTGCTGGTGACCAGCGAGAAGTTCATCCAGGCCACCGGCGAGCGCATCGGCACGCCGGAGGGCAAGCTGCTGGGGACGGGGCCGTACAAGGTGGCCGAGTTCGCCCCCGACTCGCACGTCACGCTGGAGCGCAACGACTCCTACCGGGGTGGCAAGCCCGCCTTCCGGCAGATCAGGATCGACTTCATCCCCGAGGAGTCCACCCGGCTGCTGGCCATGCGCGGCGACAACGTGGACGTCGCGCTCAACGTCCCCGCCGAGCAGATCGACCAGTGGAAGGCGGTGCCCGGCGCCCAGGTGCTGACCGCGGGCGACCGTTCGCTGGTCACGCTGGCCTTCAACACGGCCAAGAAGCCCTGGGACGACGTCCACGTGCGCCGGGCCGTCGCCCACGCCGTGGACCGGGAGGGCATCGTCAAGAGCGTGCTGCGCGGCCACGGCAAGGTCGCCACCGCCGTCCCGGACCCGGCCCAGTGGGGCGGCGTGCTGGACGAGGCCGCGGTCACCGCCCTGTACGCGTCCATCCCCCAGTACGGCTTCGACCTGGCCCAGGCCAAGGCCGAGCTGGCGAAGTCGGCCACGCCGCAGGGGTTCGCCGACACGCTCACGTACCCCAGCAGCGGCCCGCAGCTCGGCCGGGCGGCGCTCACCCTGGCCGAGAACCTCAAGACCATCGGCATCACGCTGGAGGTCAAGGAGGTGCCGCTCGAACAGTGGATCGCCGACCTCGGCAAGCACGCCTCCGGGATCTACCTCGGCTGGTACTTCGCCACCACCGGCGACCCCGCCGAGTACATCCAGCAGCTCCTGCACGGCGGCGCCGTCGGCGAGAACGGCACCAACATCGCCGAGTACGACAACGCCGAGGTGACCGGCCTGCTGGACCAGGCCAAGGCGGGCACCGACGACGCCGCCCGGGGCAAACTGCTCGGCCAGGCGCTGGTCAGGGCGGTGGCGGACGTGCCGTACCAGCCGTTGTGGTGGGGTGAGGCGGCCACCGCGTTCGGCAAGGCGGTCGCCGCCGAGGGCTTCGGCCCCTACTTCTTCGTCGGCCCGTGGGCGACGAAGGTGGCCGCACGCTGATGACCGACCCCACCGACGCGCGCCCGGCCGCGTCCCGACCGACCGACCCCCTCGACGCCCGGCAGGCTGCGTCCCGACCGACCGACCCCCTCGACGTGCACCAGGCGCTGGCCGGGGTGCGGTATCCCGAGTCGGTGTCGCTGCACCCCGACGGCGACCGCGTCGCCTGCGTGATCGACGGCGTCGCGCACGTCGTCACGCTCGACGGCGTCCTGGAGGCCGTGGGCGACTGCCAGGGCCCGGTCCGGTGGCTCCCCGACGGACGGTTGCTGCGCACGCCGTCCCCGTCGGAGCTGGCCGTCGAGGGCTGGCGGGCCCGCGTGGACGGCGAGATCGAGGACCTGATCCCCGGCGAGGACGGCACCGTCCTGGTCCGGCTGGCCGACCCCGGCAGCGACCGCGACGGCAGCCACCTGGGCCTGCGCGTGCCCGACGAGTCCGACCCGTTCGTGCTCACGCCGGGCGGACGGCTGCGCCGCCTGGCCTGGTTCGAGCTCGGCGACGACCGTCCGCACGAGATCGTGCTGCCCGGCCTGACCGTGTGGGACGCCGACTGGCGCGACCGCCGCGCCCTCGCGGTGACCTCGGAGGACGAGACCCCCGCCGGCTACTACCGGCCCCGGCTCGACCTGGTCGAGGACGGCGAGGTGCGGACGTTGCACCGCACGTCCTGGCAGCTCAGCCGGCCCCGGCTGGCCCCGGGCGGGCGGACGGCCGTGGTGGTCGAGGGGCTGTCGATCGTCTCGGGCCGCGTCCTGCGCGCCGACCTGGTCACGGGGGAGGTGGCGTACCTGGGCGAGCTGGACGACGTCACCGACCTCGGCTGGCTGGACGACCAGACGCTCTGGTTCACCGGCTGGTCGGGCACCGGCGTCCACGGCGGGGTGCTCGACGCCGCCGACGGCCGCGTGCTGAGCCGCTGGACGGCCCGCGGGACGCTGGGCGGCCGCGACGGCCAGCCCTCGTTGTCCGTGGACCGCGCCGGCATCGTGGCCGCGGCCTGCTGGGAGAGCCCTGAGCTGCCCCCCGAGGTCGCCGTGGCCGTCCTCGGGGAGGGCGAGTGGCGTCCGGTCACCGCGCTCAACGCCGGGCTGGCCGAACTGGCGGTCCACCAGGAGGAGACCACCTGGACGGGCCGCGACGGCCTCCCGGTCAGCGGCCTGCTCCTCACCACCCCTGAGCACGGAGACACCACCCCTGAGCGCGGAGCCGGGCCCAGGCCGTTGGTCGTCATGGTGCACGGCGGGCCCACCTGGTTGTGGTCCAGCTCGTTCGCCCCCGCCGAGTCCAACCAGCTGGCCGTGCCGCTCGCGCACGCCGGCGCCGCCGTCCTGCTGCCGAACCCGAGGGGCAGCAGCGGCCGCGGCCAGGACTACGCCCGCGCGGTCATCGGCCAGGCCGGCGAGGCGGACCTCGACGACGTGCTGGCCGGCGTGGACCACCTGGTCGCCACCGGCGTCGCCGACCCGGACCGCGTCGCGATCATGGGCCTGAGCTACGGCGGCTACCTGACCGCCTGGGCCGTCACCCGCACGGACCGTTTCCGCGCCGCCGTCGTCATGTCCGGCGTGAGTGACTGGCTGAGCTTCTCGACCGCCAGCAACCTCGCGGGCGGCTTCGACCCGCTCTACCACGCCGGGGCCGACCCGGCCACCGCCGAGGGACGCGAGCGCTTGGCCGCCCGCTCACCCGTCCACCACGCCGCCAAGGCCGCCACCCCGACCCTGATCCTGCACGGCGAGCGCGACCGCACCACCCCTCCGGGACAGGCGGAACAGCTCTATCGTGCCTGGTCGGCGGCGGGCGTGAGCACTCAACTGGTCCTCTACCCTCGGGAGGGTCACGAGCTGGTCGAGCCCGCCCACCGCAGGGACGCGGCACAGCGCGTGATCGGCTGGCTGACCGGGGGCGGGGTGTTGTGATGGGCTGGGCCGGGTTCCTGCTGCGCAGGTCCGCGGGCACCGCCGCCGTCGTGCTGCTGCTGTCGGCGGGCGTGTTCGGCCTGCTCTACCTGGCCCCGGGCGACATCCAGCAGACCCTGCTCGGCACCCGTCCGGCCACCGCCGAGACGATCGCCGCCCTGCGCGCCCGCTACCACCTCGACGACCCCGTCGCCGTCCAGTACCTGCGCTGGCTCGGCGGCGTGCTCGGCGGCGACCTCGGCACCTCCATCAGGACCGGGCAGCCCGTCGCCGACATGCTCGGCGAACGCCTGCCGCGCACGCTCGTCCTGACCGGCTACGGCACGCTCCTGGCCGCGCTGATCGGCCTGCCGCTGGGCGTGCTGGGCGCGCTGCGCAAGGGCCGGGCCAGCGACCGCCTGGTGGTGACCGCCGGAGTGGTGGGGCTGAGCGCGCCGCCGTTCGCGGTCGGCCTGCTGCTGCTCGTGGTGTTCGCGCTGGGGCTCGGCTGGTTCCCCGTCTACGGCACGGGGGAGGGGTTCGCGAGCGAGCTGTGGCACCTGACGCTGCCCGCCGTCGCGCTCGCGGCGGGGGCGGCCGGGATGTTGCTCCGCTTCAGCAGGGCCGCGCTCGTGCGCGAGCTCGACCAGGACTACGTGGTCTTCGCCCGCGCCCGCGGCCTGAGCGCGCCCGTCGTGCTCGGCTACGCCATGCGCAACTCGCTGGTGCCCGTCCTGACCGCGGCCGGGCTCGTCGTCACCGGCATGCTCGCCGGGACCGTGCTGGTGGAGGTCACGTTCGCGCTGCCGGGGCTGGGGTCGCTGCTGGTCGACTCGGTCACGTTCAAGGACGTGCCGGTGGTGCAGGCGCTCGCGCTGCTGCTCACCTTGCTGATCGCCGCCGTCAACCTGCTGGTGGACGTCGCCTACTCGGTGGCCGACCCCCGCGTACGGCTCGGCGGGGGTGCGTCATGACCGCGCCGGGCCGCACGCGGAGGCGGGCCCTCGTCCCCCGGTTCCCGCTCGCGGTGCCGCTGGCCCTGGCCGTGCTCGTGCTCGTCGTGGCCGCCGCCGCGTTCGCCCCCTGGCTGGTCCCCGGCGCCACCGCCCAGGACCTGATGACCGGCATCTCCATGCCGGGCCCCGGCCACCCGCTCGGCACCGACGACCTCGGCCGCGACGTGCTGAGCCTGCTGGTCGCGGGCGCGCGCACCGCCGTGCCGGGGGCGTTCGCCGTGGCGGCCGGAGCCATGCTGATCGGCAACCTGCTCGGCCTGGCCGCCGGCTACTTCGGCGGCTGGACGGACACCCTGGTCATGCGCTGGGCCGACCTGATGTTCTCGCTGCCCGCGCTGCTGGTCGCCATCGTCGTGGCGGGCGTGCTCGGCGGCGGCTACGGCCTGGCCGTCGCCGTGCTGGTCGTGCTGTTCGCGCCCACCGACACGCGGGTGGTGCGCGGCGCGGTCCTGGAGCAGCGGCACCGGCCCTACGTCGAGGCGGCGCTGCTCAAGAACCTGTCGTCCTGGCGGATCATGACCCGGCACATCTGGCCGAACATCGTCCCCGTCAGCCTGGCCTCGGCCTTCCTGAACTTCGCCTTCGCCCTGGTGTCGCTGTCGTCGTTGTCGTTCCTCGGGCTGGGCGTGCCCGCCGGCTCGCCCGACTGGGGGCGCACGCTGGCCGACAACCGCACCCAGCTCCTGGCCAACCCGTGGGCGGTCATCGCGCCCGGCCTGGCGGTGATCGTCACCGCCGCGGCGCTCAACCTGGTGGGCGACTGGCTGCACGAACGCTTCGAGCGGAGGGCTCGGTGACCATGCTGCGGGTCGCGGACCTGACCGTACGGCAGCCGGACACCGGCCGTACGCTGCTGTCGCAGGTGTCCTTCGAGGTCGCGGCCGGTGAGTCGGTGGCGATCGTGGGCGAGTCCGGCTCGGGCAAGTCGCTGACCGTGCGGGCGCTGCTCGGGCTGCTGCCCGCCGGCCTGGAGTCCACCGGCCTGGTCGAGATCGACGGGCGGCGGGTCGACGACGACCCCAAGGCCAGGCGACGGCAGCGCGGCGGCACGGTCTCGCTGCTCATGCAGGACCCGTTCACGCTGCTCAACCCGCTGCGCCGGGCCGGGAAGCAGATCGCCGACGGCCTGCCCGAGGGCGCCGACCCCAAGACCGAGGTGCCGAGGCTGCTGGCCGAGGTGGGGCTGCCCGGCGAGGTGGCCGGACGGTACCCGTTCCAGCTCTCGGGCGGCATGCGGCAGCGGGTGGGCCTGGCCTGCGCGCTGGCCGCCGCACCGCGCATCCTGCTGGCCGACGAGCCGACCACCGCCCTCGACGCCACCACGCAGCGGGAGGTCCTCGCCCTCATCCGCCGCATCCAGCGCGAACGGGACATGACGTTCCTGCTCATCACCCACGACCTGCGCCTGGCCTTCTCGATGTGCGACCGGGTCGTGGTCATGTACGCGGGCCGGGTCATGGAGGTCGGGCGGGCCGCCGAGCTGCGGCAGGAGCAGCGGCATCCGTACACGCGGGCGCTGCTGGCCGCCGAGCCGCCCGCCGACCGGCGGCTGCCGGTCATCCCGTCCGTGCCGGGCTCGGTGCCGGCCCACGACGCGGTCGCCGGGCGTTGCGGGTTCGCGGACCGGTGCGCGTACGCGGTGGAGGAGTGCCGGACGGGCGTGCCCGGCCTGGTCGCCGTGCCGGGCGGGCAGGCGCGCCTGTCGGCCTGCGTACGGGCCGCCGCGCTGCCCGCCGCGCCGCCGCCCCCGCAGGGCGTGCCGTCGCCGCCGCGCACCGCCGCCAAGCCCCTGCTGGAGGTCGCGGGCCTGCGCAAGACCTACGCGGGCGGGTCGCGTCCGGCCCTGGCGGGCGTGGACCTGACCGTGGCGCCGGGCGAGGTCGTGGCCGTCGTCGGCGAGTCTGGGTCGGGCAAGACCACGCTGGCCCGCTGCGTCACCGGCCTGGAACGCCCCGACGCGGGCGTCATCACCCTCGACGGGCTCGACTGCTCCGACCACGCCCGCATGTCCCGCCAGGCCGTGCGCCAGGCCCGCCGGACCACGCAGATGATCTTCCAGGACCCGTACTCGACGCTCAACCCGGCGCGTACCGTCGGGGCGACGCTCAAGGAGGCCCTCGCCGCCGAGGGACGCCCCACGGACGTCGGCGCGCTGCTGCGCCTGGTGGGCCTCGACCCCGCACTCGCCCGCAAGCGCCCGGCCGGCCTGTCGGGCGGCGAGCGGCAGCGCGTGGCCATCGCCCGCGCCGTGGCCGGCGAGCCCCGCCTGCTGGTCTGCGACGAGCCCGTCTCCGCGCTGGACGTCTCCGTGCAGGCGCAGGTGCTCACCCTGCTCGCCGGGCTCAGGGAACGCCTGGGCATGGGCCTGCTGTTCATCACCCACGACCTGGCCGTCGTCCGCCAGCTCGCCGACCGCCTGTACGTGCTGCGGGCCGGCGAGTGCGTCGAGACCGGCGACGTGGACCGGGTGCTGGACGCCCCCGCGCACCCCTACACCCGCGAACTGCTGGCCAGCGTGCCCGACGGAAGCAGCCGCTGGCCCGGCTAGTCGTAGGAGATCAGCGTGAGCACCCGGCAGCCGCGCTCGCCGGTGGCGTAGACGTGGTCGACCTCGGCCCCGAACCGGACGGCGTCACCCTCGGCCAGCCGCACCGACCACGTGTCGCTCTCGACCGTCACCTCGCCGGACACCACGTAGGCGTGCTCCACGGACCCGTGCCCGTGGGCGCTCCTGGCGCTGCGCGTCAGCGGCGGCAGATCGCCCTCGGCCAGCTCGAACCGCCGCCGGTCGGCCGTGGCGAACAGGCTGCGCACGGTCGTGTCGCCCACGGTGACCGGCATGCCCTCGCCCCTGCGCAGCACCTCGGGCTCGGGCAGGTGGGTGCGGGTCAGCTCGGCGAACGTCAGCTCCAGCGCCGCCGCCAGCCGCGTCAGCACCTCGATCGTCGGATTGGCCACCCCGCGCTCGATCTGCGAGATCAGCGCCTTGCTCACCCCGGTCAGCTCGGCCAGCTCGCGGACGCTGAACCCGCGGGCCAGCCGTGTGCCGCGCAGGTTGCCGGCCAGCGCGCCGCGCACCCCGGCGGCCTGCCCGTTGGTCAACGCGAGTTCCTGCCGCACGTGGTGAGTCCTTCCTGTCCCGGCGTCCACCCCCATCATGCCCTGCGCGTCAGGCCACCTTGTCCAGGAAGCCGGACACCGCGGAGACGAACGCGGCCGGGTCGTCCACCCATGGGAAGTGCCCGGCGCCGGGCAGCGTCACCGGGGTGGCGTCGCGGAACAGGGCGGCGAAGGCCGGCGCGGACAGGCGGCAGGGGTGGGCGTCCAGGTCGCCGGTCAGCAGCAGCGCCGGCGCGTCCAGCGTGTCCAGCCCGGCCCTGACCTCCTCGGGCGTCACCGGGGACGGCGCGTAGAAGCCGTCCGCCGCGGCCTCGGGGCACTCCTCCTCGGCACCGGCCGCGTGCGCGGCCGTCTGCTCGGTCCAGGGGCCGTAGAAGAAGCGGTGGCGTTCCACGCCCTCGTCGGCCAGGAAGGCGGCCAGGGCGGCGGGGTGCCACGGCTCGTCCTTGCGCAGGTCCAGACCGGCCTGCCAGTCCTCCTCCGTCGGCGGGAGGCCCACGGCGACCGACGAGGGCGTGACCAGGCACAGGGATCTCACGCGGGCCGGATGCAGCCCGGCGTACCGGACGGCCACGTTCGCGCCCGCCGAGTGGGCCAGCAGGTCCATCCGGGCCAGTCCCAGATGCTCCCGCAGCGCCTCGACGTCCTCGGCCAGCCGGTCCCACCGGTACGTCCCGGGGTCGGACGGGATCGCCGAGTCGCCGGTGCCCCGGCCGTCCAGCAGAATCAGCCGCCGGGGCAGGCCGCCGAGGTCGCCGAGGTAGCGGGAGGCGCGGCCCGGGCCGCCAGGCAGGCACACCAGCGGCTCGCCCGTCCCGTGTACGTGGTAGGCCAGCTCGGTCCCGTCGTGCGCGAGAAAGGAGGGCATGCGGTGATTATGCCGGGTGTCCCTGGTCGCCGGGAGGCGGCGGATCGTCGAACCGGGGCCGCTGCGGCGGCCCGCCGCTCACCGACCGCACGATCGTCGCCGCGACGTGGTGCACCTTGAGGTTGCGGTCCTGGGAGACGTTGCGCAGGATCTCGAACGCCTGGTGCGCGGTGCAGCGGCGCTGCGCCATGACGATCCCGAGGGCCTGGTCGATGACCGGGCGCGTGCCGAGTGCCTCCTTGAGCTGCGCCGCCACCTCCCGCGTGCGGGCCGCGTCGATCGCCACGTCGAACAGCACGCCGACCAGCGCGGCGCCCACCTCGGCCGCCGCGTGCGTGCGGGCGGCGAAGCCGTTTACGCCGGCCGAGTAGAGGTTCAGCGTGCCCAGCAGCCGTCCCTGGGAGATCAGCGGCTCGGCGTGCAGGCTGCGGACCCCGTGCGGCACCGGGCAGAAGGCTCCCCAGCGGGTCTCGTCGGCCGCGAGACCGGCCGCCGTGACCGGACGGCCGGTCTCGATCGCGTCGAAGCTCGGCCCCCGCCCGGCCGACGACTGCAGGCCGTCGAGCACCCTGGCGCGGGCATGCGCGCACGCCGCCGAGCGGATGCCACGCTCGGTGCACAACGTCACGCTGACCAGCGGAGAGTCGGGCATCGCGCGGGCGGCGACGACGACACTCCGTGCCAGCGCCCGTTCGAACTCGTCGACTCCGGCCGGAACAGCGGTCCTGTTCAACAAATCCCTCGCGCTTGGCTGCGGCTCACGCCTGCGACCAGACAGCCTGCCCCTCCAGCGGGGTTCTAAGCCCGCCCCGCCGGGGGATTTTGTCAGGCGAGGTAGCCGTCGATCTCGGCCAGGTAGGCGTCCTTCAGGTGGCGCGGCAGCCAGGTGATCTCGAACGCGTTGCGCTCCAGCTGGGCCAGCTCCTCCCGGGTCAGCTGCAGCTCGCCCTGGAGCGCCACCAGGTTCTCGCTCACGTACCCGTCGAAGTACGCCGGGTCGTCGGAGTTGACCGTCACCCGCACGCCGAGCTCCATGAGCTTGCGGATGCCCTCGGACTTCATGGAGTCGGTGACGTACCCGTTGGAGATCGGGCAGCAGGTCAGGCCGATGCCGCGGGCCAGCACCAGGTCGACCAGCCGCTGGTCCTCCAGGATGTTGACGCCGTGGTCGACGCGGTCGACGCCGATCTCCTCGATCGCCTGGCGGATGTGCTCGATCGAGTTGTCCTGGTCGACGTCGCAGTGCATGGTCAGCAGGTAGCCCTCCTGCCGGGCCCGCTCGTACACGGCGGCGAACTTGGCCGGCGGGTTGCCCTTCTCGTCGGAGTCCAGGCCGATGCCGACGATCCACTCCTTGTACGGCAGCGACTCCAGCAGGGTCGCCATCGCGTACTCGGCCTGGAAGTCGCGCAGGAAGCACATGATGAGCTGGGCCCGCACCCCGAGCTGCCGGTCGGCGTCGATCAGCGCCCGCCGCAGGCCCCGGATCACCACGTCGAACGGCACCCCGCGCGAGGTGTGCGCCTGCGGGTCGAAGAAGATCTCGGCGTAGCGCACGTTCTGCTCGGCGGCCTTGCGCAGGTAGGCCATGGCCAGATCGTAGAAGTCGGGCTCGGTGCGCAGCACCTGCATGCCCTCGTAGTAGACCTTGAGGAAGGACGGCAGGTCGTCGAAGGAGTAGGCGGCCCGCATCTCCTCGACCGAGGCGTAGGGCAGCGCGAGACCGTTCCGGCGGGCCAGGTCGAACTTGAGCTCGGGCTCCAGCGTGCCCTCGATGTGCAGGTGCAGCTCGCACTTGGGCAGCCCGGCGATGAAGTCCTTCATGATCAAACCTCCGTGAGGATGGGGTCGACGACCTCGAGCCGTACGCAGTCGACCAGCCCGAGGTCGGTGACGGCGTAGTCGGGGATCGCGGTGATCGACAGGAAGAACAGGTACATCAGCGGCGCCGGCAGCGTGCAGCCCAGCTCGCGGGCCAGGTCGTCCAGCCGCTCCTCCAGCACCGCCATCTCGGCGGCGGGCAGGTCGGAGACGATGCCGCCGACCGGCAGCGGCAGCAGCGCCCGCACCTCGCCGTCCACCACCACGGCCTG
The DNA here is from genome assembly GCF_044455665.1 of Nonomuraea sp. NPDC051191. Classification (NCBI taxonomy): domain Bacteria; kingdom Bacillati; phylum Actinomycetota; class Actinomycetes; order Streptosporangiales; family Streptosporangiaceae; genus Nonomuraea; species Nonomuraea sp. NPDC051191. The sequence goes on along the minus strand of NZ_JBITEZ010000017.1, from coordinate 91,767 downwards.
GCCGCCGCCCTGCTCGGCGACGGTGTTGACGGCCAGCGCCATGTCCTCGCGGGAGGCGCCCACGCAGATGATGTTGTTGTCGTCGGGGGCGGCGCTGGTGGCGATCGCGCCGGCCCGCAGGCCCATGCCGCTGACCATGGCGACCGGCTTGTTGCCGGTCTTGCCGTAGCGCTCGACGACCGTGACGAGCAGGGCGTCCTGCTCCACGGACGGCTCCACGACGCCGTCGGCCACCGGCAGCGTCACGTCACGCCGCCGGCGGACGAAGACCTGCTCGGTGAACCCCAGGGTCAGCACGGTCGCCTGGTCGCCCTCGGCCCGCAGCACCAGGTCGTCGGCGGTGACCGGCTCGATCGGGAACGGCCGCACCGGGCCGCGCTCGGGGGCGGGCGTCGGCGTGACCATCCGGCCGTCCCTGGCGGCGGGCACGCCCTTGGCGATCACCTCGCGGACCCGGAAGTCCTCCAGCGAGTCCACGATCAGCACGTCCGCGAACCGGCCAGGGGACAGGCTGCCCACCAGGTGGTCGATGCGGTACATCTCCGCGCAGTTCACCGTGGCCATCTGGATCGCCGTCACCGGGTCGACCCCCGCCGCGATCGCCATCCGGACGAGCTTGTCCATGTGCCCGCCCGCCAGCACGTCGGCGGCGTGCACGTCGTCGGTGCAGAACGCCAGCCTGCGGGAGCCGGCCAGGGCCACGGCCTTGATGTTCTCGTCGAGGAAGTGGGCGACGGACGACTCGCGGATGATGCCGTACATGCCGCGGCGCAGCTTCTCCAGCATCTCCTCGTGCGAGTACGACTCGTGGTCCAGCCGCACCCCGGCGGCCGCCAGCCCGCTGATCCGGCGCGGGTCGGACAGCGGCGCGCAGCCGAACACCGGCAGCCGCCGCTCCCGGGCCAGGTCGAGGGCCTCCATGACGGCGGGATCGGCGTGTTCCACCATCTCCTGGACGGTCTCCCAGATACCCACACATTCCGGCCATTCGTGGGCGATCCTGTGCTCAGCCGGGCCGAACGGGTGCCCGACGGTCGACTCCGGCACGGTGTAGGGCGCCTTGGCGGGTGCACCCCACCAGATTCGCATGCCGGTCGCCGCCGACTCGTCCAGGAAACGCCGTACGCCCGGCAGTCCCTCGGCCACGAGGATCTGGTCCAGCCCCGACACCACGCTCGTCGTGCCGAACGGCACCACCAGGTCGGCGAAGCTGGTGACCGACAGCTTGCTGCACTCGATGTGCAGGTGCCCGTCGATCAGGCCGGGCACCAGGTAACCGCCCTGGGCGTCGATGATCTCGGTGTCCGGGCCGCGCTCCAGCACCGGCTCGACGGCGGCGATCCGGCCGCCCACGATGCCGATCTCGGCCGGATAGAGCTCGCCGGTCAGCACGTTGACGAGCGTGCCGCCCGTGATGATCGTGTCCGCGGGCCGCCGCCCGTACGCCACGTCCAGCAGGTCGCGGTCCATCATGCCTCCACAGTCCGTACGGCGGGCCGGGGCACGAGCAGCGCGTACGCCGCGCCCGCCACCAGGAAGCCCGCGAAGATGCTGAAGTCGCTGCCGCCGGTCGCCTCCGACAGCGGCCCGACGAAGACGGCCGAGTTGATCCACAGGGCCGCCGCCACCATGCCCAGGACCTGCGCGATGATCGCCGGCCACCGGACCTGGCCGGGCGCCTGCTCGTCGAACAGCGCCTCGGCGTCGTAGCGTCCCCTCCTGCGCAGCCAGTCGGTGAGGTAGACCCCGGCCCAGGGCGCCAGCCAGATGATCAGCAGCGCGAGGAAGTTGTTGAGCATGGTGTTGAAGTTGTTCGAGGTCACCGCCACGAACGTGATGATCACGCAGAGCACGAGGTCGCCCACGACCGCCACCCAGCGCTTGACCTTGATCCCGGCCGCCTGCAGGTTCAGCCCCGAGGAGTACAGGTCGGTGGTGTTGACCGCGAACAGCGACACGATCGCCAGCAGCAGGTACGGCACCACGAACCACTGCGGCAGCGCGCTCGGCAGCCCCGAGATCGGGTCGGTGTTGTCCTTGACCACGGTCGCCACGGCCGCCCCGAGCGTCATCAGCAGCACGTACGGGACGAACCCGCCGAGGGCCGCGTAGCCGAAGACCGCCTTCTTGGAGGAGTTCGCCGGCAGGTAGCGGGAGTAGTCGCCGCCCAGCGGCCCCCATGACAGCCCGCCCGCCGACATGATCATCGCGATCGCCATCGTGAACGTGGCGAAGTCCGCCGACCCGCCGCCGCCACCGAGCTGCACCTTGGGCGCGATCAGGATCGCCATCAGGCCGAACAGCACGACGAACACCCAGGTGAAGTACTTCTGCGCCTTCATCACCGCGGCGTGCCCGATCAGCGGCAGCACGAGCTGGATCGCCGCGGCCACCAGGATGACCACGATCTTGAGGCCGAGCCCCTGGTCGCTCACCCCGGCCTGCTCCAGCAGCGACAGCGCCGCGAACGTGATGAGCACCATGCCGCCGGCCTCGAAGCCCACCATGTTCAGCCAGCCGAAGAAGCTGAGCGCACGGGCGCCCTTGGGGCCGTAGGCGGCCCTGGAGACCGCCATGGTGGAGGTGCCGGTGGCCGGGCCCTGCAGGCTGGTCAGGCCGACCAGCGGGAAGGACAGCAGGTTGCCGATGACGATCGCGATGACCGCCTGCGTGAAGCTGAGCTGGAACGCCGCCACGATGGTGATGCCGTAGACGAGGGTGAAGATGCCCATCGTCGTCCCGGACCAGAGGAAAAGCAGGTCACGCGGGCGGCCGTACCTTTCGCCGGCCGAGACCAGTTCGATCCCGCGTTGTTCCATGGCCCCTCCTGAGGGTCGCTGGTGTGTGCGCACACAGTGAACCGTAGGGGGATGACCTGGTGATTTATCCAGACATACGAGCGTAGCGGGGGGCAGTTGTGCCCTGGCTACAAAGTGATCGCCAAGCCGACCGCGAACAGCAGCCCGTACGCCATCTGGAGCTTGCCCGTCTGCTGCAGGACCGCGATCAGCGCCGGCCCGACCGCCTTGCCCAGCACGGTCCTGATCGGGGTGACCGCGAGCGGCGCGGCCAGCGCCGCGAGCGCCGCCCACGGCGTGACCGCGATCATCGCCAGCGCCACGACGAACGGCACCACCTGGCACAACACGTACAGCGCCCGGGTGCGCTCGGCGCCCAGCACCACGGCCAGGGTGCGCTTGCCCGACGTGCCGTCCGTCTGGACGTCGCGCAGATTGTTGACCACCAGCATCGAGCACGACAGCAGGCCCACCGGGATCGAGGCGAGGAAGGCCGTCCAGCTCAGCTGCTCGGTCTGCACGTACGCGGTGCCCATGACCGGGACCACGCCGAAGAACACGAAGACGGCCAGCTCACCGAGCCCGCGGTAGCCGTAGGGACGCTTGCCGCCGGTGTAGAACCAGGCCGCCGCGATGCACGCGACCCCCACCAGCAGGATCCACCACGCCCGCGTCACGACCACCAGCACGAGGCCGAGCACCGCCGCGACCGCGAAGCAGCCCAGCGCCGCCGTCAGCACCTGCCGGGGCGTGGCCGCCCGCGAGCCCACGAGCCGCATCGGGCCGACGCGCTGGTCGTCGGTGCCGCGGATGCCGTCGCTGTAGTCGTTGGCGTAGTTGACGCCGATCTGCAGGGACAGCGCCACGAGCAGCGCCAGGACCGCGCGCCACCAGACGAATCCGCCGTCGCCGACCGCCACGCCCGTACCGACCATGACGGGGACTACGGCGTTGGGAAGGGTGCGCGGGCGCGCGCCCGCGATCCACTGACCGGGGGTAGCCATGCTGTCGAACCTCTAGCTGATATCCGTGGTGAGCCTGACCATGCGGATCGGACGGCCCATGTCGAGGACGCGTTCGGCCATGTCCTCGCCCCAGCCGGCCGACTCCAGGAAGCCGAGCACCGCGTAGTTGTCGGCGAACACCCAGGTGACGATCTGGCGGAAGCCGTCCTCACGCAGGTAGTCGACGGTGGCGTTGAGCAGGCGGCTGCCGTGGCCGCGGCGGACGAAGTCGGGGTCGACCAGCAGCGTCAGCATCTCGGCGACCCTGCTGGGATCCAGGTCGGGATCCTCGGCGGGGGCATGCGAGGCCAGCCCCACCACGCGCTCGCCGCCGCGCGGGGTCGTCAGCGCCGCGCTGCCGCCCGCGCCCAGGGCGGGGAAGCCCTCGGTGTCGAGGATGGTCTCCACCGCGACCAGCACCCGGTGCGTGGGGCTGGGCGGGGCGACGATCGCCTCGTCCCACTGGCGCAGCCACATCTTCTCGGCCGCCGGCCCCGTCATCTGCTCGAGTGGGCCTTCCGGGAGGAACTCCCGATATCCGTAGCGCCAGGCGCGGATCTGAGTATTCGCAACCTGAAGAACATCCTCGCGCCGGGCCGCCCGGACGCCTACGTCTGCCATCTCGGCCCGCTCCTTCGCCTGCCGTTCGTGCCACAAGGCACGAGTTACACCGTATCGGTGTTTGAGCCTTGGAGACGACGCGAACCCCGCTTCCTCGCCCGGTAAGCGCGTGTCTTGGTGCGGTCAGCGCATACCCGCATCGAACACCATGAGCGCGAACGATTCCATGAACGCCCGCTGACATGTTCCCACCCGCCCTGCTCCCGCACAGATCTTGAGCCGCTCCCAAGCGACGTCGACCACCGCGACGGCCTCGGCCCGACCGGCGTGGCGCGGTCATCGGCCCGCCCGCCCCCGGCCCCGCACTGCATCGAGTGTCCAGTCACTGGACCTGCGAGTCCAGCGCCCGTCCGAGTCTTCGCACCCCCTCGGTCAGGACCTGCAGGTTGGCGGCGGCCATGTGCGTCACCCTGATCCGCGGGCCCGGCGGCTCCGACGGGTAGTACATGCGCCCCGGGCTCACCAACGTCCCGTGCCGCCTGGCCGCCTCGACCAGCGCGTTCTCGTCCACCTCCGGAGGCAGCCGCAGCCACAGGTGCAGACCGCCGATCGGCATCAGATGCACCTCCGCCCCCGGGACGTGGGCCGCCAGCGCCGCCGCTAGCGCGTCCCGCCTGGCGGCGATCTCGGCATGGACGGCGCCCAGATGCCTGCCCCAGGCCGACGAGCCCACGAACTCCAGCGCCGTCTCCTGCAACAGCCGCGCCACGAAGAACGACTCGACCAGCTGGGCGGCCCGCAGCCGGTGCGCGGCCGGCCCACGGGCCACGACCGCCGCCACCCTCAGGCTGGGGGAAAGGATCTTGGTCAGCGAGCCCACGTTGACGACGGTGCCGTGCGCGTCCATGGAGGCCAGCGACGGGGGAGCGGCGGGGGTCAGGTAGCGGGCGTAGTCGTCCTCGATCACGAACGCCCCCGCCGCCCTGGCCACCTCCAGCACCTGCGCACGCCGGTCCGGGGGCAACGTCGCGCCCGTGGGATTGTGCAGGGTGGGCTGGCAGAAGAACACCCGCGCGCCGGTGACGGCGAACGCCTCGGCCAGCAGGTCCGGCCGTACGCCGTCACGGTCCATCGGCACGGCCGTGGCCCGCAGCCCGGCCGCCTTGGCCGCCGCCAGCGCTCCCGGGTAGGTGGGAGTCTCGACCAGCACCGGAGTGCCGGGGGCCGCCAGCGCCCTCAACGCGTGCGTCAGCGCCGCCTGGCCGCCGCTGACGATCAGCGCGTCCGCCGCCGTCACGTCACCCCCGGCCTGCCGGGCGAACCAGCCGCGCAGCTCGTGCAGGCCGTTGAGCGGCGGCACGGCCCACACGTCCGGACGGCGTGCCGCCCGCGCGGCCGCCGCCGCGAGCTGCCTGTCCGGTCTCAGCCCAGGGTTCAGGTAGCCGCCGGTCAGCGGCACGACCTCCTCGGGCGGCTGGGCGAGCAGCGCCGCCACCGGCCCGTCGTCCACGACCCGGTCGCCGAGGGCGACCGTCTGCCAGGACAGGTCCACGGGATCCTGCCCGCGGACGGCCTGGCGTGGCGCCACGAACGCGCCACTGCCCGGACGCGACACCACCCGCCCTTCGGCGGCGAGCTGGCCGATGGCGCGCGAGACCGTCACGGGGCTGACGTTGTGCCGCCGCATGATCTCCCGGCTGGACGGAAGCCGCGCACCAGGCCCCAGCCGGGCGGCCTCTTCGCGCAGTATCGCAGCAATCTGAGCAATACTGCTATCGTTGGACATGAAAGATAAGGATAGCGCTATCGCCCACCCCGCAGTAGCACTCCCACCCCCCACCCCTGAAGAGACCATCACCGCACCTCACGGCATCGCCCCCTCCAAGGGCACCGCCAGCGCGCCCGCACCCCCTCCTACGACCCCTGGGAGGATCAGCGCCGCATCTCGGCCCGCCACCTCCGAAAGGGCCGCCGGCGCGCCCGCGCCCACTCCCCGCCCTCCCGACGGGACCAGCGCCTCGTCTCGCGACACCGTCAGAGGGACCGGCGGTTCGCGCACGCACCCTCCCACCACCCTCGCGGGGACCGTCGCCGCATCCGGCGGCACCCTCAGAGGCAACGCGCCCGCATCTCTCGCCACCACCTCCCAGGGGACCGGTACGTCGAACGGCCCCGATGACCCACACCGCGCCTCCACAGGGACCACCAGCGGGCCCGTCACGCGCGCCCGCCAAGGGACGATCCTGGCCTTCCTGGGCGTCCTGGCCTTCTCCGGCAGCTTCCCCGGCACCGTCTACGCGATGCGCGGCTTCGACCCCTGGCTGGTCGCCATCGGCCGCGCCGCCGTGGCCGGCGTCATCGCGCTGATCTGCCTGAAAGCCGCCCGCATCCCTCTCCTCCCGCCCCGCCCTCACTGGCCCGCGTACGCCGTGATCTCCCTGGGCGTCGTCTTCGGCTTCCCGGTCTTCAGCGGCCTCGCCCTCGACCTGGGCGCCAGCACCTCCCACGCCGCCGTGGTCATCGCCCTGCTCCCCGCCGCCACCGCCGCCTGCGCCGTCGTACGGGCAGGCGAACGCCCCCGCCCCCTGTTCTGGGCCGCCTGCGCCGCCGGCGCCGCCGCGATCCTCGCGTTCACCCTCACCCGGGGCCAGGACGGCGCCGCCTGGCCCGACCTGCTCCTGGTCGGCGCCCTCCTGTCAGCCGCGCTCGGCTACACCGAAGGCGGCCGCCTGACCAGGACGACCCCCGGCTGGCAGGTGATCAGCCACGCCCTCGTCCTCTCCCTCCCCGTGACCGCCGTGATCAGCGCGATCCTGGTCGTCACCACCCCCGTCGCGCCGACCGCCCCCGCCCTCGCCGGCTTCGCGTACGTGGCCCTGATCTCGATGTTCCTCGGCTTCATCCCCTGGTACGCCGGCCTCGCCAGGGGCGGCATCGCCAGAGCCGGCCAGACCCAGCTGGCCCAGCCGCTGCTGACCCTCGTCTGGGCCTGGGTCCTGATGGGCGAACGTTTCGGCCCGGCCACCGTGGCCGCCGCGCTCGCCGTCCTGGCCTGTGTCGCCGTCACGCAACGCGCCCGCTCGTAGGACGGACCTGGCAGGGCGACGTACGCGCCGGGTCGCGGCGATGCTTGCATGGCGTGACGCCCCCACGCAGGATGGGAGAGGAGGTGTCACAACCATGGCGGACCTCACGATCCCGGAGGGCGGCTTCTGGCCCGCGCCGGAGATCCCGCAGCCCAACATCTACCCGATGGAATGGCGCGTGGAGACGGAGAAACTCGCGGCCATCTACGAGAAGTCCAAGCGCAAACTCTGGAACCCGGCCGACCTCCCATGGGACGGCCTGAAACCAGAGGACTTCACCCGCGAACAGCGCCTGGGCATCATGTACTGGTTCGCCGTCCTCGCCAATTTCGACGCCTCGGGCCCGGCCGTCTTCGCCCGCGCCACCATCCAGGCTTTCGAGAAGCACGAGGAAGACCCGGTCAGGAAGTGCTTCTTCTCCATCACCCGCGACGAGATGAACCACGAGGAGTGCTGCCAGCGCACCATCGCCCGGCTGTGGCCCGGCGGCCCGCTCAGCTGGACCCCCGAAGACGATCTCGAAAGGGCCGCACACAACAACATCGGGTGGCTCTACCACAACGGCGGCCGCTACTGGAACGGCTACACCAGCGCCGTCGGGAGATACTCGCTCCCGGTCCTGTTCACCAGTTTCATGATGGGCGAGATGGCCGCGTCCACGCTGTTCAGGGGCATGGCCACGGGCACCCGGCATCCGGTGTTCGGCGAGATGTTCCACCGCATCGGCCTCGACGAGTCCCGCCATCTGCAAATCTGCATGACCATTCTGGAGAACGAATGGCCGGGCCTGACCGACGAGACCCGCGGCCTCATCACCCGCCAGCTCCGAGCCGGTTTCGTCTTCCTCTCCATGATTCTCTGGGAGCCTCCGGAAGGTTTCTGGGAACTGCCGCCGTACTTCCTCGACAATCACCGCGTCCTCATGGACCACGCGAGGGAGGCGGGCCTGGGCGTGCTCTCGTACGAGGAGCAGAAGGAGAACTGGCGCGTGGCCATGGCGAAGGTCCGCGCGATCGTCGAACGGTGGGGCATCGCCTTCCCCGCCATTCCCGAGCTGGACCTGGAAGGCGTCGAGGTGAACTTCATCGACCCGGAGGAGATCATCCCCGTCTTCTAGGATGCGCATATGTGGCCCCGCATCGACGGACTCAGAGTCCTCGCCCTCGGCACGCCCGGTGAAGTGCGTACCCTGCTGACCGATCTGACCCTCTCGGGCACGAAGACCGCCACCGCCGGCCTGCTGCCCCTCGACTACGAGGCGGAAGGCGAGGAGGTCGAACACGTCGGCGAACACCTGATCCTGGTGAACGACGCCGGCGAGAAGGCCGCCACCATCGAGATCACCTCAGTGGCGCTGGTGCCCTTCGCCGAGGTGCCGTGGGAGTTCGCCGAGGCGGAAGGCGAAGGATACACCTCGATCCAGCACTGGCGAGACGTCCACCACCGCTACTGGTCCTCCTTGGGCCACGAGGTGAACGCCACCTCCACAATCGTCTGCCTCCACTACCGCCTCCTGCCCTCCTAACCCCCTCACCCAACTCTCACCCCAACTCCCTCCCGCTTCCGCTCCCCAGCCCCGCACTCCTGGGTCGCGGTCATTCCCACACTGCTGTCACTGCTGAGCGCATCACTCCAGAGCTGCCGTCACCATGTCGGCCCGCTGGCGATAGCCGCCTCAACCCGGTTCTCGCCCGTCCCCGCGTTCGCTCCCTGCTTTTGTTCCCTGCTTCGGCCTCAGCTCCGCACTCTTGGGTTGCGGTCGTTTTCACGCTGCTGTCGTTGCTGGGCGCGTCATTTCAGGGGGGCCGACACTCCCGTTTCGGCACCGCCGGCGACACCCGGCCCAACCTGGCTCTCACACATCCCCGCCTGCGTCCCCACCCCCGCTGCCCCCCGAACCATCGCCACCGCCCCCGACGAACGTCCCCTTCCCCTTGACCGTGTGCACGAGCTGCCGCCTACGCAGTTCCCGCACCACGTTCCTGACAGTTGACCGCGCCACATCGAACTCGGCCTCCATGGCGAGCTCGCTCATCACCGCCTCGCCGGCCCGCAGTTCACCTCGCAGAATCTGACCCTGGATCATCTCTGCGATCTGCACGTAGATCGGCACAGGCCCGTCTCGGTCGAGCATGCTCAAACCTTAGACGTCTGGATACAAGCAGATGAGCGAACCTCAGACCTGGGGCCACGACTCTTCGGGCGACACGTAACTCCCGCGCTGCGGCACGGTGTAGATCCACCCCTGCTCCCGCAACAACGCCATGGCCCGCCGTACCGTCTCCCGTGCCACGTCATACTGCTGCACCAACGCCGTCTCACCTGGAATCGGCCGCTTGGGCTGGAACTGCCCCGCCTTGATCTGGTCAGCCACATCCGACGCGATCTGCCGATACAGCGGCTCTTTCCGCTGCTTACGCGGAGCTTCGTCAGGTACGCCGACGAACGTCCCCTCGCCCTGAACCGTGTAGATGAGCCCTTCCTCGCGCAACACGTGGATGGCCCGACGAGCCGTCGTCCGAGCGACCCCGAACTCGTTCTGAATGTCGGCCTCGCTCGGCACGGGATGCCCGGACGCAAGCCCCTCGACCCGCCGCCGAAGGATCTCCGCGATCTGCACGTAGATGTGGGTGTCGCCGTCGTAGTCCAGCACACCGGCAAGATAGACGAACCCGTACGAGCCCGCCCATATCCTCCTGTCTGATCAGACAGAGTCATCTTTCTGTACAGGCGAGCGGATACAACCAGACGTATGCTCCAACCATGGCCGAACTCCCTGCGAACGACGAACACTGCTTCGGCACCCACCCCCCTGACCCCCACCCCCACCCCGAACTCACCCGCATCCGCTGGTATCCCATGCGCCCAACCGGCGAACACGTACGGGTCCAGGCCTACACCTGCGCCTGCCGGCCCACGTCCTATGAGCTCTGCCAAATCGGAGGCCAGTGCTTCATCCGCCGAACCCGGCGCACCCGGAAGGGCGTCTACGTGGACGAGAGCCTCCGAAGCTCCGTAACCAGGACCTCTCTGCTCTGGGCAATCCTGCTGGCCGTCGACCCCGTAGAACCCGGCCTACCCACCCCAGACCTCGCTCCGCGCACACGTGCGGGAGTCGCGTCCACGGATGTGGGTATGAGTCGATCTTCGCGTGATCCTGTATCTGCAGGTTAAGGGGGCAGTGTCTGCGGGACCGGGGCCGAGGTGGGTGTGTCGCCGGGGACGAGTCGCAGACGGGCTTTGGCCAGCAAGTCCAATCCCATGTAGCGGCGAGCTTCGCCCCACTCATCGCTCTGTTCGGCCAGGACGGCGCCGACCAGCCGGACGATCGCGGCTCGGTCGGGGAAGATACCGACCACGTCGGTGTGGCGGCGGATCTCCTTGTTCAGCCGTTCTTGCGGGTTGTTCGACCAGATCTGGGTCCAGATCTCGCGCGGGAAGGGGGCGAAGGCCAGCAGATCCTCCCGAGCGGCGTCCAGGTACTGCGCAGCGGCTGGATGCTTGGCCTCCAGCGCGTCCAGCACCCAGGCGTGCTGGGCGCGCACCGAGACAGCGTCGGGCTGGTCGAAGATAGTCCGCACCAGCGTGGCCACGAACGGCTGGGCACTCTTGGTCACGCAGGTGAGCAGGTTGCGCAGGTAGTGGGTGCGGCATCGCTGCCAGGACGCGCCCGCCAGTACGGCGCCGATCGCCGAGACCAGGCCGCGGTGGCAGTCGGAGATCACCAACTGCACCCCGGACAGCCCGCGGGCGACCAGGCCGCGCAGGAAACGCCAGCCGGCCCGCGCCGTCCTCACCGGTGGTGACCTCCAGCCCGAGGATCTCCCGCCGCCCGTCGGCATGGACCCCGGTGGCCACCAGGCAGTGCACGTTGATGATGCGGCCGCCTTCACGCACCTTCTGCGTCAGCGCGTCCAGCCAGAGGAAGGTGTAGGGGCCTGCGTCCAAGGCACGGGTGCGGAAGGCTTCGACCTGCTTGTCCAGGATCTTGGCCATCTGGCTGACCTGGCCTTCGGAGATGTGCTTGATACCGAGTTGCTCGACCAGCTTGTCCACCCACCGTGTCGAGACGCCGAGCAGGTAGCTGGTGGCCACCACGCTGATCAGCGCCTGCTCGGCTCGGCGGCGGCGTTCCAGCAGCCAGTCGGGGGAGTAGGAGCCCGACCGCAGCTTCGGGATGGCCAGCTCGATCGAGCCTGCGCGGGTGTCCCACTCGCGGGTGCGGTAGCCGTTGCGCCGGTTGGTCCGCTCGTCACTGCGCTCGCCGTAGCCTGCCTCGCACAGGCTGTCGGCCTCGGCCGACATCAATGCCTCGGCCATGGTCTTGACCATGGATCGCAACACGTCGGGGTCATCGGTCTGGATCTGCTTCGCCAACCACTGCGCAGGCGTCACACTGTTGTCTGCGGCCATCGCCTTGATCTCCTTCGTTGTTCGCACTCGAAGGGTCACGCGATGGCCGTGTCTGTTTCACGGCCGCCACGCTTGTGACCAGGTCAAGCTCGTACACCACTCCCGTGGACGCAACCCGTGCGGGTTGCCTCCGCAGGAGAGGTGTACGAGTCTGACCCGGCGATCCGCCGCCGCACCGACGTACTCGGCATATCCCCCGACCGGGCCGCGAACCGGCCGAGCAGAGCGACGAGTGGGTTGAACCTCGCCGCTACATGAACGGGACATGCTGGCCAAAGCCCCATCCTCGGCGACACACCCTCCTCGGATACAAAATCACGCGAAGATCGACTCACACACTCACATGCCATGGGCGTGCCCCACATGCGCCGGCCATGTGAAAAGCACCCATTCTCCGGGGGCGTACCCTGATTTCGCCATCCGAGCCTTCGCCCAAGTCGGACTTTCCTGATTAACGCACAAGCACCGGTATTCTCTCCAGCCAACCCGAGATGACAGAAGTAGGAGCCACAGTTCCAGAATGGCTTTGCATGCCACCTTGGACACGGCACACTGTTCTTCGCGGCCATCACGTAGGCTCCTTCGTTCTCGGACAAGGCCCTAGAAGGAACACGGGATGGCCGTCACCATTCCTCAAGGCAACCAGCGTCTCGCCGAGCTGCTCAAGCCGGACCTGAAATCGACGCCCATTGCTCAGCGCCATCCCGTTCGAGCAGTCAAGCAATCCGCGACAACCCCGGCAAGGCGAGCCCCCGACTTGAGTCGGGGGCTCAAATCCGCGCTACGCGTCATCCTTCGCCAACAGGCGATCAAGTCTGAGCCCTAGATCGTTCAGCTGGAACCGAAGGCCCTCCAGCATCGTCATCGTCTCCAACAGGCTGGCGCTGCAGCCCTCGTCGAACCGCTTCCGGAGGCGTGCGATCTCGAAGTTGAGGATCTCGAAGTCCTGACTGACCCCCGAGCGAACATCGACGATCTCAGCCCTCGCAGCAGCCAACCCGGCCAACACCGCGTCGTGGCTCCCCGAGCACGAACGAGTCTCCAACGCCTGCAGACGGAGTTGTAGATCGAGGATCTCCACCTCAACGTTCACGTACCCCTACCCCTTACCAGTGGATGACGGGAAGCTCGGCCCCGCACTGGCGCCGAGCTCACTTTGTGCGAGCACATATTGACAAGCCGTCCGCGCCCGACGCGATCGCCGGCAAGCACCTCTGGAGTGGTTTTCTTCTCCCGACAGCTCGAGCTTGTTCCAGGACGTTCTCATCTGCCCGGCATGTCGGAGGAAAAAAGACCACCTCGATAAGAGGCAGATCGTGCATATGTGTTAGCCGGGATCACTCACCCACTCGCAGACACTTACGAAATTGCGACTCCAATTCAGGCCTGCCTGACGCCACCGCAACGCAGGCGTGCCGAATGGCTGGAACCAGACCATTCCCAGCCGTCCGGCTGATTGAACGCAATCCCGAAAGCAGTAGAACGCCCCGGCGTCACCCAGACGACCTGCTCCTACCGCTGATTGGTCCCTGGCCTCCCGCCACAACCCGCCCGAACATGGCCACATGACGATCACCTTCGTCACCGGAGCCAACAAGGGGCTCGGTCACGAGACCGCCCGCCGTCTCATCGAACTCGGTCACACCGTGCTGCTCGGCGCACGACATCCCGAGCGAGGCACGCAGGCCGCCACCGCACTCGGCGCGCGCCTTGTCCGCATCGACGTGACCCGACGACGCGTCCGTTGCCGCAGCGGCCGCCGATGTCGCCGCCCACGAGGGACGAATCGACACTCTGATCAACAACGCCGGCATCCACGGTCCTTCCGGCGCCCCGCCACCTTGTCCGGCACCGACGCCATGAACGTCTTCGACGCCAACCTCGCCGGCGTGGTCCGAACAACCACCGCCTTCCTGCCGCGGCTACGCCGATCACCCGACCCGGTCATCATCAACGTCAGCAGCGGCATGGGCTCGCTCGCCCACACCCGTGACCCGTCCCGGCCCGAATCATCGGCGATCGCGCCGCCCTACACCGCCTCAAAGGCAGCGCTCACGATGACCACTCAGTACGCCAAGGCCCTGCCCACATCCGCATCAACGCCGCCGATCCCGGCTACACCGCCACAGACCTCAACGGCAACAGCGGCCCCCAACCGTCACCGAAGGCACGGACGCGATCGTCGCCCTGGCCAGAGAAACGCCCGGCGCACGCTCCGGACGCTTCGTCGACCGAACCGGCGAGATCGCCTGGTCCTGAACCCGTCGCCCCCGGGGAGAGTGACCCGCAACGAACACCACCGAGAAAGGTTCCAATGCAAGCCCGGGTGTGGCAGAAGCGGCGACTTCCACCCGAAAGCCATACCTCGGCAGTACCTCCTCCAGCGCGAACAGGCTGACCCCTCTCCATTGACCCGAATCGACACCAGAGACAGAAGGGCCTCCATTTGCCCTTCGTCCTCGATTGCGTAGCCCGCGCCCAGCGGGGGGTGTAGGCGTTCAGCCCTCTTGCAACCTTCAGCCGAGCTGACCTGTACCGCATCAGTTCACCCAGCCCCCAATGGGCAGATGGCCACGCGTGGGGTTGATGCCCTGGAGAAGTCACCTCGACGAGGGCAGGGAGCTCCCGGCCCCACCGCCTCCAGAGGCTCTGTTGGTGCTCCTGCGCAGCCGAGCACCAACACCACTCACAGTCGAAGGATCGCGGGAGAACCGAAACAAACACGCCCCTGTTAACCACTCGTCCGCGGTGCCATCCAAGTGTGGGCCGGTCCCGGGTCGGCCCGCTCCCAGAGCTCTGACACCCCACATCCAGTTCCATCACCACACGGTTCCATGCCATGCACCATGTCGACTCCCGTAGTCCCCGTGATCAGGAACAGGCCAATCGACGTCGCAACAGCAGGCGCCCTACCGCCAACAACCGACCGGCGCCTGCTGCCACCAGCACCCGGCATCAACCCTTACGTTTCGCCATGTTGATCACTTCGGTGAGACGGAGTGCCAGGCTCGCCAGCACAGGATCGCTGACCTGTACCGCCCCAGCCCCCTCCTCACGCGCAGCCTCAACCGAGGCCCCGACGTCGTAGCTCATGACAGCGCCAGGATGCACCACAACATCCCCGCTCATGTGGCCACCAGTGCCCTGTGCCGCCTGCACATCCCTGAGCAGACGCCCCCAGGTCCCGTCCGCCGACCAGCGGCGCTGCCGTTTGTAGACCGTGATCCAACATCCGAACCGATCCGGGAGACTGCGCCAAGGCGACCCGGTACGCGCCTGGTACAGCACCCCGTTGATCACCATTCGCTGCTCTCCGTGCCGCCGCCGCTCAACTGCACCGTCAGGCAGCAACGGCACCAGCCGTTCCCACTCCGCATTGGTCAGATCCGTATGGCGCAATTTATCCCTACCCTCGACTGCCATCTGCTCTCAGCCTCGTCACCAGGGCAATAAGGACGGCCATCGCAAGTCCCCTTCGAATAGCAACGATTCAAGGGGTGAAGGAGGCTTGCAATGGCCGCAGGAACCAGTGTGCCTTCTCCGTCATGGGCAGCGCAGCAGATCGGCAAGGATTGGCCAAAATTTCCAGGCGGACGCGGCAGGAGGTGTATCCCGTCAACGACTAATCCTCATGACCAACGTCTTGTGCTCAACAGACGCCATTCAAGAGGCAAGGGGCAAACCGGCGCAGAGTCCTTCGGCGGTGATGCTTAAAGCCCCAGATCTGGGCGAATTGCCTCGGTATCGCCGGGCCATACTTCCTCAGTGGGCGCAGCTGCGAACTTTCGATTGCTGCCGACCGTCCAGAAGAATCTGGGCCAACGGTCCACTCTCGCGACCGGCTCGCTGACCGGCCAAATCTTATTCGCGAGAAGGAGAAGCGTGGTCCCGCACTCTCCGGGATGCGCGGGACCACGCCAAGGCGGGTCTGTTGGCTGGCCGACGTCCATTACAGCCTCAACTCGCGCCATTAGATTCTCATAACTGCCCCATGTGTTTCTCCTGTTCGGCGCTATCGGCGGGAAGATTCCCATTGAGCCTCCCGAGCTCGAATCTCCGCCGAGGTCCCAGATGAAGGTGATTTACATGGAGATCCGCCTCCAGGCAGCGTCCGTGATGATCAGATGGTCGAGGAGGCGTAGCCCAACTGTCTGAGCGGCCTCGGCCAGGCGTGCCGTTACTTCCAGATCGGCATCGCTGGGATCGAGAGAGCCTCCAGGATGATTGTGGGCAACGCCGAACATGGCGCCACCGGTGGTGAGCACCAGAGAGATGGTCTCCCGGACCGGCACCGTCGTGTGATCGGCGCCCCCCTCCGTCAGCACCGAACGCTTCAGTACGCCGCCCCGCGTATCGCACACCACCACGACGAAGCGCTCGTGCCCGAGGCCACGCAGTAAAGGCGCGCAGACCTCCGCCAGATCGGATGTGCTGGCGATGCGGGCCCGCGCAGGCTCCGACGCCGCACGTCGTACGAGGTGAAACGCCGCCGCCACCCGCGCGGCCTTGGCCGGCCCTATACCTCGCAGTCTGAGCAGCCGATGCGGGTCCGCGCGCCCGAGCGCATCGAGATCACCGCAGTGTTCGATGACTTGACTGGCCAGCTCCAGCGCGCTCGCCCCACGAAAGCCGGAACCGAGCAGGACAGCCAGCAGCTCCCGGTCGGCAAGCACCGCCGCGCCGCTCGACATGAGCCTCTCTCGCGGCCGATCGCGCTCGTACAGATCTTTGACTCGCATTCGCAACCTCCGCACCCGTTCTATCAACGAGGACCGACAATCTCAGCTCCTCAATTCCGGGCCCAAGAAGCGTGCAATAGACGGAGATATCACGCTTGATCTACGCGGACGGCAGTCGTGGATCTTCAGTGAGAGGAATGGGCGGCTTCGTATCCATTCGACGCGGGCTCTGCCTTCAGGCAGTGCGCTCGTATGGCGACATGAGGGTAATCACTCTCTGTTCGTCATGTGGTTGCCTACTTCTGAGTATGCCGTCTATCGGCATCGATGTCAGCTTCGGCAGTGTTGGGAACCAGACGATGGTCCCTGGCTTCGGCCGACGCCGGCGCCTCCAATTCCGCCACAAGCTCCAGGCCGTCCTTGTCATCCGAGAAGGCGCCAGAATGCCTGGCCTATCAGTGCCGTGCTAGGAGAAGGCGGGCGAGGGTGGCGGGCGAAGATTTGAACCGCTTGTCTACCGTGTCCACGAGGCGCCTTCCTGGTCTCGATGCAGTGTCGATCATTAAATGGGCATTATCGGGATAATTCCGATGGAGGCAGTGCGGCTCGTCAGCCCCTGCTCAAGGATCTCGTCGACCGCGAGCCGCTCGCACCACGCTGAGGCTTTCATTTTGGGGCCGTTAAAGGCAGTTGCTGATACTCAGCCGGGACACATCTCGACTCGAGTCGTGCGTCGACGCCCGATGTCGCCGATCGAATGCCCGAGATCTCAGAGGAGCGTGACCTCGTCGGCACGCCGACGGCTCGCCGAGGCGGCCGGGTGCCGTCCCAGGTAGGGCGGCAAGCGCGAGCACAGGCGGCTTGCGCCACAGGACCTCGGCGTCGGGATCGGTGCCATGGCCATCGTCTCGACGTCGGTGCGCGCCTGATCGGAGTCGATCTTCAGGAACACGTCATCTACGCGCAGGGTTGCGGCTCGTCATGAGCAAGGACGACCTCGACCTGCTCCACGTCGGCCAGATCGTGGGGATGGCCACCGGTGCCGCCAGGTATTGCGCGTCCGCACGGCTGACTGCGTCCCGCTGCCTGGCCGTCTCGTCCGCAACGCCGGGAGTTGGCCGATCGAGCAGTGAGACATTTCTCGTCTGAAGCGCACCCGGCGGTCCGACGGCGGAGCGCCCGACTTGATCAGACCCTTGAGAGGCTCCTGGTGGATGGGTCGAAATCAGAGCACTGTGGGAAGAATCGCGCGCTGCTTCACTGCGCCGCAGCATCCTTGTCCCGCAGCACCCTGCCCCAGCCCCACGTCACCGACAGCATCCAGTGCCACCGCACCGCCGGCGGCTCACGATGGCACCCGGCTCGCAGGAATCACCGGTTCCGGCCCACGTGGGCAACGGCGACACTTACGCGCCCGGTCGCCGGCTTCCCCCATCGGCACCACCGTCGCCGGGCAGTACGTCGGTGAAAATTCGATCTGCTTTGCCCAGCTCACATCTTGTGCGCCAATCGGCCATGTCAACGGGCGTCATGATGGGAGCTGGGGTGTCGCCTTCGGCTCCCTGAGACGTCGCTTCCCGAGTGACTGTTCGCGGGCAGGCGAGGCTCCAGGCGGCGAGGCGCGGCGCCGCCCGGAGCTCTGAATCCGGTCAGACGGGCATGCTGTACATCATTCTGAAGCGATCACCTGGAATGACGATGTCGCTCGTTTCCACAGGACGTTCGCCGGCCCAATGCGTACGTTCGACATGGAGAACGTGAACCCCTGCCGCCAGGTCGAGCGCGTCGCTCTCGGCCGGTTGGGGCACCCGGGTGTGGATGCACTCGACCACCTCAGTGATCTTTATGCCATGGGCGTACATTCTCGCGACCAGACTCCGGCGCTCCTCCTCGGTGTGGGCGACGAACGCCATCGGCTCGTAGGCGGTGACAAGCTGGATCGGCTTGCCGTCGCCGCGAAAGACGTAGTTCGTTCTGGTCAGCGTGGATTGTTCGTCGATGCGTAGGCGTCTGGCGATGTCAGGGCTGGCATCGGCTGGTTCGCTGTGCCAATCCCACGTCACGCGTCTGCCTTGCGACTGCAGGTCGGACGCGAACGGCGCGGGGTGATCCAGGAAACGCCATCGATGCAAGGGGGTCAAATTTGGACGGTCCCTAACGTAATGGCCTGAACCGACGCGGCCGATGATGAGACCCTCGCCCGCGAGTACGCGGAGAGCGTGACGGGCAGCGGTCTCGCCGACCTGGTACTTGCGGGTCAGCTGCGCCCGTGAGGGGATGGGCGCGCCTGGGGGGAGGGTGCCGTCGAGGATCTGCCGCCGGATGTCTTCGACGACACGCAGGTAGACCGGATCTGAGGTGGCCACTAGTCCATCCCTGGGGGTTCGTGTGAGGCGTTGCCCCATGTTGCCGTATTCGACAGGTAACCGACCGTCATCGATGACTGCTGGAGCCCCAACTTTGCGATGGTGAAAAATTATCGGAGAAACCCTGTAACGCTGATGTAAGGGACACCGATTCTCCGGTAGAGGTCGTCGATGTGTGTACCCCCGAGCACATATCGGCGACCTCTTCCAATGCGCGCGCCGTCGAGAGCGGCCGTTGTGACGAGTTCGTCCAGCCCATTTGGTACGTTGCGCACTGGTTTGCGGGTTTTCTGACCTGTTACTGACCGAATTCCCGGTTCCGCGGCTGAAGGTGCGATGGCAGTGAGCTGAGCAAGAGCCAGTCGGACGGGATCGTGGACCACGCCATGCTGCGAAGTCCATGCGCAACCGTGTGACAGTAAGTAGTCATACTGCTCGCAGGCATGGAGGAGTCACGCGCAGGACGAGGACGCACATGATCAGTGGCCTGCAACGGATCTGGTTTCTGGTGGGCCAGGAGAGCGGCTGATGAGAGTCGCAACACACGCAGAGCCGTCAGCCTCGGCAAGGTCTTGCCCGTGACTCAGCCCTCATGTCCGAGGGGCTGCAGAGCGACGCCACCTTGCAGGTGACTCCGCGTTCGGTAGTCGGCGACAGCATCGGGGCCCTGTAGCTTCGAGGCCCTGTGTGGGCTGGTCCTCATGAAGGTCAGCTTTTCGGCCTGGCATCAAGCGGAGTGGTCCTCTGATCTCGCAAAGAAGTGGCTGTGTTGGAGAGGGCCACCTTGTCCCTAGGTTGTGACCTTCCGCCCTCGTCTCGACTGTTGGCTCCGTGTGCCCTTCGGGGGCGGCGTTCTGAGGCCGTGCCTGTAAGGAGTCCACGTGATCAGCATCGACAAGCTCATGCCGTCCGACCGGGACGTCTGGGAAGACCTGTTCCGGTCGTACATCCACTTCTACCAGCGAGTTGAACCGGATGAGATGTACGAACGGGCCTGGCAGGAATTCCAGGCGGACTCCCGGATGCACGCCCTCGGTGCAAGGTTGGACGGGCGACTCGTCGGCATCACGCACTTCCTGGTCCATGCCAGCACCTCGGCCCCTGACGCCGACGTCTGCTATCTCCAAGATCTGTTCACCGCTGCCGATGTCCGGGGCAGGGGAGTGGGACGCAAGTTGATCGAGGCCGTCGCCGACTGGGCTCGGGATCACGGCTGCTCCCGGGTCTACTGGAATACCCATGAATCGAACAGCACTGCGCGCCGTCTCTACGACAAGGTCGCCGAGAACCGGGGCTTCATCAGGTACCAGATCGAACTGTCGAGGTAGGACTGCCCGGAGGCTGTCGAAGTTTCCCCTTCGATCCCGTCCGGGGAAAGGGAGAACATGAGGATTCGCCTGCTGACCGGGTGATCGCAGGCGAAGCCCATCGGGTTGCACCAAGCGGTCGCCCTTGTAGCCTTGCCCCTCCGAAGGCCCGCGAATGAGGGCAAATGCCCCCGCGAGGCAGGCAAAGCGGGGTGGCGACGTCCAACGCTTTTGCGAATCCAGGTAGCGTTCGCACTATGGCATCGCCAACTGGAACCGCCGAAGCACCCTTCGGTCGCATGCTGACCGCGATGGTCACGCCGTTCACCTCTGACGGCGACGTCGACTACGAGGGAGTACGACGCCTGGCCACCTACCTGGTGGACGAGCAGCGCAATGAAGGCCTGATCGTCAATGGGACGACAGGCGAGTCGCCCACCACCTCGGACGACGAGAAGCGACGGATCGTCAGCGCCGTCCTCGAGGCCGTTGGCGACCGCGCGACCGTAGTGGCGGGGGTGGGGACGAATGACACCCGCCACACCGTCAAGCTCGCGAAGCAGGCGGCGGACGTGGGCGCCCACGGGTTGCTGGTGGTGACTCCGTACTACAACAAGCCTCCGCAAGAGGGGCTCTTTCAGCACTTCACCGCCGTGGCTGACGCCACCGAGCTCCCGGTGATGCTCTACGACATCCCCGGACGCAGCGGCGTCCCGATCAAGACTGAGACGTTGATCCGCCTGGCGCAGCACGACCGCATCGTGGCCGTGAAGGACGCGAAGGGCGACCTGTTCGCCGCCAGCCAGGTGATGACGGCGACCGATCTCGTCTTCTACTCCGGCGACGACCTGCTCAACCTGCCCTGGTTGTCCCTTGGTGCCGCTGGGTTCGTCAGCGTCGTCGGGCATGTCGTGGGCTCCGAACTGGCTCGCATGATCGAGCTGCACAAGAGCGGTGATGTGAGGCAGGCGCTGGAAGTACACGGTCAGGTGGCACCCGTGGTGGACGGGATCATGTTGAAGGCCGGTGGCGCGATCATGGCAAAGGCGGCGCTGAGCCTGGTGGGCGTGCCGGTGGGACCGGTACGTCTGCCGCTCGTGGCCGCGACAGAGAAGCAAATCGCCGAGCTGCGTGCTTGCCTGGTGGCCGGCGGGGTGAAGTTGACGGACGCATAGGAACGGGGAGGAACCGGGAGTTTTGAGAACACGATTTGACCATGGGGGCCGGGCATGAGCCATCCGCATCCTGAGCTTGGCCCCCCGCCGGAGCTGCCTTACGGCGGCCTGCGCATCGTCGCGCTCGGCGGGTTGGGGGAGATCGGCAGGAACATGGCCGTCTTCGAATACGACGGCCGGCTGCTGATCGTCGACTGCGGGGTATTGTTCCCCGAGCCCGACCAGCCGGGTGTCGACCTGATCCTGCCCGACTTCGAATACATCAGAGACAGACTCGACGACATCGAAGCCGTCGTGCTGACGCACGCCCACGAGGATCACATCGGGGCGGTGCCTTACCTTCTGCGCGAGCGGCGCAATATCCCGCTCATCGGATCCAAGCTCACCTTGGCCCTGATCGAGGCCAAGCTGACGGAGCACAGGATCCAACCGACCAAGGTCGAGGTCGTCGAGGGCGAACGGCACGTCTTCGGGCCTTTCGACTGCGAGTTCCTCGCGGTGAACCACTCGATCCCCGACGCGCTGGCCGTGGCGATCAGGACGCCCGCCGGCATCGTCCTGCACACCGGTGACTTCCGGATGGACCAGTTGCCGAGCGACGGCCGGCTCACCGACCTCGGCGGCTTCGCCAGGCTCGGCACCGAGGGCGTCGACCTGCTGATGTCGGACTCCACCAACGCCGAGGTGCCGGGCTTCGTCACCAGTGAGCGGGAGATCGGGCCGGTCATCGACGAGGTGGTCCGCACCTCCGAACAGCGCGTGATCGTGGCGAGCTTCGCCTCGCACGTGCACCGCATCCAGCAGGTGATGGACGCCGCTGCCAGGCACGGCCGCAAGGTGGCCCTGGTAGGACGATCGATGGTCCGGAACATGGGCGTGGCCCGTGACCTGGGCTACCTCAAGGTGCCGCCGGAGTTGATCGTCGACTCGCGCGACATCGAGGAGTGGCCGCCGGAAGACGTGGTGCTGGTCTGCACCGGCTCTCAGGGCGAGCCCATGGCGGCGCTGTCGCGGATGGCCAATCGCGATCATCCGATCCGCATCGCCGAGGGTGACACTGTGTTGCTGGCGTCGTCCCTGGTGCCAGGGAACGAGACCGCGGTCAACAAGGTGATCAACGGGCTCACCAGGTGGGGTGCTCGTGTCGTGCACAAGGGCAACGCCAAGGTGCACGTCTCCGGCCACGCGGCCGCAGGCGAGCTTCTTTACGTCCTGAACCTGACCCGTCCCTCGAACTTCATGCCCGTTCACGGCGAATGGCGGCACCTGCGGGCGCACGCCAAGCTCGCCGCGCTCACCGGTGTCCCCGACGACCACATCGTGATCGCCGAGGACGGCGTCGTGGTGGACCTGGTCGACGGAAGGGCGAGGATCGTGGGAGCGGTGCACGCCGGATACGTCTACGTCGACGGCACCTCGGTGGGCGAGATCACCGACACCTCGCTCAAGGATCGCAGGATCCTCGGCGACGAAGGGTTCATCTCGGTGGTCGTCGTGGTCGACTCCGCCACCGGCAAGCTCACCGCCGGCCCCGAGATTCACGCGCGAGGGTCCGGCATCGATCCGGCGCAGTTCGAGGAGTTCATTCCACAGATCGAAAGGGCTCTTCAGGACAAGGCCGCGGACGGCGTGGTCGACATGCAGGAGATCCGCCGGGTCGTGCGCCGCACGGTCGGCCGCTGGGTCAGCGACACCTATCGCCGCCGACCCATGATCATCCCTGTCGTGCTCGAAGTCTGAGCCACCGGGAGGTACGGCAGGCACCTGAGCCTGCCGTACCTGCGGTTGCAGAATCAGACGGCGGTGGAGACGCCTCGACAAGGTCGTTGGAGCAGGCATCTCAAGCGTCCCTCCTGCGTATGAGCCAGACGGCGGCCAGCAGGGGAAGCACCGCGTACGCCACCAGCACAGCGGCAGCCGCAGGCGGAGACAGAAGTGACCCGTACACCGACGTGGTGATGATGTCACCGGTGATCTCGCGGGGCAGTGCACCGATCATGATCGAGCCCAGCCGTTCACTCCAGGGCTCCGGGATGTTGCCCACGATCATCGGGATCACATAGATCAGACCCACCAACACAGTGATCGCCCCGGCGGCGGAACGCAGAAGCGCGCCCAAACCCAGGCCCAGCAGCGCGAAGACCGCCACCGTGAGGCTGGTGACGAGCAGGAACGGCAGCCTGTCCGCGAACGAGGTCAGATACGCACCGGAGAAGCGGTCGCCAAGCACCCAACGGGAGACGAAATACGTCCCGAACACCGCCAGCGGCGCAATGACCAGGCTCATTGTGCCCACCACGGCAGACTTCGCAGCGAGAACCGGCCATCTACGGGGGACGATCGTCAGGCTCGTTCGGATCAAGCCCGTGGTGTATTCAGACGTGATGACCAATGTGCCCAACACGCCCATGCAAAGTTGGGGCACGATCACCAGAACCTCCTCCAGATCCGCTATCCGGGCGCTTGGGCGCTGCTCCATCGGGGCGTTGTCGTACATGCCAGCCGCCATGGAGGCCAGAGCCAGGCCGAGAAGGATCGTGCCGATACTGATGCCGACGATGAGATAGGAAGATCGGACCGAGCGGACCTTCCGCCACTCCGAGGCGAGAACACTCATACGTCCCTCCGCTTGAGCAAGATGAAACCGGCACCGAGCGCGGTTGCCGGGTAGGCCAGGAGAGCCAGGAGCGCGGCCCAAGGTGGAAGAAGACCGTCCCCAAGCCGTG
Organism: Nonomuraea sp. NPDC051191; assembly: GCF_044455665.1. Classification (NCBI taxonomy): domain Bacteria; kingdom Bacillati; phylum Actinomycetota; class Actinomycetes; order Streptosporangiales; family Streptosporangiaceae; genus Nonomuraea; species Nonomuraea sp. NPDC051191. The sequence goes on along the minus strand of NZ_JBITEZ010000017.1, from coordinate 67,652 downwards.
ACGAGAGGCGATCGCCGACCAGTTGGGGAACCAGGTTCGGCAGCAGCAGTGATGCGGCACGCGTGTTCCACGGCGCCGGCAGATATCCGACAACACCGGGCAGGATGAACAACAAAGCCACGACCGAGGTGATCGCTCCGGCCGTTGACCTCGTGGCCACGCCCAAGCCGAGCCCCACCAGAGCGAGCGCCGTCACCGAGATCCCCGCCGCTAACAACATGGGCACGTCATCGGTCAGGGATGTCTCGTTGAAACCCAGCCGGTGGTTGTCGGCGATCAGACGGCTCGCCGAATAGGTGACCAGCAGGATGACGTGGCCCGCTGTCAACGTGGCCAGGCCGACGACGACGGCCTTGGCCAGAAGTAAGGTGCCGCGCCGTGGAACGACGGTGAGACTGGCACGAATCATCCCCGTCGCGTACTCGGACGTGACCGCGAGCACGCCCAGCACAGTGAGGCTCATCTGAAGGAGCGGCAGGAAACCCTGTTCCGGCGCGGCTGCCTGCAGTGTCCCTCGCTCATCGGCGAGGCCGCTGACATAGATCGTCCACACCACGCCAAGTACTGCCATGAGGGCTGCCGCGCCCATCGCTCTCCACGTCGAAGTCACCGACCGGAGCTTCAGCCACTCGGCGAGCAGCGCTGCCCTCATCTCGCCGCGCCGAACTGGACACTGCTCGCCGTCAGGGCCATGTATGCGTCTTCCAGCGAGGGATAGCGCGCGGTCAACTCCGCTACCGTGGATTGCGCGACGAGCCGCCCCTGGCCGAGGATCACGATGCGTTCAGCGGTCAATGCCATCTCGCTCATCAGATGACTGGAGAGCAGGACGGTTCTCCCCTCTGCAGCCAGCGATCGCATGAGGTCGCGGATCCAGCGCACCCCGTCGGGATCGAGTCCGTTGACAGGTTCGTCGAACAACAGCACGCCAGGATCGCCGAGCAGCGCGGCCGCGATGCCGAGCCGTTGCTTCATGCCGAGGGAGAAGCCGGCCACGCGTTTTCGCGCCACATCCCGCAGCCCGACCTGCTCAATCACGTCGGCCACCCGTGTGGCACCGATGCCGTTGGTAGTGGCCAGACAGAGCAGATGGTTGTAGGCGCTGCGCCCGCCATGGACCGCACCGGCGTCGAGCAGCGCCCCCACCTCGAACATGGGCTTGCTCAAGGAGGCATATCGTCTGCCGTTGATCAGGGCCTGGCCGGAGGTGGGCGCGTCCAAGCCCAGGATCAGGCGGAGCGTGGTGGATTTGCCGGCGCCGTTGGGGCCGAGAAATCCCGTCACATGGCCAGGCTCCACGTTGAAGGACAGATCGTCCACGGCGAGCGTGTCGTCGTAGCGCTTGGTGAGGTGCTGAAGTTCGATCACGCTGAAGAAGATGCGGCATGCCGGGTCCGCGGCGCATCAGACCACGGTTCGAATCTCGAGGTCAGACCCTGGGCTGACGTGCTCAGCTCGGCGAGAGGCTACCGTTCAACGCGTGAACGAGAACCATCCCTTCTTCGCCAGGCGTTGGAGCCGCGGTCAACTGATCGTGCTCGATCTGGCGGCGGGACTGGCCTTCACGTTCGTGTTCGTCACGGCGGCGGTCGCCACCCCAGGAGTGCCGCCGTGGATGAAGATCGCCCTTCCCTGCGGGTTGGGGCTGCCGTTGGCGGTGCGGAGGCTATGGCCTCTGTCCGTCTTCTGTCTCACGCTGCTGCTGGCCGTCTTCGCCGCCGCGGTAGATGTGGTGGGGTATGCCTGCATCGCACCCGCGTATGCGATCTACATCGTGGCGATGACCGACAAGCGCGGCGCCCTGATACCGTCCTCGGCCATCGGCGTGGTCAGCATGATCAGTGTGGTGGGGCTGGTGATGGCAGGCGGCACACCGCGCGGGGGTGCTCCGGTCTGGCTGATGCACATCGATCAACCGCTGGTCGGTATCGCGGCGCTCGGCGGAGCCTGGACCATAGGGCGGGCGGTTCGGGAACGCAGGCTGTACGCCGCCAGGGAGGCCGAGCGATTGGCGGAGCACGCGGTGACGCAGGAACGGTTACGTATCGCGCGGGAGCTGCACGACGTCGTGACTCATAGCGTCGGCTTGATCGCGGTCAAGGCGGGCGTGGCCAATCACGTGCTGGCGACCAGACCGGAAGAGGCGCACGACGCCCTGCGCGTGATCGAGACCGCCAGCCGAAGTGCTCTGGTGGAGATGCGCCACCTGCTCGGAATGCTGCGTTCGACCCAGCTGCCAGATCTTGTCCCCGTTCCAGGGATCGAGGGTCTGCAGGGCTTGGCGGAGCAGGCCCGGCAAGCTGGGGTCGAGGTTGAGCTTGATCTCCGGCTCGCGGAGGAAGAGGCCGGCGGTGAGAGGGCGGGTGCGCGTGTTCAGGACGGAGGCACGCCACAGGTGCGGAGAGGAGGTGAGCCGCGTGAAGGGGAACACGCCGCGCTTTGGAACGACGACCCGGCGATGAATGATCGCTTGATCGGAGGAGCCGTTCCCGGCAATGGCATGAGGGGACGACGAGAAGGTCATGCGGCGGCGGGAAGACGGTTGCCGGATGGTGTGGAGTTGTCCGTCTATCGCATCGTGCAGGAGGCGCTCACAAACGTGGTCAAGCATGCCTCGCCGACTCGGTGCCGGGTATCCGTCGCCGCAGATGGGGGTGAGGTGCGGATAGAGGTGATCGACGAGGGCGCTGGAAGGCGCATGTCGCCTGCGGACGGCTCCGGCCATGGGCTGATCGGGATGCGCGAGCGGGTCATGATGTACGGCGGAGTCTTCGAAGCGGGGAGTTTGCCTCGACAGGGGTTTCGTGTCTTCGCGCGCCTGCCCTACCAGGAGGTTTCGTGACCAGGGTCGTCGTTGCTGATGATCAAGCTCTGCTCAGGGGGAGCTTCACGATGCTGGTCGATTCCGAGCCTGACATGACGGTGGTAGGCGAGGCGTCAACCGGCACCGAAGCAGTGGCGGTCGTCTTGGAGCAGCGACCCGATGTGGTGCTAATGGATGTCCGCATGCCGGATATGGACGGTATCGAGGCGACTCGGCTTATTGGGAATGTCTCGCGGGTTCTCGTGGTGACGATGTTCGATCTAGATGCTTATGTCTACGATGCGCTTCGGGCCGGAGCGAGTGGCTTTCTGCTCAAGGACACGCCGCCTGCAGATCTGCTCGCTGCGGTTCGGGTGGTTGCGAGTGGTGAGGCCCTGCTTGCGCCCACGGTGACGCGGCGCTTGATCGAGGAGTTCACGAAGACTCCGGTGGTGCAGCGGCCGCAGGGGCTTGACAGGGTGACGGAGCGAGAGCGGGAAGTCCTGTTGTTGATCGCTCGCGGGCTGTCCAATGGGGAGATCGCTGATCATTTGCGGTTGAGCTTGGCCACCATCAAGACGCATATCAGCCGATTGCTTGCGAAGTTGGAGGCTCGTGACAGAGCACAGCTGGTCATCGCGGCATACGAGAGTGGGTTGGTCTCCGCAAGGCGGTGATTCACCTGGCATGGACTCGATCCTCTCAAGAGATCAAGTCTCCACCGAAGCCGGAGCGAATCACAAAGCTCCGGCCGCCAGCGACACCGAACGGCCCGTCCTGCGCTGGGCGCTGCGTGCCGCCTACGCGCTTCCCTGGCTGGTGCTTCCTTCTTGTTTGTGGAGGCTGCCGTTCGCCTTCAACTTCCCGATGGGCCAAGTCCACGACACGGACATGCCGGCGCTGTGGATCATCAGGCTTCCGTACATCTTCGGGCTCAGCGTGTTGTCGGAGCTGGCGGCCTTGCTGTGCATCGGCCTCGTGCGCCGGTGGGGAGAGGTCGTCCCGAACTGGATCCCGTTCCTCGGGGGGTGTCGCGTACGGCCGATGGCCGCGATCATCCCCGCGGTGGCCGGGGGTGCGATCTTGTCGATACTGCCGGTACAGACGGTGCTTCAATGGGTCGGAACCGTTGACCAGGTCGCTTACGAGAACGTCTGGTGGGAAATCCTGGCCGCGGCATGCATCAGCCCGCTGAACCTGTGGGGCCCGATCGTGCTCGCCCTGGCCTACGCCTACTATCGGCGCCGCCGCCACACCTGAGCCTTTGTTGGCAGGCTCCTAGGGACGAGCATCGGTTCGTACAGAACTGCCAACGCTCAGGATCGGCCCGCACGGGCACAGGTGTAGGGGTGGCGCCCGCGCGGGCCGAAGTGGAGGAGCCAGTAGGTGCCCGCGCGGGCAAAATGGAGGGGGTTTCTAAAGTGCCCGCGCGGGTGTCTGTGGGATCCGCTATCGGATCAGTCTCGTCCTACATTGAACGGTTAAGTGTGGCAACCGTTCGTGTTTCGGCTTGCTCAGGGTGAAGATTACTAGCCGGTGGCCTAGCTGTGGGGCCGAATGCTTATGTTGATGCTGGTGGAGTGCTGAGGGTGGACGGTTCGGGGATAGTGGGATAAGCGTCCCATTTTGCGTCCCTCATGGGTGCTCGGGGGCGTGGGGTGGTTGTCCGTTGGCGTTTGTTCCTTTTTGAGGGCTATGAATGGGGTGTGGTGGAGGGGTGCTGGTTGTCTGGGAAGGGTTGGTATCTTCTCCGGCTTGTGCTTCCTCTAGGACCCTTGCCCACGTTCCGTCTTCGGTCCAGCGTTTGTATCGTTCGTAGCAGGTTTGCCAGGGGCCGTAGCATTTGGGGATTTCTCGCCAGGTCGCTCCAGTCTCGAAGCGCCACAGGATTCCGTTAACTACTTGCCGGTGTCCCCGCCAAGGGCGGCCGGGGCCTGCGGCAACCGGGAGTAGAGGCGCGATCCGCTCCCATGCTTCGTCGGTCAACTCGCTACGTCTTGCCACGGCTCACTATCTAAGCGGGATCGGGGAGCCGTGGTAAGAGGGATATCGGAGCGTTCTTGGGCCGGAAGTGTGTGCGCGGGGGCAGGAGTGATGAAAATGTGTGGGTATTTGAGAGATTGGTCATGAATGGTAACGGCATGATGGTCCTTCTTGGGGTCGATGTAATGCTGGCGGCATTTCAGAGATTGTGTAGCTTTTAGGCGAAATGTTCCCTGGTGGCTTGATTCAAGTGTTGTTGAGTGCAGGTCGAGTACGTTGAATGGCGTGTGAGGGAGAGGCGGTTCTGTCGGTATCCGTTGGTCCTTGCCTCTGGTGAGGGTGTGGCGGCTTGAGTTCGAGGCGACTCTCTGGCAGAGGGCGGAGCGTACTGGCCTTGAGGGAGCGTGCGGGGTCAGGTTCGTTTTTGGGCCAGTTGGGGAGTGTCTGGCGCCTGTCGTGTTGTTTGCGCTTCGGGGGCTGAGGGTTCGTGGAGCGGTCAGGTTAGTTTCGGTTGAGGTGTGTTCTTCGTCTGCGGTTCAGTCCCATGGGGGCCGTGGCGGCCTTTCGGGTGTGGCCCCTGGTGGCCGGCTCGTTTCGCGGGCTGGTCAGGGGGCCGCCTGCCAAGTCTCGGGTGGCAGTGAGGAGCGGGCTGGGGCTTGTGCTGTGAGGCGTGTCGGATGGTGTTTCGGCATGGTGCGGGAGGGAGGGGAGGTAGAGGGCTTGGGCGGGGTCTGTGGTGGGGGCATGGTCTCGGAGGCATGGTGAAGGGCGGATGCGGAAGGGGATGGGGCGGCGGCGTATGGGTGCTCGTGGTGGCGGGGGACGAAAAGTAGATTTGTTCTATGAGCGATGTACGGGTGGTGTTTCGGAAGTACGGCGGGGCGTTGCACTGGAACCATCCGGGCAAGGTGCTCGGAGAAGATCAGCATGGGGTGTGGGTTGCCGTGCCTGGAGGGACGGTTGCGCGCAAGGGGGATGGGCCGGCCATCACCTGGGACACCCACGCCATCATGCTCTTTCCGCGGGATGCCTGGTGGACGGCGTCGTTCAACGCGGCACCGCATCGGACCGAGGTCTATGTGGATGTCACCACGGTTCCCGAGTGGCGTGACGACGAGGTCACCATGTTGGATCTCGATCTCGATGTGATCAGGAAGCGGGATGGGCGGCTCATTCTCGACGATGAGGACGAGTTCGCTGAGCATCAGGTGGTGCTGGGGTATCCGCCGGAGTTGATCGCTGCGGCGGAGGAGAGCGCGCGGTGGCTGATGGATGCGGTTGGGACTCGTAGAGGGCCGTTCGGGGGAGCGCATCTGGGGTGGCTTGCGATGATGGATTAAGTGGCGTCGGTTCGGGGGGTGCGTGGGTGGCATTGCTCGGGCTGGGGCCTGGCGGTCGGCGCTGGCGGCTGGTGCGGGTTGTGGGGTGCTGAGGTGGTCAAGCCAGGCGGCTGAGGCGCTGGCCAAGTGGTTGATTTTTGGCGCTGGGCCGTGATGGCTGATCTGAGGAATGGCTGACCTCAGACGCTGGTTGCAGCTCTGTCGTTGCTTGGGCTGGTTGGTGGGTGTCTTTCTGTATCTGGGCTTCGTCTTTGGCGGGCGGTGGTGATCGGCGAAGGCAGTCCGTTGCCTTTGCTGGGCTGGTTGATCGTCCTGGAGTGTCGGCTCTTTGGGGGAGCTCTCCGGGGACTCGGGTGCGCTGGCTGTCATGTGGGCTTGAGTGCCTGCGGCGATGGGTGTCACGTGCATCTTGATGGGTGGCCCGACGGGGCGTCGCCGGCGAGGGAGTGAGCCGCACCGGATGGGTGCCTCTCCTCGCTGGTGCGGTGTGAGGTGGTGGCTCATGGCCCATGCCCGGTGCTACTGCTCAGGCGGTTCGTTGGTTCGAGGGACTGGACGGCCTCGTGGGGGGCGTGGTGTGGGGACTTGACGATGCCGCACGGTATGTGGCCTTTCGGCGCGGCGGTTCCCTGGGGGCTGATTTTGGGTTGATGGGCCGTCGGTGGTTGGTGGCTGGGCTTGGAGGCTCCTGGGGCTGGTCGTTGGGGCGAGGCTATTGGAGGAGGCGGAGAGCGGTCGCGATGGTGGAGAGGCGGTGCCGGGAGGCCAGACCTGCGTGGTACAGGTGGAATTCTGAGGCGCCGGCCTTGGCGTACGTCTTCAGTTGGCCGGCCAGCGTGGCTGCGTCGGCGGGGCGGGGTGGGAGGGCCAGGACGTAGGCGCCTACTCGTTGGCCAGGGGTGCGCAGGTTCGCCAGAGCTGTGAGGCGGGCGGCGTCGGTGGTGGTGTCGCCCCAGCAGTTGCCCACGAGGACGTCCAGGTCTGGGTCGCCGGAGGGGAGGGCGGCGAAGGCGCCGGTGGCCCATGGGTTCGGGTTGGCGTGCAGGGTGATGGGGATGTTGGGGGCTGTTCGGCGGGCGGCCGAGATGAGGCGGCGGCGGAGGGATGCTGACAGGCTCACGCGGGTTGCACGTATCTCGTTCGCCAAGGGGCCGAGGGCGAGCTCCATCGGGTCTGTGTGGTGGCGGAGGGTGGCATGGCCGCCGGTGTTGTCGGGGGCTGTGAGGGTTCGGAGTGCGGCGCCGGGGTCGGGGTCGGGGTCGGGGTCGGGCGAAGCGTTACCGGCAGGGCCTGCGGTCGGGGCTCCTGGCGCTGCTGTGCCTGTGGCTGGGATGCCTGCGGTTGGGGCTCCTGAGGTCAGGGCGCCTGCGGACGATGTTCCAAGGGTCCGTGTTCCTGAGGTCGGGCCTTCCGACGGCGGGCCTTCCGACGGCGGGCCTTCCGACGGCGGGCCTTCCGACGGCGGGCCTTCCGACGGCGGGCCCTCCGACTCCGGGCCCTCCGACTTCGGGCCGTCTGACGCCGGGTCCCCTGAGGTCGCGTCCACTGAGGTCGGCGAGCTTGGAGTGGATGTGCTTGAGGGGGCGGTGGGGGCGTCTGTGGGGGTGGTGGTTGCGGCGGTGGTGCCGCTGGCTGAGGTGGCGAGGGGGTCGGGGGTGGGTTGGGGGCGGTCGATGGTGGTGCGGACTCTTGCGGCGGTTCCTGGTGGGTACTGCGGTGCGCAGGCGGTGCAGAAGCACAGGGAGAGGAGGTCGGCGTCGGTGGGGGTCCAGTCGGCGCCGGAGGTCTTCTCGTGCACGCTCTGGTGCCCGAAGCCCATCGGGCCGCATGCCTCCAGGATCAGGCCGTCCGGTTCGGCCAGGGTGAGGATTTCCGTGACGAGGGTCTCGCAGTACGCCAGGACGTCCTCGTGGGCGGGGCAGAGGGCATACGGGTACGGGTCGCCGAAGGCGTTGCGCACGGTCAGGTCAGGGAAGCGGGTTCCCAGGTAGGAGTTGTGGGTGAGGACGGTCCAGGCGTGGACCTTCAGGCCGGCCTTCCGCAGGGCCGTCTGGGCCTGGAGGTAGGCGTCCGGCGGGGTCCAGGTGGGGGCGGCGGGGACCAGGCGGGACCAGGCGCGCGGGCGGATCGGCAGGTAGAACGCAGGATGGGGGACGTCCAGTACGCGGTGTTCGGGGTGGTACGGGGTGGCTGCGCGGGTGGAGTGGTAGCTGGCGGCCAGGGCGATCACGTCCACGCCCAGGTCGGCCAGGCGGGCGGGGGCCGACGGGTCGCCGACGATGTCCCAGGGGTAGACGTAGGCGACGTTCACCAGCGGGGTCTCTTCGCGGAGAAGGCGGGTTCGTGGCGCTGCATGTACGTCGTGTCGTCGCGGGCCCGGATGCCGCAGGTCTCGTACTGCTCGTTCATGACCGCCAGCGCGTCGCGGTCCAGTTCGACGCCCAGTCCGGGACCGGCGGGCACCGGTACGGCGCCGTCGGTGAAGCGCAGGCTGCCGGGACGCACGACGTCCTGGCCGTCCTGCCAGGGGGTGTGGGTGTCGCAGGCGAAGGTGAGGTTCGGGGTGGCGGCGGCCAGATGGGTCATCGCGGCCAGGCTGATGCCGAGGTGGGAGTTGGAGTGCATGGACAGGTCCAGGCCGAAGGTGCCGCAGAGGGTGGCGATGTGTGCGGATCGTACGAGACCGCCCCAGTAGTGATGGTCCAGGAGGAGCACGCCGATCGCGCGGGCGGAGATGGCGGGGGGCAGGTGTTCGGGGGTGACGACGCACATGTTCGTGGCGAGCGGCATCGGGACGGCCGCGGCCACCTCGGCCATGCCCGCGATGCCCGGCGTGGGGTCCTCCAGGTACTGGAGGGCGCCGTCGAGCTCGCGGCCGACGCGGATGGAGGTCTCGACACTCCAGGCGGCGTTGGGGTCCAGGCGGAGGGGGATGCCGGGGAACGCCTCGTGCAGGGCGCGGATGCCGGCGACCTCCTGGTCGGGTGGGAGGACGCCGCCCTTCAGCTTGATCGAGGAGAAACCGTACTCCTTGATCAGGAGGGCGGCCTGTGCCACCAGGCTCGCCTCGTCGAGGGCCGGACCGAAGCGGTCGGGGTCCGCGCCGGGGTGGCCCGCCCACTTGTAGAAGAGGTACGCGCTGTAGGGCACGGCGTCGCGGACGCGGCCGCCGAGCAGGTCCACGACGGGTACGCCGGCCGCTTTGCCGCGGATGTCCAGGCAGGCCACCTCGAAGGGGGAGAAGACCCGGTCGACGCTCTTCTCCTTGGTGGCGACGCCGGTCAGGCCGTGCAGGTCGGTGACGACGTCGCCGACGGTGGCGGCGATGCGGGCGTACATTTCGTTGGTGGCGTGGACGTCGAGCCCGAGCAGGACCTGCGCGCACTCGCGGACCTTGGTGAGGTGACCGAGGTCGCCGTAGGTCTCGCCGAGGCCGGAGATGCCCTCGTCCGTGATGATCTCGACGATGGTGCGGAGGGCCCACGGCTCGTGGACTCCGGCGGTGTTCAGGAGGGGCGGGTCCCGGAAGGCGACGGGGGTGACGTGGATCTGCCGGATAATCAATTCAGAAACCGCCGTCCATATATGTGAACAATTGCCAGATTTGTGGACAGGTTGCCGCAACTGTAAGAATCGGGCCGAGACAGTGTCAAGACTCCGAAGGGCCACTCGATGATCTACGGATACGACCCCAGGACCGGTGAGACCGTGGGCAGCGCACTGCCCGAGACCGACAGCGCCGGGGTCGATCTGATCGTCTCCGCGGCGGTGGCGGCCGGTGCCGCGTGGCGCGCGACCCCGGCGGACGAGCGGGCGGAGGCGCTGGAGGCCGTCGCCGACGCGCTCACCGCACACGTGGACGAACTGTGGCAACTCGCCGATCAGGAGACCGCGCTCGGAGAGGGGCGGCTGCGCGGCGAGGTCGCGCGTGCGGCCGGCCAGTTCCGGCTGTTCGCCCAGGTCGTCAGGGACGGCGGCTACCTGGAGGCCGTCATCGACCACGCCGACCCGGCGCTCACGCCGCCGCGCCCGGACGTGCGGCGGATGAACCATCCGCTGACCGGGGTCGTCGCGGTGTTCGCGGCGAGCAACTTCCCGTTCGCGTTCTCGGTGGCCGGTGGGGACACCGCCTCGGCGCTGGCGGCGGGATGTGCCGTGGTGGTCAAGGCGCATCCGGGGCATCCGAACACGTCCGAGCGGGTGGCGAAGATCGTACGGAATGCCCTGCCTTATCCGGACCTGCTTGGGCTGGTGCAGGGGATGCAGGCGGGCGCCGACCTGGTACGGCACCCTCGGGTGGTCGCGGCCGGGTTCACCGGGTCGGTGGCGGGCGGCAAGGCGATCCAGAAGCTGATCGACGAGCGGGAGACGCCCATCCCCTTCTACGGGGAGCTGGGCAGCGTCAATCCCGTGGTGGTGCTGCCGTCGGCGAAGGTGGGGGAGGTGGCGAGCGGGTTCGCGGCGTCGCTGACGTTGGGGGTCGGGCAGTTCTGTACGAACCCGGGCCTCGTGTTCGTCCCCGAGGACGACGAGTTGCGCAAGGCGCTGGTCGCGGCGGTCGAGGCGACCGGCGGAGGGCCCATGCTGGCCGAGCGCATCCGGGACGGGTACGTGGGCGGGCTCGGACGGCTCGGCGAACTGCCGCTGCTGGCGGAGGGGAAGCCGGGGGAGGGGGCCTGGGCGGTGGCGCCCAAGGTGTTCGCGACCGATCTGGAGTCGTTCGGGGAGAGGTTGCCGGGGATCGCGGAGGAGTGTTTCGGGCCGGCGGCTGTTGTGGTGACTTATCGGGAGATTTCGGAGCTGCGGAGGGTGCTGGAGCGACTGGAAGGGTCGCTCACGGCGACGGTCCATGGCGGTGATCCGGACGAGGCCGAGGAGATCGTCGAGGTGCTCGGGCGGAAGGCGGGGCGGCTGATCTGGAACGGATGGCCGACCGGGGTGGCCGTCTGCTGGGCGATGCACCACGGTGGGCCTTGGCCTGCTTCGACGTCGGCGTACACGTCGGTGGGGGCGACGGCGATCGGGCGGTGGGTGGCGCCGGTCGCGTACCAGGACTGGCCGGAGGGGCTGCTGCCGGACGAGCTCAAGGACGCCAACCCCCTCGGGATCCCCCGCCGGGTGGACGGCCGCCTGCAGGCGGGCTGACGGACGCGCCCAAGAACGCCAACCCGCTCGGGGCTCCCCGCTGGGCGGACGGGCCCGCCTGCGGACGCGCCTGATGCGCTCTTGAGGGCGGCGAGCATGCCGGGGCTCAGGCGCGTGGGGGAGGGGCGGGCGCGCAGGAGGTGGAGACCTTAGTCAGGGGTCTTGAGTGGGTTCGGGAGAGAAGCGGGGCGTAAGGGGAGGGGGCGGGGCAGGAGGTAGGTCTATGGCCGGTGAGGGAGGGGCCGGGGAGAGAGAGCCTTGGGGTTGGTCAGGTGGCGGCGATTTGCAGGCCCTGCGCTGTGATGCGCTCCAAGGCGGCCAGGTGTTCGGGGGACGGGTCCAGCAGGGGCGGGCGGACGCCGCCCACGTCCAGCCCCCGCGTCCGTACGCCCGCCTTGACCAGCGACACCGCATACCCCGGCACCAGATCACGCAGCTCCACCAGCGGCAGGTAGAAACCGGTGAGCAGCCGCCGCACGAGCACCTCGTCCCCAGCCGTCACCGCCTTGTGGAAGGCCAGCGCGATCTCGGGCGCGAAGGCGAACACGGCGCTGGAGTACAGGCTCACCCCGAGCCCGCGGTAGGCGGGCACGGTCAGCTCGGCGGTGGGGAGGCCGTTGAAGAACGTGAACTCCCCGCCGGGCGCGGCCGCCCGCACGGTCAGGATGATGCGCTGGAGCAGGTCGAGGTCGCCCAGCCCGTCCTTGAAGCCGATGACGTTCGGCAGGGCGGCGAGCTCGGCCACGGCGGCGGGGGAGAAGCGGGCGTTCGCCCGCTGGTAGATGATGACCGGCAGGTCGGTGGCGGCCGCCACCTCGCGCACGTACCGCACGAGACCGGATGGTGGGGCGCTGACCAGGTACGGAGGCAGCAGCAGCAACCCGTCGGCCCCGCTGTCGGCGGCGGCCCGCGCGACGGCCCTGGCGGTGGGCAGCGGCCCGCCCGCGCCCCCGAAGACGGGCGCCCGCCCCCGCGCCGCGGCCACCGACGTGGTCATGACCTTGGTGTAGTCGGCCAGGTCGAGGGCGTTGAACTCACCGGTTCCGCACGCGGCGAACACTCCTCCCGCCCCGGCCGCGACCCCGGCGGAGACGTGCTCGGCCAGCACCTGCTCCGAGACGGCCCCGTCGCCGTCGAAGGGGGTCACGGGAAAGAAGAGAACACCGTCCAGCCGCATCGGCAGTCCTTCCAATGAGGGGGTCTAGCGGATGCCTTCCCTGCGCAGAGTGGCAGCCAGCTTGCGGGTGTGCTTGATCACCGCTTCGGTGATCCGCTCGATCTCGGCGGGCGGGAGCGCGACCGGCATCGAGCAGCTGATCGCGTCGGTGGCCGGGATGCGGTAGTCGACCGCCACGGCCACGCAGGCCACGCCGGGGGTGCCCTGTTCGCGTTCGAGGGCCCAGCCGCGGGTGCGCACCTGGTCGAGCTCTCCGGTCAGCTTGGTCAGGTCGGTGATGGTGTGCTCGGTCAGCGCCTTCAGCGGGTCGGGCAGCAGGGCCACGACCTCGTCGTCGGTGAGCTGGGCGAGCAGCACCTGGCCGAGCGCGGTCACGTGGGCGGGCAGCCGCCGGCCCACCCTGGGGATCACGTGGCCCGCCTCGCGGGACTCGCGGGTGGCCAGGTAGAGGACGTGGGCCTCGTCTCGGCGGGCGAAGTGCACGGTCTGGCCGATCTCGTCCCGCAGGTCCTCCAGGGTCTGCTGGGCGAAGCGCAGCGCCGGGTCCTTGTCGAGGTAGGCGGTGCCGGTCAGCAGGGCGTGCGGCCCGATGCCGAACGCCGACCTGGTCGTGTCGGTCTCCACCCAGTTGAGCTCGACCAGGGTGCGCATGAGGGCGTGCAGGCTGCTGCGTGGGAAGCCGGTGCGCCGCTGGAGCTCCGAGAGCGTCATGTGGTCGGAGGACTCTGCCAGGGTCTCCAGGATGCGTACGGTCCGCTCGGCGGACTTGACCAGCTGTGGCTCCATACTCGTCCCATCTCGGCGGCGGCTTCAGGGTGTCAGGATATGGGATCCCGTCCAGATACATGGACATCAACCCTTGATCGCCCCACTGGTCAGACCTCGCATGAACTGCCGCTGGAAGGCCAGGAACGCGATGATCGACGGCAGCAGCGCCAGCAGTGAGGCCGCGAGCAGCACGCCGAGGCCGACCTCCTCGTCCGAGCGGAGCGAGCGCAGGGCGATGGGCAGGGTCCAGGTGCTGGAGTCCGTCGAGACGATCAGGGGCAGCAGGTACTGGTCCCAGATCATGGTGAAGCCGAAGACGCCGATCACGCCGAGGGCCGGACGGCACAGCGGCACGATGATCGTCGCGAAGATGCGCAACTCGCCCGCGCCGTCGATGCGGGCCGCCTCCTCCAGCTCGACCGGCACCTCCTTCATGAACTCGGTCATCACCAGGATCGAGAAGCCCCAGGCGCCGACGGGCAGGATCATCCCGGCGTACGTGCCGATCAGGTTCAGGTGCAGGACGGGCAGGTCGGCGAGGACCAGCGACAGCGGGATCGCGATGATCTCCTCGGGCAACATCATCGTGGCCAGCATGAGCAGCATCACGACCGTCATGCCGCGGAACTTCTTGCGCGCCAGCGAGTACGCCGCGAACACGCTCACCAGCAGTTGCAGCAGCAGCCCGAACCCCACGACGACGAAGGAGTTGAACAGGTACAGATAGACGTTCTTCTCCCCGGCCTGGACGAAGTTCTCCAACGTCAGGTCGTCGGGCCACAACGAGAAGGACGTCGGGTCGAGCGTCCTGCTGAACGCGCTGACCAGCAGCCCCACCAGCGGCCCGGTGAAGACCAGGACCATCGCGGAGTAGAGCGCGACCTTGCCCGCGGTGGCCAGCGGCCCCCTGCGCGCCTCCAGGCCCAGGGCGCTGTCGAACCTCATGTCGCCTGCCTCCTGCGCAGTGCCTGCACGACCAGGGTCAGCGCCAGCGTGGCCAGGAACAGCACGATCCCGCCCGCCGAGGCGACCCCCAGCTCGTTCTTCTGGAAGCCGAGCTTGTAGATCAGCGTCATCAGCACCTCCGACGAGCCGTTGGGGCCGCCGTTGGTCAGGACGTACACCTCGACGAACACCCGCAGCCCGCGGATGGCGGCCAGTGTGAACAGGATCCAGAACACCGGACGCAACGCCGGCAGCGTGATGTGCCGCAGCCGGTGCCGGGTGGAGGCGCCGTCGACGGCGGCGGCCTCGTACAGGCTGCGGTCCACGCCGACCAGCCCGGCCAGGAAGATCATCATGTCGTACGGCGTCCCGCGCCAGACGCTCATCAGCATGATCGACCAGAGCGAGGAGTCCTCGCTGCCCAGCCACGGCTGAGGGCCGATGCCGACCCACCCGATGACGACGTTGAGCATGCCGGTGTCGCCCGGATGGAACATGATCCGCCACACCTCGGCCACCGCCGCCATCGTGGTGACGACCGGGAGGAAGGCCGCGGTCCTGACGAACCACAGATGGCGGGCGGGCCCCTCGACGAGCAACGCGAGCACGAGCCCGAGCAGGAGCGAGCCGAGCGTGGTGCCGAGCGCCAGCACGAGGCTGTGCCAGCTGGCCGCGACGAACGCGTCGTCGGCGATGATCGTGCGGTAGTTGTCGAGGCCGACCCATTCGTCCGAGACGTACTGGACCTTGTTGAAGCTCTTCCACAGGCCCAGGACCATCGGGATGAACTTGAAGTACAGGAACAGCAGCAGGGCGGGCGCGAGGAACAGCCAGGCGACCAGCGTCCCGCGCCGCCGCACCGGCCTGGCGCGGCGGCGCTGGACGGCCGCCGTGGCTGTGGCCGCCGCCCGGGTGACAGCCGGGGTCATGACGCCTTCTGGCTCTGCAGTTCCTGATTGAGCTTGGTGGTCAGCTCGCCCATCCTGGCCTTGACGTCGGCGCCGCAGTCGGCCCACACGGCATTGATGACGTCGGCCGAGCCCTGCCGGATGGGCGCCCAGTTGGGCACCGGCGGCGCGTAGACGGCATGTTCGTAGGACTCCTGGAACACCTTCCAGCGCGGGTCCTGCCGCTCGGCGGCCAGATCGACGCCCTTGTTCACCGGCAGGCGGACGATGGCGCCGTTGGCGTCCTTGTTCATGCCGATCCGCTGGCCGTCGGGAGAGATCGCGAACTCGGCGAACCTCTTCTGGGCGTCCTCCATGCCGGAGCCGGCCATGAGGTAGACGTTCTCGCCCTCGCCGAGGGTCCCGGGGCCGCCGGACGGGCCCTTGGGCACCGGCAGCACCTCGATCCTGTCGGTGCCGACGCTCTTGACGAACCGGGCCAGCACGTACGGGCCGACCAGGTAGATGCCGCCCTGTCCCTTCTCGAACACCTCGTGCGTGACGGTGGTGTCGTTGCTGACCGCGCCCGGGTTGACCGTCTTGCTCCGGCAGAACTGGTCCTGGAGGTACTGGACGGCCTCGACGGTCCTGGGGTCGTCCGTCATCGCGGTGAACCTGCCGGGGCCGGTGGGCTTCACGAAGTCGCCGCCGTTGGCGTAGATGAGGGAGGAGGCGTACCAGGAGGCGTAGCCGCGTTTGGTGCCGGCCGGGATCACGAAGCCCGCGGTGTCCTTCTGGCCGTTGCCGTCGGGGTCCTTCTCGGTGAACGCCCGCGCCAGCTCGGCCAGGTCGGCCCAGGTCCGCGGGGGTTGCATGCCGACCTTCTCCCGCCAGTCCTTGCGGACGATGAGCGCGAAGGCCTGGGCGGAGAAGGGCGCGCCGTAGAACTTGCCGTCGGAGCCGGTGGCCGCCTTCCAGGCCAGGTCGGAGAGCTGGTCGCCGCCGGCCAGCTTGCCCTTGTCGATCTCCCGCAGCCAGCCCTGAGAATGCATGTTGCCGAGTTGCGCGGTGTCGTTGATGACGATGTCGGGGAGCGCCTTCTGCGAGGCCTGCTGGTTCAGTTTCGTCTCGAAGTCGTCGAAGAGCGCGACGACTTTGGTCTTGACCCCGCTGGCCTTGGTGAAGGCCCCGGCGAGTTTCACCGCCGTCTTCGCGGCATCGGAGTCGGGCGGTTGCCTGATCCAGATCTCCAGCGTGTCGTCCTTGCTCGATCCCCCGGAACCGCAGCCCGTCAGCGTGGCGGCCAGGGCCGCGGCGAGCGCGAGTCCCAGCAAACGGCGTGACATCAGACCGCCTCCCGTTCACATACATGGACACATGTCGTGTGTCTGAACTGGTTCCTGTGACGGTAACTATGGCGAGACAACGCGGTCAATATTCGAGTATGTGAATTTGAATCAGAATTGTGTACAACGGTTGGCATGCGCATTCTGATGACCGGCGCGGCGGGAAAAGTCGGCACGCTGCTCCGTCCCCGGCTCGCCCGTCCAGGTCGTACGCTGCGGCTCTCCGACCTCCACCCGGTCGAGCCGGGTCCGGACGAGGAATGGGCGGGCGCCGACCTCGCCGACCCCGCGGCCATGGCCGCGGCCATGAAGGGCGTGGACGCCGTCCTGCACCTGGGCGGCCAGAGCCGCGAACACCCCTGGGACGACATCGTGCACGCCAACGTCAACGGCACCCAGGTCCTCATGGAGGCCGCCAGGAACGAGGGCGTCCGGCATCTGGTGCTCATGGGCAGCCACCACGCGGCCGGCTTCCACACCAGGCCGCGGGACGGGTCCGTCCTGCCCGACTACGCCTTCCCGCGCCCGGACACCTTCTACGGCGTCAGCAAGGTCGTCATGGAGGCCCTGGGCAGCCTGTACCACGACCGGTTCGGCATGAACGTGACCGTGATCCGGCTGGGCACCTGCAACGAGGGCTCGGCCGACACCCGCGGGCTGGCCACCTGGATCTCGCCCGACGACCTCGCCCGGCTGGTCGAGGCCGCGCTCACGGCGCCCGGCTACCACGTCGTCTGGGGCGTCTCCGACAACGCCCGCCGGTGGTGGTCGCTGGCCGAGGCCCGCCGCATCGGCTACGCCTCCCGTGACAACTCCGAGCCGCAGGCCGCCGCGCTCGTCGCGGAACAGGGCGAGCCCGACCTGTCGGACCCTGTGCACGACCGCGCCGGCGGAGTGTTCACGCTGAAGGAACTCGGCGGCTCCTGGTAAGCAAACGGTTGCAGAAACCTTGACGGCTAGACTGCCGAAGGTCAAGGCTTGGCTCTGGCAACCGTTTGCAAGGAGGACGGGCGATGACGGTGACGATCAAAGACGTCGCACGCGCCTGCGGCGTGCACGTGTCGACCGTCTCGCGCACCTTCTCGGCGCCGCGCCTGGTCAATCCTGCCACGCGGAACCGGGTGCTGGCCGCCGCCGACGACCTCGGCTACCGGCCCAACAGGGCGGCCAGGGCGCTGACGACCGGGCGCACGTTCAACCTCGGCCTCATCGTGGCCGACATCGCCAACCCCTTCTTCCCGCCGCTGATCAAGGCCGCGCAGGCGCAGGCGCGAGGGCGCGACTACCACGTCTTCGTGGCCGACACCGACGAGGATCCGCGGGTCGAGGAGGAGCTGATCCGCACGTTCGCCAAGCAGGTCGACGGCGTGCTGCTGTGCAGCCCCCGGCTGTCCAACCGGATGATCGAGCGCCTGGCCGAGGACGTGCCGTCCGTGCTGGTCAACCGGCGGATCAAGGGCATGCCCGCGGTGCTGATGGACGTCGGCAGGGGCGCCAGGCTCGCGCTGGAGCACTTGGCCGGGCTCGGCCACCGCAGGATCGCCCTGCTGTCCGGCCCGCCCGGCTCGTGGACCAGCAACGAGATGCAGGCCGCCGCGGCCGAGATGCCCGGCCTCGACCTGCTCTTCTTCGGCCCCAACCAGCCCACCGAGTCGGGCGGCCTGGCGGTGGCGCCCGACGTGGCCGCCTGCGGGGCGACCGGCGTGCTGGCCTACAACGACCTCGTCGCGCTCGGCCTCATCGAGGGGCTGACGGCGATGGACGTCGACGTGCCGGGCCGGATCAGTGTGATCGGGTTCGACGACATCCTGCCCGGGCGGCTCGGCCGGCCCAAGCTCACCACGGTGGCGATGCCCGCCGCTGCGGCCGGGCGGATGGCGGTCGACCTGCTGCTGCAGTCAGAGGGCGAGGGCGCGGTGATCAACCTGGACACCGACCTCATCGTCCGCGAGTCCACGGGAAGGGCCAACACATGATCTTCGGAACGCTGCCGTCCGGCGAGAGCGTCGAGCGCGTGGAGCTGTCGTCCGGACGGTTGCGCGCCGAGGTGCTCACCTACGGCGCCGTCCTGCGCTCGCTGGAGGTCTCCGGCCTCGATGTCGTGCTCGGCCTGGACACGCTGGAGGACTACCTGACCCGCAGCCGCTACTTCGGCGCCGTGGTCGGCCGCTACGGCAACCGCGTGGCCGGCGGCCGTTTCACCCTCGACGGCCGCGAGCACCGCCTGCCGGTCAACAACGGCCCCAACAGCCTGCACGGCGGCACCCGGGGCTTCGACGCCCAGGTCTGGACGATCACCGCCCGCACCCCCTCCTCGGTCACCCTCGAACTGACCAGCCCCGACGGCGACCAGGGCTACCCCGGCACGCTCACCGCCTCGGTCACCTACACCCTTGAGCACGACGCGATCCGCCTCGACTACGCCGCCGAGACCGACGCGCCGACCGTGCTCAACCTCACCAACCACTCCTACTTCAACCTGACCGGCGGCGGCGACGTGCTCGGTCACGTCGTCCGCATGGACGCCGGCCACTACCTCCCCGTGGACGACGGCAAGATCCCCACGGGCGAGCTCGCGCCGGTCAAGGGCACCCCCTTCGACTTCACCGAGCCGCACGCGGTGGGCGAGCGGATGGACGGCGGCTACGACCACTGCTACGTGCTCGACGGCGACATCGAGGTCAGCGCGGGCGGCCTGACCATGCGGGTGACCACCACCGAGCCCGCCGTGCAGTTCTACGCGGGCGGCATGCTCGACGGGGTCGCCACGCCGTACGGGCCCTTCGCCGGGTTGTGCCTGGAGACCCAGCACTTCCCCGACTCGCCGAACCAGCCGCACTTCCCCTCCACCGTGCTGCGGCCCGGCGAGCGCCACACCTCCTCGACCACCTACCGGTTCACGGCCTGACCCCGCGTAGCTCCGTCGCGGCCTTGATGACCAGCAGCGCCACGTCGTCGTGCGAGGGCTCCTGGGCGAACGTCTCGACCGCCTGCCGGACGCGTTCGGCCACCGCGTGGGCGCTCAGCCCCCGGCAGGTGGACAGCAGCGCCGACAGGCCGTCGTCGTCGTCGAGCAGCCGGTCGCCGTCGCGCCGCTCGGTCACGCCGTCGGTGACGCACAGCAGCACCTCCTCCGGCGCCAGCTCGAACGTCTCGACGTAGAACCTGGCGCCGGCCTCGACGCCGAGCAGCAGTTGCGGCGCGGCCACCGTGTCCACGACGCCGTCGGCGCGCAGCAGCAGGGGCGGCGGGTGCCCGGCCGACGCGATCGTGCACAGCGCGCCGCCCTGGGGGAGCGGGGTCAGCTCGCCGCACAGCAGGCTCAGGAAGCGGCCGTCGTCGCCCTCCTCCAGCAGGGCCTGGTTGAGCCGGTCGAAGATGTCGGCCACCGTGTAGTGCTCCTTGGCCAGCAGCCGTACGGCGTGCCGGGCCAGGCCGGTCACCGCGGCCGCCTCGGGGCCGCTGCCGCACACGTCGCCGAGGGCGAAGCACCAGTGGTCGGAGACCGTGAACAGGTCGTAGAAGTCGCCGCCCACGTCGGCGCCCTCCTCGGCCGGCTCGTAGACGACCGCCGACTCCAGGCCCGGCATGGGGGCCACGCGCATGGGCAGCAGGCTGCGCTGCAGCACCCGCGAGGTGGTCGCCTGCCGGGTGTACAGCATGGCGGTGTGCAGGTTGAGCGCGACCAGCCGGCACAGGTCGGCCAGCAGGTCGGCCAGCTCCAGCGGCAGGGTCGGCTCGGCGCGGCCGATCACCAGCGCGCCGTGCGACCTGCCCTGCGTGAGCAGCGGGAACGACAGCACCGTCTCGGCGCCGACCGGCCAGCTCACCTCGTTGAGCGCGGTGCGCGGGATCGCCGGCAGCGACCTGCGCAGGTTGGCGTTGTAGCGCTCCTCGCTGTGCCAGACGTGGGCGAGCCTGGTCATGCCCGCCAGATCGGTCAGGTAGACCGCCGCCCACGTCGCGATCTTGGGCACGACGAGCTGCGCGGTCAGCGCGGCGATCAGCTCCTCGTCGTGCACCCCGGCCAGCAGCTCGCCGGCCTCGGCCAGGAACGACAGCCGGCCGCGATGGGCGCGCTCGCGCTCGGCCAGCCGCTCGCGTTGCACCGGCACGGCCACCTGGTCGGCGATGTGCTGGAGGCTGACCGTGAGCTCCTGGTCGAACCGTCCCTGCTGGGCCGCGGTCACCACGATGTAGCCGGTCACCTCGCCGCCCACGTTCATCGGCGCGCACGCCAGCGACCTGGCCCGCAGCTGCTGGGCCAGCTCGACGTCGCCGGCCAGCAGGTCGTCGATCATCGACGGCGTCCTGCCGTCGGGGCCGAACACGCCTGCGGCCAGCACGCCCACCAGCCCCGCCGTCGCGCCCGCGCCCGCCGCCACGCCGAACCGGTCGCCGCAGTCGGCGGCCAGCAGCACGTACGCCGCGTCGCCGCCGCTGCTCGTCTGGACGATCCGGGCGATGGTGTCCAGCAACTCCGCGAACGGCATGTCCCGGTCGAGCAGGTCCTTGATGCGCCGTCCGGCCTCCCTGCGCGGCGGCGCCGACGGCGGCGTCAGCACGTAGCGGTGGTCGCCGGCCACCATCATCCAGACCGACCGCCGGTCCTCCGGACCGCCGCGGCTGCGTACGTGGGAGACGTAGACGGGCATCAGCCGGCCGTCACGGTGGCGCATGCGCGCCTCGCCCCGCCAGCGGCCCAGGGACAGCGTCGCGCCCAGCGACATCGCGTACGGGCCGTGGCCGCGCCAGGCCACCAGGTCGGCCAGCGGCCTGCCGACGGCCTGCTCGGACGTCCAGCCCAGCAGGTGCTCGGCCTCGGAGTTCCACGACAGCACGGTCCCGTCGCCGTCGGCGAGCAGCACCCCGACGTGCAGCGCCTCGATGGGCGCGGCCACGGTGGCGGGCGCCAGGCCCGGCGTGCCGACCATGACCTCCTGGTGGTCGGGCCCGTCGGTCAGCTCCAGGCGCACCCACACCCGCTTGGCGGTCCGGGTGTAGGTGACGCCCCAGGCGTCGGCCAGCATGGCGGCCAGCGCGAGCCCACGCCCGGCCGCGGGTCCGGAGGGAGGTCCGGGGAAGGGGCCGGTGGCGGGCCCGGACGTGCGCACGGCGTCGGTGGACGGGCTCCCGGGCGCCGGGACCGTCCTGGCGGGCCGGTGGTCGTCGACCTCGATCTCCAGCCTGGCCGGGCTCGCCGCCGCGTCGAGACGGCAGGTCAGCTCGATGCCGGTGCCCGCGTGCAGCACGGCGTTGGCGACGAGCTCGCCCGCCAGCAGCACCGCGTCCTCCGCCAGGTGGCTGAGGCGCCACTCGGTGAGCACCTGGCGGATGAAGCGGCGCGCGTGCGCCGGGGCGTGGGGAGTGCCGTCGAAGGCTGTGCTCGACACTCTGGTCGTGTCCACTGTGCGTCCTAGAACATCACTCGTTGTGGCAGTTCGGTCACAGTCAGAGTGTCAGATGGGTGCCGTTGATACCTCCGGTTGTGAAGAAGGTGCTCCCGGCTGACGCACGTCCCGGAGCAGGCCGACCAGCGGCGCGAGCGCGGGCGCGACCGCCGACGGCACCCGCTGGATCCACAGCAGGCGGAAGGCGCGCGCCCGCGGGCAGCACCAGCAGCGCCGAGGCCAGGCCGCCCAGGCTCACCGGCCGCCGCTCGGCCGGACCGAGCCGGCGGTCGGACAGCACCACCCAGAGCACGTGAGCCGCAGGTCGGCGACGAGCCGGGCGTCCTCGGGGGTGAGGGTGTGCGGTTGCGCCGAGCGGTAGAGCACGTCCGGGCGCAGGGACGTCTCGATGGCGACGTCCCGGACGTTCAGGAGGGGCATGAGTCATATATATGAGTGGGCGGTCTGCGGGAAGACCGCCCGCATGTGGCCGAAGGGTGAACCCTGCGGCACCTCTAAGGTGTTCACGTGCCACGACAAGCCCGCTACCGGGAGATCGCCCGACTCCTCGGCAGGTCCATCGAGTCGGGCGAGCTGGCGCCGGGCGAGCGCCTGCCGACCGAGGACGCGCTCGCCGAGCGCTACGGCGTCCACCGGCTGACCGCCCGCCAGGCGATGGTGGAGCTGCGCAAGGCCGGCCTGGTCGAGACCCGGCAGGGGCTCGGGAGCTTCGTCAGGCGGGCGCCGCGCCGCATCGAGGTCTCCATCGACCCCGAGACGCGCCGCCACCGCCCGTCGGACATCGCGGGCCTGGCGAGCATGGCGGGCGTGTTCGGCGGCGGTGAGCGGGTCGTGGAGCGCGCCGAGGCGGCCCATCCGGCGGCGGCCGGCCACCTGCGGCTGCCCGGCGGCGTCGTGCACGAGATCACCACCCTGCTCGGGACGGCCGAGCGGCCCTGCGTGCTCAGCCGCTACCGCCTGGCCCCCGAGCTGGCCGGGCTGCGCCTCGACGCCAAGGCGGGCGTGCTCGTCTCCCTGGAGGCCGCCGGCCACCCCTACCGCTACGCCTGGCACGCCATCTCGGCCGAGCCCGCCGACCTGCACGACCAGAGCATGCTGGAGATGCAGGCGGGCGAGGCGGTGCTGGTGCGGGAGGGGCTGCTCACGCACGACGGGCGGCCCCTGTGCCATGTCGAGCGGCGCTGCCGCGGCGACATGATCTCGTTCGTCACCCGATATGACTGAGCAGCACCTCGGTGTCCAGCTCGTAGACCGGCGGCGCGGCCGACAGCGGCACGAGTGTGGCCGGCGCCCCTGAGGGGCCGAGGTCCACGCGGGTGAACGCCTGGAGCGGCTGCGGCCAGCACGAGTCGCACGTCCGACCCCGCCGGCACGCGGGCCGGCCGTTCGGGCTCGCGCAGGCCGATGCCGTCCATGAGGGGCAGCACGCTGGGGATCGGCGGGTGGTGCGGCACCAGCACGGTGCCGTCGGGGGCGGGCGTGGCGAGCGTGTCCGCCGGCCAGGCCCGTCCGGAAGGCGGCGCGCTCGTCGTGGTTGCCCATCGCGGTCACGACGACCGCGCCGAGCGCCCGCGCGGCCTCCCCGACCGCGTCCTCCAGCAGCCGTGCAGCGGCCCCTCGGGCACGACATGGACGTCGGTGAGATGGATCAGCGTGTACGTCATGACCGAACGATGCGCGGCGCCACTGAACGTGATCAGTCATCTATATGAATAGAACAGGACATTTCGGGCGCACGGCGCGTCTCCGCGCGTGCGGCGGCGTCTCCGACGTACCTTTGGCATCATGGCCACCCGTACGCCGAAAAGCGCATCGAAGGGGCCGGCGAAGCGGTCGACCTCGCCTCGATCGACCCCCGCGAAGCGGCCGGCCACGGCGGCGGGGCGACCGAGGGCGAAGGCCGCGAGCTCCGGCCGCAAGTCCTCCGTGACCCATCCCGACCCGATCAGCTGGGTCTTCACGATGGTCGGCAAGCTGATCGTCGGGCTGTGGATGCTGCTCGCCAACGGCATCGGCAGCACCGCCCGCGCGCTCGGCAAGAACGCCCGCGAGCTCGACCCCGCCCACCGGCGCGACGGCGTGGGCCTGTCGGTGCTGGCCGGCGCGATCGTGCTGGCCGCGATGACCTGGCGCAACCCCGAGGGCGCCGTCTCGGGCGTCGTGAACACCGTCGTGCACGCCGTGTTCGGCTCGCTGGCCTGGGCGCTGCCGCTGCTGCTCGGCCTGCTGGCCTGGCGCTACCTGCGCCACCCCGACCAGAACGCCGACACCGGCCGCATGGTCATCGGGTGGAGCGCGCTCATGGTCGGCGTGCTCGGCGTCATCCACGTCGCCAACGACACCCCCTACCCCGCGGGTCAGGGTCAGGGCATGGACAAGGTGTCGGCCGCCGGGGGCATGATCGGGTTCATCGTGTCGGCGCCGCCGATGAGCATCCTGCCGTCCTGGATCACGATCCCGCTGCTGCTGCTCCTGTCGGGGTTCGGCGTGCTGGTGATCACCGCCACGCCCGTCCACCGCATCCCCGAGCGGCTGTCGGAGCTGCGGCACATGCTGTTCGAGCGGCACGCCGAGCCGCTCGCGTCCCGGGAGCCGGCCAAGCGCAGGCCGCGGACGAAGAAGGCGGAGACCGAGGTCGCCGAGACGGTCAAGCCGTACGACACGCCGGTCCTCGCCGAGAAGGACAAGCTGGCCGACCATTCGCCGGAGATCGTGCCGGGGCTCGTCGACGGGCCCGCGGACGAGGAACAGTCCGTGCCGGAGCGCAGGCCGGAGCCGCCGGAGCCGACGCCCGCGCCGCGCAAGGTCGAGCAGCTCGTGCTGTCGCCGCAGGCGGGGCCGTACAGCCTGCCCGACCTGCAGTTCCTCAAGCCCGGCACCGCGCCCAAGCCGCAGACCAAGGCCAACACGACCGTGGTCAACGCGCTGACCAGCGTGCTGGAGCAGTTCACCATCGACGCCCAGGTGATCGGCTTCACCCGCGGTCCGACGGTCACCCGCTACGAGATCGAGCTGGGCCCCGCGGTCAAGGTGGAGAAGGTCACCGCCCTCACCAAGAACATCGCCTACGCCGTCAAGTCGGCCGACGTCCGGATCCTGTCCCCGATCCCCGGCAAGTCGGCGATCGGGGTCGAGATCCCGAACGCCGACAAGGACCTGGTGGCGCTCGGCGACGTGCTGCGCTCCCAGGTGGCCCAGGCCGACCACCACCCGATGATCGTGGGCCTGGGCAAGGACGTCGAGGGCCGTACGATCGTGGCGAACCTCGCCAAGATGCCCCACCTGCTCATCGCCGGTGCGACCGGCGCGGGCAAGTCGGTCTGCGTCAACGGCCTCATCACCAGCATCCTCATGCGCTCGACCCCCGACGAGGTGCGCATGGTGCTGGTCGACCCCAAGCGCGTCGAGCTCAGCGTCTACGAGGGCATCCCCCACCTCATCACGCCCATCATCACCAACCCGAAGAAGGCCGCTGAGGCCCTGGAATGGGTCGTGGGCGAGATGGACCGCCGCTACGACGACCTGGCCGCCAGCGGGTTCCGGCACGTCGACGAGTTCAACAAGGCCGTGCGCGCGGGCAAGCTCGTGCCGCCGCCGGGCAGCGAGCGGGTCTACCAGCCGTACCCGTACCTGCTGGTCATCGTGGACGAGCTGGCCGACCTCATGATGGTGGCCCCGCGCGACGTCGAGGACTCGATCGTGCGCATCACGCAGCTCGCCCGCGCGGCCGGCATCCACCTGGTCATCGCCACCCAGCGGCCCTCGGTCGACGTCGTCACCGGCCTGATCAAGGCCAACGTGCCGTCCAGGCTGGCCTTCGCGGTGTCGTCGCTGACCGACTCGCGGGTCATCCTCGACCAGCCCGGCGCCGACAAACTGGTCGGCCAGGGTGACGCGCTGTTCCTGCCGATGGGCGCGAGCAAGCCCATCCGGATCCAGAACGCGTACGTCTCGGAGAAGGAGATCGCCGAGATCGTCACGCACTGCAAGGAGCAGATGCAGGTCGAATACCGCGACGACGTGGCCGCCGCGCCGGTCAAGCGGGAGATCGACGAGGAGATCGGCGACGACCTCGACCTGCTGATCCAGGCCGCCGAGCTGATCGTGACCACCCAGTTCGGCTCGACCTCGATGTTGCAGCGCAAGCTGCGCGTCGGCTTCGCCAAGGCCGGACGGCTGATGGACCTGCTGGAGAGCCGCAACGTGGTCGGCCCCAGCGAGGGCTCCAAGGCCCGAGAAGTCCTGGTGAAACCGGACGATCTGCCTGGCCTGCTGGCCGACCTGCGTGGCGAATGACCCCAATGCACGGGTCCACGGCGATAACTGATTGAATATGAACCACTACGCACTGTCGTGGTGGGGAGGCGTTCGCTGTGCAGGAACAGAGCATCGGGGCCATGCTGGCAGCGGCCAGGCAGGCGGCGGGATTGACGGTCGCGCAGGTCAGCGCGGCCACGCGCATCAGAGAAACGATCATCAACCGCATCGAGCAGGAAGACTACGACCAGTGCGGGGGCGCCTTCTACGCCCGCGGCCACGTCAAGGCCATCGCCAAGGTCGTCGGCCTCGATCCGGAGGCCACCGTCCATTTGTTCGACCAGCAACACGGCGGGGCGCCGCAGCCCGTGCGCGCGGCCGCCGTGTTCCAGGCCGACCGCACGCTCGCCCTGCGCGAGCGCCGGGGGCCCAACTGGACGATGGCGCTCGGCGTGGCGCTGGCCGTCGTGGTGGTGTTCGGCACGGTACGGGTGCTGGGGGGTGCGAGCGACCAGGTGCGCACCGCCGACGTGCACGCCATCACGCCCAGGCCGAGCGTGCCGCCGAACACGCCCATCACCGAAGGGCCCCGCGCGGCGGCGGCCAAGGCCAAACCGGGCAAGAACATGGTGACCTTGAAGATCAAGGCCAGGCGTACGTCGTACGTGAACGTGCGCGACGGTCAGGGCCGCATGCTCTTCGCCGGGATGTTGCAGGAAGGCGACAGCTCGACCTGGCAGGCCGCGGACAGGCTGAGCCTGCTCCTCGCCGACGCCGGAGCGGTGTCCTTGCAGGTCAACGGCAAGAAGGTGGACAAACTCGGTGGCCGGGGGGAGATGGTGAGCCGCTCGTTCGGCCTCGCCACGTCGCCTCCGCGGTAGTCCGGCGGGGAGGCCGTGCATCAGGTGGTGGCCAACTCCCGATACCGTAGTGTTCACCATGTCATCCCGCCGAACCGCATCGCTGATCACTCTGGGCTGCGCGCGCAACGAGGTCGACTCCGAGGAGCTGGCCGCGCGACTTGAGGCTGCCGGCTGGCAGCTGGGCGACGACGACCCCGACGTCGTCGTCGTCAACACGTGTGGCTTCATTGACTCGGCCAAGAAAGACTCCATCGACACGCTGCTCGCCGCCGCCGACACCGGGGTCAAGGTGGTGGCCGCGGGCTGCATGGCCGAGCGCTACGGCAACGAGCTGGCCGAGGCCCTGCCCGAGGCGAGCGCCGTCATCTCCTTCGACGACTACACCGAGATCGGCGGCCGGCTCGACGACGTGCTGGCCGGGCGACCGCTCAAGCCGCACACGCCGCGCGACCGCCGCACGCTGCTGCCCATCTCGCCGGTCGAGCGCGGGAGCGCGCCCAAGACCGGCATCCCGGGCCACGGCGAGCTGCCCGACGGGCTCGCGCCCGCCAGCGGCCCGCGCGTGCTGCGCAAGCGCCTCGACGAGAGCCCGGTCGCCTCGCTCAAGCTGGCCTCCGGCTGCGACCGGCGCTGCACGTTCTGCGCCATCCCGGCCTTCCGCGGCGCCTACGTCTCGCGCAACCCCGACGAGCTGCTCGCCGAGGCCGACTGGCTGGCGCACCGGGGCGTGCGCGAGCTCGTCCTGGTCTCCGAGAACTCCACCTCCTACGGCAAGGACCTGGGCGACCTGCGGGCGCTGGAGAAGCTGCTGCCGCAGCTCGCCGCCGTCCCGGGCATCGACCGGGTGCGGGTCAGCTACCTGCAGCCCGCCGAGCTGCGGCCGGGCCTGATCGACGTCATCACCACCACCGAGGGCGTGGCCGACTACTTCGACCTGTCCTTCCAGCACGCGAGTGGGAGCGTCCTGCGCCGGATGCGCCGCTTCGGCGACCCCGAGCGGTTCCTGGGCCTCCTGGAGAGCGTGCGCAAGGGCGCTCCCGAGGCGGGCGTGCGCTCCAACTTCATCGTCGGCTTCCCCGGCGAGACCGAGGAGGAGTTCGGCGAGCTGGTCGGCTTCCTGGAGAAGGCCAGGCTCGACGTGATCGGCGTGTTCGGCTACTCCGACGAAGACGGCACCGAGGCGGCCAACCTGCCCGGCAAGCTCGACCAGGAGGTCATCGACGAGCGCGTTCGCGTGCTCACCGAGCTGGCGGAGGAGCTGACCGCCCAGCGCGCGGAGGAGCGCATCGGCACGGAGGTCGACGTGCTCATCGACGACGACCTGGGCGACGGCGGCTACGAGGGCCGGGCCGCCCACCAGGGCCCGGAGGTCGACGGCTCGGTGACGGTCCAGGGCATCGGCCTGGTCAAGGGGCAGATCGTGCGCGCGGTCGTGGTCGACGCCGAGGGGGTTGACCTGATCGCGCGCATCAAGGCCAGTCCATGACCAGGGACGAGCGCCGCGTGGTAAGCCCGTGGAACATCGCCAACGTCCTCACGGTCCTCCGGTTGGTGCTCGTCCCCTTCTTCGTCGCATGCCTGTTCCTGCCCGGCACCGGCTGGCGGCTGGCCGCGCTGGGGGTGTTCGGGATCGCCTCGATCACCGACCATCTCGACGGCGAGCTGGCCCGGCGCTACGGGCTGATCACCGATTTCGGCAAGATCGCCGACCCGATCGCCGACAAGGCGCTCACCGGGGCGGCGCTGGTGTGCCTGTCGATCCTCGACGAGCTGCCGTGGTGGGTCACGCTCGTGATCCTGGGCCGCGAGCTGGGCATCACCCTGCTCCGGCTGGTCCTGCTGCGGCACGCGGTCATCCCGGCCAGCTACGGCGGCAAGGTCAAGACCGTGCTGCAGATCGCCGCCATCGTGCTCTACATCCTGCCCGGGGTGCCGGAGCCGCTGCGGTGGGTGGTGATGGGCGCGGCGCTGGTCGTGACGGTCGTGACGGGCGGCGACTATCTCGTACGGGCGGTAAAGCTGCGCCAGGTGGCCAGACGGGCGCGTGGGGAGTGATCTGAGCGATGGCGGACGTGGCCGAGGTTCTGGCCCTGCTGGTGCGGCAGGAGGCCACCGTGGCGGTGGCAGAGTCGCTGACGGGCGGGCTCATCGGGGCCGCGTTCACCTCGGTCCCGGGGGCGTCCAAGGCGTTCAGGGGCGGGGTGATCTCCTACGCCACCGATCTCAAGCACGACCTGCTGGGCGTGCCGGACGAGCTGCTTCGGCGCGAGGGGGCCGTGCATCCCGAGGTGGCCGCGGCCATGGCCAGGGGGGTCGCCCGGGTGTGCGGGGCCGGCTACGGGCTGGCCGTGACGGGCGTGGCCGGCCCCGAACCGCAGGACGGACAGCCCGTGGGGCGGGTGTACGCCGCCGTCCACGGTCCCGGCGGGGAGAACTCGGTGCGGGAGTTGACCTTCGAGGGGTCGCGTGAACGTATCAGGGTAAGGACGGTGCACGAGGCAGTCGATCTCCTCGCAGGTGTGCTGAAGGCTAACAAAGGGGAACATTCCGGATGATTACCGTGTTACGTCCCGAGCGAACATGCGAAGCACGGTCTGACGCGGTGTCGGTGGATACGGGTACGGTGGAGCTGTGAGTGAGGTCCGTGAGCCAACTGCAAGCACCGAGCGCCCGGCAGGCGGGCCTGATGAGTCGCGCGACCAGGCACGAGCGGCAGACCCGGGGCGGCGACGCCCCATGATGACGGCGAGGAGTATGTACGAAGCCAAGAAGACCAATGTGCGGCACGATCCGATCGCGCGGGGCGTGGTGAAGACGTCCACGCCGGGGAGGGAGCGACAGATGATTCTGCTGCGTCAGCTGCTCGGTGACGTGCTGAGGCGGTTGCGGGTGCGTCAGGGGCGCACGCTTCGCGAGGTGTCCACGCTGGCGCGTGTCTCGCTCGGCTATCTGTCCGAGGTCGAGCGTGGCCAGAAGGAAGCCTCGTCCGAGCTGCTCGCGTCCATTTGCGGTGCCCTCGGAGTGCCGCTCTCGCAGGTTTTGCGTGAGGTTTCCGACCAGTTCGCGCTGGCGGAGCTCCAAGCCACTCCTGTTCTGGCCGACGTTCCCGAGCACGAGCGCCTGCCCCTTGCCGAGACGGTTCCCGGGTCGATCGGCGACACCGTGTTCCCCGAGGTCAAGGACATGGTGGCGGCCTAACGCGGCTGGCAGCCACCACACCACAGGATGAGCCTTTCCTGTGGCTGTGCCCCCATCTCCCCGCGGCTGATGCGCGTGCCGCATCGGCGACAGGGTCTCCCTGCCCTGCCATAGACCCAGGTCTGGTTCGCCGGGCGGCGATCACCTGTCGTCACCGTGCCGCCATGCCCCTTGTTGGCCTCCAGCAGCCGGTGGGCCAGCGTGACGAGCCCTTCGAGATCCTCGATCTCCCCGACCTTCTTCCACGGCCAGATCCCGCGCAGGAACAGGGTCTCGGCGCGATAGATCGTGCCGATCCCCGCCAGGTTGCGCTGATCGAGCAGCGCTTCACCGATCGTCCTGTCCGGCACCCCTCGTAGCCTTCGCACGGCCTCGCCCGGATCCCAGTCGGCGCCCAGCAGGTCAGGCCCCAGGTGCCCCACCAGCCGCTCCTCGTCGGCGGTCGTGACCAGGTCGACCATGCCGAGCTTGATCCCCACCGCCTGCCACTGCTCGTTGGCCAGGATCAGCCTCACCTGGTCTCCGCCGGCCGTGCGCCGCCCCGCGGGCATGACCCGCCAGCTCCCGTCCATGCGCAGGTGCGTGTGGACCGTCAGGCCGCCCTCGATCCGGGTCAGCAGGTGCTTGCCCCTGGAGACGGTCGTGAGCACCGTACGGCCGGTCAGGTCGGCGGTGGCGTGCCGCGGGACCCGGAAGTCCGATCTGGTCAGCACACGGCCGTCGAGCGCGCCGCGCAGGCGCGCGGCGGTGCGATAGACGGCGTCTCCCTCGGGCATCCCTCCAGTCTAGGTACCGCCTCCCGGCCTTCACGATGGCCACGGGCCGAGGGCGCCCGCTGTGCCGCCCGGTGGAGGTCAGTCCCAGGCGGCGGGGTCTGCGGCGAGCTGCCGGACGCGCTCGGGAAGGCTTCCCGTGGCGACCTGTTCGAGCGTGACCTCCTCCAGGATGGCCCGCTCGGTGGCCCGCAACGCGATCCACACCTGCTGCAACGACTCCGCCGGACCTCGGTAGCCGACGTGTTCGGGACGCTCGCCGCGCACGTTCGCCAGCGGCCCGTCAACGGCCCTGATCACGTCGGCGAGCGAGATGTTCGCGGCGGGCCGGGCCAGCACGTAGCCGCCCTCAGGACCCCGTTGGCCGCGCACGAGACCCGCGCGGCGCATCTGGAGCAGGATGTTCTCCAGGTACTTGGGAGGCATGTCCTGTTCCTTGGCGAGTTCACCCACAGTAGTCGGGCCCGTGCCGGCTGCGGCGAGTTCGGCGGCGGCACGGAGGGCGTAGTCGACACGAGCGGAAAGGCGCATGTTCTCGATTATCCCTCCTGGTCAACACTGGTTAGGCGCAAGGTCGTCAGAACGGGCAGGTGATCCGAATAGGGCAAGCGCGGCACCTGCCCGGAAATCGCGGTCAATCCCTGGGTGAGCAGCACGTGGTCGATGCGCTCCTTGGGGGCGTCGGCGGGCGAGGTCGGCGGGTCCCCGAACGCGGTCAGCGGGTCGGTCAGCCCGGCCGCCTTCAGCACCTCCATGGCCGGGTCGGTGGGCCGGGTGTTGAGGTCGCCCGCCAGGATCACCGGCCGCTTGACCTGCTCCCCGGCTCCGGCGGCGCGGTGCCCGGCCTCGTCGGCGTCCCGGCCGACGGCCAGGGCGCGGGCGATCGCGGCCACCTCCGGCGCCTGGCCCTCGGGGGCCTGCAGGTGGGTGTTGACGATGCCCACCTCCTTGCCGCCGACCTCCAGGACGATCGCCTGGGCCTGGGCTCCCGTCGGGTAGTCGTGCGCGCCCAGGGGATAGGAGTGCACCTGCCTGACCGGGAGGTTGGTGAGCAGGGCGTCGCCCCACACGTTGTCGCCGGCCGGGGCGAAGTGGTAGCGCATGCCGAGGCCGCGGGCGATCCTGGCCAGGTCGTCGTGGCCGCCGTTCAGCAGCCAGCCGCGGTCCACCTCGCTGAGCAGCACGACGTCGGGCTTCTGGGCCGCGGCCCAGGACGCGATCTTGTCGAGCGACAGGCGGCCGTCCAGGCCGTAGCCCATGCGGATGTTGTAGGTGATCAGGGTGAAGGTGTCGCCCTGCTTGGCCCGTACGGGCGGCGCGGACGGCGCCCCGAGCGTCACGAGCCCCACCAGCAGGACGACGACGGCCACCGGCAACCAGCCGAGGCGGACCGGCGCGACCGGCCGCGGCGAGTGCCGGACCAGGGCCGTGACCACGCTGAGGGCGGCCACCAGCACCGCCACCGCCACGAGGACCAGGCCGTTGGGGAAGCCGAGGTTCATGTCGTAGGCCGCGTAGTAGACGAACAGCCCGACGAAGAAGACCAGCCCGCCGCCGAGCACGGCCACGCCGGGACGCCGTCCGGAGGGATGGTCCGGCCGCGCGGTTCCGGCGAGCAGGGCGCCGAGCCAGCCGATCATCAGCACGGCGAAGTAGGACGCCGTCAGGGTGAGGACCAGCGTGAAGGCCACCAGCACGACCCCGGCGATGAGGTCGAAGACCGGGGACAGCGGCGGATGGGCGGCCTGTACGACGACCATGACCAGGACGACGGCGAGTATCCCGGTGCCCGCCAGCACCTGCCACAGGTCGGTCGGGCTCGCCACGGGCTTGGCCCAGCCGGTGGCGGCCACGCCGGTCAGCAGCATCGCCGGGCCGAGCAGGAACCACGTCAGCGTGGGCGCGCGGTCCACCTCGGCCTCCGGGGGGCGTACGAGGCCGAGGAAGGCGGCGCAGAGGGACAGCGCCGCCAGCCACGGGACCAGGCCGTCGCGCCAGACCAGGTCCACGCCGTCCAGCAGCAGATGGACGGTCAGCGACAGGCTCAGGCCGCCCATGACGCCCACGGGGACGGCCCGTCGCGGCACGGTGTGGGCGCAGCCGTACAGGAAGACCAGACCCGCGGTGACGCCGGCGGAGGCGACGTAGAGCTGGCCCACCCCCGCCTGCAGCAGGATCCTGGTGAGGACCAGCGCCGCGGCGCCGCCGAGCAGAGCGTGGCGCGGCTTGGCTAACAGCGCGAGGAAAGGCAGGATGAACCAGGCGGCTGCATAGAGGCCCATCAGCTCAGGCGGTGTCTCGCCCGCGCGGCCGAACAAGGTGATCAACGACGGGAGGAAGACCCTCAACACGTCCAGCAGCAGCACGAGGCCGAGCGCGAGCATGATCGCCGGGCCGCGGAGGATGGTCATGAGGCATCCTCGTGTTCGGCTCCGATGATATGCAAGAGCACGGGCGCTAAACTTCCAACAACCTTTTCGATTTGACGGTGGGAATCAGCGTGGAGCGTCGTCCTGGTGTGCCCAGACTTCTCCGGGAGATCAACGATCGGGCCGCACTGGAGCTGTTGCTGGCCACCGGCCCCATGACGAGGGGGCAGATCGGCGACCTGACCGGTCTGTCCAAGGTGACCGCCTCCCAGACGCTCGCGCGGCTGGAGGAGCGTGGCCTGGTCGAGGTGGTGGGCGCCCAGGCGGGCGGCAGAGGGCCGAACGCGGCGCTCTACTCGGTCATCCCCTCAAGCGCCTATGTGGCCGGTCTGGAGGTCGGCCCCGAGCTGATCTCGACCGCCGTGGCCGACATCCACGGCCGTACGATCGCCGAGGTCACCGTCGACCCCGGCGGCCACGACGACCCGGTCGCCGCCGTGCACGGCGCGATCGTCAAGGCGTGCCGCAGCGCCAAGGTCAGCCTGGCCAGGCTGCGCGGCGTGGTGATCGGCACCCCTGGCGTGGTCGACCCGCGCAGCGGCGACGTGCGTTTCTCCTTCGACCTGCCCGGCTGGCACGAGGGCATCCACGAGGCGCTCGCCGGCGACCTGCGGCGCGAGGTGACGATCGAGAACGACGTGAACCTCGCCGCCCTCGCCGAGTACGCCGACGGCGCAGCCAAGGGCGTCGACGACTTCGTGCTGGTGTGGGCGAGCCGCGGCCTCGGCATGGCCGTCATGCTGGGCGGCAAGCTCCACCGGGGGCGTTCGGGCAGCGCGGGGGAGATCGGTTACCTGCCGGTGCCGGGCGTTCCGCTGCCGGAGGACATCCGGACCAAGCCGGGCCGGCTGCCCTCGCTGGCGGGCGGCCTGCAGTCGCTGGTCAGCGCCGAGGAAGTGGCCGAGCTGGCCCGTGGCTACGGCTTCACGGCCGAGAGCGCCCGCGAGTGCGTCGAGGTCGCGGTGGCGGCCGGGTCCCGCGGCGAGCCGATGCTCGACGACATCGCCCACCGGCTGGCGCTGGGTGTGGCGGCGGTCTGCGTGATCCTCGACCCGGGGCTGGTCGTGCTGGCCGGGGAGGTGGGCCACGCCGGGGGATCCGCGCTGACCTCCAGGGTGGAGGAGGCCGTGGCGCGGATCTGCCCGGTGCGGCCGCAGGTGGTCACCACGGCGGTGGCCCATGCGAACCCGGTGCTGCGCGGCGCGGTGCTGGCCGCGCTGGACCAGGCGCGCGAGGAGCTCCTCGCGCCCTGATCCGGCGGGGGCGTGGTCGCCCGCCTCAGGCGGTGATCAGTTCCACGGCGGCCTGGGCGTTGGCCCTCGCCGCCCCGTACGTGGCGATGTAGGCGGCGCTGCCAGGCCGCCAGACAGGCAGGCCCATCTCGATCACCGTCGCGTCCTGGCGGGCCGCCACCAGCGCGGAGACCAGTTCCTGGCTCGCCTGGTAGCGGTGGGCGTCCTTCACCACGATGACCAGCGACCGGTTCGCGGCCTTGGCCAGCAAGGTGGGGACGTCGGCGGCCGCGGGCTCGACGCGGACGATCTCGGCGTCCGGCAGCCACGGGCCCACACCCCACGGCACGGTTCCCACGGCGATCGTGGGCGGGGTGTCCACCTCGATCACCAGGGGTTCCACCAGGGGTTCCGTCTCGCCGGTCAGCCGCACGGCGCGGCGGGCGGCATGCAGGCCGACCCCGTTCTGCTCGGCGGCGACCGTCTCGGACGCGCCGAACCAGGCCCGCAGCGCCCGGACCCGCTCGGCCGCCTCCTCCAGCCTGGCGGCCGGCAGTCGGCCCTCGGTCACCGCGTCCACGATCTCCGCGATGACCCGCTGGACGTCGTCCTCGCCGGGGATCGGGCCGAGGCAGATCAGGTCCGACCCGGCCGCGAGCGTGAGCACGGCGCCCTTGGCCAGGCCCACGCTCTTGGTGATCGCGTGCATGTCCAGCGCGTCCGTGATGACCACGCCGTCGTAGCCGAGCTCGCCCCTGAGGAGCCCGGTCAGCGCGGCGGGCGACAGGGTGGCCGGGGTGTCCCCGGTCACCACCGGCACCGCCACGTGCGCGGTCATCACGGTCTTGGCGCCGGCCTCGATCGCCGCCCGGAACGGCACGAGCTCGCGGGCCCGCAACACGTCCAGGTCGACGTCCACGACGGGCACGGCCAGGTGGGAGTCCACCCGGGTGGCGCCGTGGCCGGGGAAGTGCTTGACGCAGGCGGCCACGTTCACCGACTGCAGGCCGTTGACCGCCGCGACCGTGTGCCTGGCCACCAGCGCCGGGTCGGCGCCGAAGGACCTGGTCCCGATCACCGGGTTGTCGGCCTCGGTGTTGACGTCGGCGCTCGGCGCGAGGTCCAGGTTGATGCCGCACGCGGCCAGCTCCGAACCGATCGCCGCGTAGACCCGGCAGGTCAGGTCCACGTCGTCGACCGCCCCCAGCGCCGCGTTCCCCGGGTACGGGCTGCCGACGTGGTAGGCCAGCCTCGTGACGTCCCCGCCCTCCTCGTCGAGCGAGATGACGGGCTCGGCCGAGGCGCGCAACGTCGTGGTGAGCGACCTGACCTGCTCGGAACTGGCGACGTTGAACCCGAAGAGCGTCACGCCGCCCAGGCCGTTGTCCAGCTCGCGCAGCACCCAGTCGGGCGCCGTGGTGCCCTGGAAGGCGACGAGCAGCGTGCCGGCCGCGAGGCGACGCAGCCCCCGATCACTCTGACTCATGGCTCCTCATCACTTGAATGAAGGCACGACCGGGTACGGCTCGGACGAACCCGAGCCGTACGCGGATCAGTGCCTGTTACCCCTTCACGGCCCCGGCGGTGAGACCGGCGACCATGCGGCGTTGTACCAGCAGGAAGAAGACGACCACCGGAAGGGTCATCAGGGTGGAACCGGCCATGATCGCGCCCCAGTCGACGCCCTTCTGGCCGAAGAAGTACTGCAGGGCGACCGGCATCGTGTATCCCTCGGACCCCGACATCAGGTAGAGGGCGAACACGAGATCGTTCCAGGCGGTGATGAACGAGAAGATGCTCGTGGCCACCAACCCCGGGGCGACCAGCGGGAACAGCACCTTCCAGAACGTGGTCAGCCGGCTCGCGCCGTCGATCCAGGCCGCCTCCTCCAGCGTCCGCGGCACCGCCGCCACGAACGTGCGCAACATCCAGATGCCGAACGGCAGCGTCAGCGCGACCTGGGTGATGATCAGCCCGATGAGCTGGTCACCGAGGCCGACCCGCTTGACCATCATGTACAGCGGGATGAGCAGGCCCTCCGCCGGCAGCATCTGCACGATCAGCAGGACGACCAGGAACGTGCCACGCCCCTTGAAGCGGAAGCGGGCGATGGCCGTGGCCGACAGCAGCGCGAAGACCGAGCCGATGAGCACGGTGCCGAGCGCCACGATCGCGCTGTTGCGCATGTAGAGCCAGATGGAGTTGTTCGCCACGCCCTCGGTCAGCACCCGCGCGAAGTGGTCGAAGGTGAAGTGCGTGGGGAACGGGATGAACTCCGTCGTGAAGATCTGGTCGTTCTCCTTGAAGCCGGTGGAGACCATCCAGTAGACGGGGAAGACCGCGTAGAGGAAGACCAGCACACCGGCCGTGTTCAGGAGGATCTTCCCGAGCTTCTTGCGGGCCAGCGGGTTCACATCTCCTCCTGCTTCACGATCTGCCGGACGTACGCGACGGTGATGATGAGCAGGATGATCGTCAGCACGATGGAGATCGCCGCGCCCGTGCCCAGCTTCTGCGGGGGCTTGAACGCCTCCGCGACCGCGTACATCGACAGGTTGAAACCGTCGCGGTTGGTCGGGCCGTTCATCAGCACGTAGAGCTGGCTGAAGACCTTGAAGTCCCAGATGATCGACAGGATCGTCAGGACGGCGAAGACCGGCTTGAGCAGCGGAAGGGTGATCTTCCTGAACGTCCGCCACGCCCCCGAGCCGTCGACCTTCGCCGCCTCGTACAGCTCGGACGGGATGCCCTTGAGGCCCGCGAGCACCGAGACCGCGATGAACGGGAACCCGGCCCACACCACGCACACGATCAGTGCGACGTAGAGCGGGAAGGTGTCGTTGAGCCAGGGGGTGCCCGTCCAGTCCTGCTGACCCGCGGGCGGCGCGGCCAGCCAGTCGGGCAGCAGGTTGAGCAGCCAGTTGACGATGCCGGACTCGGCGTCGAAGAGCGAGCGCCAGATGACGCCCTGCGCGACCGGCGGCACGGCCCAGGCGAACATGCACCCGATGACCACGAACAGGGACATCTTCTTGCCGAGCTTGTTCAGCAGCACGCCGACCGCGGTGCCCACGATGAGGGTGAGGCTGACGGCGACGAAGGCGAACACCACGGTGTTGCGCAGAGCCGACCAGAAGATGTCGTTGGAGAGGACCTTGTCGAAGTTGCCCAGGCCCACCCATTCGGCCGGCTTGCTTCCCCTGATCTGCGCGAGGCCGACCTTCTGGAAGGCCATCACGCCGAGCTGGAACATCGGGTACAGCAGCAGTCCCGCGATGACCAGCAGCCCGGGGATGAGCAGCACGTACGGGATGCTCCAGGTGGGCATCCCGGTGGCCTTGACGGGCCCGCCGCCCTTCTTACGGCGGCGCCCCGGGGCGGGGGACGAGCCCCTGCCCCGGGTGACCGTAGTCGTGTTCGCCATCGTTACTGGTTCAGGATCTCTTCGAGTTCCTTGTTGGCGTCAGCGAGAGCCGTGGTGGTGTCCTTCTTGCCCTCGATGACGGCGCGCGCCGCGTTCTGCAGCACGGCCTTGGTGGCGTCGGCCTCGGCCCAGTTCGGGTCGGCCGGGAACGCCTTGGCCTTGGCGAAGGCCTGGGCGAACGGGCCCTGCGCCGGGTCCTCGTTCAGCGCCGCCAGGGTGTCGGGGTAGACCGGCAGCAGGCCGCCTTCCTTGGCGTAGCGGTCGGCCCAGGTCTTGCTGGTGGCGAGCTTGATGTACTCCTTGCCGAGGTCGGCCTCCTTGGTGCCGCCCCACAGCGCGATGTCGTTGCCGCCGAAGAAGGAGGGGGCCAGGCCGCCGGTCTTGGCGGGCAGCGGGAAGAAGCCGAGCTTGTCGCCCTTCAGCTTGCCCTTCGAGTCCTCCTCGATGCCGGGCAGGTCCCAGCCGGCGGTGAGGTACATCGCCACCTTGTTGTTGGCGAAGCGCTTGCGGATGTCGACGGTGTTCAGCGTCAGGTTCGCCTTGCTGGACAGGCCGCCGGTGACCAGACCGGTGTAGGTCTCGAAGCCCTTCTGGAAGCCGGGGTCGGTCAGCTTGCCGACCCACTTGTCGCCTTCCTTGACGGCGAACTCGCCGCCCTCGGACCAGGCGAACGCGGCCAGCAGGTGGTTGGCGTCGGAGCCGCCGTTGAAGGCGAAGCCGTCGACGCCGGCGCCCTTCTCCTTCTGGATCTTCTTGGCCGCGGCGACGAGCTCGTCCCAGGTCTTGGGAACCTCGATCTTGAGGTCGGCGAACCAGTCCTTGCGGTAGAGCACCGCGCGGGCGCCGGCGCCCCACGGGATGCCGTAGATCTCGCCGTCAACCGTCTCGTAGCCGTAGAGGTTCTCGGGGATCTGGGCCCGGTCGCCCTCACGCGCGATGTCGGTGATCGGGGTGAGCGCGTCCTGGCTCTGCCACATGGGGACCTGGTCGTTGCCGATCTCGGTCACGTCCGGGCCTGCGCCGGTGGCGGCGGCGGCGAACTTGTCGGCCACCTGCGGCCACGGGATCCACTCAAGCTTGACCTCAGCGCCGGTCTGCTTCGTGAACTCGGCGTTGAGCTCTTCCATGTACTTGGCGGCGGCAGGGTTGCTGTCGCCCAGACGCCACATGCTGAGCGTCTTGCCCGCGAACTTCGGGCCACTGGAAGCGGGGGCGGCCGCGCTGGACGACGGCTTCGGCTCCTCGCTTGACCCACAGGCGGCCAGGCCCAGGGCCAGGGCGGCCGTGGTGACCGTAGTGGCTGTGATCTTCGCGATCCTCACAGGGTTCTCCCTTCCCGGGTGCTGGCCTACGGTCCGCACCAGGCTGATCGTCAAATGCCGAACGACGCTGTTAAACTAACAAGAAACTTTCTTAAAAGAAACGCTCGTTAGCCATTCGTGACGAGAGGGGTGCGGTAATGAGTCGAAGCCCGGGGATCCCCCGGTTGCTGCGCAGGTTGAACGACCGCTCGGCACTTGAACTCCTCCTCGCGGACGGTCCGCTGACCCGCGCCGAACTGGGGGAGCGAACGGGGCTCTCCAAGGTAACCGCAGGTCAGCTGCTGGCCCGCCTGGAAGAACGGGGCCTGGTGGAGGTCGCGGGCGAGCGCGCCGGTGGCAGGGGTCCGCACGCCGCCCTGTACGCCGTGGTTCCGTCCACCGCGTACGTCGCCGGGCTGGAGGTGCTGCCCGACAGCCTCACCGTCGGTGTGGCGGACATCACAGGTAAAATCGTTGTCGAGGTGACGGTCAACCCGGCCGACTCCCGCGATCCGGTCAAGGCGGTCCACTCGGCCGTCCAGCGGGCCTGCGCCGCGGCCCGCGTCGAGCTCTCCCAGCTTCGCTCCTTCGTCATCGGCACCCGGGGGGTCGTCGATCCCCGCAGCGGCGACGTGCGCTGGTCCTACGACCTGCCCGACTGGCACGTCGGCGTGCTGGCCAGCCTCCGCCGGACCCTGGGCGGCTCGGTCACCATAGAGAACGACGTCAACCTGGTCGCCCTGGCCGAGAGCCGCTACGGCGCCGCCGTCGGCCACGACGACTTCGTGGTCATCTGGGCCGGCGTCGGACAGGGCCTCGGCGTCATGCTCGGCGGACGGCTGCACCGCGGCATGAGCGGCGGCGCGGGCGAGATCGGCTGGCTGCCGGTGCCGGGCGAGCCGCTGCCCGCCGACGTGTCACAGCCGCAGTCGGGCTCCTTCCAGCGCCTGGTCGGCCACGACGCCCTGCGCGGCCTGGCCGACGAGCACGGCGTGATCGGCTACACCGTGCCCGACCTGGTCCGCAACGGCGACGAGGACTACCTCGACAAGGTGGCCGGACGCCTGGCCGTGGGCGCGGCGGCCGTGGCCGTCGTGCTCGACCCCGAGCTGATCGTGCTCAGCGGCGACGTCGGCCGGGCCGGCGGCGAACGGCTGGCCGCCAAGGTCCAAGAGGCCGTGGCCCGCCTGTGCCCCAGCCAGCCGACCGTGGTGACCACCAAGGTGACCGGCAACGCGGTGCTGCGCGGGGCCCTGGTCGCGGCCCTGGAGCAGGCCCGGGAGCAGGTTTTCTCCGACACTGTGTGAGAATTTCTGCCCATGTGGCAGCTCGACACCGACGTAGTCCTCATCTCCGACCCGCGCGTCTCGGCGGTCCCCGTCCGGGAGTGCGGCGAGCCGCTGGCCGACGTACGCGGGCGGCTGCGGGTCGACACGCGGATGGCCGACGCCGACGGCGCGTACGCGCACCTGCGCGCGGGGCTGCTCGACCGGCTCGAACAGGCCGAGAGCGCCCTTCCCGACGGCTTCCACCTGCTGATCGTCGAGGGCTACCGGCCCATCGCCACCCAGCGGCGCATCTTCGAGGGGTACCGCGCGGAGCTCCTCACCACTTATCCCGACATGACGCCTGACGAGTCCTATATCGCGGCGAGTCGTTATGTGTCCCCTGTCGAGGTCGCCCCCCACACCGCCGGCGCCGCCGTCGACCTGACCCTGTGCGCGCCCGACGGCACCGAGTACGACATGGGCACCGAGGTCAACGACAACCCCGAGGAGAGCGGCGGCGCCTGCTACACGGCCGCCGCGGGCATCCCGGCCGAGGCCCGCGCCCACCGCAAGATCCTGGCCGCCGTCCTGGAGCCCGTGGGCCTGGTCAACTACCCGACCGAGTGGTGGCACTGGTCCTACGGCGACCGCTACTGGGCCATGTCCACCGGCGCCCCCGCCGCCCTGTACGGTCCTGCCCCCTTCTAGCCAGGTTTTCCCCCGGCGGCGGTACGGGCACAACCTGTGGCGGAGGCTTTTGGACTCCCCAGCGAGGTGTGCATGGTTCCGTTGATCGGGATCGAAGAGGAATACCTCGTCGTCGATCCCCGCACGCGTCACGTGTCCCCCCGGGCGGCCGAGGTCCTGGCCGCCGCGACGGACATGCTCGACGTGGCCCACGAGATCACCCGTTTCCAGGTGGAGGCCCGTACGCCGCCCTCCGCCGACCTGAGCGAGCTGGGTTCCCAGCTTCGGACAGCACGGAAGGAGGTGGCCGAGGCGGCCCGGTCCTGCGGCCTGGCGGTCGTGGCCAGTGGCATCCCGGTGCTCGGCAACGTCATGCCGCCACCGCTCACCGACGACCACCGCTATCTGCAGGGCAAGGAGCTCTACCGCGCGTTGCAGGACGAGATCAGCATCTGCGCGCTGCACGTGCACGTCGACGTACCGGACGAGGAGATCGCCGTCTACGTCGGCAACCATCTCAGACCCTGGCTGCCGACGCTGATCGCGCTGGCCGCCAACTCGCCGTTCTTCGTGGGCCGCGACACCGGCTACGCGTCCTGGCGGGTCATCAGCTGGGGGCGGTGGCCGGTGTCCGGGGCGCCGCCGTACTTCCCGACGTTCGGCGCCTACGAGCTGGCGCTGCGCGCGCTGTCGGAGTCGGGAGCGCTGATGGACCCCAAGACGGTCTTCTGGGACACCCGCCCGTCGCCGCGGCTGCCGACGGTCGAGATCAGGGTGGCCGACGTGCCGCTCGACGTGAGCGACAGCCTGACGATCATCGGCCTGATCCGGGCCCTGGTCGTGACCGCGTTGCGGGAGGTGGCGCGCGGCGACCGCGGGCTGCCGATCCCGTCGGAGGTGCTGCGGGCCGCCTATTGGAGGGCGGCCCGGGACGGCCTGGTCGGCGACAGCCTCGACGTGCGGCACGGAACGCTCGTGCCCGCCACGGTGATGGCCCGCCGGCTGTTCGGCCACGTACGCGCCGCGCTGGCCGAGGCCGGCGACCTGACCTTCATCGAAGAGGGTCTGGAACGGCTGCTGAGCAAGGGCTCCGGCGCGGTACGCCAGCGGCGCGTGCACGCCCGGGGCAACGACCTGACCGACGTGGTGGACGACCTGATCGAGGCCACCGTCGCCTGAACCGCCCGTTCAACGCAGCGCGAGCACCGCCGCCACGCCGAGGCCGAAGGTCACGACGACGCCGCGCAGCACGTCAGGCGGCATGAGCCGGGCCACGCGGGTGCCGAGGAAGCCACCCGCCAGGCTGGCCGGCGCCACCACCGCCACGGCCTGCCACTCCACCGGCCCGAACAGCGAGCACGCCACCACCGAGACCGTGCTGACGACCAGCGCCAACGCGGCCCGTACGGCGTTGACCCGGTGCAGGTCGTCGTGCAAGAACATGCCGGGCCACCGCGTTGGTCACCGACGCCGTGACGCCCGGGTCCCCGAAGGCCACCAGCGCCGGGAAGGAGACCAGCGTGCCGCCCCCGGCCGGCGCGTTGACCACCCCGGCCACCAGCCCGACCGCGCCCAGGAACACGAACTCCCCACCCGTCATCGCGCGGCCCGCGGTGCTGTGGGTGCCCAGCTCGACGTGGATGACGCCGTCGTCGTCGCCGGGATCCAGCAGGACCAGCCCGAACGCGGGCACGAACGGCAGGAAGCGCACCTCGACGCGGTCCCGGTGGGGTAGGTCGCGCAGCAGGTGCGGCTCAGCGTCACCCCGGCGAAGCGCAGGTCATCGGTGCGGGCGACCCGCTGATCCAGGCCGTCCTTGCGGGTGGTCAGGAACGCCTCCCCGGCCAGACGGTCGCGGACGAGGGCGTTGAGCTCGGCCACGCGCGCCTCCAGGTCGGCCACCTGGTGCTTGGGGCCGAGCGCGGACGCCGCCAGCAGGGCGAGCGTGGCCAGCGTCGCCGCCGCCAGGATCTCACCCTTGACGACGCCGAGGACGCCGAGGACGCCGAGCACGCCGAGCACGCCGAGGACGCCCACCACGAGCGCGATGACCGTCGTGACGTAGATCTCCAGGTTCTTGCCGGAGCCGAGGTCGGAACGTAAGCGTTGCAGAGGCGGCATGCCCTCA
Organism: Nonomuraea sp. NPDC051191; assembly: GCF_044455665.1. Taxonomy (NCBI): domain Bacteria; kingdom Bacillati; phylum Actinomycetota; class Actinomycetes; order Streptosporangiales; family Streptosporangiaceae; genus Nonomuraea; species Nonomuraea sp. NPDC051191. The sequence goes on along the minus strand of NZ_JBITEZ010000017.1, from coordinate 24,287 downwards.
TCCTCCAGCCTTTCCGGCCGCCACGCTCCTCAGGCGCGCAGGCGCAACCCCCTCGGGGTCGGATGGAACCCGGCCGCCTCCAGCGCGGCGGCCAGCGGCGACTCCACGATGGACGTACCGTCGGCCCGCTCCACGGTCAGCTTCCCGAGCGCCCCGTCGCGCACGGCCAGCGCCAGGGCGTCGACGGCCGGTTGCAGCCGCTCGTCGTCGGCGAACGACAACAACGTCTTGCCGCCCCGCTCCACATAGAGGACGAGAAAACCGTCCACGAGCACGACCAGCGAGCCCGCCTTCCTGCCCGGCTTGTGCCCGACGTCGCCGGCGCGTTGCGGCCAGGGGAGCGCGGCTCCGTACGGGCTGGCCGGATCGGCCGCGGCCAGCACCACGGCCCGCCGCCCCGGCGTCACCCGCCCGCCGCTTTCCCAGAGGGGGGCCTCGGAAGGAGGACCGGAGCTCTCATGCGGCCCGCCCCCGGTCGGCGCGATGCCCGGAGCCATGGCCCGCATGCGGTCGACCGCGCCCGGCAGCGCGAACTGCGCACCGCCCAGCCCTTCCACGAAGTACCCCCGGCGGCACCGACCGCTCTCCTCGTAGGCGCGAAGCACCTGGTAGACGGGCGTGAACCCGCCGGGCAGCCGTTCGGAGGTGACCGCGCCCCGCGTCACCACCCCGTGCCGTTCGAGCAGCACCTCGGCCTGCGCGTGCGCCCGCTGCGTCGTGTCGTCGGCGGGCCCGGGCAGCAGCCACCACCGCCCGGCCACGGTCGGCGGCCCGCTTCTCGACGGCAGCACGGCCCGCCGCCGCCGCGTCGTGGCCGGCCGGTGCGCGGGACGCCCGGTGCCCAGCGTGGCCCGCAGCGGCGCGAGCGTGTCGCCGGAGACCCGGCCCGACCACACCAGATCCCACAGCGCGGAGACCAGCGCCGCGTCGTCGAGCGCACTGCCCTGGGCGCCGAGCTGGTCGGAGATGCCCCGGAAGAACAGCGCGCCGCCGCCGCCCAGCAGGTCGAGCACGCGTTCGTGCAGCGGCGTCATCGTGATCTCGGCGGGCTCGGGCAGCAGCAGCGGCGCGGTGTCGGCGAAGTAGAGCGACACCCACCCGTCGCCGCCGGGCAACGACCCCTGCCCCACCCACATCACCTCGCCCGACGAGGTCAGCTCGTCGAGCAGCGCCGGATGGTAGCCGGGCACCCGCGAGGGCAGCACCAGCGTCTCCAGCGCCGACGCAGGCACCGCGGCCCCCTGGAGCTGCTCGACGGAACGCACCAGCGCGTCCATGGCCCGGGCCGCCCCGGCCCGCGAGCCGTCGGACGACGACGAGCCCGTACCGGTGATGCCGTGCCAGGCGGGCAGGAAACGGGCCAGCGTCTCGGGCGCGACCGGCTCGACCTCCTTGCGCAGCCGGGCCAGCGACCTGCGGCGCAACATCCGCAGCACCCCGGCGTCGCACCACTCCTCGCCCCGGCCGCCCGGACGGAACTCCCCGTTCACGACCCGCCCCGAGGCGGCCAGCCGCCGCAGCGCGTCGGTGACCACGGCCACGCCGAGCCCGAACCTGGCGGCGGCGGTGCCGGCGTGGAACGGGCCACGGGTGCGGGCGTGCCGGGCCACCAGGTCGGCCAGCGGGTCGGGCACCGGCTCCAGGAACACGTGCGGCACCCCCACGGGCAGCGGCACGCCGAGCGCGTCGCGCAGCCGGGCGGCGTCCTCGACGGCAGCCCACTGCTCCTCGCCCGCGACGCGCACGCGGATGGCCCGGCGCGCGCGTTCGAGCTCCTCCAGCCAGGACGGGTCGCCGCCGCGCACGCTCACGTCGGGCGTCAGCAGCGGCCCGTGCGAGCGCAGCAGGTCGGCCAGGTCCTCGGCGTCGCGCAGCGGCCGGTCGAGCCGGGCCAGCTCGCGCTCGCTGGTCACGATCACGTCGGGGTCGAGCAGCTCGCGCAGGTCGGCCTGGCCGAGCAGCTCGGCCAGCAGCGTGGTGTCCAGCGCCAGGGCCTGCGCGCGGCGTTCGGCCAGCGGCGCGTCGCCCTCGTACATGAACGCGCCGATGTAGTGGAACAGCAGCGACGCGGCGAACGGCGAGGCCTGCGAGGTCTCCACCTCCACCACCCGGATCCGGCGCGCCGCGATGTCGCGCATGAGCTGGACCAGCCCCGGCACGTCGAACACGTCCTGGAGGCACTCGCGCATCGTCTCAAGCACGATCGGGAACGAGGCGTACTGGGAGGCCACGCCCAGCAGGTGGGCGGCCCGCTGGCGCTGCTGCCACAGCGGGCTGCGCCGGCCCGGCACGCGGCGCGGCAGCAGCAGCGCCCGCCCCGCGCACTCCCTGAAGCGGGAGGCGAACATGGCCGACCCGCCCAGCTCCTCGGTGACGATCTGCTCGATCTCCTCGGCGTCGAACGCCGCCACGTCGGTGGGCGGCTCGGCCAGCGTGTCGGGGATGCGCAGCACGATGCCGTCGTCGGAGTGCACGGCCTGCACGTCGATGCCGTAACGCTCGCGCAGCCGCCGGTTGATCGCCAGCGCCCAGGGGGCGTGCACCCGCGCGCCGTAGGGGGAGTGGATCACCACCCGCCAGTCGCCCAGCTCGTCGTGGAAGCGCTCGACCAGCAGAGTACGGTCGTCGGGCACGTAGCCGGTGGCCTCGCGCTGCTCGTTGAGGTAGGCCAGCAGGTTGCCGGCGGCGAACTCGTCGAGCCCCGCCTCCCGCATGCGGTCGGTGGAACCGTGCTTGGCCTGCTCCCGCAGGAACTGCCCGATCGCCCGGCCCAGCTCGGCCGGCCGCCCGGCCGTGTCGCCGTGCCAGAACGGCAGCTTCCCCGGCTGACCGGGGGCGGGGGAGACCAGCACCCGGTCGGCCGTGATGTCCTCGATCCGCCACGACGTCGCGCCCAGCACGAACACGTCGCCGACGCGCGACTCGTAGACCATCTCCTCGTCCAGCTCGCCCACCCGGGACGCCTTCTCGCCCACGAGGAACACGCCGAACAGGCCCCGGTCGGGGATCGTGCCGCCGTTGGTCACGGCCAGCCGTTGCGCGCCGGGCCGCCCCTGGAGCGTGCCGGAGACGCGGTCCCAGACGATGCGCGGCCGCAGCTCGGCGAACTCCTCGCTCGGGTAGCGGCCGGCCAGCATGTCGAGGGTCGCCTCCAGCGCGCTGCGCGGCAGGGTGGCGTAGGGGGCGGCCCGCTTGACCACGGTCTCCAGCTCGTCGACCGTCCACTCGTCGAGCGCGGTCATCGCCACGATCTGCTGGGCCAGCACGTCGAGCGGGTTACGCGGGTAGCGCAGCTCCTCGATCTGCCCGCCGCGCATGCGCTCGGCCACCACGGCCGTCTGGACCAGGTCGCCCCGGTACTTGGGGAAGATCACCCCACGGGACACCGCGCCCACCTGGTGTCCGGCCCGGCCGATGCGCTGCAGCCCGCTGGCCACGCTCGGCGGGGCCTCCACGCACGCCACCAGGTCGACCGCGCCCATGTCGATGCCCAGCTCCAGGCTGGAGGTGGCGACCACGGCGGGCAGCCGCCCCGACTTGAGCGCCTCCTCGATCTGGGCCCGCTCCTCCTTGGACACCGAGCCGTGGTGGGCCCGGACGATCTCCGTCACCACCCCCTTGCTCGCCCCCGCCTGCGCCATCGTCTCGGCCGGCATGCGCCTGGGCGGGGCCGGGGCCTCGGGGTCCTGCGGCGGCGTCTCCCAGATCGACAGGTCGATCGCCTCCAGCCCCTGCCGCCGCGTGTAGGCCAGCTCGTTGAGGCGGGTGCACAGCCGCTCGGCCAGCCGCCTGGAGTTGGCGAACACGATCGTCGAGCTGTGGGCCTCGATCAGGTCGAACAGGCGATCCTCCACATGGGGCCAGATCGACCGGCCGGACGACGGCTCGACCTGCTCGGGATCGGGCGCCCCCTCCATCTCCGTCATGTCCTCGATCGGGACGACGACCTCGATCTCGATGCGCTTGTCGGACGGCGGCTGCACCACCGTGGCCGGACGCGTGCCGCCGAGGAAGGCCGCCACCTCGCTCACCGGCCGCACGGTCGCCGACAGCCCCACCCGCTGCGCCGGACGCTCCAGCAGCGCGTCGAGCCGCTCCAGGCTGAGCGCCAGATGGGCGCCGCGCTTGGTGGCCGCGACCGCGTGCACCTCGTCGACGATCACCGTCTCGACGTCGCGCAGCGCGTCGCGCGCCTGGCTGGTGAGCAGCAGGAACAGCGACTCGGGGGTGGTGATCAGGATGTCGGACGGCTTGGCGGCGAACCGCCTGCGCTCCTCGGCCGGGGTGTCGCCGGAGCGGATCGCCACCGAGATCTCCGGCACGGGCAGCCCGAGCCGGCGCGCCGTCTGCCTGAGCCCGGCCAGCGGCGCGCGCAGGTTGCGCTCGACGTCGACGGCCAGCGCCTTGAGCGGCGACACGTAGAGCACGCGGGTGCCCGGTTTGGGGGCCTTCGCCGTTGTCTCGGCGGGGGGCTGCCCGGCCGCCCGCGCCGCGAGCCTGTCGAGCGACCACAGGAACGCCGCCAGCGTCTTGCCCGACCCCGTGGGGGCCACGACCAGCGTGTTGTCACCGCGCGCGATCGACTCCCACGCGCCCTCCTGGGCCGCCGTGGGCGCCTGGAAGGCGCCGGCGAACCATTGCCTGGTCACCTGGGTGAAGTGGTCTAGCGAGCTCACCTGCACATACTGCCTCGCGCCACCGACAGAAAACGCATTGGAGCGGCGACGGGCGATTGAGCGGGGGGCAAGACGGACATACAGCGACCGTGACCATTGATTATGCCGCCGTCGAGAGCCGACGCGCCCAGTTGCGAGACCGGTACGCCTTAACGCACCGGCCGTCGAGCAGCGCCCGTGGCCTGCACCACGTGGCCCTGCTGTCGTCCGATGTGGAACGGACCATCAAGTTCTACCAGGAACTTCTGGAGTTCCCGCTGACGGAGATCATCGAGAACCGCGACTACAAGGGTTCGAGCCACTTCTTCTTCGACATCGGCAACGGCAACCTGCTCGCCTTCTTCGACTTCCCGGGGCTCGACCTCGGCCCGTACCAGGAGGTGCTCGGCGGGCTGCACCACGTGGCGATCTCCGTCGACCCCGCCACCTGGGAACGGTTGCGCGGCAAGCTGGAGATGGCCGGCGTGCCGCACCAGATCGAGAGCGGCGCCTCCATCTACTTCAAGGACCCCGACGGCGCCCGCCTGGAGCTGCTCGCCGACCATCTCGGTGAGATGTACGGCACGCGGGTGTTGTGACCGTGCGTCCCGGCTCAGCGCCGTGACGCCCTGCGCGTACGCGGTACGCCCGCGCGGGGCTCCTGCCTGATTCCGGCGTGCCGCTCCGAGCGCTGTCCCTTCGCCTTCTGCACGGCCTGCCGCATCGCGAGTAACAGCCGGCGGCGGCGCGCTCTGTTGGCCTTGGTCCTGGCGCTCTTCGGGGGTGAGGACTTGGGGGTCTTCGGCATGCGGATGTCCTACCCACACCTGACGCGCTTCCATACTTGGTTCATGCGCCTGACCGAGTTCTGGAGACGGATGAACGCCCATTTCGGCGAGACCTATGCCGACTCGTGGGCCCGCGACTACGTGATCGCCCCGCTGGGCGGCCGTACCGTGACGCAGGCGCTGGCCGACGGCGAGAGCGCCAAGACCGTGTGGCGGGCCGTGTGCCAGGTGGAGGACGTCTCACCCCGGCTGCGCTGAGCCGAGCGCACGGCGGAGCGCGTCCGCCGTGCCCTCCAGGTCGTCCGCGTCGCCCTGCCCGCCCGGCGACCACAACAACGTCCAGCCTCCGCTGGAGGGGGTGGCGAAGACGATCGTCTGGCGGCGCGTGCGCGGATGCCACACCCACAGCACCGGGTCGTCGCCGCCGACCATGCGGCTGACCAGCCCCCGGTCGGGCAGCAACTCGGCGAGCTCCTCCAGAAGGGTGCGTCGTTCCCCGGTGTAGCCACTCGCCACTTCGCCGCCTCCAAGCCAGTACCCTGCAAGTGAGTCTCCCCAGCTCACGGCGTATGACAACACGTCGGCGGCAACCCGCGCGGGAGATCGGGAACGTTCCGCTCCGCGCGCCTCACCCGTCACTCCGGTCCCATGACCACGCTCTCCGGACCGGTGGGGAGAACGTCCGTGACGTCTCCCCGCGCGGCGATCCACGTTTCCCGGGCCTGGTTCACCTGTCCCCCGTCCGCAAGGGACAGGTGTTAGTCCGGCCCGGACCCCTACAAGCGCCCGTCACATCCGCCCGCCGTGCCGGTTCCACGATCCCCAGGGCAGACCCCACGGCCGATCCGTCAGCCGGCAACCACCATGAACGCGAGCGGTATCCGGGCACGGCCTCGCCCTTTCCTGAGCGGCCCGCGCCGGCGAAGGCGTCACTGGCCCGATGGCGGATGGAGGTCCAGGATCATGTCGAACGACCGTGTGCCGTCCCTCCCGGTGAAGGAGCCGACCAGTTGGAAGCCGTGCTTCTTGTAGTAGCGAAGGGCACGTGCGTTGTCGGCGAGAACGCCGCCGAACAGGATGATTCTCCTCCTGCCGAAATGCCGTGCGACGTCCGCGACGAGCGGGAAGATCTGCGTTCCCACCCCCCTCCCCTGGTAGTCGTCGGCCAGGGTGGGGCCGAAGCGGCAGTCCGTCGCCGCCAGGTGGATGCCGGCCTCCCGGTAGCGGGCGATGTCCGCCGGGTGAGGATCGAGACTGAACTCGACAAGGCCGACGATCCTGCCGGACAGCACGTCCTCAAGCACCAGCCTGAGCTTGTCGTGACGCGCGATCGCGTCACACAGCTTCCGGGCGGCCTTGAGGTCGTACCCGTCGAAGGTGCTCAGTCGCCTCGATTCGGCGGACAGCCCCTCAAGGAAGGCCGCAAGACGTTCCGCGTCAGTGTGCATGAGCGGTCGGAAGGCGACCTCCGAACCGTCATTCAGGTTCAGGCGCCACGTCAGGACAAGCGGGTCTTCGGCGACCGCCTTCAGTGTGAGCACCTCGGCAATCCCTCCCCGCTCAGACCTCGGTGGCGCGAACCTACTGGTCATCCACCTTCGGCGGCAACGCACATTGTTCGCTGTCACAGGACACCCGGCGAATGCTGATCATCGTCACGAAGGTTGATGACCACCGGTCTCGTGACACCGAAGACCGACTGACGCGTCGCCAACACGCTCGACCTTCGCTGTCACGGGACACTGAACACGCCGCATGCATCCCAGCAGCGTGTTCGTGATGTGATCGAACAGTCGTTCGGCTACGATGAACCTTGCCGAACTCGGCCACGCCTTCTCCGACCGTCGCAGAAAATGTCGGTGGCAGGCCGTAGCTTTCACTCGACTGATCGGACCACGACCCTCCAGAGGGAGCTCCCATGGCTATCAACGACCGCGAGAAGGCCCTCGAGACCGCGCTCGCTCAGATCGAGCGGCAGTTCGGCAAGGGCTCCGTCATGCGACTGGGTGACGACGCCCGAGCCCCCATCGAGGTGATCCCCACCGGGTCGATCTCCCTTGACGTGGCCCTCGGCATCGGCGGCCTCCCGCGTGGGCGCATCGTCGAGATCTACGGCCCCGAGTCCTCGGGCAAGACCACGGTCGCCCTGCACGCGGTGGCCAACGCCCAGCGGGCCGGCGGCATCGCGGCGTTCATCGACGCCGAACACGCCCTTGACCCCGAATACGCCAAGAAGCTCGGCGTCGACACCGACGCCCTGCTGGTCTCCCAGCCCGACACCGGTGAGCAGGCGCTGGAGATCGCCGACATGCTGATCAGGTCCGGCGCGGTCGACATCATCGTCATCGACTCGGTGGCCGCCCTGGTGCCCAAGGCCGAGATCGAGGGCGAGATGGGCGACAGCCACGTCGGCCTCCAGGCCCGCCTGATGTCCCAGGCCCTGCGCAAGGTCGCCGGCGCCCTCAACAGCACCGGCACCACCGCGATCTTCATCAACCAGCTCCGCGAGAAGATCGGCGTCATGTTCGGCAGCCCCGAGACCACGACCGGTGGTAAGGCGCTCAAGTTCTACGCCTCGGTCCGCATGGACATCCGCCGCATCGAGACCCTGAAGGACGGCACGGAGGCGGTCGGCAACCGCACCCGGGTCAAGGTCGTCAAGAACAAGATGGCCCCGCCCTTCCGCGTCGCCGACTTCGACATCCTCTACGGCGTGGGCATCTCCCGCGAGGGCGGCCTCATCGACATGGGCGTCGAGCACGGCTTCGTCCGCAAGTCGGGCGCCTGGTACACGTACGAGGGTGACCAGCTGGGCCAGGGCAAGGAGAACGCGCGCAACTTCCTGAAGAACCACCCCGACATGGCCAACGAGATCGAGAAGAAGATCAAGGACAAGCTCGGGGTCGGTCCGAAGCTCGACACGCCCGCCGAGCCCGCCGCCGCCGTCCCGGCTCCCGCCGCCGCGCCCTCGGGTCGTGGCTCGAAGTCCACCCCCAAGCCTGGTGACGTCTGATCGGTCGGCGCATGAGTGACAGGGATCCGTCGCAGGCGCCCCGTTCCCAGGACTGGGGCGCATGGCCCGACCTCCCCGCCTCGGGGGAGCGCAAGAAGCGCGGACCCCGCGGCTCCCGGGCCACCACCCCCGAGCCGACGACCCGGGCCGCTGCTCCCGAGCCGATGCCCACCTCCGAGCCGGTGACCCGGGCGACCGGTCGCCGGGCCTCCGGCGGGGGCTCGCGTGGCGCCGACCTGGCCCGGTCGGCCACGGACGGCTGGCCATCGGTAGACGAATGGCACGAACAACGCGCCCGCCTCCGAGCCACCGCCTCCCAGACCCCCACCCCGGACGACGACCACTCCTCCTCCGCCGACACGGGGGCGGAGGACACGGCTGCCCGCGCCGGGCTGGATGACATGACCGGCCAAGCCGGGGCTCACGACACGGACGTCCAGGCTGAGGCGGACGACGCAGCCGTCGTGGCTGACGTCGTCGTCCCCGATGAGGTGATCGTTCATGCTCAGGTGGAGGACGAGGGCACGTCCGGCGGGCGGACCGTCGACGTGCCTCCGGCGTGGGGCCCGGGCCGGCAGATGGCGGCGCCGACCTTCCATTGGCCGGGTGACCAGCGCAGTCAGGCCGACGGGGATGCCGAGGGGCAGGCTGGTGAAGCCGACGCGAGCTTGAGTGATGCCTCGGGCGCCGGGCTCAGTGATGAGGCGCGTGCTGGGCTGGGTGATGCCGCGGGTGTTGAGCCCGGTGGCGAAGCGGGCACGGCGTGGTGGGTCGCTGACCGTGGTGACCTGCCGGACCAGCTCGGCCCTGATGGGCGTCACTCGGCCGATCAGCCCGTCCCGGGCGAAGAAGCCGCACCCGACGGCCGCAGCTCAGGTGGTCGTGGACGAACCGGAGGGCGGGCGTCCCGGGGGCGGTCGGAGGAGAGTGCCGACGCGCCGATCTTCGTCTGGCCGGGAGAGCGCAAGGCCTCTGCCGACAGTGACACCGTTGCAGGCGAGTCTCCCGAGAACGCCCGCCGGGGACGAACCCGCGAGGCCGGTTCTGGAAGGCGTAAGCGGAAGGTCCAGTCCGACGAGGATCTCTCCGGAAGCCCCTTGGGCGAGCAGAGCGGTCATGAGGACGCGGACACTGCTGGGCGGCGTACGAGCAGGCGGAGAGCTCAGGATGGTGAGGGCTTCTCCGGACGGCGTCCGGCTGGGCTGAGCGGTGAGGGCGGCGGCGATGTCCCTGTGGATGTCCCTGTGGAGGAGCGCCTGCCGGAGCGGGAGGTTCCGCACGAGCCCGACGGCGTTGAGGAAGCGCCGGCGGGTGCGGCTGCTCCCGCGGAGAAGCACGGCGCCGATGAGTGGCATTCTGAGGTACTGGCCGGAAGCAGCTGGTTCGGCGACGAGCAGGACGCGGGTGGGAAGAAGCGTTCGAGCAAGGGACGTCGTGCAGGCGGCCGGGGAACCGGCTGGGGGAGCGGCAGAGGGAGTGGACGTTTCGGGAGAGGCGCGGCGGGCCGTGGCGGGCCGCTGCCCGACGGCCCGGACGCCGACAGTCCCGCCACGGCGGCCCCCGAGGCGGACCCGGAATCCGTGGCACGGGCCATCTGCCTGCGGTTGCTCACCATGGCTCCCAAAACCCGGGCACAACTCGCCGAGGCCCTTCGCAAGCGGGACGTGCCGGATGAGGCGGCCGGAAAGGTGCTTGACCGGTTCGTCGAGCTCGGGTTGATCAATGACGAGGCGTTCGCGGAGGCCTGGGTCGACTCCCGGCACCATGGTCGCGGCCTGGCGAAACGTGCGCTCGCGGCCGAGTTGCGCCATCGGGGCGTGGACACCGACACCGTGAAGGACGCCGTGGAGCGCCTCGACTCCGACCAGGAGGCCGAGACGGCCCGGCGACTGGTGGACCGCAAGCTCTCCTCCACCCGGTCCCTCGACCCGCAGACCCGTACGCGGCGTCTGGCCGGCATGCTGGCGCGCAAGGGGTATTCGTCGGGGCTCGCGTACCGGGTGATCCGGGAGGCTCTTGAACAGGAGGGCATCGACCTGGACGACGACTTCTCCTGATCCCCAGAACCACACCTGACCTGCCCCGACCTCCCTGGACTCCCAACCCCTTCGGGCCCAGAGCCCCTTCGGGCCCAGAGCCCGTCAGGTCCGGAGCCCAAGGGGATCGAGGGCGGGTGGCGGGTGATGCCCGGGGAGTGGTTCGGGTGTGGCTGGGTCAGTGAAGGTGTCCGGTCTGGTGCAGGTGGTCGAAGATGATCTGGTCGACGGGGGACACGCGGTCGCGGTCGGCGTAGGTCAGCCAGGTGACCTCCTCGATCTCGCCGCTGGGTGTCGGTACGCCGTGATGTTCGGCGGTGTAGCAGGTCATCTGCACGATGATGCCGTCGGCGTGGCCGTGCGCCTGGGCGCGGTAGGTGCCCACGTGGCTGGCGGTGGTGGGGACGATGGCGATGGAGAGCTCTTCGTCGATCTCGCGGATCAGGGTGTCGAGGTCGGTTTCGCCGGGCTCACGCTTGCCGCCGGGGAGGTAGTAGACGGTCTTGCCTCGCGAGCGGGTGCTGAGGATCTTGCCGTCGTCCAGGTGGATCCAGGCGATCTTGTCGATGGTGTCGTCCACTGTGTGTGCTCCTGTTCGAGGGGACGGGCCGAGGTCGAAGCGTACGGACGGGTTGCGGTTGCGGGCTTGGGGCAGGGCTGAGTCGCATGGATGGTCTGCAGACCTAGGTGGCCAAGGTTTCATGATGGGTTTGGGTTGTTGGGCTTTGGCTGGGCTTTTGGGGGTTGGAGGGGTGAGGGTGGGGGACAAATGGGGGTGATCGTGGGTTATGTGGTTGATTGGGGAGATGCGGTCCCGTAAGACACGCTTGAGGACGCGTTTGCTTGCTCGTGACCTGTTCGACGCATAACCTCGACGGCAGTGAGGAGTTACTCCGCGCAGCGCGGATTGCCATACGGTGAACGACGGACGAACGAGCTCGGTTGATCGAGGCAGGCGAGGTGTCGGCTATGAGGGCCGATGCCCGGTCCGCCTTGGCCTGGCATCGGTCCTGGAGACGACGCCGACCGGGCTTTCCGTGGCGCGCACGTGACCCCTCCCGTTTTGGGTCCGCGTTATGAGGTGTCGACGACGCGAGGAGGGCGGGGCGCGCATGCAGCCGCTTGTCGTGGTGCTGATGGTGGCGGTGCTCGTGCTCGCGTTCGGGATGATCGTGGCGCTGCTCGTCGTCATACGCCGTACCTCTGGCGGTCTGCCCCGTAAGGCCCAGCCGAGCCCTGAGCAGGTGGAGGCCGTACACGCGGAGCTTGAGGAGGCGCGGGAACGCGCCAAGGAGATCCGCACCAAGGCGGAGAGCGACGCCGAGGAGATTCTGCGCAGGTCGGAGGGCTCCGCCGAGAGCGCCGCGCAGATGCGGCGGGAGGTCGAGGAGGAGAGCCGGATCCTGAAGTCCGAGCTCAAGGAGCTCCGGACCGATCTCGAACGCAGGGAGGCCAGGCTGGCCGAGCGCGAGCAGCGGCTCGACGAGGAGGCCAGGCGGCAGTCCGAGCGGGACAGGAAGCTGGCCGAGACCGAGGTCGAGCTGGCCGACCGGCGCGAGGAACTGCTCCAGGTCGAGGACGAGCGGCGGATGATCCTGGAACGGGTCGCCGGGCTGACCGGGGAGCAGGCCAAGTCCGAGCTGGTCAAGGAGATCGAGAACCAGGCCAAGCGCGAGGCGGCGCTGATCATCAGGGAGATCGAGGGCGAGGCCCGCAAGGAGGGCGAGAAGCGCGCCACCAAGATCGTGACGCTGGCGGTTCAGCGGGTGGCGGCCGAGCAGACGGCGGAGTCGGTGGTCAGCGTCCTGCATCTGCCCGGTGACGAGATGAAGGGCCGGATCATCGGGCGCGAAGGGCGCAACATCCGGGCGTTCGAGTCGACCACGGGCGTGAACCTGATCATCGACGACACGCCTGAGGCGGTGTTGTTGTCGTGTTTCGACCCGGTTCGCCGGGAGACTGCGCGGCTCACGCTGGAGAAGCTGGTGCTCGACGGGCGCATCCATCCGCAGCGGATCGAGGAGGCGCACGACCGCAGCCGCCAGGAGGTGCAGGACCTCTGCGCGCGGGCCGGCGAGGACGCGCTCGTCGAGCTGGGCATCACGGACATGCACCCCGAGCTGACGTTGCTGCTCGGGCAACTGCGTTACCGCACCTCCTACGGTCAGAACGTGCTCAAGCACCTGATCGAGTCCGCGCACATCGCCGGGATCATGGCCGCCGAGCTGAAGATGAACCAGCAGCTCATGAAGCGGTGCGCGCTGCTGCACGACATCGGCAAGGCCCTCACCCACGAGGTCGAGGGCAGCCACGCGCTGATCGGCGCCGAGATCGCCCGCCGGTACGGCGAGGAGGAGGACGTGGTGCACGCCATCGAGGCGCACCACAACGAGGTCGAGGTCCGTACGGTCGAGGCGGTGCTCACCCAGGCGGCCGACGCCATCAGCGGCAGCCGTCCAGGGGCGCGCAGGGAGTCGCTGGAGGCGTACGTCAAGCGGTTGGAGCGGCTGGAGGAGATCGCGCAGTCGTACGAGGGCGTGGAGAAGGTGTTCGCCATGCAGGCCGGGCGGGAGATCCGGGTCATGGTCAAGCCGGACGCGATCGACGACATCCAGGCGCAGGTGATCGCCCGGGACGTGGCCAAGCAGGTGGAGGAGGAGCTGACGTACCCGGGGCAGATCCGGATCACGGTGGTACGCGAGTCCCGCGCCACCGAGTTCGCCCGCTGATCCCCCACACGCATGCTGCCCCCAAGAGAGGGCGCACGTCCGGAGGTAGGGCACAGGCCAGGGGAAGGGCGCGGGTCCGGGGGTTGGGCGTAGGCCAAGGAAGGGTGCGGGTCCGGGGAAGGGCGCGGGTCCGGGGGTTGGGCGTAGGCCAAGGAAGGGCGCGGGTCCGGGGAAGGGCGCAGGTCAAAGGAGCGAGGGGAGGGCGGGTCGGCGGGCGCGGGGTGGTCGCGCCCGCCGGAAGGTGCCGTCTCCCGCGATGGCGGCTCCCGGGGTCGATGTGAGGGCCGGGCGGATCCCGGGGCGGTGTCAGGCCAGGCGGATTCTTGGGTCGAGGAGGCCGTAGGCGATGTCGACGATCAGGTTGGCCACCACTACGGCGGTCGTGGCCAGGACGACGACGCCCATGATCACCGGCAGGTCCCCGCTGACGAACGCCTGCACCACCGCCTGCCCGATGCCGCCGAGCCCGAAGACCGACTCCGTCACCACCAGCCCGCCGATCAGCGTGCCGATGTCCACGCCGAGCTGCGTCACCACGGGGGTCAGCGCGGCGCGCAGGCCGTGCCGGTAGATGACGCGGCCCTCGGGCACGCCCTTGGCACGGGCGGTACGGATGTAGTCCTCGCCCAGGACGTCCAGCATGGACCCCCGGGTGAGCCGGGCGTACGAGGCCGCCTGGACCATGGCCAACGTGATCCACGGCAGGATCAGGTGCCGGGCCCATTCTCCGGGGTTCTCGGAGAAGGGCACGTACGAGTCGGGTGGCAGGATCGGGGCGCCCGCCATGGTGAGCTGGAAGAAGAAGAAGTACAGCAGGAGCAGGCCGACCACGAACGTCGGCATCGAGACCCCGGCCAGGGCCAGCGTGGTCAGCGCGCGGTCCAGGAACGAGCGGACTCGGGTGGCGCTGAGCACGCCGGCGCCGACGCCGAGGCAGAGCCACAGGACGGCCCCGCCGAGCACCAGCGAGAACGTCGGCGGGAAGTCCTGGGCGAGCAGCTTGCCCACCGATTCGCCCGAGAAGTACGACTGGCCCAGGTCGCCGTGCACAAGCCGGCCCAGGTAGTCGAAGTACTGGACGATGGTGGGACGGTCGAGGCCGAGGTTGTGGCGGATCAGCTCGACCTGCTCGGGGGTGGCCTGGCGGCCGGCCAGCGTACGGGCGGGGTCGCCGGGGGCGACGAAGAACAGGAAGAACGTGCCCAGGGAGACCAGCCACAACACGAGCAGCCCGAGCAGCGTCCGCCGCAGCAGGAACCGTCGCAGCATCAGCCCTCCACCTCCTGACGAAGTCCCGGCGTCCCGCCGCGTGACCTGCAAGGTTTCCAAGACCGCCGGGCGGGGTCACGAAGTCGCGGCATCGGACCTCCCGGTGGCGGGAGCCGGAGCCGGCGGGGAGCGGCGCTTGCGGCGTCGCCGGCTGAACAGCCGTTCCATCCGGGGGTCGATGGCGTCCCTGATCCCGTCGCCGACCAGGTTGAAGGCCAGCGTCGTGATCAGCAGCGACGCCGCCGGGAACCCCAGATACCAGTACGCCACCCGGTAGAACCCCTGGGCTTCGCTCAGCAGGTTCCCCCACGACGGGGTCGGCGGCACGATCCCGAGCCCCAGATAGGACAAGGTGGACTCGAACACGATCGCGGCCGGCACCAGCAGCGTGGTGAGCACGATGACGGGGGCCAGCAGGTTCGGCAGGATGTCCACGAACATGATCCGCGCGTCGCCGGCCCCCAAGGACCTGGCCGCCTCCACGTACTCGCGTTCCTTGAGCGACAGGGTCTGGCCTCGTACCACGCGGGCGATCGCCGCCCAGGAATAGAACGAGATCACCCCGATCGTCGCGGTCAGCGACGGCCCGGCGATGGACACCACCGCGATCGCGAAGATCAGGTACGGGAACGACAGCACCACGTCCATGAGCCGGGACAGGATGGTGTCGATGACGCCGCCGTAGTACCCGGCCAGCAGCCCGACGACCACCCCGATCAGCGCCGCCACGCCGGTCGCGACCACGCCGACGAGCAGCGAGACGCGCGCGCCGTACAGGACCCTGATGAACAGGTCGCGGCCGAGGCGGTCGGTGCCGAACCAGAACTCGCCGTTGGGCCCGACGGGCAGGCCCTGGTCGGTGATGCCGGTGTCGCGGAACTGCTCGTCGGGGTCGTGCCCGTTCCAGGCCGAGATGAGCGGCGCGGCCAGGGCGAGCAGGCACAGCAGCACGACGACGATGCCCGAGATCAGGGCCACCCGGTCGGACCTGATCCGGGCCCAGGCGAGCTGCCAGGGGCTGCGTCCGGCGATCGTGCGGTCGGCGACGACGTCCGGGCGGATCTCCGTGAGTGTCATGCGGTCCTCCCGGCGGTCAGGTCCTCGCCCGCCTCGACGGGGTAGTGACAGGCGACCAGGTGCTCCTGGGGCACCAGCACCGGCTCCTCGGCCGAGCAGCGTTCGCGCGCCTTCGGGCACCGGGGATGGAAGCGGCAGCCGGAGGGCGGGTCGATCGGTGAGGGCACGTCGCCGGTGAGGATGATGCGGTGCCGCCGTTCGGCCTCGTCGGGGTCGGCCACGGCGGTCGCCGACAGCAGCGCGTTCGTGTACGGATGACGCGGCGCCGTGTGCAGCTCCTCCGCGGTGGCCAGTTCGGCCACCTTGCCCAGGTACATGACCGCGATCCGGTCGCTGACGTGCCGTACCACCGACAGGTCGTGCGCGATGAACAGGTAGGTCAGCCCGAAGTCGTCCTGGAGGTCCTTGAGCAGGTTGAGGATCTGGGCCTGGATGGACACGTCGAGCGCCGACACCGGCTCGTCGCAGATGATCAGCCGGGGCCGCAGCGCGAGCGCCCGCGCGACCCCGATGCGCTGCCGCTGACCGCCGGAGAACTCGGCGGGGAAACGGTTGTAGTGCTCGGGGTTGAGCCCGACCCGTTCCATCAGCTCCTGGACGGTACGCCGCAACTCCTGGCCGCTCTGCACCCGGTGGATGACGAGCGGGTCGGCGATGATCGACCCGACCCGCCGGCGCGGGTTCAGCGAGCCGTACGGGTCCTGGAAGATCATCTGGATGTCGCGCCGGTAGGGCCTCATCTGGCGTCGCGGCAGGTTGGTGATGTCCGCGCCGTCGAAGCGCACGCTGCCGGAGGTGATGGGATGCAGGCCCGCGATGCATCGGGCCAGCGTGGACTTGCCGCAGCCGGTCTCGCCGACCAGGCCGAGCGTCTCGCCGGGCGACAGCTCCAGGCTGACGCCGTCCACGGCTCTGACCTGCCCGATCGTCTGTTTGATCAGCATGCCGCTGGTGATGGGGAAGTGTTTGACCAGGTTCTCGACTTCGAGCAGCATCACGCCTCCTCCGCCGTGACCCGCGCCGCCCGCTTGCGCAGCGCCTCCGCCTCCGCGCCGAGCCCGATCGCCTCGTGCGGCAGCCAGCACGCCGAGGCGTGCCCGCGCGCGCCCGCGATGGAGGACAGCGGCGGCCGTTCGGCGGGACAGACCGGCATCACGTACGGGCAGCGCGGATGGAAGGCGCACCCGGACGGGATCGCGATCAGGCTCGGCGGCGAGCCGGGGATGGGCCGCAGCCGGCCGCCCCGGTCGCCCGTGCTGCCCGGGATCGACTCCAGCAGGCCCTTGGTGTACGGGTGGTGCGGGTCGTAGTAGAGCGTGCGCCGGTCGGCCCGTTCGACGACGAGCCCGGCGTACATGACCAGGACCTCGTCGGCCATGCCCGCCACGACGCCGAGATCGTGCGTGATGAGGATGAGCGCGATGTCGAACTCGGCCTGCACCCGCCCGATCAGCTCAAGGATCTGCGCCTGAACGGTCGCGTCCAGCGCGGTGGTGGGCTCGTCGGCGACGATGAGCTTGGGATTGAGCGCGAGCGACATGGCGATCATCGCCCGCTGCCGCATGCCGCCGGAGAACTGGTGGGGGTAGTCGTCCACCCGGCGGTCGGGGCGCGGGATGCCCACCAGGCCCAGCAGCTCGACGGCCCGTTTCCTGGCCTCGGCGCGGCGGGTGCCCGGATTGTGGACGCGGATCAGCTCCTCGATCTGCCAGCCGACCTTGTAGAGCGGATGGAGGCTGGTCAGCGGGTCCTGGAAGACCACGCTGATCTCCGCGCCGCGGATCCGGCGGAGTTGCTCGTTGTCGAGTCCGAGCAGGTCGATGCCCTCGAACAGGGCCGTGCCCGAGATGTCGGCGTCGGGGGTCAGCCCGAGTATCGCCTGGGTGCTCACGGTCTTGCCGCTGCCGGACTCGCCGACGATCGCCAGCGTCCGGCCGCGGTCGACGGTGAACGACAGCCCCCGCACCGCCTGGACCACGCCGTCGGATGTGGGGAAGGACACCTGGAGGTCGGTTACCTCAAGCAGGCTCATATGTCTCCCTCGCGGTTGTCCCGCGGGCCCGCCTGCCGGCGAGCCCGCGGGACACCGGTCGTCAAGGCGTGTTGGGGTTCAGCCAGAGGTTGGTGACGTCGTAGACCTGATACGACGGCAGGTAGAGGGCGTTCTGCACCCGCTTGTTCTTGTAGAGCGGCGTGTTCTGGTTGTTCAGCGGCACCATCACCGCGTCGGCCAGCACCGTCTGGTCGGCCTCGTGCCACAGCGCCGCGGCCTTGGCCTGGTCGGTCTCGGCGAGCGCCCGCTTGATCAGGTCGTCCACCTTGGGGTTGCTGTAGCAGCCGTAGTTGCTGGTGCCGGGGTTGCAGTTGGTCTGGAACAGCGGCTGCATGACCGCGCGGCCGTTGGTGCCGTACCAGTCGGGGATCCAGCCGGGGGCCGACAGGTCCCACTCGCTGTTCTTGGCGTGCGAGGGCGTCTGCAGGTAGGTGTAGTAGTCGCCCTGGCGCAGCGGCAGGCCCTTGACGGTGATCCCGCACTTCTTCAGGTCGGCCGCGTACGACTGGAAGTTGGCCGGGTGGTTGCCCGCGTTGCGGAAGGCGCCTATGAGGGTCAGCCCGTTGGGGTAGCCGGCCTCGCTCAGCAACTGCTTGCACTTGGCCGGGTCGCCCTGGTCGCCCGGCGTCGGGTACGGGTTGTACTCCTGGTAGCCGATGTTGCCGGGCGGGATGACCGTGTGCAGCGCGGTCGCGACGTCTGCGCCGCCGTAGATCTTGGCGATGGCGGTCTTGTTGATCGCGTACTCGATGGCCTGGCGGACCTTGAGCTTGCCCATCGCCCCACCCGCGTTCTTGCTCTGCAGGTTGAACACCACGTACGGGTTCGTCACCGCGCCGGGGAAGATGGTGAAGTTGGGGTCGTTGCCCTTGAGCTGCGGGATCTGCGAGGTCGGCACCGGCAGGTCCCAGGACAGGTCGGCGCTGCCGGCCTCGATCTGCTGCTGGACGGCGTCCGGCTCGCCGACGCCCATCTTGACGTCGATGGCGTTGACGTACTGGTGCCTGATCGGGTCGGACTCCTGCTTCCAGGCGGGGTTCTTCTCCAGCCGGATCGACTTGGTGGCCACGTACGAGGCGATCTTGTAGGGGCCGTTGGAGATCACGTGCTGGCGGAAGGTGGCGTCGTCGGGGACGTACTGGTCGTACTCCTGCGGCGCGGCCGAGGCGAAGTTCAGGGCCAGGATGTTGAGGAAGTCACCGGCCGGCTGGGTCAGGGTGAAGACGAGCGTCTTGTCGTCCTTGGCCTGCACGCCGGCGATGTCGTGGCCGTTCTGGAAGTCGGCCAGGGCCTGGGCGGTGGGCTTGGCCTTCTCGAACGCCTTGATGTAGGCGTCGCAGTACTCGGCCATGCCCTTGATCGTGCTGGTGTAGTAGCCGGGCGCGCCGGAGCCCGCCACCGGGTTGCAGATGCGCTTGAACCCGCGGACGAAGTCGCCCGCCGTCACCGGCCGCGGCGGCTGGGTGTCCCACTGCACGCCGTCGCGCAACTTGATCGTGTACGTGAGCTTGTCGGCGCTCAGACCGCCGTTCGCCTCGGTGGGCAGTTCGGTCGCTATGTCGGGCAGCACCTCGTAGCCCTTGGTGGTGTCGGCTCCCGCCGCGACGCCCTGGAGGGCGTAGAGCTGGCGCGAGTAGCCGCGCATGATCGCGATGGTGACGACGTAGTAGATGCTGGTCGGGTCGAGATGGTCGACGTCGCCCGATCCCACGAGCCTGAGCGTGCCGCCCGAGACGGGGCTGCCGGAGCTCTGGCTCGCCGCGGTGGGCGGAGCGGAGTTGCTGGTTCCGTTCTGCGTCGCGCAAGAGGTGGCGAGCAGAGTTGCCGCTGCCACCGTGATGATGCTGAGATGGCGCAAGCTGGCCATCTGGCCTCCCTCGTGCCGAGATGGGGGTGTTCTTGGCTGGCACAGCTGGGGCGCGTGTCGTGGCCGCGACGCGCGCCCCACGTTTACTGAATCGAGCAACCCATGCCGGAAGAAGACTGTCGAGGTCGGTTACGTAACTGTTTGCGATCAGCGACTGGTCGGTAATGCTGGTTCAGTACGGGAATTGTCTGGAGATCGCGACATTAACTGAATAGCTGCTGGTAGAAGGCCAGCTCGGCGGCCAGGGCCGCGACCCGCGTCTCCAGCCGGCGAAATCCGTGGGATTCGCCGTCGAAAGCGAGATAGGTGCAGGGGACTCCGCGCTCGGACAACGCGTCGGCGAAGGCCGTCGACTGCTCGGGCGGCACCACCGGATCGTCGAGCCCCTGGAGCAGCAGCATCGGGCAGGACACCCCGTCGACCAGGCCGAGCGGCTCCCGGGAGGCGTAGACGGCCGGGTCGTCGCCGACCAGCCACTCCACGTAGCGCGACTCGAAGTCGTGGGTGTGCGTGGCGAGCGGCGCGAGCGCGCTGACGCCGTAGTAGGACACCCCGCCCGCGAACACGCCGGAGCGGCAGCAGGCGGCCATCACCGTCCAGCCGCCGGCGCTGCCGCCGCGCACCGCGATCCGGGCCGGATCGGCCAGCCCGGAGTCGGCCAGCCACTGCGCGGCGGCGACCGTGTCGGCGACGTCGACCAGCCCCCACTGGCCGCGCAACCGCTCCCGGTAGGCGCGGCCGTAGCCGGTGGAGCCGCCGTAGTTCACGTCGAGCACGCCGATGCCGCGCGAGGTCAGGAACGCCTTCTCCAGGTCGAGCGCCGTGTCGGAGTGGGCGGTCGGGCCGCCGTGCACGAAGACGACGTACGGCGTGGGCTCCTCGCCGACCTGGTGGAGGAAGGCGTGGACGGGCCGGTCGCCCGGCACGACCACCGGCCGCGGATCGGGCAGCCCGGACAGGTCGGGCAACTGTTCGGCGGCGTGGGCCAGCGGCTCGGCCCGGCCGGAGGCGACGTCGACCCGAACGACGGACCGCGGCAGCCTGGCCGCGTGCCCGATGCCCGTGACGGACATGCCGTCGGCCGCGAGCGCGGCCTGCCATCCCGTGTAGGGCAGGTCGAGGTCGTGGAGCGCTCCCGTGGCCGGGTCGAGCACGCCCAGCCGCAGGTCGCCGCGCCCGTGCAGGACCGCGAGCCGCCCGTCGCCGAGCACGGTGTACGGCGCTCCGCCGAGCTGCCACGGCGGCTGCGTGAACTCCTCCTCCGCCGGGCACAACGCCCGCGGCGCCCCGCCGTCGAGGCCGCACTCGTAGAGGTTCCACCAGCCGGAGCGGTCGGAGACCAGGTAGAGGGTGGAGTCGTCCTTCCAGGCGGGCGACAGGACGGACTCGGCCTCGCCGCCCAGCACCGTGCGGGTCTGCCCGTCGCGCAGCCGGACGACGCGCAGCTCGGTGCCGTCCCAGGGCATGCGGGGGTGGTTCCAGCAGACGTAGGCCAGGTGGGCGCCGTCGGGGGACAGGACGGGCGAGGCGTAGAAGTCGTGGCCCGAGGCCCGTTCGCGGGGCTCGCCGCCCGCCAGCGGGATCGACACGACGGAACGGGCGATCTTGCCGTGCTCGCCGTGGCGTTCGCGCACCGCCCAGACCTCGCCGTCGCGGACGGTCAGGTCGGCGTAGCGGGAGCCCTCGGCGGTGAGGGGTTTCGGCTGGCCGTTTCGCCCGACAAGGTACAGGCGCTGGTCGGCCAGCCCGGCGAAGACCACGTCGCCGTCCGGTGTCACGGCGAAGGGGCGGCCGCCGTACTCGTGGACGCGGGTGCGGGCGCTCCAGGGCGCGGGCAGCAGGTCATGGCAGGTGCCGTCGGCCTCGCGGCACACGATCGCGGTGCGGCCGCCCTCACCCGGACGGTCTTCTGTCCACCACACCCGGCCACCTCGGGCGACGGGCCATCCGGGGCGCAGACCGGCGGCGGCGACGTCGCGGGCGGAGATGGGGGACGGCCAGAAAGGCATACCCGCATCCTGCCGGAAGATCCGGGGCCGTGGGGCGCGATCAAGAACATCTCTCCTGCGGCGGCATCGACGTGGGCAGCCTGAGCCCGGTGTCGCCGAACCATTTGCGCAGCAGCCGCGTGGCCGTCCCGTCCCGCCACATCTCGGCCACGGCCTGGCCGGCGGCCTCGCAGGTCTTGATGTCGCCCTTCTTCAGCCCGATGCCGTACAACTCGTCGGTGAAGGGGTCGTTGAGCAGCCGGAACTGGCCGGGGGCCTGCTGGGCGAAGCCGGCCAGGGACAGGTCCTCGGTGGAGACGGCGTCGAGCTCGTTCGCGGAGAGCTTGCGCACGCAGTCGGAGTAGTTGGCCGCGGGCACGGCCACGACGGGCAGGTCGAGCTTGCCGTCCGGCGGAGGGGCGGCGACCCGCTTGAAGGAGTTGGAGCCGGCCACCTGGCACACGCGCTTGCCCCGCAGGTCGCCGACCTTGCGGATGGTGGGATCATCGGCCCGGACCATCGTGTCCTGGTGCACGAGCACGTACGGGCCGGCGAAGGTGACCTTGGGCCTGCGGGACTCGGTGATGGAGTAGGTGGCGAACACCATGTCCACGGTGCCGTTCTGGAGCAGCGCCTCACGGCCCGCGGCGGGCGCCTCCCACCAGGTGATGCGCACGGGCCGGCCGCCGGCCAGCTTGGCGACGACGTACCGGGCGACGTCCACGTCGAAGCCCACGGGGTCGCCGGGGCCGGACTTCAGGCCCAGGCTCGGCTGGTCCCACTTGGTGCCCACGATGACCTGGCCGGTGCCCTTGATCTTGCCCACGACGCTGGAGTAGGCGCCGCCGCCACCGCACGCCACCGGTACGGCGACCGCGGCCGCGCCGGCCAGCGCCACCACGACTCCACGCATCCGCACGCACAGGAGTCTGCGGGCTGGGCGGCCCCGGAGGGCCGGTCCGCGTGCCGCGTGGGCGAAGATCTGAGGCTTTCTTTACGAGACGGCGGCGGCCGGGAGCTCCGGAGCCGTCCGCGGGGGTACGGCGGCGGGCCCGCGAGCCCGCCGCCGTACCCGCCGGTCACTCCACAGGGATGTCGGGCGCCATGCCGCCGCCCTCGGTGCCCTGGCCGGTGCCCACGCCGACGGAGGCCGCGCCCGGGGTGGCGATCGGCCGCGCCGTGGTCTTCCTGCTGCGCCGGCTGCGCCGCTCCAGCAGGGTGGCCAGGTGGCTCAGCGTCATGTTGAGCGCCACGTAGATGATGCCGATGACGATCGCCGCCGGGATCAGCGAGCCGAAGTACGCGGCCGGCAGGATCTTGAACCCGGTGTTGAGCAGGTCGACGTAGGCGATGATGTAGCCGAGCGCGGTGTCCTTCAGCAGCACCACGAGCTGGCTGACGATCGCCGGCATCATCGTCGTGACCGCCTGCGGCAGCAGCACCAGGCGCAGCACCTGGTTCTTGCGCATGCCCACCGCGTAGGCGGCCTCGGCCTGCCCCTTGGGGATGGCGTGCACGCCCGCGCGCACGATCTCCGCCAGCACCGAGCCGTTGTAGAACATCAGGCCCAGCACCACCGCGATGAAGGCGTAGTCGCCGCCACCGGCGATGGCCGGGGCCAGGTAGAAGATGAAGAAGATCAGCAGCAGCAGCGGGATGGACCTGAAGATCTCCACCGCCGCGGCCGCCGGCACCCTGATCCAGGCGTGGTCGGAGAGCCTGGCCAGGCCGAAGACCGCGCCGAAGACCAGCGCGAGCACCGCCGCGGCGGCCGCCGCCTCCAGCGTGCCGAGCAGGCCCGGCAGGATGAACTCCTGCCACACCTCGGCCGTCAGGAACGGCTGCCAGATCTTGCCGTCCCACTGGCCCTTGGCGTCGAAGCCCCGGTAGACGAAGTACGCGACGGCCAGGACCGCCAGGACACTGATCGCCGTCAGCAGGTGATTGCGCAGCCGGGCCCGCGGTCCGGGGGCGTCGAACAGCACGGACGCGCTCATCGGGCCACCGCCAGACGCCGGGCCAGCCAGCCGGAGAAGAAGCCGATCGGCATGGTCACGATCATGAAGGCCACGACCACCCCGAGGAAGATCGGGATCGAGGCCCCCGTGGTGTCGAACGTGAGCTTCATCTCGGCGGCCACGTCGGCGGCGTACCCGCCGGCGACCGCCACCGTCGTGTTCTTGATCATGGCGATCATCACGCTGGCCAGCGGCGCGATGACCGATCGGAACGCCTGCGGCAGGATGATCAGCCGCAGCGTCTGCATGAAGTTCAGCCCGATCGCCCGGGCCGCCTCCGCCTGTCCCATCGGGACCGTGTTGATGCCCGAGCGCACCGCCTCGCACACGAACGCCGACGTGTAGATCGACAGGCCCATCGAGACGATCCAGAAGGAGTTCGTCCGCGGCTCGCCGGAGAAGACGAGGCCGAGCTTGTCGCTCAGGCCCAGCGCCGAGAACGCCAGCACCAGGGTGAGGGGGGTGTTGCGCACCACGTTCACATAGACCGTGCCCACCGCGCGCAGCACGGGCGTCGGGGAGACGCGCATCCCGGCCAGGACCGTCCCGAGGACGAGCGAGACGACCGCGGCCACGAGCGCGATCCTGATGTTCCCCCAGAAGCCCATCGCGAGGTCGGGCAGGTACTTGATTAGTTCATCCATCGTGCTCCACCGCATAGAGCGGCGGGGGGGGGGGGCCCCGCCCCCCCCCCCGGGGGGTCTAACTGCAACCCCCCGGCGGGGGGGCGGGCTCCCACACCTTCAGGCCCGCGATGGCGCCGGACCACCTATACCGCCGCGGGGTGATGGTTG
>NZ_JBITEZ010000016.1:0-284217 GCF_044455665.1 Nonomuraea sp. NPDC051191 | reverse complement strand
GCTGTGGCGCGGCGACTTCCACGCCGCCCGCCGGCTGCTGCGCGCCATGGCACGGCGCGCCGACCCCCACCCCCCCCCCCCCCCCCCCCCCCCCGCCCCGGGCCCCCCCCCCCCCCCCCCCCCCCCCCGCCTCTGGCGTGACTAGCTGCAACCCTCGGCCGGGGGCGCGGTCTCCGACAGCTTCAGGCCCTCGATGCCGCCGAACCACTTCTCCAGCAGCTGCTTCATGGTGCCGTTGTCCCAGATCTTCTTCACCGCGGTGTTGACGGCCTCACACGTCTTGGTGTCGCCCTTCTTCAGGCCGATGCCGTACTTCTCGTCGGTGAAGCCCTGGCCGAGCACCTTGAAGTTGCCGCCGGCCTGCTTGGCGAAGCCCGCCAGGATCAGGTCGTCGGTGGTGACGGCGTCGAGGTTGCTGCCCGACAGCTTCTGCACGCACTCGGAGTAGTTGGCCGCGTCGACGGTCGTGGCGTCGATGTCGAGCTTGCCGTCCGGGGGCGGGTCGGTGACGCGCTTGTAGGAGTTGGAGCCGGCCGCCTTGCAGATCTTCTTGCCCTTGAGGTCCTGCGGGGCGTTGATCGCGGCGTCGTCCTTGCGGACCATGATGTCCTGGTGCGCGATCACGTACGGGCCGCCGAAGGACACCTTGGCCTTGCGCTCCTCGGTGATGGAGTACGTGGCGAAGATGATGTCGACGGTGCCGTTCTGGAGGAAGGGCTCGCGGTTGGAGGAGGCCGACTCCTTCCACTCGATCGTGGCGTCCTTGCCGCCGTTCATCTCCTTCAGCACGGCCTTGGCGACGTCGACGTCGAAGCCCTCGGGCTCCGACCCCTTCTTCAAGCCCAGGCTCGGCTGGTCCCACTTCGTGCCGACCACGACCTTGCCGCCGTCCTGGACCTTCTCCAGGACGCTGGCGTAGGTCTTGTCCCCGCCGCAGGCGGCGAGCGCGGCGAGCATGCCCGCTGCCGTGACCACCGCTCCCAAACGACGCATGTGCATGTATACCTGCCTCAAAATCTCAGTGCGTGAGGATCTTCGAAAGGAAATCACGCGCGCGGTCGGTCTGCGCGTTGGTGAAGAACTCGTCGGGGGTGTTCTCCTCCACGATCTGCCCGTCCGCCATGAAGACCACCCGGTTGGCGGCCCGGCGGGCGAATCCCATCTCATGCGTGACGACCATCATCGTCATGCCGTCACGTGCCAGCCCGATCATCACGTCGAGCACCTCCTGGACCATTTCCGGGTCCAGCGCCGAGGTGGGCTCGTCGAAGAGGATCATCTTCGGGTCCATGGCCAGCGCACGTGCGATCGCGACCCGCTGCTGCTGGCCGCCGGAGAGCTGGGCCGGGTACTTGTCCGCCTGCGCGGCGATGCCCACCCGTTCCAGCAGTTCCATGGCCCGCGTGTCGGCCGCCTGGCGATCCTTGCGGCGCACCTTGATCGGCCCGAGCGTGACGTTCTCACGGATGGTCTTGTGCGCGAACAGGTTGAAGGACTGGAACACCATGCCGACCTCGGACCGCAGCCGGGCCAGCGACCTGCCCTCCTCGGGCAGCACCTGGCCGTCGAACACGATCCTGCCGTCGTCGATCGTCTCCAGGCGGTTGATCGTCCGGCACAGCGTGGACTTTCCACCGCCCGAAGGCCCGATGACCACCAGAACCTCGCCACGAGAGACGGTCAAGTTGATGTCCTTCAGGACGTGCAACGCCCCGAAGCGCTTGTTGACGCCCTCCAACTGAACGAGTGGAGTGGCGTCGCCGTTCTCCGTCATGGACCAAAACGGTAGAGGTCATTAAGACGCTGGTCACTAACCAGGTGGTACCGATCCGGTCACATCGAGCCGTCAAGCTGGTGTTTTAGACGGGGGCGGCTGCCGCGAGCCGGACAACGACTACCCTTGAACCTGCCATGACTGTGACCCAGGAGAGCGCCCGCACGTATGAAGTGCGCACATACGGGTGCCAGATGAACGTGCACGACTCCGAGCGCCTTTCCGGCCTGCTTGAGGACGCCGGTTACGTGCCGGCCCCCGAGGGGGGAACGGCCGACGTCGTCGTGTTCAACACGTGCGCCGTGCGGGAGAACGCCGACAACCGCCTCTACGGAAACCTCGGCCACCTGCGGCCGGCCAAGATGAGCAACCCGCGCATGCAGATCGCGGTGGGCGGCTGCCTGGCCCAGAAGGACCAGGGCGACATCGTCCGTAAGGCGCCCTGGGTCGACGTCGTCTTCGGCACCCACAACATCGGATCTCTGCCGGTGCTGCTGGAGCGGGCCCGGGTGGCCGGCGAGGCCCAGGTCGAGCTGAAGGAGTCGCTGGAGGTCTTCCCCTCCACGCTGCCCACCAAGCGCGAGTCGGCCTACGCGGCGTGGGTCGCGATCTCGGTCGGCTGCAACAACACCTGCACGTTCTGCATCGTGCCGTCGCTGCGCGGCAAGGAGAAGGACCGCCGTCCCGGCGACGTCCTGTCCGAGGTGCGCACGCTCGTCGGCCAGGGCGTCCTGGAGGTGACGCTGCTCGGCCAGAACGTCAACACCTACGGCGTCGAGTTCGGCGACCGGCTGGCCTTCGGCAAGCTCCTGCGCGCCTGCGGCGACGTCGAGGGCCTGGAGCGGGTGCGCTTCACCTCGCCCCACCCGGCCGCCTTCACCGACGACGTCATCGCCGCCATGGCCGAGACGCCCAACGTCATGCACCAGCTCCACATGCCGCTGCAGTCGGGCTCCGACCGGGTGCTGCGGGCCATGCGCCGCTCCTACCGGGCCGAGCGCTACCTCGGCATCATCGAGCGCGTGCGCGCCGCCATGCCCGACGCGGCCATCTCGACCGACATCATCGTCGGCTTCCCCGGCGAGACCGAGGACGACTTCCAGGCCACCCTCGACGTCGTCCGCCAGAGCCGCTTCGCCAACGCCTTCACCTTCCAGTACTCCATCCGTCCGGGCACCCCGGCGGCCACGATGGAGGACCAGATCCCCAAGGAGGTCGTCCAGGAGCGTTACGAGCGCCTGGTCGCCCTTCAGGAGGAGATCTCCTGGGAGGAGAACAAGAAGCAGGTCGGCCGCACGCTGGAGGTGCTGGTCGCCGAGGGTGAGGGCCGCAAGGACGATGCCACGCGCCGCCTGTCCGGCCGTGCCGCCGACAACCGGCTCGTGCACTTCGCGGTGGGCGAGGAGACCCCCAGGCCCGGTGACATGGTCACGGTCGAGGTCACCTACGCCGCCCCCCACCACCTGGTCGCCGACGGCGCGGTGCGCGCGCTGCGGCGTACGCGGGCCGGCGACGCCTGGGAGGCCCGCCAGGGCGCCCCGGCCAAGGGGCCGGGCGTGCTGCTCGGCATGCCGTCCGTCGGCCGTCCGGCGACCCCCGCCCCGGCCGCCGGGGCCTGCTCGGCCCACTGACGCATTTCGTTCATGCACCCCGCCGCCCCTTCCGGACGGCGGGGTGTTCTGCGTGGGTCAGCGGGTGAGACGGTCGAGGAAGCTGTAGCACGGCTGCCGTCGGAAGTCGTCGAACGTGGCGCACGGGTCGTGCCCCCCGGCCCGTACGGACGGAGGCGGCGGCGGGGGCGGCGCCTGACGGTCCGGCTCGGGCACCGACCGTTCCCGCGGCGGGGCCTGCGGGGACGCGTGCGGCGCCGGACGGCGTACGGTGGCCCGCCGGGACGGCCGCGGCGGCGCGACGAGCGGCGGATGCGTGGGAAGCGCCTTGGGCGAGAGCGGCGACGACAGCTCGCCCTTCAGCGGCGGGACGGACACGTCGACCTTCACCGCCGGGGCCGACGGCTCGCCCTTGGCCGGCGTCGCCGTCGTGGGCCGGCCGGGCGCCGGCACGGCCTCCATCCAGCCCGGCGACCACGGGCCCGCCGAGGGGATGGGCGGCGCGGGGGACGGCTCGGCCACCGGGGAGACCGCGATCTGCGAAGGAAAATACGATCTTGGGATAAGCGGTGTTTCCTGATCGAATTCACGGTGGCTTTGCGGGCGTGATTCCGGAGAACTGGTGAATGCGAGGAATATCCCGAGGCCGGCCGTGACGAGTACCCCGGCCGCTCCGGCCGCGGCGCCCCACCGGGGACGGCCACCTGGGCAAACAGATCTTTGGGGGGACAAGTCGTGATTCCTTTGTGATTGGTGTGCGAGCATTCCGCTGATGCGGCTAGTGTGGTCCATCACCCGCGGAAGCCGGCGAGCTTTCCCCGATACGACCGCAGGGAGCTGCACCACCATGCATGATCCGACCGAACCGGATCGTCAGGAGATCCTCTCCGGGCCGGGCTCGTCCCCGAGGCCCCCGGGCAAGAGCAGGAAGACCGTCATCATCGCCGCCTCGGCCCTCGTCGGCGTGCTCGCCGCGGGCGGCGCCGGCTATCTGCTGGCGGCCAAGCCCGGCCAGAGCACCCAGCAGGAGCAGGGCGCCGGCCGGCCGTCCCCGGCCAAGAGCCCCGGCGACGAGGTGTTCGAGGCCGACGAGGAAGCCACCATGGGCGACGCCACCACCGACGCCCCCGACGACGGCCTGCCCACCGACGGTTCCGACGACTCCGCCATGGGCGACGCGGTCACGGACACGGGCGGCGGCACCGACGCCGCCGACAAGGGATCGACCGGCTCCGACGGCACCAGGCAGACGGGCACCGGCAAGAAGCCCGGCACGCCGTCCACCAAGCCGCCCACCAAGGCGCCCGAACCCGACGGCGACAACCCCGCCGACGGCCCTGCGGGCGAGCTCAGCGGCCAGTGCGCCCAGAGCGGCTGCTGAGACCGTCGTCAGTGGCGCCGCAAGTGGCTCGCCCTTTCCGGCCGGCAATGGACCTGCTGGGGAGCCGGCCGGGCTCGTAGGGTTCCAGGCATGACGACTGACAGAGCGGCCACGTCGGCGGCCGCGTTGCGACGGCTGCACGTGCCCGGCGACCCGCTGATCCTGCCCAACGTCTGGGACGCCGCCTCGGCGCGCGCCGTCCAGGAGGCGGGGTTCCCGGTGGTGGCCACCGGCAGCGCGGCCGTCTCCCGCGTGCTGGGCTACGCCGACGGCGAGAGCACGCCGGTCGGCGAGATGATGGCCGCCGTCGCCCGCATCGTGAGGGCCGTGGACGTGCCCGTGACCGCCGACGTCGAACGCGGTTACGGGCTCGCGCCGGGCGAGCTGGCCGAGCGGCTGGCCGAGGCCGGGGCGGTGGGCTGCAACGTGGAGGACTCCGACCCGCGTACCAAGGAGCTGGTGGACGCCGGGGCGCAGGCGGACTACCTGGCCGCGATGCGGGCGGCCGCCGGCGACGCCCTCGTGATCAATGCGCGGGTGGACACGTACGTGCTCGGCCGGGGCGACCGGGCGGCGGCGGTGGAGCGCGGGCGGCGCTACCTGGAGGCGGGGGCCGACTGCGTTTACCCGATCATGCTGGAGGACGAGGGCGAGATCGCGGCCCTGGTCGCCGAGGTGGGCGGGCCGGTGAACATCCTGTTCCGGCCCAAGGCGCCGTCGTACGCGCGGCTGGCGGAGCTGGGGGTGGCCAGGATCAGCTTCGGCGGCGGCCTGCACCAGGCGACCCACACCTACGCTCAGCGCCTGTTCACCGCGATCGCCCAAGGCCGCGACCCCTACACGAACTGACCGGCGGGCCGGGGTAGGGCGTGCCGCTTTCCCGGGTTGTCCGGCCGGGCCCGTGGTGGCGCGTGCCTCTCGGGCGGGTTGTCCGGCCGGGCCCCTGGTGGTGGGCGGGCTGATCGGCGGGCTGGGGACGCATGGGCCCTGGGCGGGCTGGGCGGTGGGGGCGGGTGGCGGGCGCGTACGCTTGCGCTCGTGCTTGTCGCCGCGGCCGTCTGCCCGCAAACCCCGCTGCTCGTGACCGGGCTCCCCGAGCTGCGCGCGGCCTGTCGCGCCGCGGTCGCCGCGCTCCGGGCCGCCCGCCCCGACGTGCTGGTCGTAGTGGGCGGGGCCGAGACGACCCGCTCGTACGACGGCGCCGCGGCGGGCAGCCTGCGGCCCTGGGGGTTCGAGGTCACGGTGGGCGAGGGCCGGCCCGTGCTGCCGCTGTCCCTGACCGTCGGCCGCCGGCTCCTGAACGACGCCGAAGAGGCTCCCGCCCACGACGGTGACGGGGTTCCCGCCACAGCGGTGGCCTACGACGCCGCTCCGGAGGAGTGCCGGGCGATCGGCGCCGAGCTGGCCGCCCTCGGCAGGGTCGCGCTGCTGGTCATGGCCGACGGCTCGGCCTGCCTGACCCCCCGGGCGCCGGGCCGGTACGACGAGGCGGCCGGGCCGTACAACGCCCTGATCGCCGACGCGGTCGGCAGGGCGGACGCGGCGGCGCTGGCCGCGCTCGACCCCGTGGAGGCCGACCGGCTGTGGGTGACCGGCCGCGCGGCCCTCCAGGTGCTGGCCGGCGCGGCCGAGGGCACGTCGCTGACGGGCAGGCTGCTCATGGAGTCCTCGCCCCACGGCGTCGGCTACTTCGCTGGCGTGTGGAGCTGACGGGACAGCCTCCGAGCCGCGTCACGTCGTGGAGGTGTGGGGTCGGCGGCGGGGGACCGGGATGCGCATCAGGTCGCGGGCGGTGATCACCTCGCCGTCGAAGCTGCGCCGCACCTCCTCCACGAAGGCCGGCTCCTCGGCGAACCCGTAGCGCTCGGAGAAGTGCGTGAGCACCAGCCTGCGCACGCCCGCGTCCGCCGCCACCACGCCCGCCTCGAACGCCGTCAGGTGCCCGTACTCCTTGGCGAGCGCGCCCTCGGCGGACAGGAACGTCGACTCGATCACCAGCAGGTCGGCCCCCGACGCCAGCTCGAACACGGCGTCGCACAGCCGGGTGTCCATGACGAACGCCGCGCTCTGCCCCGGCCTGGGCTCGCTGCAATCGGCGAGCGTGACGCCCCGGACCGAGCCGGTGCGCTGGAGTTCGCCGACCTCGGGGCCGCGGATGCCGTGGCGGGCCAGCCGGTCGGGCAGCATGCGGCGGCCGGGTGGCTCCTGGATGCGGTAGCCGTAGGACTCGACGGGGTGGGACAGGCGGCGGGCGATCAGCGGGCCCACCCCGGCCAGCGCGCCGGAGACCGGATGCTCCTCGATCACCGTGGTGTCGGCGAACGCGGCGGCGTGCCGCAGCCTGCGCCAGTAGGTCTGACCGGCGGCGGGAAAGACCGCGCGCACCGGATGGCGCACCCGGTCGCGGGCGATGCGCTGCACGACGCCGGGCACGCCCAGGCAGTGGTCGCCGTGGAAGTGGGTCACGCACAGCCAGTGGACGTCGTTCGCGCTCAGCCCGGCGTGCAGCATCTGCCGCTGCGTGCCCTCGCCGGGGTCGAAAAGGAAGCCTTGCCCGTCCCAGCGCAGAAGGTACCCGTTGTGGTTACGGTGTCGGGTGGGCACCGCACTGGAGGTGCCCAGCACCACGAGTTCACGTGAGGACATGATGACCACGCTGACCACGGTCGCGTTCGCTGAGGTGCCGACGCCGGTCGGCCCGTTCGTCCTGGCCGTCACCGAGCGGGGGCTGGTCGCGTCGGGGTGGGGTTCCCCCGCTGGACTGGCCGGCAGGCTCGGCCTGGCTGAGGTTCATGATGCGGATCGTACGGCCTCCGCGGTCGCCGAGCTGCATGCTTATTTCGCCGGCGAGCTGCGCTCGTTCAGCACGCCCGTGGACTGGCGGTTGATGACGGGCTCGCGGTTGCAGGTGCTCCAGGCCCTGCACCGCGTCCCGTACGGCACCGCCGTCACCTACGGCGAGCTGGCCCGGCGAGCCGGGTCGAGCGTGCCCGCCCGCGGCATCGGTTCGATCATGGGCTCCAACCCGATCCCCATCATCGTGCCCTGCCACCGGGTGGTCGCGGGCAACGGGCTGGGCGGGTTCAGCGGCGGCGTGGGCGTGGAGACCAAGCGCTGGCTGCTGACGCACGAGGGATACCTCCAGCCGACACTCCTCGACCTGTAGATGGTCCGTCCACACCCGGACAGTTGACACACTGGTCGGTGTGCGCC
Source organism: Nonomuraea sp. NPDC051191 (assembly GCF_044455665.1). Classification (NCBI taxonomy): domain Bacteria; kingdom Bacillati; phylum Actinomycetota; class Actinomycetes; order Streptosporangiales; family Streptosporangiaceae; genus Nonomuraea; species Nonomuraea sp. NPDC051191. The sequence continues at coordinate 276,239 of NZ_JBITEZ010000016.1, read as the reverse complement.
AGCAGCCAGTCATCGCCGTCGTGGGCCCCACGGCGGCCGGGAAGTCCGACCTCGCCGTCGACATCGCGCTCCGGCTCGGGGGCGAGTGCGTCAACGCCGACTCCATGCAGCTCTACCGCGGCATGGACATCGGCACGGCCAAGCTCACCCCCGCCGAGCAGCGCGGCGTCCCGCACCACCTGCTGGACATCTGGGACGTCACGGTCACGGCCAGCGTCGCCGAGTACCAGCGGCTGGCCAGGGAGCTGTTCGCGAAGATCGACGTCCCGGTGCTGGTGGGCGGCAGCGGCCTCTACGTCCGCGCGGCCCTCGACGACCTGGAGTTCCCCGGCACCGACCCGGTGATCAGGGCCCGGCTGGAGGCGGAGCTGGCCGAGCGCGGCCCGGCCCCCCTGTACGAGCGGCTGCGCGAGCTCGACCCGCCCGCCGCCGAGGCGATCCTGCCGAGCAACGGCCGCCGCGTCGTGCGCGCGCTGGAGGTGATCGAGCACTCCGGCCGGCCGTTCTCGGCCACCATGCCGTCCTACGACGCCGTCTATCCGAGCGTGCAGCTCGGCCTGGAGGTGCCGCGGCCCGAGCTCGACGAGCGCATCGAGCTGCGGGTCGAGCGCATGTGGGCCGCGGGCCTGGTCGAGGAGGTCCGCGCGCTGCTCGGCCAGGGCCTGGCCGAGGGCCGCACGGCGGGCCGCGCGCTCGGCTATGCGCAGGTCATCCGCTTCCTGGAGGGTGAGTGGAGCGAGGAGCAGGCGTTCGCCGAGACGGTCAGGGCCACCAGGCGCTTCGCCCGCCGTCAGGAGTCGTGGTTCCGCCGCGACCCCCGGGTGCGCTGGCTCCCGTACGACGCTCCCGACCTGCTTGAACGATCCCTGGCGCACATCGCCGACCCGGGTGCGGCATAAACTCAGGCAATGCGGTTTCTCAAGGGGCACGGCACCGAGAACGATTTCGTCATCCTGCCCGATCCCGACGACGGCGTGGAAGTGACGGCCGCGCTCGTGGCCAAGATCTGTGACCGGCGGGCCGGGATCGGCGCCGACGGCGTGCTCCGGGTCGCCAGGACCAAGCAGCACGCCGAGGTGGCCGAGCAGGCCGCGGTGGCCGACTGGTTCATGGACTATCGCAACGCCGACGGCAGCGTCGCGGAGATGTGCGGCAACGGCGTACGCGTCTTCGCCCGTTACCTGGTGGACGCGGGGCTGGTGGAGGGGACGGAGTTCTGCCTGGCCACCAGGGGCGGCCCGCGCCGGGTCCGGGTCGAGCCCAACGGCGACATCACGGTCGACATGGGCAAGCCCGTCGTGCTGGGGGAGAGCGTGGCCGGCGTCGGCGGCCACGAGTACCCCGGTATCCGCGTGGACATGGGCAACCCCCACCTGGCCTGCGCGATCGGCGACCCGGTCGTCCAGCTCGACCTCAGCCACCAGCCGGGCTTCGACACCGGGGTCTTCCCCTCGGGCGTCAACATCGAGTTGTTCAACCCGGTCGGCGTCAGCCGTGTGGTGATGCGGGTCTACGAGCGCGGCTCGGGCGAGACGCGTTCCTGCGGCACGGGCGCCGTGGCCACCGCCGTGGCCGCCGCCCACCTGTCCGGCGACACCACGGGCACCTGGACCGTCGAGGTCGTCGGCGGCTCGCTGACCGTCATCCTCGACGAGGACACGAGCTACCTGTCCGGTCCGGCGGTGATCCTGGCGAGCGGCGAGCTGATGCTTGCAGAATGATGTTCTCCTGAGGGATGCTGGGTCCACTTTCCGAACCGAGAAGGGGTTGAGGATGGCGGACCCACGTACCACGGCGGTTCAGGTCAAGGCGCCCATCGGCCAGTACGGCGGCGGCTTCATGGTCTCCCGCGAGGCCAAGGCCATCTGCGAGGAACACGGACTCGGCCCGCGCGAGCTGTACTTCCGCGGGCGGTGCGGGGTGCTCGGCGAGTGCCACGCCGACGTGGTCACCTCGGTGGCGGTCTTCTTCCCCGCCGCCCACGTGGAGGAGAGCTGGAACGGCGGCAGGAAGATGCCTGTCGAGCGGGCCGTCGAGCTCTACACCGAGGCGTGCAGGCAGTGGGGGCGGCGCAAGCTGGGCGGCCACGACGGCTGCGCCCGGATCGCCGAGCTGCTCGAACCCGTCGTCGCTCAGGCCTCGCCGGTGGGGGCGCCGCTGTTCGCCGGCTGGCGGGCGGTGCCGCTGCCGGACGACCCGCCCGCGCGCGCCGTCCAGCTCATGCACGTCCTGCGTGAGCTGCGCGGCGGCCTGCACGCCGACGCGGTGCTCGCGGCCGGCCTGCACCCCCTGGAGGCGACGCTGGCCGCCACCCACGACACGACCCCCTTCGGCTACGCCGACGGCGTGACGATCGCCCGGTTCTTCACCTGGCCCGAGCCCTACGCGACCCCCGGCCCCGAGGTCGTGGCGCGGCGGGCCCAGGTCGAGGAGACCACCGACGACCTGATGGCACCGTTCTTCGCGGTGCTGCGCGACAACGAGTCGGACGAGCTGATCGAGCTTCTGCGTTTTGGGCACGCTCGTTGACCTGGCAGACTGACTGCCCATGGACGTGGACATCTGGGCCTGGGTCGGCGAAACCCAGCAGCAGCTTTCCGAGGCGGGCAACGTTGGCCTCGCCATGGCGCTGGGAGACCTTCCCGCACAGGCCTACGAGGGCCGGTATCCGCAGCTCGACGTGATGGCCCCGGCCATCGCCCAGCAGGCCGAGTCGCTCGAGCTGCCCTGGCTGGAGTTCTACGCCCGCTACTGGCACCTCATGGGCCGCATCGGCGACCGGGCCCAGGGCGCGGTGGCCATCGACGACGCGCGGCAGCTGCTCACGTTCGCCCAGCGCGAAGACGTGCGCGACTGCCCGGCCACCCCGGCCGCCGTCGAGGCGATGGCCGTCGTGTGGGCCAACACCGACGGCCCCGGCTACGCCGCCGAGCGGCTGGAGACGGTGGGCGCCTTCCTGGAGGGCATGAGCCCGGAGCGGCCCGCCTTCTGCGGCCTGGTGACCCAGTACGTCGCGGCGCTCGTCGACGCGGGCAAGGCCGGCGAGGCCGTCACCTACGCCGAGTCCGCCGTCGAGCGGCTGCGCACGGCCGGGCGCGAGGCGAGCTGGGAGCTCGGCGCCGAGGGCGCCCGCGCGCTGCTGGCCGCCGGCCGGGCCGACGACGCGCTGGCCGCCCTGCAGGCCGCCGCCGACCTCGCCCCCGACGACCCGCCCGCCAAGGCCCACCGCGAGGGCGTGCGCCGCGCGCTCATCCTGGCCGAGCTCGGCCGCACGGCCGAGGCCGTCGACGCGCTGCCCGACCTCGACGTGGTCGGCGAGCACCCGCGCGTCTTCGTCGAGTGGTCGCGCGCGGTCGCCAAGCTGGCCGGGTCCTCCCAGATCACCAACACCTGGCAGCTCGGCCGGGTGCTGCGCCAGTGGATCGACTACTTCGGCATGATGGGCGGCTACCGCGCCCGCGTCGAGCTCGCGCTGGTCGCGGGCGACCTGGCTGTCGCCAGGAAGGGCGTGTGGCAGGCCCGGCTGCTCGCCGACCTGGCCGAGTCCGGCGCGGCCGAGCTGCGCGAGACGAGCGGCCTGGGCGAGCGCGTCGCCGCGCTGCGCGGCGCCGCCGACGCCACCTCCGAGCCGGAGGCCCCCGGCCCCCTGTCGGAGCGGGTCGGGCTGTTCGACGCCGCCGACGGCTTCAACGCCGACCCCGAGAAGTGGGTGGGCTGGCTCGCGCCGCTGTCCGGCTCCGACCTGGAGGCCACCCGCCGCCACACCACCACGCTCGGCTTCCTCGGCTTCCCCTCGGCGGGCGCCGACATCTACTGGAAGCTGCTGGTCGACTCGGGCGACACCGCCTCCGCCGACCCCGACGACGTGGCCTACCTGACCACCCTGCTCATCGAGGCCCGCCAGGACGAGCGGCTGGAGCAGCTGGCCGCGCTGCTGCCGCACGCCGCCCAGCACCTCGCGCTGGCCCGCCTGCACAGCGCCCGCGAGCGCTGGCCGGAGACGCTCGACGCCGCCGAGCACGCGGTCGCGGCCGGGGCCGGCATCGAGGCCAGGCGCCTGCTGTCCGGCGCCGCCCAGCAGCTCGACCACAACGACAGGGCCGCCGGCGTGCTGCTGGAGGTGCTCGACGAGCTGACCGACGAGGACATCTGGCGCATGATCGTCATGGCCACCTCGGCGGAGGACTGGGACACCGTGCGCAAGGGCGCGGCCAAGATCGGCATGCCGATCAAGTCCAAGGAGGGCCCGATCGAGGAGGAGATGGGCCTGATCCGGCTCATCCTCCCGGCGCCCGACGGCGGCCAGCGCCAGGTGTTGTCCATCCGCACCGGCCCGGCCACCGCCCGGCTGGCGCTGCCGCAGCCGCGCGGCATGGACTACAACGCGGGCGACCTGGTCGTGTTCGACCCGCAGCTGCTGGAGCCCGTCCCCGAGGACCCGCAGGAGCAGCAGAACTTCGTGCCGCCGTTCGCGGCCGTGCGCATCCTGCGGCCCGGCGGCTACACCAGCTACTTCTTCGACGGCGCCGCGCCGAGCGAGGAGGACTGGGCGGAGTTCACCGAGGTCATGGCCGAGCGCGGCTGGCCGATGTGGGTCTACAGCGACGAGAACTACACCGTCACCCACCCGACCAGCGGCGAGCCGCTGCCGGGCGTGTTCGGCTGGGTCGCGGTGCCGCCGGACGTGTCGGCCTCCGAGGTCGACGCCCTGCTCGACGACGCCACCGAGCGCTGGGTGCACCCGCTGGCCTGGCTCGACCTGGCCCGCGAGATCGACGTCGAGATCGAGCGGCACGAGCGCATCGTCAAGGAATACGGGCTCTGACGTGCTTGAGCGCTTCAGCCTCGACGGCAAGGTCGCCATCGTCACGGGCGCGTCGTCGGGGCTGGGCGTGGCCTTCGCCCGCGGGCTGGCCGAGGCGGGCGCCGACGTCGTGATCGGCGCCCGGCGCAGGGAACGGCTGGAGGAGACCCGGCGTCTGGTCGAGGAGACCGGGCGCCGTTGCCTGGCCCTCCAGACCGACGTGGCGGTCCCGGAGGAGTGCGACGCGCTGGTCGCCGCGGCCGTCGCCGAGTTCGGGGCGGTCGACGTGCTGATCAACAACGCGGGGGTCGGCACCGCCGTCCCCGCGCTGCGCGAGCGGCCCGAGGAGTTCCGCCGGGTGGTGGAGATCAACCTGCACGGCACGTACTGGATGGCGCAGGCGTGCGCGCGGGTGATGCGGCCAGGGTCGTCGATCGTCAACGTCGGCAGCATCCTCGGCGCGACCACCGCCGGGCTGCCACAGGCCGCCTACAGCGCGTCGAAGGCGGCCGTCGCCGGGCTCACCCGCGACCTGGCCCAGCAGTGGACGGCCCGGCGCGGCATCCGGGTCAACTGCCTGGAGCCGGGGTTCTTCGCCTCGGAGATGACCGAGCAGTATCCCCCCGGCTACCTGGAGCGCATGCTGGAGCTGCGGGTGCCGATGAAGCGGGCCGGAGATCCGGCTGAGCTGGTGGCGGCGGCGGTCTTCCTGGCCGGCGACGCCTCCTCGTACGTCACCGGCGTGACGCTGCCGGTCGACGGCGGCATCCTGATCACGTAGAGGGTCCTTCTAGTACGTTGTCGGGAATGACCGCCCCCTTCGTACGTCCGTATCGTTCCGCCGATCTGGCCGCCGTCTACGACATCTGCGTGCGTACCGCCGACGCCGGTGGCGACGCCCGCGGCCACTACGCCTCCGACCTGCTCATGGGCGACATCTTCGCCGTCCCCTACGTGACCCTGGAGCCCGAGCACGCCCACGTCCTGGACGACGGCACGGGCCAGGCCGTCGGCTACGTCGTGGGCACCGCGGACACCGCGACGTTCGTCCGCCGCTACCGCGAGGAGTGGATCCCGAGGTCCGCCGGACGTTGCCCCCTTCCCGCAGATCCGCCGGTCACGGCCGACGACGTGATGCTCGCCCTGCACCACCGGCCCGAGCGCATGCTGGTGCCCGAGCTGGCCGGTCACCCCGCCCACCTGCACATCGACCTGCTGCCCGACTGGCAGGGCAAGGGCTGGGGACGCCGGCTCATGAGCGCCCTGGTCGACGGCCTGCGTGCCGCCGGGGTCGCGCGGCTGCACCTGGGGATGGTCAGCACCAACGCGCCGGCGCGGGCGTTCTACGACCGGCTCGGGTTCGCCGAGCTGGCGGTGGCCGACGCGGGAGCGGTGACGTACCTGGGGCGGGACACCTCGCCGCTCGGCTAGCTCTTGTCCCCGAGGATTCGGGGCTTTATGTTCGTTGCGTAGTCCGGTGCGTGTTGCGTAATAAGGAACAACCGGAGGCGTGATGGGTCGGCCGCGCGTAGTGATCATCGGGGCGGGGATCGTGGGATGCGCGGTGGCCGACGAGCTCACCGAACGCGGCTGGACCGACGTCACCGTGGTGGAGCAGGGCCCGCTCTTCGCCGCGGGCGGCTCCAGCTCGCACGCCCCCGGCCTGGTCTTCCAGACGAACCCGTCGAAGACCATGACCGAGTTCGCCGCCTACACCGTGCGCAAGTACACCGCGCTCGGTGAGCACTGCTTCCGGCAGGTCGGCGGGCTGGAGGTGGCCACCACCCCCGAGCGCTGGACCGACCTGCACCGCAAGCTCGGCTGGGCGCAATCGTGGGGCGTCGAGGGCCGCCTGCTGGACGCCGAGGAGTGCGCCCGGCTGTGGCCGATGCTGGACCGGAGCCGGGTGCTGGGCGGCCTGCACATGCCCAGCGACGGCCTGGCCGCCGCCGTGGCGTGCGGCGAGACGCAGGCGGCGCGGGCCACCGGACGCGGCGCCCGGTTCCTCGGCGGGCACACCGTGATCGGCGTCGAGCAGAAGGGCGGCCGGGTCACCGGCGTGTCCTGCGCGGTCGAGGGGGAGTACCGGACGATCCCGGCCGACGTGATCGTGTGCGCGGCCGGTTTCTGGGGCCCCTCGATCGGCGAGCTGGCCGGGCTGACCGTGCCGCTGCTGCCGCTGGCCCACCAGTACGCGAAGTCCGGCCCGCTGCCCCCGCAGCCCGAGGGCCCCATCCTCCGCCACCAGGACCGGGACCTGTACGCCCGGCAGCACGGCGACCGCATCGGCATCGGCTCCTACGCCCACCGCCCGATGCCGGTCGCCCAGCACGAGATCGGCCCGAAGGGCACCACCATGCCCTCGGTCCAGTCGTTCACCGAGGAGGACTTCGACCCCGCCTGGCGCGACGCGGCCGAACTGCTGCCCGCGCTCGCCGAGTCCAAGTACGAGGACGGCATCAACGGCGTCTTCTCCTTCACCGCCGACGGCTTCCCGCTGATCGGTGAGGCGCCGCACCTGGACGGGTTCTGGCTGGCCGAGGCCGTCTGGGTGACACACTCGGCCGGGGTGGCCAGGGCGGTGGCCGAGCTGCTGGTGACCGGCCGGTCGCAGGTGGACGTGCACGAGTGCGAGCTCGCCAGGTTCGAGCAGGCGCAACTGTCGCCCGCCTACGTCGAGGAGCGCGGCAGGCAGAACTTCGTCGAGGTCTACGACGTCATCCACCCGCTGCAGCCCATGGAGTCGCCGCGCCCGATGCGGACCAGCCCGTTCCACCCCCGCCAGGTGGAACTGGGCGCGTTCTTCCTGGAGTCGGCCGGGTGGGAGCGGCCGCACTGGTTCGAGGCGAACGAGCCGCTGCTCGCCGGCCTCGAAGAGCCTCGGATCGGCGCCGACCGGCGGGACGCGTGGGCCGGCCGCTACTGGTCGCCCGTCGCCGCCGCCGAGGCGTGGGCCACCCGCGAGCGGGTCGCGCTCCACGACATGACCTCGCTCAAGCGCATCGAGGTCAGCGGCCCTGGCGCGGCGGCGTTCCTCCAGCACATGACCACGAACAACGTCGACAAACGGCCCGGGACGGTCACCTACACCCTGCTCCTGGACGCCGGCGGCGGCATCCGCTCCGACCTCACGGCGGCGCGGCTGGAGGAGGACAGGTTCCAGCTCGGCGCGAACGGCAACCTCGACCTCGACTGGCTGACCCGGCACGCCCCCCGCGGCGTGCACATCAGGGACATCACGTCCGGCACCTGCTGCGTCGGCGTGTGGGGGCCGCAGGCCAGGGAGCTGGTGCAGGGGCTCACCGACATGGACCTGTCCAACGAGAACTTCCGCTACTTCACCTGCCGGTCCGGGTACGTCGGGCAGGTGCCGGTGCTGGCGATGCGCGTCTCGTACGTGGGCGAGCTGGGCTGGGAGCTCTACACCGGCGCCGACATGGGCCTCAAGCTGTGGGACACGCTCATGGCCACCGGGATGCCGGTCGCGGGCGGGCGGGCCGCGTTCAACAGCCTCCGGCTGGAGAAGGGGTACCGGCTCTGGGGCGTGGACATGACCACCGAGCACGACCCGTACGAGGCCGGGCTGGGGTTCGCGGTCAAGGCGGACAAGGACTTCCTCGGCCGCGACGCGCTCTCCGCCGAGCCGTCCCGCAGGCTCGTGCCGCTGCTCAGCGCGGAGGTCGTCATGGGCAAGGAACCGGTCTCGCACGCCGGCCGCGTCGTCGGGTACGTCACCAGCGCCGCGTACGGGCACACCGTCGGCCGTCCCATCGCCTACGCCTGGTTGCCCTCCGAGCTGGCCGGACCCGGGACGCGGGTGGACATCTCCTACTTCGGCCGCCGCGTGCCCGCGGAGGTCGCCGCCGAGCCGCTGTTCGACCCCCAGATGGAGAAGATCAGACGTTGACCCACCCCGGCTTCCTCTGGCGCAACCCCGATCCGAGGCCCTCCTACGACGTGGTCGTCGTGGGCGGCGGCGGGCACGGCCTGGCCACCGCCTACTACCTGGCCAGGAACCACGGCCTGACGAACGTCGCCGTCCTGGAGAAGGGCTGGCTGGCCGGCGGGAACATGGCGCGCAACACCACCATCATCCGCTCCAACTACCTGTGGGACGAGAGCGCCGCCATCTACGAGCACTCCCTGAAGCTGTGGGAGGGCCTGAGCGAGGACCTGGACTACGACCTGCAGTTCAGTCAGCGCGGCGTGCTCAACCTGGCGCACAACCTGGGCGACGTGCGCGAGGGCAGGCGGCGGGTCAACGCCAACCGGCTCAACGGCGTGGACGCCGAATGGCTGGACGCCGACGAGGTCAGGAAGTTCTGCCCGATCGTCAACGTGTCCGACCGGGCGCGCTACCCCGTTCTGGGGGCCACGTTGCAGCGGCGCGGCGGCATCGCCAAGCACGACCACGTCGCGTGGGCGCTGGCCCGCAAGGCGGATGCGTACGGCGTCGACCTGATCCAGGGGTGCGAGGTCACCGGGTTCGAGATCACCGGGAACCGGGTGACCGGCGTGCGGACCTCGCGCGGGCCCATCGCGGCCGGCAAGGTCGCACTCGCCTCGGCCGGACACACCTCGGTCCTGGCCGAGCGGGCCGGCCTCCGGCTGCCGCTGCAGTCGCACCCGCTCCAGGCGCTGGTGTCGGAACTGCTGGAACCGGTGCTCGACTGCGTGGTCATGTCCAACGCCGTCCACGTGTACGTCAGCCAGGCGCACAAGGGCGAGCTGGTCATGGGGGCGGGCATCGACGCGTACAACTCCTACGGGCAGCGCGGCGGGTTCCACGTGATCGAGGCGCAGATGGCGGCGGCCCTGGAGCTGTTCCCGCTCTTCAGCCGGGTCCGCGTGCTGCGGACGTGGGCCGGGATCGTCGACGTCTCGCCGGACGCGTCCCCGATCATCGGCGCCACCCCCGTGGACGGCCTCTACGTCAACGCCGGCTGGGGCACCGGCGGCTTCAAGGCGACCCCCGGCTCCGGCTGGGTGTACGCCGACACGATCGCCAACGGCCGGCCGCACCCGCTGGCCGAGCCGTTCGCGCTGGAGCGGTTCACCACGGGCGCGCTCATCGACGAGCACGGCGCGGCGGCGGTGGCCCACTGATGCTGCTCCTCGACTGCCCCCACTGCGGCCCCCGCGACGAGAACGAGTTCCACTACGGCGGCCAGGCCGGGGTTCCGTATCCGCAGGCCCCCGCCGAGCTGTCCGACCAGGAGTGGGCCGCCTACGTCTTCCTGCGCGACAACCCCAAGGGCTGGTTCCGCGAACGCTGGTTCCACACCCACGGCTGCCGGACCTGGTTCACCGTCGAACGGCACACGGTCACGCACGAGATCAGGAAGGCGCCATGAGGTTCACCTTCGACGGCCGTCCCCTCCAGGGGGAACCGGGCGACACGCTGGCCGCCGCGCTGCTGCGCAACGGGGTGCGCGTGGTGGGCCGGGGCGTGGAGTCCGGCCGCCCGCGCGGCGTCTTCTCGGCCGGCCCCGAGGAGCCGAACGCCCTGGTCCGCGTCGGCGCCGACCCGATGCTGGCGGCCACGACCGTGGAGCTGTACGACGGTCTGGAGGCGTGGAGCCTGAGCGGCAAGGGCCGGGTGGACCTCGGCGCGGCCGACGACCGCCGCTGCGACAAGGGCTACCTGCACTGCGACGTGCTGGTGGTCGGCGGCGGCCCGGCCGGGCTCGCCGCGGCCGCCGCGGCGCGCGGGGCCCGGGTGATCCTGCTCGACGACCAGCCCCGCCTCGGCGGCGACCTGCTGAACAGCCGGGTGCTGCTGGACGGCGCACCCGCGCTGGACTGGGTGGACTCGCTGGATCTGTCCGGCGTGCGGGTGCTCACCAGGACCACGGCCGTCGGCTACCACGACCACGGCTACGTGGTGGCGGTGGAACGGCGGGCGCGCGGCGAGCGGCTGTGGCACATCAGGGCCCGCCGGGTGGTCCTGGCGACCGGCGCGCACGAACGCTCGCTCGCCTTCCCCGGCAACGACCGGCCCGGCGTCATGCTGGCCTCGGCCGCCCGCGCCTACGTCAACCGGTACGGCGTGCTCCCCGGCCGCCGCGCGGTCGTGTTCGCCTGCGCCGACTCCGGCTACGAGGCCGCCGGGGACCTGCGCGCGGCCGGTGTGGAGATCGCCGCGATCGTCGACCCGCGCCCCGAAGGGCTCACCGCCGACGCCCTGGCCGGGCAGGTGGTGACCGGCACCACGGCCGGGCCGGACGGCGTGCTGACCGGCGTGCGGGTGGGGGAGCGGCACATCGAGGCCGACCTGCTGGCCGTGGCGGGCGGCTGGAACCCCGTCGTGCACCTGTTCAGCCAGTCGCAGGGACGGGTGCGCTTCGACGAGGCGTCGCAGGCGTTCGTCCCGCACGTCTCGGCCCAGGCCGAACGCTCCGCGGGCGCCTGCCGCGGCCTGTACGGCACCCGCGAGGCCATCGCCGACGGCCACGCCGCCGGACGGGAGGCCGCCGGATCCGCCGCCCGCGAGCTGCGCGTGCCGGAGTGCGACGAGCGGCCCCCGCGGCCACCGGCGGCGTTGTGGCTGGTCGACGGGGACGGCGACGAGCCCGCCTTCGCCGACCTGCACCGCGACGTGACCGTGGCCGACCTGGCCAGGGCGACCGGGACCGGGATGCGCTCGGTCGAGCACGTCAAGCGGTACACCACCGCGGGCACCGGCGCCGACCAGGGCAAGACGTCGGGCGCGGTCGTCGTGGGCGTGATGTCGGCCCTGCTCGGGACCACGCCCGGGCAGGTGGGCACGACCACGTTCCGGCCGCCGTACACGCCGGTGTCGTTCGCGACGCTGGCCGGACGGGACCGGGGCGCGCTCTCCGACCCGGTCAGGACCACCGCCATGCACGCCTCGCACGTCGCGGCGGGAGCGGTGTTCGAGGACGTCGGCCAGTGGAAGCGCCCCCGCTACTTCCCGCTGGACGGCGAGCCGATGGAGGCGGCCGTGCAGCGCGAGTGCCGGGCCGCCCGCACCTCCGTCGCCGCCATGGACGCCTCCACCCTGGGCAAGATCGACGTCCGGGGCGCGGACGCGGGCGTGTTCCTGGACCGGATCTACACCAACATGTACTCCACGCTCGCCGTCGGCGCCTGCCGGTACGGGCTCATGTGCCGGGCCGACGGCATGGTGTTCGACGACGGCACCACCACCAGGCTGGCCGACGACCACTACCTCATGACCACGACCACCGGCAACGCGGCCGCGGTGCTCGACTGGCTGGAGGAGTGGCGGCAGACCGAGTGGCCGCGGCTCGACGTCTCCCTCACCTCGGTGACCGACCACTGGGCGACGGTGGTCGTGGCCGGACCCAAGGCGCGGCGGGTGATCGCCGCCGTCGCGCCCGGCGCACTCGGCCTGCCCTTCATGCGGTACGCGGAGACGGACGTGCTCGGCGTGCCCGGCCGGGTGTTCAGGATCAGCTTCTCCGGCGAGCTGGCCTACGAGGTCAACGTGCCCTGGCCGTACGGCAGGGCGTTGTGGGAGGCGGTGCTGGGGCTGGGCGCGGTGCCGTACGGGACCGAGGCGATGCACGTGCTGCGGGCCGAGAAGGGGTTCGCCATCGTCGGCCAGGAGACCGACGGCACGGTCACGCCGCACGACCTCGGCATGTCGTGGATCGTCTCCCCGCGCAAGCCCGACTTCGTGGGCAGACGCTCGCACGCCCGCCCCGACACCGCGCGGGACGGCCGCAAGCGCCTGGTCGGGCTGCTGGCCGACGACCCCGCGACGCCGATCGAGGAGGGGGCCCAGCTCGTCAGGGGCGGGCCGGGCGCGCCCATGCTGGGCCACGTGACCTCCGGCTACGCCAGTGCGGCGCTCGGCCGGACGTTCGCGCTGGCCATGGTCAGGGACGTCGTGCCGGGGGACCGGCTCACGGCGGTGTCGGGGACGGCGGCGCACGGCGTGACGGTCGTCGAGCCGGTCCTGTACGACCCGGACAACGCCCGCCGCGACGGCGACCCCCTGGAGGAGGACGCGCCCGCGGTCCTCGGGGGCCTCCCGGCGCGGGAGAGCCCGGCGGCGGCGTTCGCCGGGCGGTTCGCGGCGGCGAGCGGGCCGTCGGCGCGGCTGCGCGAGCTGCCGTTCGAGCCGATGTGGGAGGTCCGGGGCGCCGATCCCGGCGTGGGGCTGCGGCTCGGCCCGTCCTGGTGGCTGGTCGCCGGGGACGCCGTGCCCGGTCCCGGCTGGGTGGACGTCTCCGGGCAGCGCACGATCCTGGAGCTGTCCGGGCCGGCGGCGGACGACGTCCTGATCACCGGCTGTCCCGTGGACCTGCATCCGGACGTGTTCCCCGGGCACGCCCAGACGTTCCTGGGGAAGACCTCGGTGATCCTGGAACGGCGGACGTCCGGCGTGTACCGGATCCACGTCAGGTCGTCGTTCACGTCGTACCTGGCAGAGTGGCTCTTGGACGCCATTTTGGCGTTATAAGACCATTTAGGGGTACTTGCTATACCTAGACTTTACGAAAACCGAAGTCTGGGAGATGACGTGCGCGTACGGGCGTTCACGGCCGGTCTGGCCGCAGTGACCATGCTGACCGGCTGCGGCGGCCTGGCGGCGCAGTCGGGCGGCGGCCCGGACCCGGCCAAGCCGGACTCGGCGTCCGTCTCGGACGCCCGCAAGAAGCTGGACAAGCTCAAGGTCAAGGGCCGCGCCCCGCGCACCGGCTTCGACCGGGACGCGTTCGGCCCCGCCTGGGCCGACGTCGACCACAACGGCTGCGACACCCGCAACGACATCCTCAAGCGCGACATGAAGGACGAGACGTTCAAGTCGGGCACCCACGACTGCATCGTGCTCACCGGCACGCTGGACGACCCCTACAGCGGCAAGACCATCAAGTTCAAGCGCGGCCAGGACACCAGCACGGCCGTCCAGATCGACCACCTGGTGCCGCTGTCGGACGCCTGGCAGAAGGGCGCCCAGCAGTGGTCGCCCACCAAGCGTAAGGAGTTCGCCAACGACCCGCTGAACCTGCTGGCGGTGGACGGCCCGCTGAACAACCAGAAGAGCGACTCCGACGCGGCCACCTGGCTGCCGCCGCGCAAGGCGTACCGGTGCGCCTACATCGCCCGCCAGATCGACGTGAAGAGCAAGTACGACGTCTGGATCACCGACGGCGAGAAGAGCGCCATGGAAGGCATACTCAAGGACTGCTGACCCGCGTCAGGGGGCGGTCAGCGTCAGCTCCACGCGGGCCCCGCCGCCCTCCGGTGTGGAGACGGCCAGCGTGCCGCCGCAGGACTCGGCGGTACGCCGGGCGATGTCCAGCCCGAGCCCGGTCGAGCCGCCCCCGCTGTTCCCCCGCTCCAGCAACTCCGGGTCGAACCCCGGCCCCGAGTCCTCCACGATCAGCAGCGCCCCGCCGGGCCGGGACGACAGCCGTACGGCCATGGCGGTCCCCTCCGGGGTGTGCGCGAACACGTTGCCGAGCAGCGCGTCCACGCACGCGGCCAGCTCCTCGCCGCCGACGGCGACCGGCGCGGGAGCCTCGGGCAGCGAGACCGACACCGGCCGCCCCTGGTCCTCGGCCAGCACCGACCAGAAGCGCACCCGCTCCCGGACCACCTCGGCCGCGTCGCAGGGGCCGCGCCCGGCCGAGCGCCGCCGCGCCTCGGTGATGACCGCGCTGACCGCCCGTTCCAGCGCGTCCACCCTGGTCTGCACGCGGGCGGCCTCCTCCGGGTCGCGCAGCGACTCCGCCTCCAGCCGCAGGCCGGTCAGCGGCGTGCGCAGCCGGTGGGACAGGTCGGCGACCGACTCGCGTTCGGCGGCCAGCAGGTCGCCGATGCGCCCGGCCAGATGGTTGAGCGCCAGCGCCACCGACCGCACCTCGGGCGGCCCGCCCGGCTCGGCCCGCGCGCTCAGGTCGCCGCCGGCCAGCCGGTGCGACACCCGCGCCAGCCCGACCACGGGCCTGGTCACGGCCAGGGCCAGCCGGTCGGCCAGCACGATGCCGAGCACCACGAGCCCCAGCCCGAGCACCAGCAGCGCCAGCCAGGCGGCCCGCACGCCGTGCGTCAGCTCGTCGTCCGGCACGAACACCCTGATCACGGCCGTGCCGCCGGTCGACTGCGCCGACACCAGCACCTCCCGGCCGCCGGGGGCGACGGCGGTCACGCTCCGGCCGGTCGCGGCCAGCCGTACGGCGTCGGAGCGGGCGGCGGGCGCGCCCATCGTCTTCCCGCCGGGCAGGAACACCGTCACCCGCCGGGGCACCTGCTCGACGGCCAGCGGCAGGTCGGGCGTGCCGACCGCGACCGCGACGGACTCGGCGGCGGCGGTGGCCCGGCTCATCGCGCCGTTCTCGGCCACCGTCCCGATCAGCAGCGCCATCGGCACCAGCAGCGCGATCAGCACGAGCGACGTCGTCGCCGCCACCAGCAGCGCCAGCCAGCGCCTCACGACGGCTCGACCAGCTTGACCCCGACACCTCTGACGGTGTGCAGGTAGCGGGGTTCCGCCGCGGTCTCGCCCAGCTTCCTGCGCAGCCACGACAGGTGCACGTCCACGGTCTTGTCGGCGCCGCCGTACGGGAGCCGCCACACCTCCGTCAGCAGCTCGCGCTTGGTGACCACCTCGCCGGGCCGCGCCGCCAGGAAGTGCAGCACGTCGAACTCGCGCGGCGTGAGGTCGAGCGACACGCCGTCGAGCGTGGCCGTACGAGCCCGGGGATCGACGCGCAGGCCGCCCACGGCCAGCGGTTCCGGCACGGCCTCGCCCGCGCGCCGCAGCACCGCCCGCACCCGGGCGTCGAGCTGCCGGGCGCTGTACGGCTTGACCACGTAGTCGTCGGCCCCCGCGTCGAGGACGGGCACCATCTCGGCGTCGCCGTCGCGGGCGGTCGCCACGATCACCGGCACCCGGCTCACCGCCCGCAACATGCGCAGCAGCTCGACGCCGTCGAGGTCGGGCAGGCCCAGGTCGAGCACGATCAGGTCGGGACGGTCCTGCACGGCCAGCCGCAACCCCTCCAGCGCGGTCGGGGAGGAGGAGACCGCGTGGCCGAGATCGCGCAGGCCCCGGCTCAACGACGTGCGGATGGTCACGTCGTCTTCGATGAGCAGGATGTCAGCCATATACCCAAACCGTAGACGGTCCCTGACGATGCCCCGAGCATCCTTAGTGTCGCCTTAACCTGCGCTTAGCCGTACATGGGGGAGGGTGAGAGCGTGAAGCGTCTCGTGCTGGCCTGGGCCGTCACCGCGGCCGCCGCGACCGGGACGGCCGTGGCCGTGCTCGGCCTGCTCGGAACCGAGGTGACCGGCACCTCCAGCCGGGTGCTCAGCGGGCCGGAGGTGCGCGCCGCCCTCTCCACGGCCACCGCGCGCGCCGTCACGCCCATGCCCCGGACGTCCGCCCGCGCCCAGGACCGGCTCATGCGCACCGAGGCCGGCACGGTGATCGCCTCCTGCTCCGGCGGCCTGGTCACCCTGCGCTCCTGGAGCCCCGCCCAGGGCTACTCGGTGGACGGCGTCGAGCCCGGCCCGGCCCAGGAGGCGAAGGTGGAGTTCGAGCCGGAGGACGGCAAGGAGGTCGAACTCAAGATCTTCTGCACGCCGGAAGGCCCCGCCACCCGCTGACCGCTTCCCCGGCGCGGGCCCTTCAGTGCCCTCCGCGCACTTCCAGCGCTCCCAGCAGTTCCTCGGACGCCCTGGTGATGGCCTCCACCGCCCGGTCGAACGCCTCGGCGTTGTGGGCGGCGGGGGCGCGGAATCCGGAGATCTTCCTGACGTACTGAAGGGCGGCGGCCCGCACGTCCTCCTCGGTCACGCTCTCGGCGTACGGCGGTCGGAGGGTCTTGATGCTTCTGCACATGCTCTCAACGGTAATAGCCGATGCGCTGGCTTATCTCCCTCGCGCCCTCGGCGAGCAGCTCGCCGAACTCGGGCAGCCGCTCGGGCGTGAGCCGGTAGGACGGGCCCGACGCGCTGACGGCGGCCACCACCGAGCCGTCGGCCCCCCTGATCGGGGCCGCCACGGCGTTCAGGCCGACCTCCAGCTCCTCCACCGTGGCCGCCCAGCCGCGCTCCCTGATCTCCTCCAGGCCCAGGCCGGCGGGGGAGGTGACGGTGCGCGGCGTGTAGCGCTCCAGCTCGCCGGCCAGGCGCAGGGCGCCGAAGGCGAGCAGCACCTTGCCGCTGGAGGTGGCGTGCGACGGGGTGCGCTGGCCGACCCAGTTGTGGCCGCTGATCGCCGCAGGGCCGCGCACCTGGCTGATGTTGACCGTGTCGCCGTCCTGGGGGACCGCGATGTTGACGGTCTCGCCGACCGCCTCGGCCAGGCGCAGGCACACCTCGCGGCTCTCCCTGGACAGGTCGAGCTGGGCCGTGGCCGCGCCGGCCAGCCGTACGACGCCGAACCCGAGCCGGTAGCGCCCCCGGTCGCCGCTCTGCTCCACGAGCCCGCCCTGCTCCAGGGCGGCCAGCAGCCGGAACGCGGTGGACTTGTGCACGTCGAGCTCGACCGCGAGGTCCGTCACCCGGGTGGCGCCCTCGCGGGCCAGGATCTCCAGGATCGCGATGGCCCGGTCGACGGACTGAACCGTCGTGCTGTTGCTCACAGCGCAACAGAATAACCGGCGGAGCCCCGCCGCTGCGGCTACTTCGAGGAGGCGGGGGCGAGTTCGCGGCCGAAGTCGAGGGCGATCTTCCGCATGCCCTCGGCCAGCTCGTCGCGGTCGAGGGCGTCGATGCGCTCGGCCGGCCCCGACACCGACATCGCGGCCACCACCCGGTCGCCGTCCCGGACGGGCACCGCCAGGCAGTGCACCCCGAGCTCCTCCTCGCCCAGGTCCGTCGCGTAGCCGCGCTCCTTGACCCGGTCGAGCTCGGCCAGCATGCCGGCCGCGTCCGTGATCGTGTTCGGGGTGCGCCGCGGCATGCCCGTACGCTCGAACACCGCCATCGCCTCGGCGGCCCCCCGCCCGGCCAGCAGCGCCTTGCCCACGGCCGTGCTGTGCGGCAGCACCCGCCGGCCGACCTCGGCGAACATGCGCAGCCTGCGCGGCGAGGGCACCTGCGCCACGTAGACCACGAAGTCGCCTTCGAGCACGGCCAGGTTCGCGGTCTCGCCGGACAGCTCCACCATCCGCGCCAGGTACGGCTGCGCCCATACGCCCACCATGCTCTCGGCGATGCCGCCCAGGCGGACCAGCCCGCCGCCGAGCGCGTACCGGCGGTCGGACTCCTGGCGCACGTATCCGCGGGCGAGCAGCGTCTGGAGCAGCCGGTGGATGGTCCCGTACGGCAGGCCCGTCGTGGCCGCGATCTCCGACAGCCCGGCCTCGCCGCCGTGCCCGGCCAGCGCCTCCAGCACGTCGAGCGCCCGCTCGACCGACTGCACGCTCACAGCGACACCCCGCGCAGGGACGCGTCCAGCACCTCGGCGGTGTGGGCCACCCTGATCTCCTTCCCGGCCCGGCGCATCGCCGAGGCGATCTGCATCGTGCACCCCGGATTGGCCGAGACCAGCAGCTCGGCCCCGGTCGAGCCGACCGCCCCGGCCTTGCGGTCGCCGAGGTCGCGGGCCGCCTGGGGTTGCAGGATGTTGTACGTCCCCGCCGACCCGCAGCAGATCGCCGACTCGGGGATCTCCCGCAGCTCAAGCCCGGGGATGCCGCGCAGCAGCTCGCGCGGCTGCGCGCGGACGCCTTGCGCGTGGGCCAGGTGACAGGCGTCGTGGTAGGCGACCGTGAGCGGCAGCGGATGCCGCCTGGCCACCGGGCCCAGCTCGGCCAGGAACTCCGACAGGTCCGTCACCCGGAACCCGGGGTCGGCGCCGAACAGCTCGCCGTACTCCTTCATGGTCGAGCCGCAGCCGGCCGCGTTCACCACGACCGTGTCCACCCCCGCCCTCCTGAACGCGCTGATCGTCCGGCGCGCCAGCCGCCGGGCCTGCCCGGTGCGCCCGGCGTGCACGCTGAGCGCCCCGCAGCAGCCCTGCCCGGCCGGGACGAGCACGTCGCAGCCCTCCAGCGCCAGCACCCGCGCGGTGGCCGCGTTCACCTGCGGGAAGAACTCGCCCTGCACGCACCCGGTGAGCATCCCCACCACCGCCCTGCGCCTGCCCCTGGCCCTGACCAGGCGCGGCAGGCGCTGCCGGTGCTCCACGCGCGGCGCGAGCGCGGCCATGGCCCCCAGGCTCGGGTGGACGCGCGTGAGGAACGGCGCCATCCGCCCGGCCAGCCACATCGTCGGCCGCAGCAGCCGCAGCCGGCGCGGGTAGGGGAACAGGCTGAACACGATCTCCCGCACGGCCCGCTCCCGGGGCTCCCGCACGTGGGTGCGCTCGACCTCCGCCCGCGTCTGCTCGATCAGCCGGTCGTAGCGCACGCCCGACGGGCACGCCGTGACGCACGCCATGCAGCCCAGGCAGGCGTCGAAGTGCCCGGCCATCTCCGGCGTGACCGGGGTGCCCTCGACGTGCTGCTTCATCAGGTGGATGCGCCCGCGCGGCGAGTCCATCTCCTCGCCCCACAACGCGTACGTCGGGCACGTCGGCAGGCAGAACCCGCAGTGCACGCAGTCGCCGATCAGCACCGGGTCGATCTTCGCGTCGATCTTCGCGTCGATCTTCGGGGCCAGCTCCGGGTCCATGGTCAGACGCCTCCCGTCAGCCGTCCGGGCGACATCCTGCGTCCCGGATCGAACCGTTCCTTGACCCGCCGCATCAACGGCAGCGCGCTCACCCGCCCCCACCTGTCGATCCCGGCGTACGGCGCGGCCAGCACGTTCACCCGGCCGCCCGCGGCCTCGACCCGCTCCCGCAGCCCGGCCACCAGGCCCGGCAGGACGTCCTCGGCGACGGGGGCCGGCGGCTCCAGCAGCACCCGCCCGGCGACCACCGACCCGCGCAGCGACAGGCCGCACCCGGCCGCCGCCCGCAGCACCACCCCGGCCGCGGCGGGTGGAAAACGCACCTCGACCAGCACTTCGTCCCGTGGGACGCGTCCCCACCAGGACGGCGGCTCGCCGGTCACCGCCCCGGCGCCGGCCAGGTCGCGCAACGCCTCGGCCCGCGCGCCGGCCGCCGTGCCCTCCACCAGCGCGGCCAGCGTCACCGGCCCGCCCGGCTCCGGACGGTCCACCTCGACCGCGCTCGGCTCGGCCTGCGAGGCCGCCAGCGCCGCCGCGATCGCCGGCACGTCGGCCGCGGGCAGCCCGGCGACCACCCAGCTCCGCTCGCCGGGCAGCGGATGCAGCCGGAACGTGGCCTCCGCGATCACCCCGAGGGTGCCGTACGAGCCGGTGAAGAGCTTGCCGAGGTCGTAGCCCGCGACGTTCTTGACCACCTTGCCGCCCGACCGGGCGACCGTGCCGTCGGCCAGCACCACCGTGACGCCGATGAGCAGGTCGCGGGCGGCGCCGTACCGGAAGGCGCGAGGGCCGGGCAGGCCGGCGGCGAGGGTGCCCCCGACGGTCGCCTCGCGGGCGGACGGCACGTCGAGCGCCAGCTCCTGCCCCCGCGCCGCGAGCACCTCCGCCAGCGCCCCCATCCTCACCCCGGCCTGGACGCGCACCACGAGGTCGCCCGCCGCGTGCTCCAGGACCTCGTCCATGCGGCGCAGGTCGAGCAGCACGTCGCACCGCTCCGGCGGCGGCCCCCAGTGCAGCTTCGTGCCGCCGCCCACGGGCACCACCGCCAGATCCCGCGCGGCGCAGGCGCGCAGCACGGCGGCGACCTCCTCGACCGTCTCAGGCAGCGCCACCCACCGGGCTCCCCACCGGAGCACCGGGTCATCGGGAGCGGCCGCCCGGACCGTCACGCCGGTGCCCGAGAACGGATCGGCCATCAGAACTGCTCCGCCCTGCCCGACTCGACCAGCGGGTGCGCGCCCTTGCGCACGCCCGGCACCTCGCCGCACAGCCGCGGCGTGGGGAACACCTTGCCCGGGTTGGACAGGCCGCCCGGGTCGAACGCGCACCGGACGAGCTGCATGGTGTCCAGGTCGGCCGCGGTGAACATCTTCGGCATGTAGCGGGCCTTGTCCACCCCGACGCCGTGCTCGCCGGTGATCGAGCCGCCGTGCTCGACGCACAGGTCGAGGATCGCGCCCGAGACCGCCTCGGCCCGCTCGCCCGCGCCCGGCTCGGCGTCGTCGAACAGCACGAGCGGGTGCAGGTTGCCGTCGCCGGCGTGGAAGACGTTGGCCACCCTGATGCCGTGCTCGCGCGAGAGCCGGTCGATGGCCGCCAGCACGCCGGGCAGCGACGTGCGCGGCACGACGCCGTCCTGGACGATGTAGGCCGGGCTGATCCGGCCCACCGCCGCGAAGGCCGACTTGCGGCCCTTCCAGATGGCCGCGCGCTCCTCGGGACCGGCCGCCACGCGCAGCTCGAACGCGCCCGAGCAGATCTCCGCGAGCTGGGCGAACTGCCGCTCGACCGACTCCCGCGGCCCGTCCAGCTCGACGATCAGCACCGCGCCCGCGCCCGCCGGGTAGGAGCAGGCCACCGCCGCCTCGGCGGCCTCGATGGCCAGCGCGTCCATCATCTCGATCGCGGCCGGGACGATGCCCGCCCCGATGATCGCCGACACCGCCCGGCCGCCCTGCTCGATGTCCTCGAACGCGGCCAGCACGGTGGTCACCGCCTCCGGCGTCCGGCTCAGCCGTACGGTGATCTTGGTGGCGATCCCCAGCGTGCCCTCCGACCCGACGAACGCGCCGAGCAGGTCGTAGCCCGGGTCCATGCGGTCGAGGACGACCAGGTCGCCGTCGGGGGTGACGATCTCGCACGCCTCGACATGGTTGACGGTGAAGCCGTACTTGAGGCAGTGGGCGCCGCCGGAGTTCTCGGCCACGTTGCCGCCGATCGAGCAGACCTGCTGGCTGGAGGGGTCGGGGGCGTAGTAGTAGCCCTGCTCGCGGACCGCCTCGGTGATCGCCAGGTTGGTCACGCCCGGCTCGACCACGGCCCGGCGGTCGGGCAGGTCGATCTCCAGGATCCGCCGCATCCTGGAGGTGACGATGAGCACGCCGTCCTCGCGGGGGAGCGCGCCGCCCGACAGGCCCGTGCCCGACCCCCTGGCCACGAACGGCACCCCGAAGTCATTGCACCTCCGGACGACCCCGGCGACCTGCTCGGCCGTCGCGGGCAGCACGACCACGCCCGGTGTCGCCCGGTGGCTGGTCAGCCCGTCGCACTCGTAGGTGCGCAGGCGTACCGGGTCGGTGATCACCGAGTCGGGAGGCAGCAGCGAGCGCAACGCCGCCGTCAGCGTGTCGAGCACCAGTCACTCTCCAGGTCCGTCACCTCTAGTGTGCGACTGTTTCCCCCCTTATGGCCAGTTTTCGGAGGCCATCCAGGTGGTTTTCGGGGGGCCGCTTATGCACGCCCGCATCTACGGCATTCGGGCGTACGCCGGCAGCGTCAGGAACTCGGCGAAGTCGTCGTCCAGCGCCACCTCCTTGAACAGCGCCGTCGCCTGCCCGAACAGCCGCTCGTCGTAGCCAGGCTCGGCGGAGACCCGGTCCAGCTCCTCGGCGATGATCCGCTCGACCAGTTCCTTGGTCACCCGCTCGCCGGTGTCGGCCAGCGTGATGTCGTTGTGGATCCACTGCCAGATCTGCGAACGCGAGATCTCGGCCGTCGCGGCGTCCTCCATGAGGTTGTGGATCGCGACCGCGCCCAGCCCGCCCATCCAGGCGGCCAGGTAGCGCAGGGCCACGTCGACGTTGTTGCGCAGGCCCGTCTCGGTGATCTGGCCGGGCGTCTCGGAGACCGACAGCAGGTCGGCGGCCGAGACGCTGACGTCCTCGCGCAGCCGGTCGAGCTGGTTGGGCCGGTCCCCCAGGACGCCGTCGAACACCTCGCGGCACACCGGCACGAGGTCGGGGTGGGCCACCCAGGAGCCGTCGAACCCGTCGCCCGACTCGCGCGTCTTGTCCGCCCGCACCTTCTCCAGCGCCACCGCGTTCACCTCGGCGTCGCGCCGCGACGGGATGAACGCCGCCATCCCGCCGATGGCGTGCGCGCCGCGCTTGTGACACGTGCGCACCAGCAGCTCGGTGTAGGCCCGCATGAACGGCGCCGTCATGGTCACCGCGTTCCGCTCGGGCAGCAGGAACTCCCGCCCCCGCGTGCGGAACTTCTTGATCACGCTGAACAGGTAGTCCCAGCGGCCCGCGTTGAGCCCGGACGAGTGGTCGCGCAGCTCGTGGAGGATCTCCTCCATCTCGAACGCCGCCGGGTAGGTCTCGATGAGCACGGTGGCCCTGATAGTGCCGTACGGGATGCCCAGGAGCTCCTGGGCCCGCGTGAACACGTCGTTCCAGAGCCGCGCCTCCAGGTGCGACTCCATCTTCGGCAGGTAGAAGTACGGCCCCTTGCCCTTGTCGAGCTGCCGCCGCGCGCAGTGGAAGAAGTAGAGCCCGAAGTCGAACAGCGACGCCGACACCGGCCGCCCGTCCACCTGGGCGTGCTTCTCGTCCAGGTGCCAGCCGCGCGGGCGCACCACGATCGTGGCCAGCTCGTCGTCGGGCCGCAGCGCGTACGTCTTGCCGCCGGTCTCGAAGTCGATCGCCCGGTCGAGCGCCTCGCGCAGGTTGAGCTGCCCGGACACGCAGTTCTCCCACAGGGGGGAGTTGGCGTCCTCGAAGTCGGCCAGCCACACCTCGGCGCCGGAGTTGAGCGCGTTGATGGTCATCTTCCTGTCGACCGGCCCGGTGATCTCGACGCGGCGGTCCTCCAGGCCGGGGGCCGGCGGCGCGACCTGCCACTCGCCCTCCCTGACCGCCTTCGTCTCCGGCAGGAAGTCCAGCGTCCCGCCGCCCGACAGCTCCGCCTGGCGGGTCTGGCGGGCTTCGAGCAGCTCCAGCCGCCTGGCGCCGAACTCCCGCTGGAGAGCCGCCACGAAGCCGAGCGCTTCCGGCGTGAGGATCTCGTCGAACCGTTCGAGCATCGGGCCGGTGATCTCCATGTCCCCCTCTTTTCCGTAGAGTGGAAAACTGATTCTGGATTGTGGAAGTGAAGCTACTCCGGCCAGGGTTCCCGGGTCAAAGGCTGGGGTATCCCTGGTGCGCCTTCCGGGGCATCCCCGATGCGGAGGGGGTCATGCCCGCGAAAGGATCGGGGGCATGAAGACGATTGCCGTGGCGGGCGGGCTGCTGGCCGCCGCGCTGGTGCTGACGGGTTGCGGGCTTGAGAGCCTCGGGGGTTCCTCGAACCAGGACACCGTGTCCTACGAGGTCAAGGACAAGGTCTCCAAGCTGCAGGTCAAGAGCGACGCCGGGGATGTCGTGATCACCGAGACCGACGGTCCCGCCGTCCGCGTCATCGAGACGCTGCGCTGGCGGAACGACGACAAGCCCAAGCCGCAGCACAAGGTCGAGGCCCAGGCGCTTTTCGTGACGTACGACTGCCCGTCCAACTGGGGGAGCTGCAGTGTCGACTACAAGATCGAGATCCCCAAGGGGATGGCGGTCGACCTCGACAGCGGCTCGGGCGACATCACGTTGCGGGCGCTGAGCGGCCAGCTCACGGCCGACCTCGGCTCCGGCGACCTCGACGGCTCCGGCATGACCGGCAAGAAGGCCTACGTCAAGGCCGGGTCGGGCAACGTCGAGCTCAAGTACGCCGCCGCGCCGGACAGTACGGAACTGGAGTGCGGTTCGGGGGACATCGTCCTGAAGGTGCCCACGGGCGCCTACAAGGTGAAGACCGACGTGGGCTCCGGGGACTCCGCCGTCTCCGTCAAGTCCGACCCGAGCTCTCCCCGTACGATCTCGCTGACCGCCGGTTCCGGCGACGTGGCGCTCTCCGCGGAATGATCCGCGGGATAACCAGATGATGACTCCGGGGATGTCGTGCCACCATCGTGGGAAGACACCGAGGTGTCCAGACGTTCCCTCATAGAGATGACACGAATGCACGAATACACCGCGCTCGACGAGTTCGAGACCGGCGACATGGACCTCGAGGAGCGCCAGGCGCTGCGCCGCGTGGCGGGCCTCTCCACCGAACTCCAGGATGTCTCCGAGGTCGAGTACCGGCAGCTGCGGCTCGAGCGGGTCGTTCTCGTCGGCGTCTGGACCTCCGGCACGGCCGAGGACGCCGAGAACTCCCTCCTCGAGCTCAAGCTCCTGGCCGAGACGGCCGGCTCCGAGGTGCTCGAAGGGCTCATCCAGCGGCGCCAGAAGCCCGACCCGGCCACCTACATCGGCTCGGGCAAGGCCCTGGAGCTGCGCGACGTGGTCGAGTCGACCGGCGCCGACACCGTGATCTGCGACGGCGAGCTGACCCCTGGCCAGCTCCGCCAGCTCGAGGAGACGGTCAAGGTCAAGGTCATCGACCGTACGGCGCTGATCCTCGACATCTTCGCCCAGCACGCCAAGAGCCGCGAGGGCAAGGCCCAGGTCGAGCTGGCGCAGCTGCAGTACCTGCTGCCGCGCCTGCGCGGCTGGGGCGGCAACCTGTCCCGCCAGGTCGGCGGTCGTGCCGCCGGCGGCGTGGGCATCGGCGGCCGCGGCCCCGGTGAGACCAAGATCGAGCTTGACCGGCGCCGCATCCGCGAGCGCATGTCCAAGCTGCGCCGCCAGATCAGCGGCATGTCCACCTCGCGCGAGACCATGCGCCACCGGCGCCAGCGGCGCGAGGTCCCGGCCGTGGCCATCGCGGGTTACACCAACGCGGGCAAGTCCTCGCTGCTCAACCGCATCACCGGTGCGGGCGTGCTGGTCGAGGACGCGTTGTTCGCCACCCTCGACCCGACCGTGCGTCGCGCGCGCACGCCGGAGGGCCGGCTGTTCACGATCGCCGACACCGTCGGCTTCGTGCGCCACCTGCCCCACCAGCTCATCGAGGCGTTCCGGTCCACGCTGGAGGAGGTCGCCGACGCCGACCTGATCCTGCACGTGGTCGACGGCTCGCACCCCGACCCCGAGGGGCAGCTCGCGGCCGTCCGCGAGGTGTTCGCCGACATCGAGGGCGCCTCCGAGGTGCCCGAGGTCGTAGTGATCAACAAGGCCGACGCGGCCGACCAGGAGGTGCTCGACCGCATCGCCAGGCGCGAGCGTGACAGCATCGTGGTCTCCGCCCGTACCGGCAAGGGCGTCCCCGAGCTCATGCGGCTCATCGAGGAGCGGCTGCCGCGCCTCGACCACGAGGTCCACCTGCTGGTGCCGTACGACCGGGGCGACCTGATCTCGCGGGCCCACAAGGAGGGCGAGGTGCTCTCCGTCGAGCACGTGCAGGACGGCACCGTCCTGCACGCCCGCGTGCTGCCGAGCCTGTTCCAGGAACTGGAGCGGGTCGGCAAGCCGGTCGAGCGCGTCTCTTAGCGGGGCGGCTGGGCAGCTCTTCGCTCGAAGTAGCGCAGAGCTGCCCAAATAGGGCAGTGGTCCCCGAACCCCGGGGTTGCTAGGATGGCCAGACCTAACATTGGTCTGGTTTTTTGGTTTCGGTTCTGGGTTTCGGATGATGACGTCGAGTGCGGCAGTCGTCAGCGGGGGCCAGGGGGCAAGGCGTGGCCGGGTGACGGATGGGATGAGAGGTCTTTCTTCCGAATAACCCTGTACACCAAGCCCGGCTGTGAAATAACGTAACTGAACTGAAATCGCCGGATCATGTCTCCGGCGATACGGTCACCGCACAACATCACGCGGATGAGAGCAGGAGACCCCCCATGTCGTCCGGACCCGGAGCGGACTCAGTGGGCGCGGCACAGGCCGTGCACTGGGTGCTGCGCCTGCAGGGGGCGGTGGTGCGATGACCGTTCGGCTCTTGACCAACATCGGTCGCCTGTGGACGGGCAACGAGGTCCTCAGCAACGCGGCCATCCTGGTGCACAACGACCGCATCGCCTGGGTCGGGCGGGCGCCCGACCTCCCGCAGAGCGTGCCCGGCGTCGTCGACGACATCGTCGACGTCGACCACGTGGAGAACCTCGGCGGCGCGCTCGTCACGCCCGGTCTCATCGACGCCCACACGCATCCGGTCTACGCCGGCAACCGCTACGCCGAGCTGGCCATCCGCACCGGCGGCTCCAGCGCGGCCTCGATCACCGCGGCGGGCGGCGGCGTCGGCTCCACGGTCACCGTGACCCGCGGCACCGACCCCTGGACGCTGTGCAACGGCGTGCGCGAGCGGCTGCGGAGCTGGCTGCTCAGCGGCACCACCACCGTCGAGGCCAAGACCGGCTACCACCTCACCCGCGACGGCGAGCTGGCCGACGTGCGGCTCCTGCGCGAGCTGGAGAAGGAGCCGATGATGCCGCGGGTGCACGTCACCTTCCTCGCGGCGCACGTCGTCCCGCCGGAGTACTTCGGCCGTCAGCGCGAGTACGTCGAGGCCGTGGGCGCGTGGTGCGCCGACGCGGCGGCGGCCGGCGCCGACAGCGTCGACGTCTACTGCGACGAGGGCCACTTCACCACCGAGGAGTCCCGCTGGGTCCTCGCCTCGGGCCGCAACGTCGGGCTGCTTCCGCGCATCCACGCCGGCCTGTTCAGCCGTCGCGGCGCCGTGCAGCTGGCCGCCGAGCTCGGCTGCGCCTCCGCCGACGGCCTGCACCACATGTCCGACGAGGACATCGCGATCATGTCCCGTTACGGCGTGCCCGCGGTGGTCTGCCCGGCCACGGCGCTCCAGCGCGGTCACGTGCCGCCGGTCCGCCAGATGATCAAGCACGGCGTGCAGATCGCCCTCGGCAGCGACCACAACCCCGGCTTCTGCGGCATCACCTCGATGTCGCTGGTCATCGCGATGGCGGTGTCGGCGTTCGGCATGAGCGTCAACGACGCGCTGCGCGCGGCCACGCTGGGCGGCGCGACCGTCCTCGGGGCGCCCGACCGCGGGGTGCTTGCTCCCGGGCGGCTGGCCGACATCGTCCAGTGGGACGCCGACCACGAGGGCGCCTTCGCCTGGTCCTTCGGGCTCAAGCCGCGCCGGGTGTGGCGGGGCGGCACTCCCGTCCAGTAACACCGCGTTCCGGGTCGGGTGGCTAATCTCGGGATATGCCGCCCTCTGTCGCCGTCGTCACCGATTCCACCGCGTACCTGCCCGCTGTGCCCGGGGTGACGGTGGTGCCCGTACAAGTGGTCGTCGGCGGCATCCCCCGCGACGAGGGCGCCTTCACCGGTGACCTCGCCACCGCCACCACCTCGCGCCCGTCACCCTCGCGCTTCGCGGCCTGCTACGACGCGCTGGCCGCCGCCGGCGCCACGGGCGTGGTGTCGATCCACCTGTCCGGCGAACTGTCGGGCACCGTGGACTCCGCCGTCGCGGCCGCCGAGAGCGCGCCCGTGCCGGTTGAGGTGATCGACAGCCGGTCCATCGCGATGGGTCTCGGCTATCCCGTGCTCGCCGCGGCCCGGTCCGCCGCCGCCGGCGCCTCCCTGACCGCCGTGGCCGACGCCGCCCGCCGCACCGCCACCCGGACCTTCTTCTACGTGGACACGCTGGAGTACCTGCGGCGCAGTGGCCGCATCGGCGCCGCCACGTCGTTGTTCGGGTCGGCCCTCATGATCAAACCGCTGCTGCACATCGTGGACGGGCGCATCTCCCTGCTGGAGAAGGTCCGGACGTCGGGACGGGCGATCGCGCGGCTGGAGGACCTGGTGGTGGAGGCGGCGGCGGACCTGGGAGGGGTGGGGGTGGCCGTGCAGCACATGGGGGCTCGGGGGCGGGCCGAGCTGCTGGGGGAGCGGTTGTCGAAGCGGGTGGCGGGGATCGGCGAGGTGCGGGTGGTGGAGGTGGGGGCGGTGATCGGGGCTCATGTGGGGCCGGGGATGCTGGGGGTGACGGTCACGTCGTACGAGGGGTGACCGGGGTGTGTGCTCGTGGGTGTGTTTGGGCGGTCGCTTGTCCACAACCTCTTCGTTTCTGACGTGCGTCGTCCCCAGAATTCGGTTCGGTAGCTCGGGGCTGGGAGTGGCGCGTCTAGGTTCGTCGGCGTGCGATCTCAGGAACCGACGGCGGAGCGGACCATAGCCGAATCCAGGCTCCGGTCGATCACCACCCCTGCCCGCCGGGCCCGTCCGGGACGACGTGCCAGGCATCCCTATGGGGACATGCCTCAGCTCAGAGCGGTACCGGCAGCGGCTCCGCCTCGGTCGCGAACTGGGGCGTGGGACGTGCGGCAGGTGGGGGAGCTGGGGGATGAGTCGCAGTCCGGCCTTCAGGGGAGTTCCTCCCGGGGTGATCATCAGGGGGAGTCTCTGTCGGGGCGGTGGGGTGAGGCTCCGCGTGAGCCGTGGACCGATCTCCCGGCTGCGGAGACTCCGTCCGCAGCCAACTCGGCCGCCCGCGGCCCTTCCTCGCCCGACCCGGCCTCGTTCGGTTCGTCCTCGGCCGGTCCGTCTTCGTTTGGTTCGTCCTTGCTTGGCTCGTCTTTGCCCGGTCGTCGGCTCACCGGGAGTCCTGCCCCCATGCCTCCGACCTTCCAGGCGTTCCGCGATGCCGTCACCTCCGCCCAGCCCTCCGCCGCCCTCGACCTCAGCAAGCCCGGCCTGCGGGTGCTCATGGTCGTAGGGGCTCTGGCCGTGGCGGTCGCCGTCTTCTTCGTCTTGCGGTCCCAGCCCACGCCTGAGCCTCTGCCGTCCGCACCCGTGATGACCTCCCCGACTCCGTCGCCCACTGTGAAGGTGACCGTTCAGGTGGCGGGCAAGGTCCGCAATCCCGGCGTCTACCTGCTCCCTCAGGGCTCCCGGGTGACGGACGCCGTGTCGGCGGCAGGCGGGCTCAAGCACGGCGCCTCCACCGGCGCCCTCAACCTGGCCAGACGCCTGCTCGACGGAGAGCAGATCGTGGTGGGCGCCCCCGCAGCCGCCGCCGCACCTCCCGGTCTCCCCGGATCCGACCCCGCCACGGCCGTCCTCGACCTCAACTCCGCCACCACCGACCAACTCGAAGAACTCCCCGGAGTGGGAGAGGTGCTGGCGGCCAGGATCGCCGAGTTCCGCACCGCCCAC
Organism: Nonomuraea sp. NPDC051191; assembly: GCF_044455665.1. Classification (NCBI taxonomy): domain Bacteria; kingdom Bacillati; phylum Actinomycetota; class Actinomycetes; order Streptosporangiales; family Streptosporangiaceae; genus Nonomuraea; species Nonomuraea sp. NPDC051191. Next base: position 246,503 of record NZ_JBITEZ010000016.1, on the reverse strand, counting down.
GGCGGCTTCACCAGCGTGGACCAGCTCCGCGAGGTGAGCGGCATCGGCGCGAAGAAGTACGAGGAGATCAAGCCGAAGGTCCGCGTCTGACATGGCGCACCTCACCACCATCGACGACGGCGAGCACAGGCGCTCCTGGACCCTCGTCCTCCCGGCGCTGTCGGCTTGGGCCGGTGCCCTGGTCCTGCTCGGCCAACCGCCTGCTGTGGGCATGACGGCAGCCGCCATCCTCGCGCTGGCCGCCTGTGCCCTGGCCTGGTGCACGCGTTCCGCGTCCAACTCCGCCGCCTGGCTGCTGCGCCTGCCGTTCAGCCGTCCACGGTCGCAAGGCTCTTCGTCCGCTCGCTTCGGACGGGGCCCTTGGGGAGGGTGTTCGCCCTGGTGGGCGGCCTGGCGCAACGTCGTGCTGGCCGCACTCGTCTGCGCGGCGGCGGCAGCCGCGTCGGTAGCCTTCCGCGTTCAGGCTCTGACCACCGGGCCGGTGGCCGAGCTGGCCGCCGGGAACGCGACGGTGACCGCCGAGATCGTCCTGTCCGACGATCCGAAACGGAGGCAACGCGGAAGCGGTCACTTCAACCGGGACAGCTACGTGATCCCGGCCACCATCAAGATCATCGATCTCCCGGCGGGCGCCGGCGGGGGGACGGCGCAGGCATCCCGACCGCCGGGACGCCAGGCCGTCGATGTCCCCATCACCGTCTTCGCCGGCGGCAACGCCTGGAACACCCTGCTGCCCAGCCAGCGGCTGCAGGTCACCGGCCGCCTGGCCAGGCCCACGCCCGGCGACCTGGTGGCGGCCATCCTCCTGGTACGAGGCGAGCCCCGCATCCTGACGCCGCCCTCGTCCGTGCAGACCATGGCGGGCACCCTCAGAACCGGCCTGCGGACGGCCGCCGACCCCCTCCCACCCGACCAGCGCGGCCTCCTCCCCGGCCTGGTGGTGGGAGACGTCTCCCGCATCGACCCTCAGGTGGCCGCCGACCTCAAGGAAGCGGGCCTGAGCCATCTGAACGCCGTGAGCGGCGCGAACCTCGCCATCGTCGCCGGCGCCGCCCTGGCGCTCTCCCGCCTGGTCGGCCTCTCCCTGCCACTCAGAGCCGTCTTCGCGGCCGTCGCGATGCTCGCGTTCACCGTGGTGGCCCGGCCGTCCCCGAGCGTTCTCCGCGCCCTCCTGATGGGCCTGGCCGCCGCCCTCGCCCTGGGCACGGGCCGTGCGAAGGACGGTCTCGCCGCCCTGTCGGCAACCGTCCTCTTGCTGGTCCTGTTCGCCCCGGACCTGGCCCGTTCGTACGGCTTCGCCCTCTCGGTCGCGGCCACCGCCGGCATCCTCCTTCTCGCTCCACGCTGGCGCGACAAGCTTTCGACCCCGCCACCGGCGCATGCCGTCCCCGGTGCATCGCCGGCAAGGGGCCGGACTGCGGAGAAGGAGAGTGGTCGTGACACGACGGAGACGCCCACCACCCCCGATCGTCGATGGGCGAATTCCGGCCGGGGCGGGAATGCGGCAGGCACGCTGAGAGCCGGTCATGGGGTAGGGGAGGCGGCCGAGCGCGGCGGGGTCCATGGGGCTGTGAGGGCGGCCGAGCGCGGCGGGGTGCATGGGGCTGCGACGACTGCGCGCGTGGAGGGCGCCGCCGACTGTCTCTCGTCGTCGCTCCCGGAAGACGCGTCCGCCGGTCAGGGGCGCGCCGTGTCGAGGTTGTGCCGCCTGCCGAGATGGCTGGCGGAGGCGCTGGCCGTGTCGGCCGCCGCGCAAGCGGCCGTGACGCCCGTCCTGGTGCTGATGTCGGGACAGTTGACGCTGGTCGCAGTGCCCGCCAACCTGCTCGTGGCCCCCGCCGTGGCTCCGGCGACCCTGCTCGGATTCGCCGCCGCCCTGGTGGCCCCGATCTGGCCGGACGTCGCCGGCATGCTGGTCGTCCCGGCCGGATACGCGGTGGGCTGGATCGTCACCGTGGCTCGCTGGGCGGTGAACGTCCCGCTCGCCACCGTGCCCTGGCCGGGCGGTCTTCCTGGTCTCGGCCTCCTCGCCGTCGCCGTGGCAGTCGCGATCCCGGTTCTCAGACGTCGCCCTTGGCGGACGATGGCGCTGGTGGCGGCAGCGGCCGCCCTGGTGGCCGTACTGGTGATCCGCCCGCTGGCCGGGGCGTGGCCGCCGAAGGGCTGGCTGATGGTGATGTGCGACGTCGGCCAGGGCGACGGGCTGGTGGTGGCGGCCGGACCAGGACGAGGGGTGGTCGTGGACACCGGCCCTGACCCGGTCGTCATGGACCGATGCCTGCGCAGGCTCGGCGTCGAGGAGGTTCCCCTGCTCGTCCTGACCCATCCGCACGCCGACCATGTGGACGGTCTGCCAGGCGTGCTCAGGAACCGACGCGTCGGAGCCGTGATCGTCAGCCCTCGGCCGACGGCGGTGCAGTCCAGCGCGCGGATCTCGGCCGTACTGGCTCGTCACCGGGTTCCCGAAGGGCGGGCGGAACCCGGCACACGATGGAGGTTCGGGCCGTCCGAGCTGACCGTCGTCGCCCCTGACTCGACGTCCGGCGGGGGGAACGGCCAGGGCGAGGGCAGTGTGATCAACAACTCCAGCGTCGTCATCCACGTACGCTGGCGCGCCGGTTCCGCCCTGCTCGCCGGAGACCTGGAAACCGAGGCGCAGGACGATCTGGCACGCCACCTCACCGTGCGCGCCGACATCCTCAAGACCCCGCATCACGGCTCGAACCGCCAGTCCCCGGCCTTCCTGGCCTCGCTGGGCGCGCGAGCCGCCCTGATCAGCGTGGGCGCCGGCAACGACTACGGCCATCCGGCCACATCGACCCTCGCCCTCCTCCACCGACTCGGCACCGCCATCTACCGAACCGACCTATCCGGTGACCTGGCAGTCGTCGAACACGAAGGCAGCCTGGCCGTGGTCCCCCGTGGACCGTGAGTCGTCCGACGCCGAGCGAGCGGGACCTGGGACCATCAGGGCGCGAAGGAGCGGGGACCGGTGCCGGTGGGTTGCCTGAAACGGACGAGGACCTGGCCGCCGAGGTTCTTGAGCGGGTCGCGGGGTGGTGGCTCTTCACGCCCGGTGCCGAGCTGGCGAGGGGATCTCCCGGACGGGGGCGTCGCGGCGCTTCCGGAGGGCTTCGATTTGGTGGCGGCCGATGGCGAGCTCCGACCGTTCTCCGCTTTGACGCGACTGGCGAGCTGCGTCCCGGCCGGGTGCCTCTGCGCAGACTGTGTGCCAACGCCATGGATGGCGGGCTGTGCCAGCGTCACCGCGCAGGCCGATCGATTACGTTTCGTAAGTGATCGGGTGACATCTGTGACGCGATATGGCGGCGGCTCGTATCTGCGTTTCTACACCAACCTCAGCGGCTGCACGCTGCTGCCCGGCCTCGACGCCGTCATCCTCAACGAGACCGATGGGTTCATCCGCATCTACTCGCACGCGGACTGCCCGGGCCCATACCTCATCATGATGTCCAACACCGGCATCCGCGTCGGCATCGTGTCGAGCTTCTCCGTCTCTACGCCGTGAGCCACGTACCCCCCTCAGGCCCATTGCCTGGGGCGGTCCGAAGGCTTTCGACCTATAGGGCGGCTTCGCGTAGGTGCAGGCTGTCGGGCACCTTGCCGAACCGGACGGCCGCCTCGCGCGGCTTCTTCATCCGGTCGAGGCAGCGGTGTTTGACTGTTGGCCGCCGCAGGAACCGCGCTTCTTGCGGTTGGCCCCTGCGGGAGTTGGCGCCTGTCTCGCAACCGGCGATCTAGTGAAGGGTTTGGCTGAAGAAGTCGAGTAGGGCCTTGCGTTCCAGGTGGAGGGCTTGCTGGGGGTCGATGGTGCCGTACTGCTCGGGGGTGGGGTTGGGGTCGAGCCATTCGCCGTCGGAGAAGGTCAGGTGCTGGGCGCCGGCCAGCCGGACGACCCGGCCCGGCAGCGGGGGGTGGCTGTCGGCTTGGGCGGAGGTCAGCGACAGTAGGGGCTTGGTGATCGGCCACCGGCTGACGTCGCCGAAGATGGGCTCGGTCCACGGGCCGTCCAGGTTGACGCCGGCGATGATCCGCGGGTCGTCGTGCATCGCCGCGACCGTCTCCACGCCGCCGAAGGAGGCGCCGAACATGCCCACTCGTGCCAGGTCCAGCTGGTTCAGCATGTAGCGCACGTCGGCGACCCGGGTGGCGACCTCATGGGCGGTGTCGGGGTCTTTGACCTCGTCGACGATGCGGCCATCGGGAAACTCCACCTCCTCGGCGTAGTGGGCGTGGTCGATGGTGACGACCTGGTAGCCGTGGCTGGCCAGTTCCTCCACCAGGACGGTGTTGCCGGTCCGGGTGTCGTGAGAGCCGTGGGCGTACACGATGACCGGGTGAGCGCCGGGGGCGATCGGGGCGTTCAGGTAGGCGTGGGTGACTGGCAGCTTCACCTCATCGGGGATCGCGTTGATCTGCCGGGTCCGTGCCTCGGCGCCTTTGGCCATGTACGGCGCGAGCGTGCCGCTGGACGCCGAGGTGGGATACCACAGCTGGACCATCAGTTCACGTACCGGTTGCCCCTCCACCCAGTCGTCGCGGCGGGTGGAGTCCACCAGTCGCAGCATCCTGGTGCCGATCTTGTTCGGGCCGGTGGGCGGCGGCAGGGTGAGCTGCGCGCTGGTGATCCCGGGCAGCGGTGTGGGCTTGCCGGATTGGTTGGCGGCGCTGGAAGAGGTGCTGGAGCAGGCCGACATGGTGAGGATCGCCACCGCACTTATGATCAACATTCTCATGCTTTTGAGGATCAGGAAGTGCTCGGGGGCAGTCATCCTGCCGTGGAATGAGCAGTCCCTGAGATGGCTTCTCGGGGACTCCCCTACGGGAAGCTCGGTTGTCGCCACAGCCGCGCAATCACGGACGCCCGGGGCGCGGCCATGGCGTCGGTGTGAGGGATGTCGGGGGGCGATGACCGTCTGTCCAGGCATTCCGCGGGCGAGGTGGGACAGGCGTTCGTAGTCGCGGACGGTCCGGCGTGCCCACAGGGATCTTTCGACTATCCGTCGGCATGGGAGGACCTAGGGCGTGTTTTAGAACGCTGTCGCGTTGATCGCGCCACGCCGGGATGATCTCGGTGTGGCGCGTGGGGATCTCGCCGATGAACAGTGGGCAGTGTTGAACTGCTGCTACCGGTATCGACGGCGGGGCGGCCAGCAGCCTGACGACGGCGCTGGACTTTCCCGTAGGGCTGTCACAGCGCGGACTTATGCTCGTCGCCATGTCGATATCCGCCGCCCCCGCATCCCTGTCCTATGCCGACGCCGACGCCCGTCTGAGCGGCGCGTTGTCCGCCGCGTTCGAGAGTGAAGGAGAGTCGTCCGACTATGACAGCGTGCTGTTCTTCGACGGCGATCTCGCGGTCGACGGGGACTTCCTGGACGCCGTCAATGCCCTGCGAAGCGGGGACGACGAGGACGACGTCGAGCTGATCGTGATCACCGGCAATCTGACGGTCAACGGCCCGATCGCGCTCTATGAGGACCAGCCCGGACTCTACGTCGGCGGTCGCACCGAGGCCGAGACCCTGGAGGCCGGCGACTGCGAGATCTACATCCACGACGGCGCCTTCACACACCTCGTCTACGGCTATGACAACCACGGCTGGCTACGGACCGGGACCGTCGAGACCCCTTGGGTGATCGACTTCGAACACGCCATGAACGTGCACGCCGTCGGCGGGCGCTGGGTGGACAACTTCGGCGACGCCAAGGACGCCGACTACGCCAAGCCGGGCATCGTCGAGGCGTTCGTGCCCGAGGTCGTCGACGCGGAGGACCGCTGTCTGGACGTCGATGCGTTCCTGGACCGGCTGCGGGCCGGGCTGCCGGTCCTGCGGCCCGGAGCCCGGACGGCGGCCGAGTCGGCCGAAGCCGACGTGTCCCGGTCCCGGGCCGACCGAGTGGAGCACCTCGACCTGACCGATCGCAACCTCAAGGAGTTTCCCGCCGAGGTGCTCCAGATGCCGTGGCTTCGTACCCTGATCCTGGATGGCAACCCGATCGGCGAGCTGCCCGAGGCGCTCGGGACGCTCACCCGGCTGGAGCACCTGTCGGTGCGCAAATGCGAGTTGACCGCCCTGCCGGAATCGATCGGCGACCTGGCCGCGCTCCGGGTGCTGTGCGTCGCCGGCAACCGGGACACGGACCTGGACACAGTCGAGTTCACCTTGCCGGCCGCCATCGGCCGGCTCACCGCTCTGGAGGAACTCGACATCTCCTACCTGTCCGTCTCCGTCGACACGGAGTCGGGGTCGGAGTGGAACCTGCCGGAGGTGACGCGGTTCGTCCTGCCGGACGCCTTCGGCGACCTGGTCGCGCTGCGCAAGCTGGTCGCCGACGGGACCGACGTCGTGTTCCCCGACTCCGCGCACGGGCTGGCCGCCGTCGAGGAGGTGTCCATGACCGGCGGGAGTCATTACTTCCTGCGGTCCTTCCCCGAGGCCGTCACCACCTTCCCGAACCTGCGCCGGCTCGACCTGAGCGGCAACTACTTCGACACCGTCCCCGACAGCCTGCTGCGGTTGACCCGCCTCGAAGAGCTCGACCTCGGCGACAGCCTCGGTCTGCTGCGCGACCCGCTGCCCGACCTCGGCCGCCTGCCCGCGCTGCGGGTCCTCGGCTTCGGCGGAGACAGCCGCCGCGCTAGCACGCCCCTGCCGTCGCACGAATTCCTGCGGGAGCTGTTCGCCATGGAGCTGCCCGGACTGGAGGAGCTCCGGATCAGCCGGTGGCAGCGGAACACCAAGCGCCTCAAGCTCAAGCCCGAGCACTTCGCCGGGATCGGGACGTTTCGTCGGCTGCGGGTCGTCGACCTGAGGTTCAATCAGCTCAACGACCTGCCGGCGGATTTCGACACGCTCCCCGATCTGGCGGTGGCCAACTTGAACGGCAACCTGTTCCCAGGGGCGGTCCGCGACCGGATCAGCGCCGCACACCCGACCGCCCAGATCGACTTCGAGTAGGCGTTCGAGGTCGGCGTGGCCGGCATGACAGCGGAGCCGGTCGCCGGGGATCACAGCCACGCACCCATCGCCGCGATCTGTACGGTGGCCAAGTAGCGGACGGCGAGCTTGTCGTATCGGGTGGCCGCGGTCCGGTACCGCTTGAGCCGGTTGATCCCGCACTCCACGGCGTGCCGCAGCTTGTAGTCCTCCCGGTCGAATACCGGCGGTCGACCGCCGGCGCTGCCGCGACGTTTCCGCCCGGCAATCTGGTCGCGGCGCTCCGGGATCGTGGCCCGGATGCCCCGACGTCGCAGGTAGACGCGGTTGGCCTTCGAGCAGTACGCCTTGTCGGCCCGCACCCGATCCGGGCGGCAGCGGGGACGGCCAGCACCCAGGCGGGCACCCGAATCGCCTCCGACACGGGCACGAACTGTGGACTGTCGCCGCGCTGCCCAGCGGTGACGACCAGGGACAACAGGCGCTGTCCGGGTTCGCAGGCCAGATGAATCTTGCTGGTCAGGCCGCCGCGGGAGCGGCCCAGGCCGTGGTCGGCCGGTTCGATGTCCACCCCGCCCGGCGGCTCCTTCTGGGCTGCGCCGTCGCGGCGGGCGCCGGCGGCGTGCTGCTGGGCCCGGCTGATCGTGGAGTCCACCGTCACGTCCCAGATAATCCGCCCGGCAGCATCGGCCCTGGTCTGCAGCTTGATGAGCGGCATGGCCCACACGCCCTCGCGCTGCCAGCGCCGGAACAGTGAGTACACCGTCTGCCATGGACCGTACTCCTCGGGCAGGTCACGCCAGGGCACACCGGTCCGCACGCGATGCCGAACCCCGTCGATCAGCCTGCGCTGGAACAACGCCGGTCGGCCCGTTGCCGCCACCGGCAACAACGGCTCCAGCACCGCCCCCTGCGCATCACTTAAGTCCCCACGCGCCACACCGAGATCATCCCGGTGCAGCGCGATCAACGCGACAGGGCTCTGAGACACGCCATAGGGCCTGTACGGAGTTCGGATCTACAGCCCAGCCAGGCGGCTGTCAGGCGGCTTGTCGAACCGGCCCGTCGTGCTGACCTGGCCTGCTTTCGGAGCCGGCGCACCGCCTGCAGATCGGTTTGATCGTTCGACAATTCTCGCACTATCATCGTGCGAAAATTGTCGAACGATTGAAGGTGGTTCCGTTGGCGCCGGCACGGGTGTACCAGCATCCCGAGGTTGATGAGATCGCGATCCCGCGCGTGTTGTTCGCGTTGAGTGAGCCGCTGCGGTTGTCGATGGTGCGGATGCTCGCGGAACGCGGCGAGGTGGACAGCATCGAGCTGGGCCCGGACCTGCCGCGCTCGACGCTCACGCATCACACCAGCCTCCTGCGCGAGTCCGGAGTGGTGTTCGTCCGTGCCGAGGGACGCAAGTGCCTGATCCGACTTCGCCACGACGATCTGGAGGCGCGGTTCCCCGGGTTGATCGACACCGTGCTCAGCGGCTACCAGGAAGCCGCTCCCGCGCAGGAGGACGCGTGATCCGCCGTGTCTGGCCGCTTGTCGCGGCAGCGATCGCGCTGGGGATCGACGCGTACGTTCTCGCCGGGGTGCTGCCCTCGATCGCCGGTTCGCTCGCCACGACGGTCGCGGCGGTCGGCCTGGGGGTGACGGCCTTCACCGCCGCGTACGCTCTGGCGGGACCGTTGTTGTCCGGATCGCTGATCCGCGGGAGTACCGCGAGGGCGCTGCTGGTCGCGCTGGGCGTGTTCAATCTCGGCAACCTCGTCACCGTGGTCTCGCCGGGGACCGAGGTGTTCCTCGCCTCGCGGGTGATCGCGGGCGCCGGCGCCGGCGTGCTCACCGCAGTGGCGACCGCAGCCGCCGCCGCCATGGTCGCCGACCACGAACGGGGTCGCGCCATGGCCATGGTGACCTTCGGCCTGTCCACCGGGACGGTCGCCGGAGTGCCGGTCGGGATGCTCATCGGCGACCGGTTGAGCTGGCGATGGACCATGGCCCTGGTCGTCGCGGTCGGCCTGCTCAGCATGGTGGCCCTGGCCGTCAAGGCGCGTACGATCCCGTCGTTGCCCGCTTCGCGTGGTCCCGCCTTCGCGGTGCTGCGTTCGGCGAGGACGCTCGTCGGGGTCGCCGCCGCGTTCCTCCTCGGTGTGGCCAGTCTCGGGCTCTACACCTACCTGCTGCCCATGGCCGAGGCGCGAGGGCTCCAGGACTGGGGATTCGCGCTGGTGTGGGCCTGGGGCATCGGCGGAGTCGCCGGCTCCGCCCTGGTCGGCAGGCCGCTGGACGCCTTCGGGCCCCGTACGCTGCTCATCGTCCTGCCGGCAGTGCTCCTGGGGGGCTTCGCGGTCTTCTGGTTTTCCGCCGCACCGGCGGCCTGGCTCGTCGCGGCGGCGTTGTGGGGGGCGGCGGGGTGGGCGAGCGTTCCCACCCTGCAACAAGCCCTGACCGGGGCCCGGCCCGAGCGGGCGATGCCGATCGTCGCGTTCCAGATGGCGGCGATGTATCTCGGTTCCGCCGCGGGAGCCGCCGCGGGCAGCGGTCTGCTCGCCAACGGCGTCGATCCGGGCGATCTGTCCGCATGGGCGCTGATCCCCGCAGCCCTGGCGTTGCTGCTCACCTGCCGACTCAGCATCGGTACGCTCCGCGCTCATGCCCGGCGCCCCGCCTCCCGCCTCGCCTGCGAGGCCGCAGACTGAGCGGGCGGCCCGTACGAAACCTCGGTGGCTCCTCCGGCAGGCGGTCGAACGGCGGGAACGATCGCCGTCGCGGCAGGCCGGCTGGCATGCTACTGTCCTTACATCATTCAGCTTATGAACGATTTCGGGTGAGAATAGTGATCGACCATCGCGCAGTGCAGATCGTCTTCGCCGACCTGCAGGACAGCATCGTGGCCCTGAGCAGTACGAACAGCCCTGAGGCCATCAGGCGGTCTGCCGGGGTGCTCGGCAAGGTCGCGCAGCTGCTGGAGATTCCCTTCACCGTGTCGGTCGCACCCAGGCCCGATGGGCCTGGCGTCATCGCCGAACTTCCCGAAGCGCCCCCCTTCGTGCGCGGCGGACCGTGCTGCTGGGACGACCAGGCATGGCGCGAAGTGATCGCCGCCGAGGCCCGCAAGACGCTGGTCGTCTGCGGTGTGACCTCGGAGATCGTCGTCCTGCACACCGCGCTCGACGCCCTGGCCGATGGGTATGACGTCATCGTCCTGGTTGATGCGAGCGGCGGTATGTCGGAGCGTACGGAGAACGCGGCCTTCCGTCAGATCGAGGCGGCGGGCGGCACGGTGACCTCGGTGGCGAGCTTCGTCACCGGCATGGTGCGCGATTTCACCACCCCCATCGGCCGCCAGGTCATCGCCGCACTGCACGGCCTGTCGGGCTAGCGATCACAACCGCGGCCCGTGCCCGCAGAGGACGCCCTCCGTCCAGATCTCCGAGAGAAGTCCCATGAAACTCGCGCCCCACCTGCACCGCCTCGGCAACGACATCGTGGCCTGCTACCTCGTCGACACCGCCGAGGGCATCACGCTCATCGACGCCGGGCTGCCCGGCCACTGGCGGGACCTGCAACGCGAACTTCGCTCTCTGGGCAAATCCGTGGACGACATCCGCGGACTTGTCCTGACCCACGGCGACTCCGACCACATCGGCTTCGCCGAACGGCTGCGAAGCGCCCACGGCGTGCCGGTGTTCGTGCACGCCGCCGACGCCGTCCGCACCCGTACCGGGGAGAAGCCCAAGGTCGCGGCCGGGCCCATGCGTCTCGGGCCGACGCTCGGGTTCTTCTCCTACTCCGTCCGCAAGAACGGCCTGCGCCCCCGGTACGTCGGCGAAGTCACCGAGATCGGTGACGGCGACGTCCTGGACCTGCCCGGGAGCCCGGTGATCGTGGGCATGCCGGGACACTCCCCGGGCAGCGTGGCGGTGCACGTCCCGCTCGCCGACGCCGTCTTCGTCGGGGACGCCCTTACTACGCGCCACGTCCTCACCGGACGCGAAGGCCCCCAACCGGCCCCTTTCACCGACGACCCGGCCGAAGCCCTCGACTCCCTCGACCGGATCGGCGGACTGCCGGCGTCCTGGGTGCTTCCCGGCCATGGCGCTCCTTGGCGCACCTCGCCGGCCAGAGTGGGGGAAGAGGTTCGGTCGGCGTCTGCTGGTACCCACGGGTGAGCCGGGCCCCCATATCGCCCGACACCGGCGCACGCGGTGGCGGCCGGGGCCTGTGTCCGGGCTGATGTCGTGCCCCCCGAGTTTCACTGTGCGCGTCGTGGACGCTCAAAGTGTCAGGGCCTCGGCCGGCATTGCAGTTCGCGATACGAACGAGTATAGTTCGTATCGCGAACTGAATGAAGGGCGATATTGTGTCCATATCTGAAGTGGTGTTTGGTTTTGGGGCGCATTCCGGTTTCGAGGACCTGCCCGAGCTGTCGCGCATGGTTCAGCAGGCCGACCGGGACGGGCTTGATCTCTTCTCGCTGTCCGACCATCCCTATCTCGGCGAGCGGCTGGACGCCTACGCCACGATCGGCTTCCTCCTGGGCGGCACGCGGCACATCGCCGGCCTGGCCAACGTCACCAACCTGCCGACCAGGCCCGCCCCCATGCTGGCCAGGACGGTGACGTCGTTGTCGGCGCTGTCGAACGGCCGCGTCGTGCTCGGCATGGGCGCGGGCGGGCTGTGGGACCGCATCGCCGACATGGGCGTGCCCCGGCAGACCCCCGGCGAAGCCGTGGACGCCTTCGAGGAGGCGATCGTCCTGATCCGGAAGCTGTCGGGCGGCGGCGCGCCGGTCACCCACGAGGGACGTCACTACCGGGTGCGCCGGATCGAGCCCGCCCCCGTGGTCGCGCCTCAGGTGTGGACCGGGTCGAACGGGCCGAAGTCGCTGGCCGCCACGGGCAGGGTGGCCGACGGCTGGATCCCCGGTCACGCGGCCGACTGGCGCAGCGAGCGCTACCGCGCCTCACGGCCGATCATCGACGAGGCGGCGGCCGCAGTGGGCCGCGACCCGCGCGAGATCCGTACGATCTACAACTTCCCGGGCCGCATCACCGACCGCCCGCTGCCCGCCACCCGCGACCACGACGGGCGCTGGATCGGCGGCTCCGTCGGGCAGTGGGTGGAGGAGCTGACCGAAGCGGTGCTGGAGCACGACGCCTCGGGCTTCATGCTCTTCTCCTCCGGCCACGGCGCCTCCGACCTCACCACGCTGGCCCGCTGGGCACAGGAGATCGTGCCGTCCGTCCGCGAGGCGATCGCGAAGTAGCGAGACGGGCTGCGAGGCCCTGAGCTCGAACGGTGCTCTGATCGGCAGGCTCGCCACCGTCGGCGTGCTGCGGGTGGCCTCCGGACCGGCCGTCGCCGCTCGTAGCAGGCGGACCGGGCCCGGGTGATCGTGCACGCGCCCGCGGCGTACGTGCGGGACCGGCTGCCGATCCCCATGGAGGTGGAGTCCCTGGGCGAGGACCGGTGCGCGTTCGAGCCGGGCTCGGACCATCCGGAGATGCTCGCCCTCCATCTCGGGCTGCTGGACGCGGACTTCACGATCGTGGACTCGCCGGAACTGGTTGACGCGCTGCGCAACCTCACGGACCGCTACCGGCGCGCGATCGACGCCGCCGGCCGGCCGTCCGCCGGGCCGACGGACCGGTGAGTCGGGCGAGGACGGCGGGCCCTTCGGCGGGGTACGGCGTCGAGTACCGGGTTGCCGGTGCCGCATGGCATGCTGCCTGACATGGCGGGAACCGATCCAGCACTTGTCACCCTGGTCCTCGGCGACGAGGAGCTGCTTGCCGAGCGGGCGGTGGGTGCTGTCGTCGCGGCGGCGCGGTCCGGCGATCCCGGGGCCGAGGTGCACGATCTCGTCGGAGGGAAGATGGGCACCGGCGAGCTGACCCAGCTGACCTCGCCCTCGCTCTTCGGCGACCGTTCGGTGGTGGTGATCCGCTCGGCCCAGGATCTGCCGAAGGACGTCATCACCGAGGTGGTGTCGTACGCGAAGCAGCCGTCCGACGACACGGTCCTCGTGCTGGCGCACCCGGGTGGGGTGAAGGGGAAGGCGCTGGTCGACGGCGTGAAGAAGGCCGGGGCCAAGGTGGTGACGATCAACAAGGTCACCAAGGCCGGGGAGCGGCTGGAGTTCGTCAAGGCGGAGATCAAGCGGGCCGGGCGGAACATCTCGGGCGATGCGGCCCAGGCGCTGCTCGACGCGGTGGGCAACGATCTGCGGGAGCTGGCGGCGGCGTGCAACCAGCTCGCCTTCGACACCGAGGACAAGACGATCAGCGCGGCGGCCGTGGCGCGCTATCACAAGGGGCGGGCCGAGGTCACGGGCTTCAACGTGGCCGACTCGGCGATCGAGGGGCGTCTGGCCGAGGCCCTGGAGCAGTTGCGCTGGGCCCTGGGCACCGGGGTCGCGCCTGTGTTGCTGGTGAGCGCGCTGGCCGGTGGGCTGAGGTCGCTGGCCAAGGTGGGCAGCGCGCCGCGCAACCTGCGTGGCGGGCAGCTCGCCGCCCACCTGGGCATGCCGCCCTGGAAGGTCGACCGGGTCAAGCGCCAGCTGAACGGCTGGGGGCCGGAGGGGCTGTCCCGGGCGATCCAGGCGGTGGCCACCGCGGACGAGCAGGTCAAGGGTGGCGGGGCGGACGCGGCGTACGCCCTGGAGCATGCCGTGCAGGTGGTCGTCGCCAGCCGTACAGGCCGGTAGCGAACCCGCACGTGACGGGCGGTGCCCCCCAGGTCGGCCTCAGGCGGTGCGCAGGGGGCGGAAGAACGTGGTGAGGTCGGTCGTGAGCTGGGCCGGTTCTTCCAGGGGCATGAAGTGGCCGCCTCGGGCCGGGGTGTTCCAGTGGCGGAGGTCGGTCAGGGCACGTTCGGCGAGGCTGCGGGGAAACCGGGCCACCGAGGGCTCGTGGCTGAGCGTGACGGCCGACGGGACGGTGATGGGCGGCCGGGGCGGGTTGAGGTGCCAGTCGTAGTACGACTTGAACGAGGTGCCGATCGAGCTGGTGGCCCAGTAGAGGGTCAGCATGGTGAGCAGGGTGTCGCGGTCGAACCGGGACTCCAGGTCGCCCTGGCAGTCGCTCCAGGCCCGGAGCTTGTCCACGATCCACGCGGCCAGGCCGGTCGGTGAGTCGACCAGGGCGGCGGCGATGGTGTCGGGGCGCGTGAGCATGATCTCGCTGTAGCCGCCGTCGCGCTCGTCGTAGGCCGCCTCGGCGTCCAGGAACGCCTGTTCCTCGGGGGTCAGTGGCGGGGTGTCGAGGGAGGCGGGGACGGGCGGGTGGATCAGGTGGATTCCGAGCACCTGGTCCGGATACAGGGCGCCCAGCCAGCCGACGGCCGCGCCGCCGATGTCGCCGCCGAAGGCCCCGTAGCGTTCGTGGCCCAGCACCTCGGTCATGAGCAGGTGCAGCGTGCCGGCCATCGCGGCTCGGGTGAGGGGTTCGGCCGGCAGGTCGGAGTAGAGAAAGCCCGGCATCGACGGGATCACGACGTCGAAGGAGTCGCCGGGGTCGCCGCCGTACCGGGCGGGGTCGGCCAGGCGGGTGGCCAGGGGCAGCATCTCCAGGAAGCTGCTCGGCCAGCCGTGGCAGAGCAGGATGGGCATCGGGTCGGGGCCGGCGCCGGGGACGCGCAGGAAGTGGAGGTCCTCTCCCTGCACGGGAGCCTTGTAGTGGTCCAGCTCGTTGAGTCGGGTCTCCTGGGCGCGGAAGTCGAACCCGTCGGCCCAGTACGCCACCAGCTCCCGCAGGTAGGCCGGGTCCGTCCCGCCCTCCCAGGGGCGATGGTCGAGCGATCCGGTGAATCGGGCGTTGCGGAGACGGGTGCGCAGGTCGGCGAGTACGTCGTCGGGAACGTCAATGTGGAAGCGCGTCGTCTGCGATGTCGGGAATGTCATCTCAGCATGGTTATCACTGGACGCCTGTCGGTCTCAATGCAATTGTTGAGGGTTGCTCTCCACGTAGAGCAGCAGCTGTTTGAGCAGGTTGTCCAGGGTGTCCTGGTCGCCGGGGGACAGGGCGTTCACCATGGCGGTTTCCAGCACGGCCAGGACGGCCATGGCGTCCATCCAGAGGTCGTGGCCCTTGGGGGTGAGTTCGACGTCCACGCGCCGGCGGTCCTCGGTGCTGCGGACGCGGCGTACCAGACCTGCCTTCTCCAGCGTGTCGAGGCGGCCGGTCATGCCGGCGGGGGAGAGCAGCAGTTCGGCGGCCAGCTCGGTGGGGGTGGCGGTGCCGTTGTGGGCCGCGAGCCTGTGGAGCGTCTGGAACTCGAAGTCCTGCACCCCGGTCTGGGTCAGCGCGGCGGCCTTGGCGTGGCCCAGGTGTTTCACCAGCGACTGCATGCGGGTCACGATCCCCTCCGCCCGCTCGTCGAAGGGGGCCTTGCCGCGCCAGCGGGCCAGATGACGATCGACGGAGTCCTCCACAGGACAGGATGATACGCCAACAAGTAATTTGTTGACGAATCATTCGCTGGCGAACTACATTTTCGGTCATGTCGTTCTCGTCGCTTGTCGCGTCCAGGAACCGGCTGCCGGCCGGGCGCTGTATGTCGGCGCTCGCCACGGCCATGATCCCCACCACGCTGACCCTGGCCGTGCTGCGCGCCACCGGGTCGGGGGAGGCGCTGGGGTTGGTGCTGGCCTGCGAGATGGTCCCGTTGTTGTTGCTGCTGCCCGTCGGGGGCGTGCTGGCCGACCGGATCAGGCCCGAACGGGTCGTCCTGGTCGCCGACCTCACGCGGTGCCTGGCGCAGGGGGCCATGGCGGTCGAGCTGCTCGCCGGGGTGAACCGGGTGCCCGATCTCGCCGTGTTGTCGGCCGTCTCGGGGGCGGCGATCGCGTTCGGGAGCCCCGCGGTTCCGCGGCTGGTGGTGGCGGTGGTGCCGGGGGCGGACAGGCTGCGGGTGAACGCGCGGATCGGGGTGGTGACCAGCGTGTCGGCGGTGCTGGGGCCGGCGCTCGCGGGGACGCTCACGCTGGCCGTCGGGCCCGGGTGGGCGGCGGGGCTCACGGCGATGGTGTTCGCGTGCTCGGCGGTGACCCTCGGGGGAATCCGTACAGCAGTCATAGGCCGGGGCGCCGGGGAGCGTCAGGGCCGGGGGGCCGGGTTCGCGCGGGAGTTGGTCGAAGGGTTCGGGGAGGTCAGGAAGCGGCCGTGGTTCCTGACCTGTGTGCTGGGACATGGCGTGTGGCACTTCATGGCCGGTCTGTTCCTCACTCTCGGGCCGCTGGCGGCCGTGCAGCGGCTGGGAGGCGAGGCCGGTTGGATGATCATCGTGCAGAGCGGCACGGTCGGGCTGGTGGCGGGGGTGCTGGTCGCGCCGCGGCTGCGGGTGCGCAGGCCGCTGGTCGTCGTTCAGGCGGGGGCCGCGGTCTATCTGCTGCCCATGGTGGCGCTGCCGGTGGCCGTGGGGTTCGGGCTGTCGGTGGTGGTGGTCGCGGTGGCCTACTTCGTGGCCATGGTGGGGCTCGGGGTGCTCAGTCCGTTGTGGGAGACGGTGGTGGCCGAGGAGATCCCGGAGCGGGCGCTGGGGCGGGTGCGGTCGTTCGACCAGCTCATCTCGTTCGCGGCGCGGCCGGTCGGGCTGGCCGTCGCGGCGCCGCTGGCGGGGGTGACCGGGATGGCGGCGCTGATGGTCACCGGTGGGGTGCTGGTCGCCGTCGCCAACCTCGTCGCGGTGGTGCGCTCGCCCGAGGCCGCGCCCCCTCGGGCCGCCGGGGACCGGGGTCAGGTGCCCGTCCGGCGGAGTGCCTGAGCGAGGGGGCCTGGGCGGGCGGGGGTCAGGTGAGGGCCGGTTCGCGGACGACGCCGTCGCTGATCTCCAGCACCCGGTCCGCCAGCGTGATCAGACTCGGGTCGTGCGTGGCGACCAGCGCCGTGACCCCTTCACTCCGTACGAGCGCCCGCAACAGCTCCATGATCTGCCGCCCCGTCTGCGAGTCGAGCTGCCCGGTGGGCTCGTCGGCCACCAGCAGCCGGGGCCGGTTGGCCAGGGACCGGGCGATCGCCACCCGCTGCCGCTGGCCGCCCGACAGCTCGTACGGCCGCTGGTTCACGTGCGCCTCCAGCCCCACCAGCGCCAGCAGCAGCCGCACCCGCTCCTCGCGCTCGGCGGACGGCACGCGGGCCAGCCGCATCGGCACCCCCACGTTCTCGGCCGCCGACAACACGGGGATCAGCCCGAACGACTGGAACACGAAGCCCACCACGTCCCGGCGCAGCGCCAGCAGGGCGTCCTCGGACAGGGACGTCACCTCGCGCCCGTCCACGACCACCCGGCCGGAGTCGGGACGGTCCAGGCCGCCGATCTGGTTGAGCAGCGTGGTCTTGCCCGACCCCGAACGTCCGCGGACCGCCACCAGCTCCCCGGGGAACACCTCGAAGGACACCTCGCGCAGCGCGACGACCTCCTTGGGCCCGCTCCGGTAGACCTTGCGGACCCCCTCCACCACGACCAGGGGCTCATTGCTCATGGGAGGGCTCCTCTCGGGCGGGCCAGACGCCGATGTGGTCGGATTCGAGTTCGAGTCGCACCCGGCGCTCCATGTCCAGGGCGTTCATGAAGTCGCGCGGGAGCTGCAGGCGGCCCACGCGGTCCAGCACGGCGTACTCCTCGGCGACGATCTGCCCCTCGGCGCCCTCGCGCCGCAGCGTCTCGCTGCTGGTACGCCCGTCGCGGATGCCCACGGTGCGGTCCACCTGCTCCGACACCAGCGGGTCGTGGGTCACGATGACCACGGTCACGCCGAGCTCCCTGTTCGCCTTCCTGAGGGAGTCGAAGACCTGCCCGGACGTCTCGCTGTCCAACTCGCCGGTGGGCTCGTCGGCCAGGATGAGCTGCGGCTCGTTCGCCAGGGCGACGGCGATGGCGACCCGCTGCTGCTCACCGCCCGACATCTCGGGCGTGCGGCGGTCGGCGCAGTAGCCGACGCCCAGGAGCTCCAGCAGCTCGCCGGCGCGGGCGCGGCGCGCCCGGTCGCCGCCGGCCAGCTTCATGGGCAGCTCGACGTTCTCCCTGGCGGTCAGGTACGGCAGCAGGTTCCGCGCGGTCTGCTGCCAGATGAAGCCCACCACGGAACGCCGGTAGCGCAGCCGGTCCTTGGCCGTCATGGCCAGCAGGTCGGTGCCGGCGACCCTGGCCACCCCGGCGGTCGGCACGTCGAGGCCCGACAGCACGTTGAGCAGCGTGGACTTGCCCGACCCCGACGCGCCGACGATGGCCACCAGCTCGCCCTTGTCGATCACCAGGTCGAGGCCCTGCAGGGCGACGACCTCGACGCCCTCGGTCTTGTAGATGCGGACGAGGTTGTCGCAGACGATGTGCGCGTCGGCCCCGAAGGCGGTCTTCTCCCGCGTGGCCTTGGCTTCCAGCTCTGACAGGGTCGGGTTCATGTGAGGTCCCCCACTCGAAGGACGGCGCCGAGGCTGCGACGGCGGCTGATGGCGGTGTGCGCGTACGCGCCGAACACGGCCACGACGGCCAGCCCGGCCGACAGCGCGGTCGGCGTGATCAGGTCTAGGGAGTAGTCGCCGACGGGCAGGTCGCCGGCGTAGGAGGACAGGTCGACGCCCGGCCCGAGCGCCGCGGGCAGCCCGAGGCCGAGCAGGAGGCCGGCCAGCGCGGTCAGCAGGATCATCGGCATGATCTCCAGGACGGTGAGCCGCTGCGCCTGCCGGTCCGACAACCCCAGCGTACGCAGGAACGACAGCGCCCTGGCCCGGTCGGCCGCCCCGATCACCAGCGAGAGGATGACGGCGACCAGCGCGTACGCCGCCAGCGCGACCGTGACCACGACCAGCGTGGTGCGCACGGTGCTGGTCAGCGGGTCGTCCTGGATGGCGGCCAGGGCCAGCGGCTGGGACTCCACGGTGCCGAGCGGGACCATCCGGCGCAGCTCGTCGAGCGCAGGGTTGCCGCGGATGAGCAGGGTGTTCACGGCGGGCCGCACGAGCGAGTCCATCGGCAGGATCAGGAACTTGCCCTGGTTGTAGAAGCCGGGCACGGAGGTGATCACGCCACCCTCGGTCACCTTGAGCCGCGACTGCCAGCCGATCTCGTAGGTGCCCCGCCCCTTCAGGTCGGGCGAGACGAAGGCGCCGCTCCCGGCGGGCACGCCGATCGGCGCCCCGGCCAGCACCCGCCGCCACTCGGGCAGGTTCACGGCGATGGCCTCGGCGCGCTCGGCGCCGTACCCGACCTGGACTCGTCCGGTCTGGGCGAGCACGACCTGCTCGACGCCCGGGGTCCTGCGCACCCGCTCGATCACGTCGGCCGGGATCTCGACCCGGGAGGTGACCTTGACCGGCGCGCCCACCTGCTGCCAGGACGCCAGCCGCTGCGTGCTCACCAGCCCGTCGGAGATCACCGCGGCGAACACCGACACGCCCAGCGCGGGCAGCAGGATCAGCACCGGCAGCACCGACGCCGACCGCGCCCTGGCCGCCCTGGTCAGCCCCAGGAACGGCACGGCCCCCGGCCGCCGCGCGGCCAGCCGTACGAGCAGCCGCAGCGGATATGGGTAGCAGCGCAGGATGATCACGGCCGCGGCGAGCGTCAGCGCGATCGGCACCACCAGCAGGAACGGGTCGAACCCGGCCGAGGCGGTCAGCCCGCGGGTGCGCAGCAGGTAGGCCCCGGCCAGCGCGAGCACCACCACCAGCACCTCCAGCGTGAGCCGGCGGGCGGAGGGACGGGCGGTGCTGACGTCCTCACGCTGCTCGTGCAGCGGCACCCGGTGGGTGGAGGCCAGCGAGGCGGCGGTGAACCCGACGGCGGCCGCCATCACCAGCAGCGGCCCGACGTGCACGATCGGCAGCACGGGCCCGGGGACGAGCCAGGACAGCGCGTAGCCGGCGAGCCCGGCGGGCACGACGGCGAGCGCGGTCAGCGCCGCGCCGGTGCCCGCCACCTGCCGCAGCGACCCGCCACGGGCCCGGGTCAGCGCCAGCGTGTGGTCGAGCCGGCCGGCCAGGAGCTGCACCGCCAGCACGATCACGCCGACCGCCACCAGCAGCAGGCCGCCGAGCACCAGGTACATCACGGTCTGCGCGGTGGACTGGGCCGCCACGAAGTCCGTCAGCAGCTTGGGCAGCGCGGTCAGCACCCGGTACGGGCTGTACGAGCCCGACGCCTGCAACCCGATCACCCGCTCGAACTCGCTGACGGCCACCTGGAGGTCGCTCGTGGCCAGCGCGTCGGCCTTGTCCGGGTCGACGGGCAGCACCCAGTAGTAGGCCAGGTTGCGCCCGTCGCCGCTGAGCGCGGTCAGCCCGTCGTCGGACATGATCGTCGTGATGTGCTTCTCGAACTCCATCTTGCCCGGCGGCAGGATCCTGGTCACCGACAGGATGTCGCTGTTGTGGCTCCAGTAACGGTCGTCCGGCTTCTTGGCCTTGAACGCGCCGACCAGCTTCACCGCCACGTAGTGGCTCTCGCCGAGCACCTTGACCTGGCCGAGCCGCAGGTCCATCGCGGGCAGCGCGGACTCGACCAGGCCCACCTCGATCAGCGGGATCGTCTCGCCCTGGAAGCTCATGGTGGAGGGCTTGCCCGGCGCGCGTCCCTGGGCCCAGTCGACCCGCCGGTCGGCGTCGGACAGCCAGCCGAGGTTCATGAACATGGTGCCGCCCGAGCCCTGGATCGGGGTCAGCGCGGTCTTGGCGCTCATGTGGCTGTCGCCCGTGCCGGAGGGGACGACCAGCGGCCGCAGAGCCGGGGGCACGAGCTGGCGCCAGCGCCGGTCCCTCGACTCGAACTGGTCGCGTTCGTGCAGGTCCTCCTCCTTCGACATCGACGCGACGGCCACGGTCAGGTCGGTCTGCTCGGCGGTGGCGGTCCTGAGCGCGTCGCGCAGCGCCTGGTCGAACGACAACTGCATCGCCCTGGGCAGCCCCGCGACGAGCAGGCAGGCGCTCAGCGTCAGCACGAAGAGCACGGCCACCGCGCCCAGGTGCGTCCGGGCCAGCAGCGGGATCCTCACTGTTCCTCCCGAAGGCCGAGACCCTGCCTGCGCAGGTTGCGCGCCAGCCCGGCGACGATGGCGAGCAGCACCGCGGTCACCCCGGCGAGCATGGCGGCCGTGGCGCCCCAGGGGATGTCGAGCACCACGCCGGGGGTGACCGCCGACGCCTGCCCGGTCAGCACGATGTGCGGAACCACGAGCATGCCCACGACGACGGCGAGCCCGGTCCCGGCCGCCAGCGACAGCCCGATCACGAACGTCTGCTCCATCGCCAGCATCCCGAACACCTGCCGGGAGCTCACGCCGAGCGCCCGCAGGATCGCGAACTCGTTCATCCGCTCGCGGGCCGCGACCGCCGCGTTGACCAGGAAGCCGAGCGCCGCGAACACCAGCGCCGCGAGGAAGCCCAGCATCAGCGCCCCCTGGAGGCCGCTGGCCAGCGGGTCGTCCTGCATCTTGGCGGCCAGGGTGCGCTGGTCGATCGCGGTGACGTCCCAGGCGGGGCGGCCGGTGAGCGCGGCCGCCGCCCGGCCGTCCGGGGTGGCGAGCCACCACTCGGTGGCGGGCCTGGGCAGTTGCCCCGCCGCCAGATCCTGCGCCTGCATCGTCCCCCAGTCGGCCAGTACGGCGTGTTGCCCGGCAGTGGTCGTCGGCATCGTCTCCACGACGGCCACGACCTTGACGTCCATGACCCTGCGGTCGATGCTGGCCCGTCCCACCTGGCCGACGCCCAGCTTGAGCGAGGTCGCCAGGTCGGCGGTGAGCACCACGGGCAGCGGCCCCTGGACCGGCGGCGACCCGAAGGCGGCCGTGGCCGGCTGCCGTCCGGTCGCCTTCAACGACACGGCGGGGGCCGCCACCGGCTGCCCGTCCGCGCTGATCCCGGTCACGGTCAGGCTCCCGCTGCCGGAGGGCGGCGCGCTCGCGACGAGCCCGCGCAGCGACAGCGGGTACGTGATCTTCCCGCTCCGCCCCGCCAGCGCCGCCAGGTCCACGTCCAGGGTGTTCTCGCCGGCCTTCAGCACGCCGAGCGACACGTCCCGCCACACCCCCAGCGCGTCGGACAGCACCAGCCGAACCGGCAGGTCCGCGTCCGTCGTGGCGCGCAGGGTGAGCTTGGACGGTTGTCCCGGCAGGTCCAGCCTGCCCGCCTGCGGCCCGGCCAGCGCCTTGGACATCTCGGCGATGGGCCGGTCGGCCAGGTCGGGGCGGAGCTGGAACAGTGTGCCGAGTTTGGCGGCGTCGATGCCGATCAGGATGGCGTTCTCGCTGCTGACCTCGGTCTGGCCGCGGAAGACGGGCGAGGCGGCGGTCACGCCGGGCAGCGCCGTGAAGACCGTGCCGCGTCCGAGCGGGCCCAGCTCGGGCGCGTCCGGCGGGCCGGACAGGCGCAGGTCGGCCCCGGCCTGGTGGCGGGCCTGGTCGAGCTGGGAGGCGCGCCAGGTGGCGGCGGTGGCCATGGACACGATGCCGATGGCGATGGCCATGGTGAGCAGCAGCGCGGGGCCGGCGTACTTGAGCGGCCGCCTGCTGACCTGCCACGCGCCGAGCGCGGGGGCCAGGGACGGGCGCCTGGAGGTGATCCGCTCGGCCACCTTGGAGATGCGCGGCACCAGCCGCAGGCCGAGCATGCCGCCGGTGAGCAGGGCCAGCGCGGGCCCGGAGATGATCAGCGGGTCGATGCCGAGCCCGCCGCCCGCAGTGGTGGTGACCGGCGCGCCGTAGTGCTGGAGCTGCCAGATCGCCAGGCCGGCCACGGCCAGCAGCGCGACGTCGGCGCCCGCGCGCTCGATCAGGCCGCGCCCGCCGCCGCGCCCGCGCGCCGACTGCTCCTCCACGTACGTGCGCCGCGCGCCCGCCAGCGCGGGCAGCACCAGCAGCACCGCCGAGGCCAGGGCGACCGCGATCGACACCAGGAACGTGCCCAGGCCGACCGAGGGGTCCAGCCGAACCCCCGACGCCTTGATCCAGGGAAGCTGGTTCACCAGCCCGAGCAGCGGTGGCCCGAGCAACGGCGCGACGATCGCGCACGGGACCGCCACCAGCAGCGCTTCGCCGCCGGCCAGCGCGGCCAGCCGCATCGTGCCCGCGCCGCGCGAGCGCAGCAGCGCCACCTCCATGCGCCGGTGGTCGGCCAGCAGCCGCGCGGTGAGCATCAGCGCGTACGCCGCCAGCAGCAGCAACTGCAGCACCGGGATCAGCATGGTCGAACGGGCCACCAGCGAGGCGGTGTCGAGCTGGGTGAGCATCTCGGGCAGGTGGCTGGTGGTCACGCAGCTCGGGCAGGCGCCGGCCTTCAGGTGCGCGCCCACCTCGCCGACCGCCGCCGCCAGCGGACGGAGCTGGGCCGGCGTCAGCGAGCGCAGGTCGGGCTCGGCGGTCCAGGTGGCGTTCACGTTGGTGGCGAAGCGGGCGATGAACGTCTCGCGCGAGACCATCAGCGGCCCGTACGTGGTGAAGTCGCCGCGTTCGACGCCCCTGCTGAGCAGCTGCTCCCCGGTCCAGCGCTCGCCGAAGGGGTCGTCGAGCTGGAAGACGCCGGTGATGCGCACCTGGACGGGCTCCGGCGACAGGCGGCCCACGGTGGTCAGCTCCTGGCCGACCTTGAACCCGGCCGCCGAGGCCGCCGACAGCGAGATCGCCGCCTCCACCCGGCCGTCGGCGGCCTTGGGCCAGGCGCCGGAGACGAGCTTGGCGTGCTGGTCGAGGCCGTCGTAGCTGCCGAACCTGAGCAGCTCGGGACGGTCCTGCTTCTCCTGGCCGGGCATGGCGTAGGAGTCGGAGTGGAAGCTCGTGGTGAGCGTGGGCGCCTTGGTGTACGCCTTGGCCAGCTCGGCGCGTACCGCCTGGTCGTAGACCGGGAACGTCTTGCCGGTGACGGGGGCGCTGATCGTCGCGGAGGTCTGGCGCAGGGAGGCGGTCTCCATGGTCCTGCGCACGCCGGCGTCGGCGATGGAGGAGGCGTACATGGTGAGCGCGACCAGCGTGGTGGTGGCGAGCAGGATCGAGCCGAAGGCGGCCAGGAGGAGCAACGGCTCGCTGAACGCCCGTTTGACGACCAACGGCCCCCGCATGTGTCCCCCTTCGTCCGTTTAGTGAACCCTCACGGAGAGGGCGGACGGGAGGCAAGGGATCTTGGTAAGGGATGCCCAGCCGATATCGGGCGGCGATGCCCATGTGATATCGAAACTGTGACAAAAAGCGCACAAAAACAAGAACGCCGCACCCCATGAGGAGTGCGGCGTCAGTGCTCCGCCGGACTGTGGCCCGGCGGCGGTGCCTACTTGGCAGCCAGGGAGGCGGCCTGCTTGGCGATCGCCGACTTGCGGTTGGCGGCCTGGTTCTTGTGGATGACGCCCTTGCTGACGGCCTTGTCGAGCTGGCGGGCGGCGACGCGCTGCAGCGCCGCGGCCTGCTCGACGTCGCCCTGCTCGGCGGCCTCGCGGAACTTGCGGACGGCCGTCTTCAGAGAGGACTTGACCGCCTTGTTGCGCAGACGGGCCTTCTCGTTCTGCTTGTTGCGCTTGATCTGGGACTTGATGTTCGCCACGAAGAAGCCTCGGTGAAAGTCTAAGGATGGATGGGGCGCGCGGGCTCGAGAGAGGGCGCGCCACACGCAAGTGAACAGGGTACCAATAACCCAGGTGGCTGCTCAAATCAACGCCCCGGGTGTTCTCAGTTTAGGCCAGCCAGCGGGTCATGTACTCCTTCCAGTCCTCTTCGGTGGCGGCGAAGTCGACGTACAGGGCCAGGCCGAAGCGTTCGCGGCGGCCGTGCTCGGACAGGGCCAGACTCGCGCCCTCGGCGGCCGTCGCCACGCTCTCGGCGGCGTCCAGCCAGGGCAGGCCGTGGTCGTGGTAGGCGGGGGCGCCGATGACCAGGGACTTGTCGTCGGGGACGAGGTGCAGGGCGAGCGCGGCCTGCCTGGCCACATGGCCGCCGTAGAGGGACTGCGTGGGGGCGCCCGAGTCGTACGTCATGATCGCGACCTGGTCCACCCGGTTCACGACCTCCTGGAAGTAGCCCTGCGACCAGTATTTGTCGTGGCCCAGGACGAGCCTGCCCGCCGGGCGCATGAGGGGATAGGGCTCGATCTGCGGGGTGGAGGTGGACAGCAGCCTCGTGTAGGCCCTCGTCCGCTCCAGCAGGTCGAGGAACTCGGCGTCGCCGTCGCCGATGGGCTCGAAGTTGTAGTGGATGCCGTCGTAGCCCGCCTTCATGATGTCGGCCACGCCGGCCAGGACGTTCGCGCGGGACGCGGCGTCGTCGAGGTCGAGGCCGTTCTTGACGCTCTGGCCCAGCCAGGCGGAGACACGCACGCCCGGCAGGTGCCGGTGCATCCAGGTCACGAAATCCGCGGACTTGGGGTGCTTGGCGGGGTCGAGGCGGCCGTCCCATTCGAACGGGCCGGAATGTACATACACGTCCTTGATGCCGGTGGTGCGCAGGCGTACGGCCAATTGCTCCACGTCCCGCTCCGTGCGGCGACCGTCGACCCAGGCGTGGCCGAGCCAGAGTGCGTCGTTGCCGGTGCTCTTCGCCCAGGCCGCCGGGGCACCGGTAAACTGAAGGAGGAGCGCGCCGGCGAGGAGGCCGGCCAGCGCCACCACGACGGCCGAGGCCAGCGCGACCAGGCGCAGGCCACGGCGGATGACGGTCCGGGTAATCACCCGGGCATGTCACCATGAAAGACGCTTGACCTCAACCCTGTCGAAACGGACTTCGGTGCGCACTCAGCCTGGCCAGACCGACCCCGCGTTGATCCGCAACTTCTGCATCATCGCGCACATCGACCATGGCAAGTCGACCCTTGCCGACCGGATGCTGCAGATCACCGGCGTGGTCGACGAACGCTCCATGCGCGCGCAATACCTCGACAGGATGGACATCGAGCGCGAACGCGGCATCACGATCAAGTCGCAGGCCGTGCGGCTGCCCTGGGACGGCCACGTCCTCAACATGATCGACACCCCCGGGCACGTCGACTTCACCTACGAGGTGTCGCGGTCGTTGCAGGCCTGCGAGGGCGCGATCCTGCTGGTCGACGCCGCGCAGGGCATCGAGGCGCAGACCCTGGCCAACCTCTACCTGGCCATGAACGCCGACCTGCACATCATCCCGGTCCTCAACAAGATCGACCTGCCCGCCGCGCAGCCGGAGAAGTTCGCCGAGGAGCTGGCCGGCCTGATCGGCTGCGACCCGTCCGACGTGCTCAAGGTGTCGGGCAAGACCGGCGTGGGCGTGCGCGAGCTGCTCGACCACGTGGTGCAGACCGTCCCCGCGCCCGTGGGCCAGGCGGACGCCGCCGCGCGGGCGCTCATCTTCGATTCCGTCTATGACACCTACCGCGGCGTCGTGACGTACGTCCGGGTCATCGACGGCCATCTGAGCAAGCGCGAGCGCATCCTCATGATGTCCACCAACGCCACGCACGAGACGCTGGAGATCGGCGTCATCTCGCCCGAGCCCAAGCCCTCCGACCGCGGCCTGGGCGTCGGCGAGGTGGGCTACCTCATCACCGGCGTGAAGGACGTGCGCCAGTCGCGCGTCGGCGACACCGTCACCTCGTCGGTCAAGCCCGCCAAGGAGATGCTGGCCGGCTACGAGCACCCCAAGCCGATGGTGTTCTCCGGGCTCTACCCGATCGACGGCGACGAGTACCCCGAGCTGCGCGAGGCGCTCGACAAGCTCCAGCTCAACGACGCCGCGCTGGTCTACGAGCCGGAGACCTCGGCCGCGCTGGGCTTCGGCTTCCGCGTCGGCTTCCTCGGCCTGCTGCACATGGAGATCGTGCGCGAGCGCCTGGAGCGCGAGTTCGGCCTGTCGCTGATCTCCACCGCGCCCAACGTGGTCTACCGCGTGGTCATGGAGGACGGCAAGGAGCTCACGGTCACCAACCCGTCCGAGTTCCCCACGGGCGGCAAGATCGCGCAGGTCTTCGAGCCGGTCACCAAGTCCACCATCCTGGCGCCCGCCGAGTTCATCGGCGCGATCATGGAGATCTGCCAGGGTCGGCGCGGCCAGCTCCTCGGCATGGACTACCTGTCCGAGGACCGCGTCGAGATCCGCTACACGCTGCCGCTCGGCGAGATCATCTTCGACTTCTTCGACCAGCTCAAGTCGCGCACCCGCGGCTACGCCTCGCTCGACTACGAGCCCGCCGGCGAGCAGGAGGCCGAGCTGGTCAAGGTGGACATCCTGCTGCAGGGCGAGGCCGTCGACGCCTTCAGCGCGATCGTCCACAAGGACAAGGCCTACTCCTACGGCGTCGACATGGCCAAGAAGCTGCGCGAGCTCATCCCGCGGCAGCAGTTCGAGGTGCCGATCCAGGCCGCCATCGGCGCCCGGGTCATCGCCCGCGAGAACATCCGGGCCATCCGCAAGGACGTCCTGGCCAAGTGCTACGGCGGTGACATCTCCCGTAAGCGCAAGCTGCTGGAGAAGCAGAAGGAAGGCAAGAAGCGGATGAAGATGGTCGGCCGCGTCGAAGTGCCCCAGGAGGCGTTCGTCGCCGCGCTGTCCACCGACTCCTCCGGCGCCGACAAGACCAAGAAGTAGCCGCTACAGGCCCATCACGGCGGGCGTTCGCGCGAGCGCCCGCCAGCGATTTCCCGGGTCGTGGAGCAGCCGGCGGGCCCGCAGGTCCATCAGCCCGCCACTCCGGTCAGCTCGCCGTCCGCGCCCCTGAACTCCTGCCTGATCCTGAACGTCCTCCCCTCGCCCCACTCGAACGCGCACGTCACCTCGACCTCGTCGCCGGCGCGCAGCTCGCGGTGGAAGCGGATGGTGCTCTCCAGCGTCACCGGGCCGACGCCGGCCTCCCGCAGGTCGTCGATCGAGATGCCGGCCGCGCGCAGGCACTCCCAGCGGGCGTGGTCGCCGTACTGGTGGTAGACCACGTTGTTGAGGTGGCCCTGGGTGTCGAGCTCGTAGCCGCGTACGGCGATGCGTACCGAGAAGGTCATGATCGTTCCTCCAGCCAGGCGTGCGACTTGGCGGTGAGGTAGCGCAGGCCGTCGTCGCCGAGCTCCACCCAGTCGCCGCGGGCCCAGCCGCCAGTGGTCTGGGGGGCGAAGCCGTGCCGCTGGAACAGCGCCGACGCCTCCTTCTGGGTGAGGCCGCGGCGGCCCCACTCCGCGATGACCCGGGCCGTACGCTCGGCCTCGCCCACCTCCTCGTCGCCCAGCGCGGCGGCCAGCTCCTCCAGGCCGCGCGCCATCAGACGCAGGGAGGCCTGCACGCGGGCGATGTCCATCGGGCGCTCCTCATCGCTGTTCGATCGGTACCGATAGCTTAGCGATGGAAGCGGCTACCCTGAAAGGGTGGAATTGGTACGTACGGAACGTATGGTCCTCGCCCGGGTACGCCTGGAGGACCTCGAAGCCGTGCACGAGATCCACGCCGACCCGCGGACGAACGTCTACAGCTCCGCCGGGCCCCCCGTGGACCTGGAGGCCAGCCGGGTCATGCTGGACCTGTGGCTGGCCGACTGGGCCGAGCGGGGGATCGGCTACTGGGCCGCCCGCCTGCCGGAGCGCGCGCGGGTGCTGGGCATCGGCGGCCTGCGGCATGCGACCCTGGAGGGCGAGGACGTGCTCCACCTCTACTACCGGTTCCGCCCCACGGTCTGGGGCAACGGGTACGCGGTCGAGCTCGCCAGGGCGGCCCTGCGCGTCGGGCGCAACCTGGGCACCGTGGTGGCCCTGATCGGGGGCGGCAACGAGCCGTCCCGCCGGGTGGCGGAGAAGGCGGGCCTGCACAGGGAACGCACGATCCGGTACGGGGGCGTGCCGAGCGACCTCTACGTCGCCTGACCACTCAGGCCCGAGGGCCCCCGTCAGGGCGGGACCTCAGCAGGACGCCCGCCAGGGCCGCGAGGCCCGTCAGTGCCTGGGCCGCCAGGAACCCGCCCGGTGCGGCCGGCCCGGTGGCCAGCGCGACCACCGCGGGCAGGCAGCCGAGCAGCGCCAGGTCGGCGCCCGTCGCCGCCCACAACAGCGGCCCGGTCGGGACGGCGCCGCCGGGGGTGTCGATGACCGGCATCGAATGGTCGACCGGCCCCCTCCTGGCCATCCGCAGCGCACCGGCCGCGAGCGCGGGAGCAGCCGGCAGAGCGAACCACCACATACCGGACGGAAGGCCGCCGACCACCGCGACACCGGCCAAGGCCAGGCCCGCCCAGGTACCGCCCACCAGCGCGGGCAGGAGGGCTCGCGCCGCCAGCGCCGGACGCCGGCCCACGCCGGTCAGCCGGGCCAGGGCGGGGTTGTCGGCGTCCCTGCGCGCGCCGGACGTGCCGGACGCCGCCACCGCCAGCGCCCCACCCAGCACGACCAGCCCGAGAACCGCCGGAGCGGCACCCGCCTGGGCGAACACGGCGGGCAACGCCGCGCTCGCGGCCGTGGCCGCCAGCCGCCAGGGCCGACGGCCGAGCCGCACCCAGTCCTGCCAGGCCAGCGCGAGCGGCGCGGGCAGCCCCGGCCACCGCCGCGAGGTGAGCTTCCTGGCCCGCCAGTGGTTGTCCTCGGCGATCCAGCTCAGCGCGCCGGGATCGAGAGTGACGGCGGCGTTGCTGACGTGCCCGGCCCGGGTGGAGGCGGTCAGCAGCAGGCGGGTGGGGATGGCGGCCAGCGAAGCCCAGGCCCGGCGGGCCAGGACGGCGGCGATCGCGGCCATGGCCGACGCCGTGGCGGCCGGCGCGGGCAGGGGCGCGTTCGCGGCGGCCGCGAGGGCCGTACGGGCCTGGCCGCTGACGGCGACCACGGCCAGCACGAGGAGCGCGGCCAGGACGCCGGTCAGCCAGGCGTTCCAGACCGGGGACGCTTGGGCGAGCATCGCCAGCGCCATGCCCGCCACGCTCGCCGCCGTGGCCAGCGCCAGCGCGGCGAGCAGCCGCCACACCAGCGCGCCGGGCGCGCCGAGCGCCGCGAGCAGCCCCAGCCCGAGCAGCAGCCCGGCCACCAGCGCGACGACCATGAGCACCCGCCCGGTACGCCCGAGCAGCCGGCGCCGGTTCAACGGCGACATCAGCAGCCAGGACGCCTCCGCCGCGGGCACCATCACCGGCCCAGCCACCCGCGCCACGGCCAGTAAGCCCGCGAACGCCAGCAGCACCAGGGCGACCCCCGCGCCCATCCGCCCGGACTCGACCGTCCCGGAAAGGCCCGACACCGCCGAGGACAGCGGCTGCCCGAGGACGGCGACCAGCATGCACAGGCCGAACAGGCTGACGTAGCGATCGACCAGACCGCCGCGAGCACGGCCGCGCGCCCGGACGAACGCCCGCACCGACCGCACACTCACCTCATGCGCACTCACCGCCCGTCCGCCTTCCGCCGCACTGCGCCGGCCCGCTGGGAGAACCGTCCGTCCTGGGAGAACCGTCCGTCCGCCTTGCGTGGCGGCCCGGCGGTGGGGCTGGGGGCGTGACGGCTCATGCGGGCACTCCGGCGGGGGAGACGCGGCGGGCGACGTCGGCGAGGGTCTGGTCGTGGGTGGCCATCACCACGGTGCCGCCCTCGTCCGCGTACTCTTCGAGGAGTTGGGCGAGCCGGACGCGGAAGCCGGCGTCGAGGCCGCGTTCGGGCTCGTCGAGCAGCAGCAGCGTGCTGGGCCTGAGCAGCGTGGCGGCCAGGCAGAGGCGCTGGCGCTGGCCGGTGGACAGGTTGAGCGGCGGCGCGTCGGCCCGTTCGGTCAGCGCGAACTCCTCCAGCGCCGACTCCACCGTCATGCGCGCCTCGGCGTGCACGGCCCCCATGAGCTCCAGGTGCTCGCGCGCCGTCAGCCCCGGGTACCAGGCGGGCTCGTCGCCGAGCAGCGCCACCCGGCGCCAGAAGGACGCGTCGTCGGCCGGTACGGCCCCGAACACGCGTACCTCGCCGGAGGTGGCGGGCTGGAGGCCGGCCAGGCAGCGCAGCAGCGTGGACTTGCCCGAACCGTTGGGCCCCACGACCGCCACGATCTCACCCGGCTCGACGGCCAGTTCCAGGCCCCGGAGCACCGGATTGCCTCCGAGCTCGACCGAAAGTCCCGCGACATCGATGATCAGACCGCTCATCGTTCGAGCGTAGCCACCGCCCCGGCCTCCCGCGTGACCGCCCTCCGCCCGATCCCGCCCCTCGGCCGCCGGCCTTCGGCAAGCCTCCTCAGGGAAGAAGAGCGGGCTGCCCCGAGGAAGAGACACGGGCCTCTCCGGACCCCTTCCAGAGCCCCTCCAGGGCGGAAGAGCCGATTCTGTCGGTGGTGGTCGCTACCTTTGCTGTTCCCGAACACCAGTGCTACTGGAGGGTGACGTGATTGCTTCTGAGCGATTCGAGCGTGCCGCTGTGCTGGGGGTGGCCGTGGCGGAGGAGACGCGGCGGCTGCTGCGGCTTCACCTGAGACCCGCCGAGGTGGGCGGGGACGGCAGGGTGGTGGTGGACGTGCCCTATCCCGACGCGGCCGTGGTGGCGGCGCTGCTCGACGTCGCGGCCGAGTGTTTCGGCGAACGCGGCGGCTCGGTCGAGGAGACCAGGCAGGCGGCGCTGGAGACCCTGTTACAACTGGCCGAGCTCGACGCCGACTCCCAGCTCGGCCGGATGGCGCCCGGCGGTGACAATGTCCGCCTTTCTCCCTACAAGGGCTGAGAAAAGCGGAAAAAACAGTGCAGAACACCTCGATCTGTCCGCTACGGTCGCGGCATGCGCATCCTCTCCGTGAACGTCGGGAAGTCGTTCGACGCGGAATGGGCCGGCAAGCTCGGCCGTACGGCGATCGACAAGCGAGCCGTGACCCACCGGGTGGAGGTGCTGCGCAACGGGCTCGCGGGCGACGAGCGGGCCGACACGCCCAACCACGGCGCCCCCAGCCATGCCGTCTACGCCTACGCCCGCGAGGACTACGACTGGTGGCAGGGCGAGCTGGGCCGCGACCTGCGCGACGGCCGTTTCGGGGAGAACCTGACCACCGACGGCCTCGACGTCAACGGCGCCCTCGTGGGCGAGCGGTGGCGCGTCGGCAGCGCCCTGCTGGAGGTGACCGGCCCGCGTACGCCCTGCGTGGTGTTCCGCAACTGGATGGACGAACCGGGCTGGCTCAAGCGCTTCACGCAAGCCGCGCGGCCGGGTGCGTACCTGGCCGTGGTGGAGCTGGGCGAGCTGGGCGCCGGCGACGAGGTGGAGATCGTCTCGCGCCCGGAGACCGGGATGACGGTGGCCGACGTCTTCCGCGCCCGCCACGGCGACGCCGACGCGCTCGCCCGCGTGCTCGCGGTCCCCGGCCACGGCCCCGAATGGGACGAGCTGGCCGCCCGGACAGGCCGGGCGGGCGACTGAGGAGGCCGCCCCACCCGGCCGGGCGCGTCAGCGCAGGACGGAGTACAGGGCCGAGGTGAGGGACGCGCGGGCGTCGTCCTGGTCGATCGACCACATCATCGAGCCGCCCAGCCCCTTGAGCCGGATGTAGGCCGCCTTCTCCAGCAGCGACGCCGGGTCGTCGTAGGACCAGAACTCGTTGCCGTCGTACAGCCACATCGCGCCGGTGCGCAGGTCGCGGTAGCGCTTGCCCGGCTTGGCTGCCAGGTCCTTGTAGTCCTCGCTGCCCGCCCCCCACTTGCCGGCGGCCGGTCCGGTCGCGGGCTGGTAGAGGCCGTCGCCGCCGCCGGTCACGCCGGTCCAGCCCTGCCCGTACGCGGGCACGCCCACGACGATCTTGCGCCCGGGCGCGCCACGCGACAGGTAGTCGCGCACGGTCTGGTCCACGCTGTACCTGACGGGGTTGGGGTCGCGCCGGTCGTTGAACAGGTTCCCGTTGTGCCCGGTCCGCGACTCCCACGTGCCGTGCAGGTCGTACCCCTGGACGGTGGCGAAGTCGAGCGACCGGAACACGCGGCGCACCTCGAACCCGGCGTCGATCTTGGCGGCGGCGGCCGGGAGGAAGGCCGTGAGCTGGGAGGTCGCGGAGAAGGCCCGGAGCTGGGCGCGCAGCTCCTCGACGAAGAGCGTGAAGTTCCGCTTGTCCTCGGGCCTGATCACGTTCCCGTCGTTGCCCGCCGAGCCGGGCCACTCCCAGTCCAGGTCGATGCCGTCGAACACGCCGGCGCCCGCACCCGGCTCCAGGCCGGGCAGGTTGCCGCGCAGCCACAGGTCGACGCACGAGCGCGCCAGCGCGGCCCGGGACTCGGGGGTGAGCACGGCGTCGGAGAAGTACTTGGACCCGGTCCAGCCGCCGAGCGACATCAGCACCTTGAGGCCGCGATGCTTGGCCTTGAGCTTGCGGAGCTGGTTGAGGTTGCCGTTGAGCGCCTGGCCGGGTTGGTCGGCGACGCCGTCCACGCTCTGCTCGGCCGGCACCGGGCGCTGCCAGTCGGCCCACGGGTCGGCCGAGTAGCAGGAGCCCTCGGCGTTGACGAAGCCGAAGGCGTAGTTGAGGTGGGTGAGCTTGGCGGCGGCGCCGGTGGCGTCCACGTCCTTGACGTGGTAGTTGCGCCCGTACACGCCCCACTGGATGAAGTAGGCGACCCGCTTGAATCCGGAGTGGGCCTCGGCGGGCACGGAGACCGCCGTCAGCCCGAGTAAGAGCGAGAGTGCGAGGACGATCTTCTTCACGGGCGCTCCTGGGGGGTCAACTTATAGGAAACTTTCCTATAAGTTGACGCGATCGTAGAACCGTCACCCCTCGCCGTCAACGACGAGCGCGACCTCCTCGGCGCTCGACAGCAGCTCCCACGCGCGGGCCGGGTCGCCGAACAGCGACAGCACCAGCTCGGCCACGTCCTGCCTGGTCGAGGCGGCCCTGAGCAGCGCGAGGACGTGCTCCGCCGGAGGCCGCAGGAAGGCGTTCGTCCACGCGGTGACCGGCCCGGCCGCCACCCACATGCGCCGGGTCACCTCCCGCGCGAACGCCGCGTCGTACGGGCCAGCACTTCGAGCGGACCGCCCGGGATCGCCTCGACCAGCACGCCGCCGCGCACACCGGCCCGCGTCATCATCGCCATGCTCAGGATCTCGCCGCAGCCGGGCGAGATGTTGAACCCGAAGGCCGGGCCCGGATCGAACCCGCGGAACAGCCCGGCCGCCAGGACCCGCTGCGGCGCCAGGTACGGGGACCGCGCCGGATCGCGCGGGAACAACGCGCGCACCGAACGCCTCCCGGTGGCCACCACCATCAGCTCGTGCCCGCGCGACCAGCGGTCGACCTGGCCCGCGTCCGGCGGGAGGGGATCCCCCTTGATCGAGAGCCTGCCGGCGGTCAGCAGGCAGCCCGGGTCGAGGAAGTGCAGGCTGCCCAGCTCCCGCTCGCGGGCCATCCTGCCCACGGTGTTCGGCAGCCGCCCGCGTCCCAGGTCCTCCGCGTCGCCCTCGCTGTAGAGCGTGGTCGGGACGCCGAGCTGTTGCAGCCGCAGCGCCAGCGTCAGCCCGGAGATCCCGGCGCCCACGATTCCGACGCCCGTCACGTGCCGCCTCCTTCGATGGCTCGGAGCACCCCCGTGAGCAGGCACACTGGATGACGTGCCATCCACCCTGCCCGACGGCGACCCGGCGCCCGCCTCCGGCGAGCTGCCCGACAGCGCGCTGCGCGGACTCGGCGAGCGCCCGTTCGGCTTCTACGTGCACGTGCCCTTCTGCGTGACCCGCTGCGGCTACTGCGATTTCAACACCTACACGGCCTCCGAGCTAGGGCCGGGCGCCTCCCATCGCGACTACGCCGACACGGTCGTGGCGGAGGTGCGTCTGGCCCGCCGCGTGCTGGGCGACGCCGAGCTGCCGGTGGAGACGGTGTTCTTCGGCGGCGGCACGCCCACGCTGCTGCCTCCGGAGGACCTGGCGCGCGTCCTGGCCGCGATCGACGCGGAGTTCGGGCTGCGGCCGGGGGCGGAGGTCACCACCGAGGCCAACCCCGAGTCCGTCGACCCCGCCTACCTCGACAAGCTGCGTCAGGGCGGCTTCAACCGGGTGAGCTTCGGCATGCAGAGCGCCCGCGAGCACGTGCTCCAGGTGCTCGACCGCACCCACACGCCGGGCCGCCCGGCGCGGGCCGTGCGGGAGGCGCGGGAGGCCGGGTTCGAGCACGTCAACCTCGACCTGATCTACAGCACGCCGGGGGAGTCCGACGACGACTGGCGGGCCTCGCTGGCCGCCGCGATCGAGGCCGGGCCCGACCACGTGTCGGCGTACTCGCTGATCGTGGAGGAGGGCACCAGGCTGGCGGCCAGGATCCGGCGCGGCGAGCTGCCGATGCCCGACGACGACGTGGCCGCCGACCGCTACCTGATCGCCGACGAGATGCTGGCCGAGGCCGGGTTCAGCTGGTACGAGGTGTCCAACTGGGCGACCTCCGAGCAGGCCCGCTGCCGGCACAACCTGCTCTACTGGACCGGCGGCGACTGGTGGGCCGCCGGCCCCGGCGCCCACAGCCACGTCGGGGGCACCCGCTGGTGGAACGTCAAGCACCCGGCCGCCTACGCCCAGCGTTTGGCAGCGGGCACCTCGCCCGCGCACGCGCGCGAGGTGCTCACCGACGCCGACCGGGCCGCCGAGCGCCTGATGCTGGAGTTGCGGCTGATCTCGGGCTATCCGCTCGCCGAGGTGGCCCCCGGGGCGCGCACGTCCGTGGCGAGCGCGCTGGCGCGCGGGCTGCTGGAGCCCGAGCCGTTCAGGGCGGGCCGGATGGTGCTCACCCTCAAGGGGAGGCTGCTGGCCGACGCCCTGATCACCGAGCTCATGTGATGAGGCGGATGGCGAACGGGTAGCGGTAGTTCTCGCCCCGGTTGGTGGCGACGGCCGCCTGGATGTGGAAGATCAGCGACACGATCCACACGATCGGGAACAGCAGCAGGCCGACCAGCACGACCGTCAGCACGCCCGCGATCAGATAGCCGATGAACATCGTGATCTGGAAGTTCAGCGCCTCGGCCGCCTGGTCCCTGACGTAGGGGGACTCGTCCTTCTTCATCAGGTAGATGATCAGCGGGCCGACCCACGAGACCAGCAGGCCCAGCAGGTGGGCGAGCATGGCCATCGTGGTGTCGTCGCTGCCGCGGCGCGGGCCGAACCGGCCGGGCACGTACGGCCCGGCGGGCCGGCCGTAGCCCTGCTGGGCGCCGTAGCCGGGGGGCTGGCCGTAGCCGGGCGGCGGGGGCACGTAGCGGGGCGGCGTCGGCATGGGGCCGGGCTGCGGGCCGCTCTGGCCGGGCGGCTGCCGCCCGTAGTCGGGCTGGGAGCCCGGCTGCTGGCCGTAGCCGAGCCGGGGGCCCTGGTCGCGGGGTACGTCCGAGGGCGGGACGTCCGGGGAGTCGTCGGCGGGCGGCGGATCCTGGGTCATGATGCCTCCGTAACGAAGTCGATCAGTTCCTCGACCCGGCCGAGCAGCTCCGGCTCCAGGTCGGCGAAGGACGAGACGGCGCCCAGAATGCGCCGCCAGGCGTCCGCTGGCTCCATGCGCCAGCCCAGCGCGGCGAGCACGCCCTCCTTCCACGGCACCCCGCGCGGCACGTCGGGCCAGCCGGGGATGCGCAACACGGACGGCTTGACCGCCTGCCAGATGTCGATGAACGGATGGCCCACGACGAGCACGTGCGGCGAGGTGACCCGGGCCGCGATCCGGCTCTCCTTCGACCCCGGCACCAGGTGGTCGACCAGCACGCCCAGCCTGCGGCCCGGCTCGGGGGCGAACTCGGCCACGATGGCGGGCAGGTCGTCCACGCCCTCCAGGTACTCCACCACGACCCCTTCGACGCGCAGGTCGTGGCCCCAGATCTTCTCCACGAGCGCGGCGTCGTGCACGCCCTCGACGTAGATCCGGCTCTCCTTGGCGACCCGGGCCCGCAGCCCCTCCACGGCGATGGACCCGGACGCGCTGCGCCTGGGCCCGGCCGGGGCCGCGGCCACCGGGCGCACCAGCGTCACGGGCCTGCCCTCCAGGAGGAAGGCGGCCGGCGCCAGCGGGAACAGGCGGCGCTTGCCGAACCGGTCCTCAAGGGTGACGGCCTCCTTGTCGCAGGCCACCACGGCGCCGCAGAAGCCGCTGTCGGCGTCCTCCACGACCAGGTCGAGTTCGGCCGGCACCTTCGGGATCTTGCCCTTGCCCGGCCGCCGCCAATTGCCCGCCAGCACATCACCCTCGTACACACGGGGACCGTAGCAAATCACCCGCTGACCGCAAGGCGCTTACGCGCGCCGCTGCGCCGTACGAGGATGACGATCGTGCCGATGATGCCGATGAGCAGGCCGGCGCCGGGGATCAGGAACAGCGCGGCCACGCCGCCGAACACGCCGCCCGCGGCCGAGAGCACGTCACGGCCCACGCCGAAGCGGGCCGACGACTCCTCCTGCGTGGCGCAGGTCAGCTGGTAGTCGCCCTTGGCGGGGGCGTTGACGGCGAGGATCTCCTGCCAGGTCTTCCCGCCGGCGGTGAGCGTCTGGGTGCCGGAGACCTTGACGAGCCTGGCCTGGGCCGGGCCGCCGGAGATCTCGCACTGGTAGTTGACCCGCGTGTCGGTGGCGATGTACACGGCCGGGCGCTGGGCGGGGTCGATCGCCACCTTCACGCTTTCGCCCGACGCGAACGTGGTCGTCGGGGCCATGTCGGTCACGCTGCTCAGCACGCCGCCGGCGAACACGACCACGCCGACGACGCCCAGCACCACGGCCACGGCCCACACGACCGCGATCCACCACAGGCGTGGCTTGATCGCCTTGCCGTCGATCCTGGCCGGGAACTGGGGCTGCTGGCCGTACTGGTTGTACTGGCCGTACTGGGGCGGGGGGCCGAACTGGGGCTGCTGCTGCTGGTAAGGGGGCTGGCCGTACTGCGGGGGCTGGGGCTGGGCGTACTGGGGCTGCTGACCGTAGTAGGGACCCTGCCCCTGGGGCGGTCCGTACTGCGGGGGCTGGGAATTGTCGGTCATGCGGCAAGTGTGAGGCCTGTCGCTTGTAAGTCGCTAGCAACAGGATGGGACCCGGTGTTATCGCACCTTGTGGGCGAGAGCCGTACACTTGGCACTCGGGAACACGGAGTGCTAGACCTGTCGTTTCCCTGTAAGGCACAGGCAGGAGGTGAGCACGTGCTCGACGATCGGAAGCTGGCGGTGCTCCGCGCCATTGTCGAAGACTACGTGTCCACCAACGAACCGGTGGGCTCAAAGGCGCTGGCCGAGCGCCACAACCTGAAGGTCTCCCCGGCAACGGTCAGGAACGACATGGCCGCTCTGGAGGAGGACGGCTACATCACCCAGCCGCACACCAGCGCGGGCCGCGTGCCGACGGACAAGGGCTACCGCCTGTTCGTCGACCGGCTGTCGCAGGTCAAACCCCTGTCGGGGGCCGAGCGGCGGGCGATCGAGACCTTCCTCGCCGGCGCGGTCGACCTCGACGACGTGGTCTTCCGCACCGTGCGGCTGCTCGCGCAGCTCACCAGGCAGGTCGCGGTCGTGCAGTACCCGACGCTGACCCGTTCCACGGTCAGGCACGTCGAGCTGGTCCCGCTCAACGACCGGCGGGTCATGCTCGTGCTGATCACCAACACCGGGCGCGTGGAGCAGCGCGTGATCGAGCTGCCCGAGGTGGTGGAGGACGACCGCATCGCCCACCTGCGCGCGGTGCTCAACTCCTGCCTCGACGGCTGCGGGCTGAGCAACGTCCCCGAGCTGGTCGCCGACCTGCCCGAGCGGCTCCCCGCCGAGGACCGGCCCGCCGTGGCCACGATCCTGTCGGTGCTGCTCGAAACCCTCGTCGAACGCCACGACGAGAAGATCGTGTTCGCCGGCGCGGCCAATCTCGCGGGCGCCGACTTCGCCACCGGCCTGCGCGACGTGCTGGAGGCGCTGGAGGAGCAGGTCGTGCTCATGCGGTTGCTCGGCGAGACATCCACAGACACCCCGTCCGCGCTCACCGTGCGCATCGGCTCGGAAAACCCCTACCTTCGCGGCACGTCCATCGTCGCAACCGGATACGGTTCTGGCGACAACCAACTGGCCCGGCTCGGCGTGCTGGGTCCCACGAGGATGGACTACCCCGTGACGATGGGCGCCGTACGCGCGGTGGCACGCTACGTCAGCCAGATCCTGGCTGCATCTTAAGAGGTCGATAAGTGGCAAACAGCGACTACTACGCCACCCTCGGGGTGCGCCGTGACGCCAGTCAGGACGAGATCAAGAAGGCATACCGCCGCCTCGCCCGCGAGCTGCACCCCGACGTGAACCCCGACCCTGAGACCCAGGAGCGGTTCAAGGAGATCACGCAGGCCTACGAGGTGCTGTCCGACCCGAACAAGCGCCAGATGTACGACCTGGGCGGCGACCCCTTCGGCGGCGGCGCGGGTGCGGGCGCGGGCGCCGGCGGCTTCGGGGCGGGTTTCCCCTTCAGCGACATCATGGACGCCTTCTTCGGCACCGCCGGCGGCACCCGCGGGCCGCGCTCGCGCGCCAGGAGGGGCCGCAACGCCACCATCCGGGTCGAGCTCGACCTGCGCGAGACCGCGTTCGGCACCACCCGCGAGCTGGTCGTGGACACCGCCGTGCTGTGCGAGGTGTGCCACGGCGCCGGCGCCGCCCCCGGAACCCACCCCGACGCCTGTGACATGTGCAACGGGCGCGGCGAGATCTCCCAGGTCACCCGCTCGTTCCTGGGCCAGGTCATGACCTCGCGGCCGTGCCCCCAGTGCGGCGGTTTCGGCAGCATCATCCGCCACCCCTGCCAGGAGTGCTCGGGCGACGGCCGGGTGCGCACCCGCCGCACGATCAAGGTCCGCATCCCCGCGGGCGTCGAGGACGGCACCCACATCCAGCTCGCCGGCGAGGGCGAGGTCGGCCCCGGCGGTGGCCCGCCCGGAGACCTCTTCCTGGAGATCGTCGAGCGCCCCCACGAGATCTTCGAGCGGCGCGGCGACGACCTCCACTGCACGGTCCAGATCCCGATGACGGCCGCCGCGCTCGGCACGATCCTCGCCGTGGAGACGCTCGACGGCTCCGAGGAGATCGACGTGCGCCCCGGCACCCAGTCCGGCCAGGTCATCACCATGTACGGGCGCGGCGTGCAGCGGCTCAACGAGTCCGGCAGGGGCGACCTGCTCATCCACGTCAACGTCGAGACCCCGATGCGGCTCGACCAGCCGCAGGAGGACCTGCTGCGCGAGCTGTCCAGGCTGCGCGGCGAGGAGCGGCCGCCGGGGAAGTTCGCCCCGGGGCAGCAGGGTTTTTTCTCCCGCCTGCGTGACGCCTTCAACGGCAGGTGACGATCACCCGTGACCGTCCCCGTGTTCCTCGCCGAGGACCTCAACGGCTCCGAGCTGACGCTCGACGGCCCTGAGGGGCGGCACGCGGCCTCCGTGCGGCGTCTGCGCGCCGGTGAGCGGGTCGACCTGACCAACGGCGCGGGCGACGTCGCCGAGTGCGTGGTGCGCGAGGTGTTCAAGGACGCGCTCGCGCTCGACGTGCTCGCCCGCTACACCGTCGAGCCGCCCGCGCGGCGGCTGGTCGTCGTCCAGGGGCTGCCCAAGGGCGACAGGGGTGAGCTGGCCGTCGAGATGATGACCGAGGTGGGGGTCGACGTGATCGTGCCCTGGGCCGCCTCGCGCAGCATCACGCAGTGGAAGGGCGACAAAGTCGCCAAGGCGCTGGGCCGGTGGCGTTCCACGGCCCGCGAGGCGGGCAAGCAGGCGCGCCGGTTCCACCTGCCCGAGGTGGCCGAGCAGGCCTCCACCGCGCAGGTCGAAGGGCTGCTGGCCGACGCGGCGCTGGGGCTCGTGCTGCACGAGGAGGCCGTAGAGCCGCTGTCGCAGGTGGCGCTGCCGCCCGGCGGCGACATCGTGGTGGTCGTGGGGCCCGAGGGCGGGGTCTCGGAGGAGGAACTGCGCAGGTTCGTCGCGGCCAAGGCGGTGCCCGTGCTGCTCGGGCCCACCGTGCTGCGCACCTCCACGGCGGGGGTGGCGGCGGCGGCCGTGCTGCTCGCGCGTACCGGGCGCTGGTAGGCCCGCGGCTCAGGGAGTCGTGTGCGGCACGCCCACGAGCGGGCTGCTCAGGTCGCTCGGGGCGGCCGTCGGCAGGTCGTCCGGCGGGCACTCGTCGGCGGTGCACGTCGTCGGCGTGCCGATCGACTCCGGCGACTCCGGCGCCGTCGGTGTGGGCGTCGGCGTGATCTCGGGGCAGTCCTGCTCGCCCGCGGGGTCGCCGGTCGGGCAGGGCGTCGAGGACGGTGTCGGCGACGGCGAGGGCTGCCGGGTCGACCTGGCCGTCTCCGAGGGCCTGTGGGTCTCGCTGTGGCTCGGCGGCACGACCACGACGGGCGGCGGCTCGGCGCTGTGGCTGTCGCGCCTGGGCGGCGTGGAGAGCCTGGTCGAGGAGTTGCCGGGGGTGGTGGTCGAGTTGTCCACCGGCTCGATGGGCGCCTCGAAGATCTGGGAGCGCAGCCCGGGAACGACCATCACGATCGTCCCCGCCACCAGCACGGCGCTGATCGCCGCCGCGCCCGCACGCCACCAGAACAGGTTACGGACGCCGCGCCGCTCGATGCGGGCGCGGATGATCTGCAGTCCCTCCGGCGAGGGCACGACCGCGTCCGCCTCCGCGCGGAGCGCACGGCGCAGGACGTCGCCGTACTCGTCGGGGGGCTGGGTCATGACATCTTCTCCAGAACGGATCGCAATGCGGCCATGCCACGTGCGGTGTGGCTCTTGACCGCGCCCTTGCTGATTCCCATGGCATGGGCGATCTCAGCTTCGGACAGATCTCCGTAATAACGCAGAACCAGTGCTTCTCTCTGTCGGGTCGGCAGGGCGCGTAACGCCTCGATGACGGCGGAGCGTTCCAGCTCGCCGATCGCGCCGTTCTCGGCGCTCGGGGCGTCGGGCAGGCCCTTGGGTGCGTACTTCTCGACGACCGCGCGGTGACGCAGCACGGAACGGGACCGGTTGACGACAGACTGACGCAGGTAAGCGAGTGCCTTGTCGGGATCACGCAGTCTGCGCCAGGCGCCGTGAATGGCGACGAACGCGTCCTGCACGACTTCCTCGGCGGTTGCCATGTCACGCACCAGCAACACCGCGAGACGCACCAATGACCGGAAATGCGCGCTGTAGAGCGCGGTCACGGCCATGTCGGCATCCCACCCGACCGGCACCGCCCCCAACGACCTGTCGGCCAGAAGGGTTTCGGTGGTCACATCAGTGGGACGCGCGGCCTTCCCAGAGGGTTTACTCTCTTCCGGTTCTGAAGGTTTCCCCGGTTCCTTAGGGTGCATTACCCAGTCGTGTTCCTCGCCAGGTGGCGCTCGCCCGACCCTGAATCAACTTTTTTGCTCCGAAGTGTCGCACACTCACCCTAACTGCGCGGATCTTCCGGCGCACGACACCACGGATTACCGATTCGCAACGGACTGCCGAACGGTCGCTCTCGATAGAGTACTGCTGTGAGCGACTGTCTCTTCTGCAAAATCGTGGCCAAGGAAATTCCGGCCGACGTCGTCTACGAGAACGCCAGGGCGCTGGCGTTCCGCGACATCAATCCGCAGGCCCCGACCCACGTGCTGGTCATCCCGCGGGCGCATCACCCCGACGCGGCGTCGCTGGCCGCCGCCGACGACGGGCTCGCCGACGACGTGCTGAAGGCCGCCCATGCGGTCGCCGTCCAGGAGGGGGTGGCCGAGCGCGGTTACCGGGTCGTCTTCAACACCGGCCCCGGCGCCGGCCAGACCGTCTTCCACGTGCACGCCCATGTTCTCGGAGGGCGTGACCTCACGTGGCCGCCCGGCTGATATTGACGCGAGCAATCAGCCTGGTGCCGGATACGATGGGCGGAGAAGAACACCGAACAGACCGGGAGGCATCAGGCCGCTGGCCTGCCCATGTCCGAACTACATGAATCCCGACGCACGGCACCTCCCTCGCGCACTCAAGCCAAGGTGCTGATTCCGGACGAATACCCGATGGTCAGCCTCCTCGGCTCCCGTGACGAGCTGCTTCGCGTGATCGAGGGCGCCTTCAGGGCCGACATCCACGTGCGGGGCAACGAGATCACCGTCACCGGCAGCCCCGACGAGAGCGGCGCGGTCGTGCGCCTGTTCGAGGAGCTGGTCGAAGTGCTGCGCAGCGGCGGCGAGCTCACGCCCGACGCCGTAGAGCGGAGCATCGCGATGCTGCGCATGACCTCCGACCGTCCGGCCGAGGTCCTCTCGCTCGACATCCTGTCCTCCCGAGGCCGCACGATCCGGCCGAAGA
The DNA here is from genome assembly GCF_044455665.1 of Nonomuraea sp. NPDC051191. Lineage (NCBI taxonomy): Bacteria > Bacillati > Actinomycetota > Actinomycetes > Streptosporangiales > Streptosporangiaceae > Nonomuraea > Nonomuraea sp. NPDC051191. The sequence continues at coordinate 203,382 of NZ_JBITEZ010000016.1, read as the reverse complement.
CCGTCAACCAGAAGCGGTACGTCGACGCGATCGACCAGCACACGATCGTGTTCGGCATCGGCCCCGCGGGCACCGGCAAGACGTACCTGGCGATGGCCAAGGCCGTGCGCGCGCTGCAGGAGAAGCGGGTCAACCGCATCATCCTGACCAGGCCGGCGGTCGAGGCGGGCGAGCGGCTCGGCTTCCTGCCCGGCACCCTCTACGAGAAGATCGACCCCTACCTGCGGCCGCTCTACGACGCGCTGCACGACATGGTCGACCCCGACTCGATCCCGAAGCTGATGGCCGCGGGCACGATCGAGGTCGCGCCGCTGGCGTACATGCGGGGCCGTACCCTCAACGACGCCTTCATCATCCTCGACGAGGCCCAGAACTCCTCGGCCGAGCAGATGAAGATGTTCCTGACCCGGCTGGGGTTCAACTCCAAGATCGTGGTCACGGGCGACGTGACCCAGGTCGACCTGCCCTCGGGCACGGTGAGCGGGCTGCGGGTCGTCCAGGAGATCCTGGAGGGCATCCCCGACATCCATTTCGCCCGTCTGTCCAGCGCCGACGTGGTGCGCCACAAGCTGGTCAGCGAGATCGTCGACGCCTACGGGCGCTACGACGCCACCCAGGCCACGCAGGAGCCGAAGGCCATCCACCGGGGGAAGCGACGCCCGTGAGCATCGAGATCAACAACGAGTCCGGCGTCGGCGTCGACGAGGAGAACCTCGTCGCGCTGGCCACCCACGTGCTCGGCGAGATGGGCATCAACCCGCTCGCCGAGCTGTCCATCGTGGTGGTCGACGAAGACGCCATGGCCGAGCTGCACGAGAAGTGGATGGGCGAGCCGGGCCCGACCGATGTGCTGGCCTTCCCGATGGACGAGCTGCGTCCCGGCGGCGGTGCGCGCGGCGACGGCGAGAGCCCGGCCGACCCGGCGCTGCTCGGTGACGTGGTGCTCTGCCCGCAGGTCGCCGACCGGCAGGCCAAGGAGGCCGGCCACAGCGCCCAGGCCGAGCTGGAGCTGCTGTGCACCCACGGCATCCTGCACCTGCTCGGCTACGACCACGCCGAGCCCGAGGAGCACAAGGAGATGTTCGGGCTCCAGGCTCGGCTGCTCGAGTCCTGGCAGGAGGTGCGCGACTCGCGGTGAACGCCTGGTTGCTGTGGGCCATCGCCCTTGTGATCATCGGTGGCCTGATCGCCAGTGCGGAGACGGCACTGACGCGCATCTCCAGGGTGCGCGCGGAGGAGTTCGCGCGTGAGGGCCGGCGCGGGGCCGACCGGCTCCAGGCCATCGTCACCGACCCGCCCCGCTACCTCAACCTGCTCCTGCTGCTGCGCCTGAGCTGCGAGCTGGTGGCCACGGTCATCGCGACGCTGCTGTTCATCGACCTCATGCACGACCAGGGCTGGGCGTACGTGGCCGCCGCGGCGGTGATGATCGTGGTCAGCTACGTCGTCGTCGGCGTCATGCCCCGTACGCTGGGGCGTCAGCACGCCGAGCCGGTCGCGCTGGCCGGGGCGCCGATCGTCTACGGCCTGACCCGCATCTTCGGCCCGCTGCCCAAGCTGCTCATCCTGCTCGGCAACGCCCTGACCCCCGGCAAGGGCTTCCGCGACGGCCCGTTCACGTCGGAGGCCGAGCTGCGCGACCTGGTCGACCTGGCCGAGGAGCGCCGGGTGATCGAGCCGGACGAGCGCGAGATGATCCACTCGGTCTTCGAGCTGGGCGACACGCTGGTCCGCGAGGTCATGGTGCCGCGCACCGACATGGTCTACATCGAGCGCGGCAAGACGATCAGCCAGGCGCTGTCGCTCGCGTTGCGCAGCGGCTTCTCCCGCATCCCGGTCGTGGGCGAGAACGAGGACGACGTCATCGGCATTGCCTACCTCAAGGACATCGCCCGCAAGATCCACGAGTCGGGTGAGGGCGGCGGCAAGGAGACCGTCGAGTCGATCATGCGGCCGGCCGCGTACGTGCCGGAGAGCAAGCCCATCGACGAGCTCATGCGGGAGATGCAGGCCCGGCAGATCCACATGGCGATCGTCATCGACGAGTACGGCGGCACCGCCGGCCTGGTCACCATCGAAGACGTCCTGGAGGAGATCGTCGGCGAGATCACCGACGAGTACGACCAGGAGGCCCCGCGCGTGGAGACCATGCACGACGGCGCCATACGGGTGACCGCCCGCATGCCGGTCGACGAGCTCGGCGAGCTGTTCGACACCGAGCTCGAGGTCGACGACGTCGAGACCGTCGGCGGCCTGCTGGCCCACGCGCTCGGCCGGGTGCCGATCGCCGGGTCGCAGGCCGAGGTGGCCGGGCTGGAGCTGACGGCCGAGAGCCTGGCCGGGCGGCGCAACCGCATCAGCACCGTCGTCGTCCGCAGGGTCGCGCCGTCCGAGGAGGACGACGTCCAGGCCGGAGCCGAACGGGAGTGACCGCTTTGCGGGGAGATGTCGCAAGCGTTCTACAAGTCTTCTGCAAGTGGGGTCCGGCAGTCTCATCCCTGACACCCGGTGCGGTGGGTGTCACGAGGAAGCGTCCGAACGCCGGGTGGGGTTCGCGGCGGGAGGACGCTCCTGGGGGGACGATGGCGTTCCGGCCGGCTGGCCGGCCAGGGCGTCGATCGGCGTAAAGGGTGTTCTCGTCTGAAAACCAGGCGGGGGCACCCTTTTTGCGTTTGGTGGAGACGCTGGGGAGATTGCCGCATTCGTCGCCTGGGGAGGCTGCGGTCCAGGGGGAATCATGAAACCGGGGATCATCGTGTACGGGCTGCTGGCCGCGACCCTGGCGGGCTGCGCGGGAGGCGGCGCGGAGACCGTCGTCGACGCCCACGCCATGGCCCAGCTCCGCGACGTGCTCAACAGGCGGCCGAGCCTGCCGGACGGCTTCGCGCAACGGCCCGATCAGGCGTGGCGGGTGCCGTTCGGCCGGGTGGACCAGAGGTGCAGGTCCGCACTCGACGCGGCGGCCGGGCACGCGCCGCAGGAGGGGCTCACCGGCCAGGCGGCGGTCAGCTACCAGGGGGACGGCCTGGGGGAGCGCGCGGCCGTCGGCCTGGCCCGGTACGCGGGCGAGGAGGCCGAGGCGCGCTTCGACGCGCTGAGCGACGCCCTGGAGTCGTGCCGGGAGATCCGTACGGCGGGCGGCACCGACCTGCGGGCCCGCAGGCTGGACCTGGGCGACGCCGCCCGCTCCGGGGACGAGGCCGCCGGGACGCGGCTGCGCGGACGGCTGAACGGCTACCCGTACGCCCTGGACGTCGTGCTGTCGCGGACCGGCGACACACTGGTGTCGGTCGTGCACGCCGGCATCACCGACGTGGACCGGGACCGGACGAGGAAGCTGGTCGCCGCCGTGCTTTCGATGTCCACGGCCTAACCTGGTCCTCGTGACTCTCGATCCTGAAGACAGCAAGATCATCACCTTGGCGCGGGCGGCCAGGGCGCGCAACGAGGCCGCCGAGGGCGCCGCCGTGCGCGACGAGACCGGCCGCACGTACTCGGCGACCGACGTCGCGCTGTCGTCGCTGAGGCTGTCGGCCGTGCAGGTCGCGGTGGCCATGGCGGTCTCCAGCGGCGCGCGGTCGCTGGAGGCGGTCGCGCTGGTGACGGCGGGCGAGCCGTCCCCGGCCGACGAGGCGGTCGCGTCGGAGCTGGGCGTCAAGGCCCTGCTCGTGGCCGGCCCCGACGGCACGCTGAGGTCCTGACGTGGGCATGACGCCGTTCCTGGCCCGGCTGCGGGCCAAGATCGGCAACGACCTGCTCATGCTGCCGTCGGTCAACGGGTGCGTGTTCGACCACGCCGGGCGGGTGCTGATGGCCAGGCACGGCGACGACGGCCTGTGGGCCACCCCCGGCGGCGGCGTCGACCCCGGCGAGCGGCCCGAGGAGGCGGTGGTCAGGGAGCTGCGCGAAGAGCTGGCCATCGAGGTCGAGGTACGCGGGCTGGTCGGCGTCTTCGGGGGCCCCGAGTACCGCACGGTCTACCCCAACGGCCACGAGGTGGCGTACGTCATCGCCATGTACGCCTGCACCCTCGCCTCCGGCACGCCCGTCCCCGACGGGGACGAGATCACCGACTACCGATGGGTGGCCGAGCACGAGGTCGGCGGCCTGACGACGACGGCCTGGACGCCCCTGGCGTTGCCCGACGCGTTCGCCTGGTGGCGTGAACACGGCGGCTGATAAGCGACAATGCACAATGTGACTTCGCCAGACAACCATCGCGCCGGATTCGCCTGCTTCGTGGGAAGGCCGAACGTCGGCAAGTCCACGTTGATGAACGCCCTGGTCGGCGCCAAGGTGGCGATCACCTCGTCCAAGCCGCAGACGACCAGACGGGTCATCAGGGGCATCGTGCACCGCCCCGACGCCCAGATCGTCATCGTGGACACGCCGGGCCTGCACCGGCCGCGCACGCTCCTCGGCGAGCGGCTGGACAGCCTGGTGCTGTCCACGCTCACCGAGGTCGACGTGATCGGCTTCTGCGTGCCGGCCAACGAGCCCATCGGCAAGGGCGACCGGTTCATCGCCGACAAGCTGGCGGCGGTGAAGAAGACGCCCGTGGTCGCCGTGGTGACCAAGTGCGACCTGGCGAGCCGGCAGCAGATCGCCGAGCAGCTGCTCGCGGTGTCGCAGGTGGCCGAGTTCGCGGCGGTCGTGCCGGTGTCGGCGCAGTCGGGCGAGCAGCTCGACGTCCTGGGCGACGTGCTGATCGAGCACCTGCCCGAGTCGCCGCCGCTCTACGAGGGCGGGCAGCTCACCGACGAGCCCGAGCAGGTGATGGTGGGCGAGCTGATCAGGGAGGCGGCCCTGGAGGGCGTCCGCGACGAGCTGCCGCACTCGATCGCCGTGGTCGTCGACGAGATGTTGCCCCGCGAGGGGCGCGAGGACCTGCTCGACATCTACGCCCACATGTTCGTCGAGCGGCCCTCCCAGAAGGCCATCGTCATCGGGCACAAGGGCGAGCGGCTGCGCGACGTGGGCACCAAGGCCCGCAAGCAGATCGAGGCGCTGCTCGGCACGCGGGTCTACCTCGACCTGCGGATCAGCGTGGCCAAAGACTGGCAGCGCGACCCCAAGCAGCTTCGCCGGCTCGGCTTCTTCGACTGACCCGACAGCGCCCGTGACCCGACAGCGCCCGAGCGGGCCGGGTCAGCGCGCCCGGCGCACCAGGGTGAGCACGGACAGCACGACGATCGCGAGCGAGCAGGCCAGCGCGGCGAACCAGCCGAACCTGATGACCGGCTCGACCGACAGCAGCCGGCCCAGGTCGATGGAGAGCCGGTCGCCGATGCGGCCGGGGTCGGCGACGAACATCACCAGCAGCAGCGTGGCCAGCGCGCCCGGGATCACGGCGAGGGCCGCGACGCGTGGCCGGCCGCCGAGCAGGCCCATGACGCCGAGCGCCAGCGCCGCCAGCCCGGCGAGCAGGGTGTACAGGCCCGTGCTGACGTCGATGCCGCGCACGTCGTCGGAGACGCCGCCGCCGAGCAGGTCGCTGCGGGCCTCGATCCCGGCCCAGGGCATGATCGCGGTGAGCACCAGGAGGGCGGCCGCGACGGCGACGGCCAGCGCGGCGCCGCGGCGGGCGGACGTCGTCCGGGCGGGCTTGAGGTCATCGGCCACACGATCACTGTAAGCCGGGCTCCCGCCCGTCACCACCCGGCGCGACGGACTCGTCACCAAGCCGCGCGCCCGCCGCCGGGCGGGGCCGGCGGTCAGGTCGTCGCCAAGTCGCACACCCGCCGCCGGGTGGGGACGGGCGGGGGCGGCGGTCAGGGGGTGGCCAGGAAGGCGCGGGCGTTGGCGGCGGCCCGGCGGTCGCCGGTCTCGTCGAAGATCTCCAGGGCGGCCGTGGCCAGCTCGCGGGCTCGTCCGGCGGCGCCCTCCGCCCGGTTGACCCGGGCCAGGGCCAGCAGCGCGTACGCGTCGAGCAGGCGGTCGCCGAGCCGTACGGCGATGCCCCTGGCGCGTTCGGCGGCGGACCTGGCGTCGGGTTTGGCGCCCTGCGCCAGCCGTACGGCGGCCAGGTCGAGCAGGGTATCGGCCTGCCGGTGCCGGTCGCCCAGCTCGGTCAGGTGGCCGACGGCCGCCAGCAGGCGGACGGCGGCCTCCTCCAGACGGCCCGCCCGGCGCAGCACCGCGCCCAGCACGCGTTCGGCGTCGGCGGCGTCCCGCTCGTTGTCGGCCGCCTCCAGGCAGGCCAGCAGCGCCCGCTCGGCCTCCTCCAGCCGGTCCCGCTCCAGGTGCACGCGGCCCAGGCGGCGCCGGGTGTGGTTGACGTCGCGGGTGCGGCCCTGGCGCAGGAACATGCCGAGCGCCAGCCGCAGCTTCTCGTGGGCCAGGTCCCAGTCGCGCTCGGCCAGGTGCAGGTCGCCCTGGTCGAGCAGGACGAGCGCCTCGCCCCGGTCGTCGCCGGACCGCCTGGCGCTCTCCAGCGCCCGGTCCGAGACCGCCCGCCAGTCGTCGAGGAACCGGTGACGCTCCAGGTACGGCCCCAGCAGGTGCGCCAGCCGCCAGCACGGCTCGTCGAGGCCGGCGGCGTGCAGGTCGGCCACCAGGCTCACCAGGAACGGCCGTTCGGCGTCCAGCCATTCGACCGACTCCCTGATGTCCCTGGTCGCCACGGCCGTGCCCGGGTCGCCCGACACCAGCGAGAAGCGCGAGGCCCGCACCCGGGCCAGCACGAGCTCCGACACCTCGGCCAGCACGCCCGGCAGCGGCTGCTCGCGGGCGAACAGCCGGGTCAGGTCGTGCATCCGGTAGCGGACCTGGCCGGCCGCGTCCACGCCGTGCGTCTCCAGCAGGCCCGCGTCCACCAGGGCCTCGGCGCCGCCGCCGAGCCGGTCGGTGAGCCAGTCGGCGAAGTCGGGGGCCGACAGCGCGCCGAGGCCGCGTAACGTGCGCCTGGCGGGCTCGGGCAGGCCCTCGTAGCCGATGGCGAACACGCTGCGGACCGCCTGGTCGCCCGCGTGCAGCCGGTCGAGCCGCTTGTGCTCGTCCTCAAGGAGGCCCACCAGGTAGTCCACCGTCCAGTTCGGGCGGGCCGCCAGCCTGGACGCGGCGATGCGCAGCGCGATCGGCAGGCCGCCGCAGAAGCGGGCCAGGCGGTGCAGCGCCTCGTCCGCGGGCCGTCCGGAGCCGGTCGTGAGCAGGGCCAGGGCGTCCTCCTGGCCGAGCACGCCCACCGACAGCCGGGTCGCGCCGGTCAAGCCGCCCAGGGACGAGCGGCTGGTCACGACCGTCGGGCAGGACGTCAGCAGCGGGCGCACCTGGGCCTCGCCGGCGGCGTTGTCCAGCAGGACCAGCAGGCCGCGGTTGGCGGTGTAGGCGCGGAACAGGCGCTCGCGCTGCTCAAGCCCGGCCGGGATGGCCTGGGCCGGGCAGCCGAGCCAGCGCAGGAAGTCCTCCAGGACGGCCGAGGGGGCCGTGGTCTCGCGCAGGTCGGCGTACAGGATGCCGTCGGGGAAGGACTCGCGGGCCCGCCAGGCGGCGTGCACGGCCAGGGCCGACTTGCCCGCGCCGGCCTGGCCGTGCACGACGACGTGGCCGCCGACCACCCGGTCGAGCAGGTCGGCGCGGCCGGTGAAGCCCGCGATGTCGGGCGGCAGCAGCACCGGAGGGCCCGCCGACACGTGCAGCGACACGTCGTCGTGGAGCATGCGGTGGTAGAGGAGCTGGAGCTCGGGGTCCGGCTCGATCGCGTGGCCGCCGTCGAGCTGGTCGCGCAGCACCGCGTACGCGGCCAGCGCGTCGACCCGGCGGCCGCTGCGGTAGAGGGCCAGCATGTACTGGCCGCGGAAGCGCTGCCACAGCGGGTGCTGCTTGGTCAGCCGCTTCAGCTCGGCCAGCAGCTCGCGGTGGCGGCCGGCGTCCAGGTCGGCCTGGAGGCGGCGTTCCAGGGCGAGCAGGCGCAGCTCCTCCAGCTCCTCGCGCAGGCGCCGGGTCTCCTCCCACCGCTCGCCGTCGGGGTCCAGGTCCTCCAGCGCGGGGCCGCGCCACAGCGTCAGCGCCTCCTCGTACGAGCCGCGGTCCACCAGCAGCCGGAACCGGTCGACGTCGAGCTGGTGGCCGCCGATCGCCAGCGCGTACGAGCCGGACACGGTGGTGATCACGTCCTTGCCCAGGAGCTGGCGGAGCTGGCCCACGTACCCGCGTACCAGGGAGTCGGAGCGGTCGCCGCCCTCGCGCGGCCACAGCAGCCGGCGCAGCCGCTCCACGGTCAGCGGACGGCCCGCGTTCAGCAGGAACATCGCCAGCAGGTCGCGGTGCTTGGGGGTCGTGGGGGTGCGATCCCGGCCGCCGTCCCGGACGTCGAGCGGCCCCATGATGCGAAATTCCACGCGACCTTCCTTTTGGGAGGGGATGTCGATCAGAATGGCACATCTGATGGCTCCTCTGATCTCGTCCGACCCTCACCGGTTGGGCCGCTACTGGCTGGCCGGACGGCTGGGCGCCGGTGGCCAGGGCGTGGTCTACGAGGCGTACGGCGAGGCCGGGGAGCGCGTCGCGGTCAAGGTGCCCAGGTTCGACAGCGCGCAGTCGCGGTCCAGGCTGGCCAAGGAGGCGGCGGCGGCCCAGCGGGTGGCCTCCTTCTGCACGGCCAGGGTGATCGAGGCGCAGGTGGACGACGCGCCGCTGTACATCGTCAGCGAGTACGTCCCGGGGCCGAGCCTGCGGGAGGTGGCCGCGGGGACGGGGGCGTACGAGGCGGACGCGCTGCGCCGCCTGGCGATCGGGGTCGCCACCGCGCTGACGGCCATCCACCGGGCCGGGATCGTGCACCGCGACCTCAAGCCGGACAACATCATCCTGGGCCCGGACGGCCCCCGCGTGATCGACTTCGGGGTGGCCAGGGAGGCCGGGCCGACCACGAGCGGGCCGGCCATGGGCACGCCGGGCTACATGGCGCCCGAGGTGCTCACCGGGCGCGCCGCCACCGAGGCGGCGGACGTGTGGGCGTGGGGGATGGTGGTGCTGTTCGCGGCGCGGGGGCGTGACGCGGTCGAGCCGGGCGAGCCGATGGCGGTCGTGGGCCGGGTGCTGGAGTTCGAGGCGGACGTCGCCGGGCTGCCGGAGGAGCTGGCGTCGCTGGTGTCGGCCGCCACCGCCCGCGACCCCGCCGCCCGTCCCGCCGCCGGGGACCTCCTGCTCCGCCTCCTGGGCGAGGGCCCCCGGCGGGACGACGGCGATCCCCTGGCCCGTGGCGGGATCGTGGCGGGGGAGTTGAAGGGGCAGGCGGGGCCGGACCTGGGGGCGATCGCCGAAGAGCTCTACGGCGAGCTGAGCGAGGACGAGCGGGCCGCCGTGCCCGAGGTCTTCCTGCGGCTGCTCGACGGCGACGGGCTGCGTCCCGTGGAGCGCGAGGAGCTGCCCGAGGCCAGGACGGTCGACTCGATGCTGGGCCTGTTCGTCTCGGCGGGCATCCTGAGGACGGGCGGCGGCGCGTACGAGCTGGTCGCCCCCGGCCTGGTGCAGGCGTGGCCGCGGCTGCGCGACTGGCTGGCGGGCAACCGCGAGGGGCTGCCCGTGCACCGCCGCCTGGCCGAGGCCGCCGCCGAGTGGGACGGCCACGGCCGCAAGCCCGCCGACCTGCTCCACGGCACCCACCTGGACCGCACGCTGCAATGGGCCGCCACCGAGCGCAAGGACCTCACCCTGGCCAGGCGCGAGCGCGAGTTCCTGGACGCCGCCGCCGGGCAGGCCCGCACCCGCACCAGGCGGCGCGGCCTGCTCGCGGCCGTGCTGGCGGTGCTGCTGGTGGCGGCGCTGGGCGGGCTCGGCACGGCGGAGTACCTGCGCAGGGAGTCGGCCCGGCAGCGGGACGAGGCGCTGGCCAGGGAGCTGGTGCTGCGCGCCGGCGGGCTGCGCGAGCTGGAGCCCGCGCTGGCCGGCCTGCTCTCCGTGGCGGCCTGGCGGCTGGCTCCTGAGCTGATCGAGACGGCGGGCGGGCTGTACGACGCGGCCTCCCAGCACGTCACCGACGTGTTCGTGGCGCCGAACGTGGCGGCGGGGAGCGTGCAGGCGCTCAGCTTGGACGGCCGCGTCCTGGCCTCCGCGACGGACGGCACCGCCCGCCTGTGGGACATCCCGACCGGTCGGGAGCTGCACGAGCTGGCCGGTCTGGGGCCAGGCTTGCAGAGCCTCGCCGTGAGCCTCGACGGCCGTCTTCTGGCCGCCCTGGACGACAAGGGCGTGCGGCTGTGGGACACCGCCACCGGCAGGCCGCGCGGCGGCCGGTTCGCGAACAACGCGAGCGGGTTCGGGGCGCTGGAGTTCGACCGCACCGGTCGCCGGCTCTCGGTCCCGTACAGCTCCGAGAGCGAGCGATGGTGGGACGTCGCCACCCGCACCCCCCTCACCGCCCCCGACGGCGCGATCCTGAACGGCGTCAGCCCCGACGGCCGCTACGGCTACGTCGCCGACGACGACGAGGAGCGGGCCGTGGTGTGGGACCTGCGCCGCCGCAGGCGCCTGGACCTGCCGACGCTGCCCGGCACCGGCACCTCCGTCGAGGCCAGGTTCAGCGAGGACAACGGCGCCCTCGTGGTCATCGAGGACGTCCCCCGCCACGACAAACCCAAGATCCACCTGTACGAGCTGACCGCCGGCACCGCCGAGAGCGAGTTCGAAGGCCAGAACGCCCAGGCCGCGGACCTGGTCTTCGGCGGCCGGTACATGGCCACGTGGCGGCCGGGGGACCTGCTCGTCCTGCGGCCGCGCGACAGCCTGGTGACCGCTCTGCGGCTGCCCCTGCCGGACGGCGTCACGCAGGTCCGCTACGACCTGGCGGGCAAGGCCGTACGCCTGCTGGACGCGGCCGGCGGCGTCACCACGGTCGACGTCTCCACGCTGTTCGACCCGCCGGTCGAAGGGGAGCTGCCGGACCTGCGGATGCGCGAGGACGGCCGGGTCCTGGCCGTCAAGCGGGACGACCGGCTCGAACTGCTCGACCCGGCGACCCGTCGCCGCCTGGCCGGCCCGATCGCGTGGAAGGGCGAGGGATCGGCGATGGCGTTCAGCGGGGACGGCACGCGGCTGGCCTACGGCGACGGCCCCCGCGTCCGCGTGCTCGACGTCGCGGGCGGGCGGGAGACGCAGGCGTTCGAGCTGGCCGGGAAGGGTGCGGAGAAGGCCGACGCGCTCGCCTTCAGCCCCGACGGCCGCACCCTGGCCGTGCTGCCCTCCAGGTTCGAGGGGGCGCTGCCGCTGGAGCTGCGCGACCTCGCGACCTCGCGGACGCGGACCACGAAGGTGTCCGGCGTCGGGCCGATGAGCTTCGCGCCGGACGGCTCGCGGCTGCTCATGGGAGGCCCTGAGCTGCGGCTCTACGACCCGGTCGGCGGGACCGTGCTGCCGGTGGGGGACGAGGCCAGGCGGATCGGCGGCGCCTTCGCCTACAGCCCCGACGGACGTCAGGTGGCCTTCTCCCATCCCGACCGGATCACGCTGTGGGACCGGGACCTGCGGACCCTGCTCGGCGCCTTCCCCACCGTGCCGGGCGCGGAGCAGTTCGAGCTGCCGGCCTGGTCGCCCGACGGGCGGCTGATCGCCACGTACGAGAAGGGCCCGCGGATCCGCCTGTGGGACGTGGCCTCGCGGCGGCACATCGGGGTCGTGTTCGACGGGCTGGCCGAGTCGACGGGCGACAACGTCTGGCTCGGCTTCTCGGCCGACGGGACCAAGTTGCGCACGCTGGACGACGACGGCGCCTTCCGTACACATGACCTCGACCGGCGGCACGTGGCCGCGACCGTGTGCGTCCGCGCCCGCCGTGCGCTCACGGCGGCGGAGTGGCGGGCGTACCTGCCGGGGGTCGAGCCGTTCGACGTGTGCCGCTAGGACGTCCAGGCGACCACCTGGAACCAGACCGCCTTGCCGGGCGGCTCGGGATGCCAGCCCCAGCCGTAGGACAGCCGGTGGACGATGGCCAGCCCCCGCCCGCGCCCCGCCAGCGGGTCCGCCTGGCCCATCCGGGGCAGGGCCGTGCACGAGTCGCGGACCTCCACGGTCAGCAGGGAACCCTCCCTGACCACCACGATCCGGACGGGTTCCGCCGAAGGGTCGTGGGTGAGCGCGTTGGTGGCCAGTTCCGAGACGAGCAGCTGCGCCGTCTCGACGGCCTCCATCAACGCTTCGTGGTCGGTGGCGAGGTCGCCGACGAACCGCCGGACGGACGAGACGCATCCGGGATGCCGGGGCATCCACCGCTCGCCGAGGACCGTGTCCGGCAGGGGCCGCCGGTCGGCGAGCGTCACGGCGGGACTTTCGGGTTTCATGTGGCCAGCGTGACGCCACTTGACTACGGTCGGTAGTGGCTCGGTCGCAAGGAGTGGACTTTGAAGTCCGGGCCGTCGGCGTTGAACTCGGGCGAGGGGAGGGCGAGATGGTCGACTTCTACGCGCCCCAGGCGATCTGGGGCAGAGAGCTACGGCACTACCGGAAGGCGGCGGGCCTGACGCAGGGGCAACTCGCTGAGCGCATCCATTTCAGCGAGGGCCTGATCAGCGGCGTCGAGACCGGCCAGCTCCCGGCCAGCCCCGAGTTCGCCGAGTCCTGCGACAAGGCCCTGGCCACCGGCGGAGCGCTGCGCCGCCTGCTCGACTGGCGCAAGGGTCAGATCTTCCCCTCCTGGTTCGGCAAGTGGCACGAGAAGGAGCAGGCGGCCCTCACCCTGCGGACCTACGAGCCGCTGCTGGTGCCGGGGTTGTTGCAGACCGAGCAGTACGCCCGCGCCGTGCTGCGCGGCAACGAGGCCGCGGTGGCCGCCCGCTTGGAAAGACAGGCGATCCTCGCCCGCGACGACCCGCCGTCGTTGCGCTGCGTGCTCGACGAGGCGGTGCTGTTCCGGCCCATCGGCGGCCCGGAGCTGATGAAGGGGCAACTGCGACGGCTGCTCGACGTGGTCACCCCCCGGCTCAGCATCCAGGTCCTCCCGCACGGGTTGCACTCCGGCTTGACGGGTGGTTTCGTGATCGCGACCCTGGACGGAGGCTCCGAGGTGTTGTACGCGGAAACAGCGGTGCGCGGCATCACCACGAGCGATCATGAGGACGTCTCGGCGGCCGTGGAGCGGTTCGAGGCCATCCGTACCGAGGCGCTGCCCTTGAGCATGTCCCTTGAAACGATAAAGAAAGCCATGGTGGAACGATGGACCTGAGCTTCGCCCGGTGGCAGAAGTCCAGTTTTTCCGGTGACAACGGCGGCAATTGCGTCGAGATCGCCGAGCTCAAGAACGTTCATGGCGGCCCTGAGCACAAGGTCGGGCAGGACGAGCTGGTCGTCGTGCGTGACTCCAAGGACCCCGACGGGCCCAAGCTGTTCTTCACGCCCGCCGAGTGGGACGCGTTCCTGGCGGGCGTGAAGGCGAGAGAGTTCGACCGCGCGTGACGGCGGGGTTCAGCAGGTGGCCGGACCGGCGTCCCGCTGGACCTCGATGGAGGGCGTCTCGCCCTCGTGCGGCGGCATCGCGGACGCGGCCACGAGTGGATCGCCCGGGGTGCCGCCGACCTTCTCCAGGAAGTCGCTCCACTCGGTCGGCACGGCGAGCGCGGTGATCGAATACCACTCCCCGGCCATCGCGGGGTCGCCGCCTTCGAGCGAGACGGGCACGTCCCACTGGCCCGAGGCCCGTACGGTGTCGACGCGGTAGAAGCGGGTGCGTCTGGTGCGCGGGGTGCCGGTCGTCCGGCGCACCCCGACCAGCAGGGACGTGCCCTCGGGCAGCGTCGCGGTGCCTCTCACCAGCGGGCAGGGCGGCGCGGTGGCCCCGGGGCCGGTGACGGGCGCGGTGATGGCGAGCCGGGGCGTCTCCCGCTCGCTCTGCGCCTGGCTGTACTTCGCCACGACGCCGGGCAGGCCCACCAGCGTCGTGGCCATGCCGACGATGGCGGTCGCCCACTTCCTTCTGGCGCTCCATACGCGTGGAGCGGACCCGGCGCTGTGGCCGAGCTTTCGGTTCTTGGCCATGTGCGATATTTCCCCCGATCGTGCGCCGCGAGATGGATACGCGGAAACGCGACGTGTCCCATTTTTTCGGGATAAACGTCGAATTAGAGTGTTTTACTCAACGGGGTGGAAGGGTGTCGGCCTGCACCCGATTTCGGGTGATGCCGTTTCCCCTGCTCATACCCTTGATCGTCCGCGTAACCCCCGGCCGAGGGTGTTTTTGAGATCAACTTGACGGTCGTTCACCAAGCGTGAATCAGGGGTTATTGGCCCAAATGCGCGCTGACTGCACGATTTCCTCAAGGCTGTCGCTGTGCGCGCCCTTCCAATAGACCTGGCCGCAGTCGCCGCACCGGCCGTAGGCGTCATAGCTGCGCCGGGTGCCCGCCTCCAGCAGCGGTTCGACCTCCTCCTTCGGCACCGGCACGAGCACGCCGTTGCAGGCTGTGCAGCGCGTCCAGGGGGCCAGCGGCGGCGCGAACCGTTCGAGCACGTCGCGCAATTGGTCGGCGGGGCGCGAGCCGCGGACGTAGGCCCCCAGCCACAACGCGCGGCGGCGCAGCAGGCCGCGATCCTGGGTGAGCAGCACCCGCCGCTCCTCGTTGGCCTGGACCACCAGCGCCGGGTCGTCCATGTCGTTGTGGTAGGCGGTGTCCACGCCGAGCAGGCGCAGCCGCCGGGCCAGCGTGCCGAGGTGCACGTCGAGCAGGAACCGCGGCTCGGCGGGCAGCGGCTGCGGGCGGGGCATCGGCCGCACCTCGACCGCCTCGCCCGGCGCGAGCAGGTGGGAGGGGGGCACGCCGCGGCCGTCCGACACCATCGGGCCGACCTCGGTCAAGGGGATGCCGAGCGATTCCACGTGATGGCCGAGCGTCGAGGTGCCGTCGGTGGTCACCCGATGCCACTCGCGCCGGCGGCTCACGGGCAGGAACATCCTCAGCTCAGCGGCGATGCGCAGGCGTGCGTCCCGTTCGGTCACGCTGTCCATTCTGCGGGACCGGATACCGTGAAATCATGCCCATCTCCCGCCGAGCCTTCCTCGGGCTCGCCGCGCTCGCGGCCGGCTGCTCCACGGCCAGGCCCGCCGAGCTGCGGCTGGTGACCGGGCTGGCGGGCGGCCCGTATGGCGCGCTCGGGCAGCGGCTGGCGGGCGAGCTGCGGCACGACGGGCTGACCGTGCGGGTGGTGGAGACCGCGGCCAGCGTCCAGAACCTCACCATGATGGCCGGCGGCCGGGCCGACGTCGGGTTCGCGCTGGCCGACAGCGCCGACGACGCGGTCCGGGTGCGCCACCAGCCGGTCTCCGCGCTGGCCCGGATGTACATGAACTACGTGCATCTGGTCGTGCGCGAGGGCGCGCGGATCACCGGCGTCGCTGACCTGGCGGGGCGTCCGGTGTCGATCGGGGTCGAGGGGTCGGGCACGGCGGTGACCGCGACGCGCGTGTTGGCGGCCGCCGGGCTGCGCACCCCGCCGGAGATCACCAGGCTCGGGCTCGACGCCTCCGTCACCGAGCTGCGCGACGGCCGCATCGAGGCGTTCTTCTGGTCCGGCGGCGTGCCGACGCCCGCGCTCGCCGCGCTCGACGACATCGCGCTGGTCCCGCTGGAGTCGCTGGTGCCGGTGCTGCGCCGCCGCTACGGGCCGGTCTACGAGCACGCCGCCGTGCCCGCGGGCGCGTACGGGCTGGCCAGGCAGGTGCCGACCGTCGGCACGCCGAGCTACCTGATGTGCCGGACGACGCTCCCCGACGAGCTGGCCTACACCGTCACCGAGACGCTCTTCCGCGCCCGCGACCGCCTCCAGGCCCCGTCGGCCCCCGGCGGCCGCCTCGACCGGCGCTACGCCATCGGCACCGGCGTCGTGCCCCTGCACCCGGGGGCGGCCCGCTACTACCGCTCGGTCTACGGCTGACCCGGCGCCAGCTCGACCACCAGCCCGTGCGGCACGGCGGGCAGCAGCCGCAGCGTGGCCCCGCACGCCTTGGCCAGCTCGGCGGCGATGGCGAGCCCGAGCCCGCTGCCCGGGACGTTCGCGTGCGCCCCCGACCGCCAGAACCGCCCGAGCGCCTCGGCCCGCTCCTCCTCGGCCAGCCCCGGCCCGTCGTCGGCGACGCGCAGCACCCCGCCGTCGAGCGTGACCGTCACCGTGCCGCCCTCGGGGACGAACTTCTGGGCGTTGTCCAGGGCGATGTCGGCGATCCTGGCCGCCGCCTCCGGCACCAGCGCGCCCGCGGGGACGTCGGCCACCAGGCACACCCCCTTGGCCGCGTAGACCTCGCGCCACACCGCCAGCCGCCCGCCGAGCGCGACCTCCTTGCCCGCCAGCCCCGCGCCCGCCTCGACAGTGGCCAGCGCCAGCAGGTCCTCCACCAGCAGCGCCAGCCGGTCGAGCTCGGACATCGCCTCGGCATACTCGGCCGTGCCCTCCTCGCGCAGGTGCGGCTCCAGGTTCTCCAGCCGCAGCCCGAGCACGGTGAGCGGGGTGCGCAGCTCGTGCGAGGCATCGGCCACGAACGCCCGCTGCCGTTCCATCGCCGCCGAGACCGCGTCGGCCATCGCGTTGAAGCGCTCCTCCAGCCGCCGCAGCTCCGACGGGCCCACCCCGGGATGCGCCCGCGCGTCGAGCTGACCCTGCGCGATGGCCCGCGTGGTGCGGTCGAGCTCGGTCACCGGCCGCAGGATCCAGCGGGCCAGCCGCCGGGCCGCCAGCGCCGAATAGGCCAGCGCGACCAGCGCCCCCGCCGCCAGCGCGCCCCACACCAGCGACACGTCCAGCCGGGCCTGGCCGGTCGGGGCCTCCAGCAGCACCACGCCGGACAACTGCGCGTCGCGTCCGGCGGGCTCGGCCAGCAGCACCGTGGCCGGGCCGAACGGGCTGACCGTGGGCAGGTCCTCGGTCGTGCGGCCGGACAGCGCGAGCCGGGTCGCCTCCCGGTCGTCGGCCTCGAAGCGGCCGGCCGAGACCAGGATCGAGCCGTCGCGGTCGCGCACCCGGACGGCCGCGCCGTACAGGTCGGCGTACCGGGAGACCTCGGTGATCAGGCCCGTACGGTCGTCGTCGCGGGCCGCCGCGTCGGCCAGCTCGGCGAACCGGGTGGCGTCGGCGCGCCGGTCGAGCAGCAGGCGGTTGGTCCGGTGGGAGGCGTAGGCCAGGCCGAGCGGCACCGCCAGCGCCGCGATCAGGAAGACGATCAACGTGGTGAACGTGACCACCAGACGCGTGTTCATCCCGTCGAGCCCAGCCGGTAGCCGGTGCCGCGCAACGTCTCCACCAGCCCCGGACGCCCGGTCTTGGACCGCAGCCCCGCCACGTGCACGTCGAGCGACCGGGACGCCGACAGCAGCGGGTCGCCCCAGACCTCGTCGAGGATCTCCTCCCGGCTGCGCACCACGCCCGGCTCGCGGGCCAGCAGCGCCAGCACGTCGAACTCGCGCCTGGTCAGCGTCACCGGCTCCCCGGCCACCGTGACGTGCCGCGACTCCAGGTCGATGCGCACGTCGCCGACGCACACCACGTGGTCGCGCACCGGCATCGGACGCGTGCCGCGCCGCATCACCGCCTCCATGCGGGCCATCAGCTCGACCGTGCGGAACGGCTTGACCAGGTAGTCGTCGGCCCCCGAACGAAGGCCGCGCAGCACCTCGCGCTCCTGCGTGCGCGCGGTGACCACGATGAGCGGCACCGCCGAGACGCGGCGCAGCCGGCGCAGCACGTCGAGCCCGTCCATGTCGGGCAGGCCCAGGTCGAGCAGTACGAAGTCGACGCCCCCCGCCAGGCGGAGGGCGTCGACGGCCAGGCCGGCGCGGGTGACCGAGTGGCCGTGCCGGGCCAGCGCCGTGGTGAGCGCGGAGGCGAGACGATCGTCGTCCTCGACCAGGAGAACCCGCATATGGCCAGGTTAGACGCGGGCGGTGACCGGATCCGACGGCTCGGCGCCTTCGCTGCGGGACAGCGCCACGTCGCGCGTCTCGCGCATGGTCAGGTAGACGACCAGGGACACGGCGGCGCAGGCGGAGACGTACCAGAAGTAACCGGACTCGATGTCGTGGCGCTTGAACCACAGGGCGACGTACTCGGCGGTGCCGCCGAACAGGGCGTTCGCGATCGCGTACGGCAGCGCCACCCCCAGGGCGCGCACGTGCGTCGGGAATAGCTCGGCCTTCACCACGGCGTTGATCGAGGTGTAACCGGTGACGATGACCAGGCCGGCCAGCGACAGGACGAGCGCGCCCCCGAAGCCGCTCGCCCCGCCCAGCGCGCTCATCAACGGCACGGTCCCCAGCATCGACCCGATCCCGAACGTGATCAGCAGCGGCCTGCGCCCGATCCGGTCCGACAACGCCCCGGCCAGCGGCTGGATGCACATGAAGATGAACAGCGCGCAGAAGCTGACCAGCGTCGCG
This sequence comes from Nonomuraea sp. NPDC051191, assembly GCF_044455665.1. Lineage (NCBI taxonomy): Bacteria > Bacillati > Actinomycetota > Actinomycetes > Streptosporangiales > Streptosporangiaceae > Nonomuraea > Nonomuraea sp. NPDC051191. The sequence continues at coordinate 185,032 of NZ_JBITEZ010000016.1, read as the reverse complement.
GTCTCCTTCGCCAGGCCCGCGCTGTTCCACAGGTACTTGGTGAGGTACGTCGTGTAGGTGTAGTAGGCGACCGTCCCGCCCATGGTCAGGGCGATGACCAGCAGCGCCTCCTTCTTGTGCGCGAGGAGCTGCCTGATGGTGCCCTTGTCCCGGTGCTCCTCTTCCTCCTCGCCGTACACCTCCGTCTCCAGCAGGCTGCGGCGCAGGTAGAACACGACGGCGGCGGCCACGGCCCCGACCACGAACGGGATGCGCCAGCCGTAGGAGTTCAGGGCGTCGGTCGACATCGTGTTCTGCAGGATGATCTGCAGGCCGAGGCCGACGAGCTGGCCGGCGGTCATGGAGACGTACTGGAAGCTGGAGGCGAAGCCGCGCCGGCCGCGCGGGGTGGCCTCGGTCAGGTAGGTGGCGCTGGCGGCGTACTCGCCCCCCACCGACAGGCCCTGGAGCAGCCGGGCGACCACCAGGACCAGCGCGCCGGCGTAACCGGCCGACTCGTACGTCGGGGCGACGGCGATGAGCAGCGCGCTGGCCGACATCAGCGTGACGGTGAGCGTGAGCGCCGCCTTGCGGCCCCGGCGGTCGGCGTAGCGGCCGAGCAGCCAGCCGCCGAGCGGGCGCATGAAGAAGCCGACGGCGAAGATGGCCGCGGTGTTGAGCAGTTTGGCGGTGTCGTCCCCGTCAGGGAAGAACGAAGCGGCGAAGTACACGGCGAAGCTGCTGTAGACGAACCAGTCGTACCACTCGACCAGATTGCCGACGGAGCCGCCGATCACTGCCTTCCACGGCACGCGCGCTTTGTTCATGTAGGACCTCCTGGGGGGAGTGGATGCAGGCCAGAGCCTCTCCCCAGAAGGTTGTTCGGACAAGGTCGGCGGCTCAGATCTAACGTGCGCTTAACATCGGGTTCTTCTCAGCGCAACGGAGGCTGCGCGTTCCTGGCGCGTTCGAGCGCCAGATCGGCCCACCACTCGCCGCTCTCCGGGGCCACCACGCCGCGCTCGGGGTCCTTGTCGCCGTTCGTGCCGCGCCGGCAGCGTCCGCCGGAGCTGCCCGCCCGGGTGATCCACAGGTAGGCGTCCGCGAGCTCCTCGCCGGTGTCGGTCGTGGGCCGTTCGCCGACGCCCCGGCCCGGCGGGTTGCACCAGACCTGCGGGTCGGCGTACTTCTTCGTCGGCGTCCACGAGCCCTGGCCGTTCCTGGCGGTGTCCACCACGAAGTGCGGCAGGTCGCCGCCGGGGTCGGCGTCCTTCGGGCAGGTCGTGCCGCCCGTCCTGCGCATGACGGCGACGCAGGCCGACAGCGACTTGCCGTACTCGACGGCCTTCGGGGTGCGCTGGAAGGAGGCGGTGTTGACGAAGAACCCGTCGGCCTGGTCGATCCCCGCGCCGATCAGGCGCCGGGCCATGATCTCGGTGCCGGGGTAGAGGTCCTGGCTGCCGTCGAGGTAGACGGCCGTGCCGGGGTGCCCGGTCCGCAGCGACCGCACGGCCTCGCGCAGGTCCCGGTAGCGCTGCTCGGCCGTGCCGGCCAGCTTGCAGTCCTTGGTGCCGGGGAGGTTGACCAGGCTGGAGGGCTCCAGGATGATCACGGCCTTGCGGTCGCCGATCTGGCGGGCGACGCCCTTGACCCACTCCTGGTAGACCCGCATCTCGCCCGCGCCGACGGCGGCGCAGTCGCCGCCGCCCGGCATGTAGTTGATCAGGAGCACGGGCACGCCGCCCGCGTCCTGGGCGGCGGTCACGGCGGTCTCGACCGTGGCCCTGACCTCGGGCTGGTTCAGGCGGACGGCGTGCGGGACGGCGGCCAGCCGGTCCATCAGGGCGGCGTCGGCCGGGCGGTCCTTCCGCCACACGGCGGCCTGGCGGGCGGCGGCCTTCTCCTTCTCGGAGTAGAAGGTGACGCCGTTCTCGCGGAGGGGGTTGCGGGGGGTCGTCGTTCGGGCGGGGGTTCCCTGGTCGGTGGTGGGCGTGGTCGTACGGGGGGTGGCGGTGTCGTGGCGGGTCCACAGGAGGGCCGTGGTGACGCCCGCGGCCAGCACGACGGCCGCGGAGGCCGCCAGCAGCCTCGTACGCCGCCTTCCCGCCGCCGTCCCGTCCGTCCCTTCGGGGGGAGCCGTCCCGTCCGTCCCTTCGGGGGGAGAAGGGGGAAGAGTGCGCCGCCCGTCGGTGGTGGGTGGGGGAGGGGGAGTCCGGGCCTCGGAGGGAGGTGGGGTGGGGAGGGCGGTTGAGGGGGTGGTGGTGCTGAGGTGGTCCATCAGTTGCTGGGCCGTGGGGCGGGTGGCGGGGTTCTTGGAGAGGGACGCCGTCACCAGGTCCAGCAGCGGCCCCGACAACCCGCGCAGCTCGGGAGCCTCGTTCACGATGCGTAACAGGATCGTCGGCACCGACCCCGCCCCGAACGGCGGCAGCCCCCCGGCGGCGAAGGCCACGGTGCAACCCCACGAGAAGACGTCCGAGGCCGGCCCGACCGGCGAGCCCGCCACCTGTTCGGGCGACATGTACGACGGCGTCCCCACGATCGCGCTGCTCATTTCCGCGTCCGCCAGCCGCGCGATGCCGAAGTCGATGACCTTGGGCCCCACCTGGGACAGCAGCACGTTCGACGGCTTGAGGTCCCGGTGCACGACCCCGGCCCCGTGGATGGCGCGCAACGCCATCGCCATGGCCGCCGCGAGCCCGTCCAGCGCCGAGCCCTTCAGCGGCCCGGAGTCGCGCACGGCGTCGTCGAGGCTGGGCCCCTCGACGTACTCGGTGACCAGGTACGCCACGTCCGCCCGTACGTCGGCGTCGAGCACCGGGGCGGTGCAGAAACGGGCGACCCGCCGGGCGGCGGCCACCTCGCGGGCGAACCGCCGCCGGAAGTCGGGGTCGGAGGCCATCCTGGCGTGGATGAGCTTGACGGCCACCCGCGTGCCGCCGGGGTCCTCGCCCAGGTAGACGACGCCCATGCCGCCCTCGCCCAACCGGCCCAGCAGGGCGTAGCGCCCCACCTGCCGCGGATCACCGTCCCTCAGCGCCTCCGACGTCATGACTCGTCAGGTTACTCGGCGAGGGGTCAGAGCGTCAGCCGCCATTCGTCCCACTCGTCGAGCAACTCGAAGCCCATGGCCTCGTTGATGGCCAGCATGTGGGCGTTGGACGTGGCGTTCCAGGTGATGATCCGCTCCAGGTGGGGCTCGCGCTCGCGCAGCCACAGCAGGTTGGAGATCTTGAGCAGCAGGCCCAGGCGATGGCCGCGGTGCTCGCGCAGGACGGTGGTGTCGGTCTGGTGGCCCCAGCCGTCGGAGCGGTCGGCGGCGAGGTAGATCCGCGTGTAACCGGCGGGCGCGCCGTCGGAGTCGCGCCTGGCGATCATCGTGTAACAGGTCTCGCCGCCGACCGTGACGCGCTCCTCGCGCAGGCGCAGGCGGTCGAGGCTGAAGGTCATGTCCTGGACGTCGGCGTCGCGCGGGGCGTCGTTCATGCCGCTCATCACCGTGGCGAGGTCGGCCAGCAGCTCCGGCCCGGCCGGACCGGCGAAGCGCTCGACGGTGTAGCCGGGGACCTCGGGCAGCATGCCGCGCAGCGCGTCCCAGTCGGCCGTGCGCAGGTCGAGCGTGCGGCGGGCCTCCTGGAGAGCGACCGTCATCCCGTGGGCGCGGGCGAAGCGGGCGCCGACGCCGGTGGTGGGGGTCTCGGTGAGCAGCAGGGTGCGGCCGTGGGCACGCATCCGGCCGAGCGCGTGCTCGAACAGCTGGGTCCCGAGGCCGCGGCCGCGCAGCTCGGGCCGGACCACGAGCGGGAAGATCCAGCCCATGTGCCGGTTGTCGTGCTGAGGGAGCGCCAGGCTGTAGCCGCCGGCGACCTCGCCGCCGTCGGTCAGGACCCAGGTCTCGACCCGGTCGCCGGGAGGGCCCAGGCGGGCGATGACGGACAGGCGGAGGAGTGACAACTTGGGGCCGGGCTCGTGCGCGTGGGCGGCCAGGTAGGCGTCGTACAGGCCCGTCATCAGCTCGCCCGGCCGGTCGAAGTCGATTGGCTGGATGTGCATCCGTCCAGCCAATCGCATCGGCGCCGCCTCCGGCCAGCCGTTTTACCGCCGGTGCCCCTACTGCCGGTAGTTCTCCACCTCGCCGGCCGGGCGGACGGCCGCGCCGTCGGGGTCGTCGCCCGCGCCGCGCCTGGCCCGGCGCTGCCGGAGCAGGTCCCAGCACTGGTCGAGCGCCACTTCCAGCTCCTTGACGCGCGCGTGCTCCTCGTCGGAGGTGACCTCGCCCGCCGACAGCCTGCCGCGCAGTTCGTGCTCTTCGGTGACCAGAGCGCTGATCCTGGTGAGAATCTCGTCGTCCCGCATGCCCAAGACTCTAACGACTGCGTGATAGAACACGCCCTATGTCTGGTATCGCGCTGGTAAGGAAGCCCGGCCCCCGGATCGCCGAGGGCATCGTCACGCACATCGAGCGCGAACCCGTGGACCACGAGCGTGCACGTCATCAGCATGACGCCTACGTCGCGGCGCTGGCCGCCGCCGGATGGCGGCCCGTCTACGCCGAGGACGCCGACCACCTGCCCGACGCGCCCTTCGTGGAGGACGCCGTGGTGGTGTCGGGACGGCTGGCCGTGCTCACCCGGCCGGGCGCGCCGGGCCGGCGTCCCGAGGTCGAGTCGGTGGAGCGGGCCGTACGGGAGCTCGGCCTGAAGGCCGTCAGGATCGCCCGCCCCGGCACCCTGGACGGCGGCGACGTGCTCCAGGTCGGCCCCACCGTGTACGTCGGCAGGTCGGGCCGGACCAACGACGAGGGCGTCGGCCAGCTCGCCGCCCTGCTGCCCGAGCGCCGGATCGTGCCGGTGGGCCTGCGCGGCGTGCTGCACCTGAAGTCGGCGGTGACCGCCCTGCCCGACGGGACGCTCATCGGCGATCCCGGTCGCGTCGAGCTGCCGGGCCTGCTGGAACCACCGGAGGAGCCGGGCGCGCACGTGGTGCCGCTGGGCGGCGACCGCGTCCTGCTGGCCGCCTCTGCGCCGGTGACGGCGGCGATGCTGGAGCGGCGCGGGCTCGCCGTGACGACGGTGGACATCTCGGAATTCGAGCGGCTGGAGGGCTGCGTCACCTGCCTGAGCGTGCTCATCCCGGACTAGAGGACAGGGCGAGCCGGAATTTCACGGCCCCCACCAGGCGTTTTCCCATTGGTTGACCGATCGGCTCTCATGATGTGAGATCAAGGGCGGCGTATCCCGAGACGTCTGGTAGCGTGCTTGGCATGCTGCGCGGGCTGCTTCTTAGCTGCCGCGGCGAGGGCCTGTAAGGCCGGCTCCCTCGTCGCGGAGCCAGTCATGCGCGTCGGCCGCTTTCACTCGACCGACGAGGAGCAGCAGACATGAACGCCCAGCAGCCCAGCCCCATGCCGGCCCATCGTTACGAGCCGTTCCAGCCGATCAGGCTGACCGATCGCACCTGGCCCGACCAGGTCATCACCAAGGCGCCCCGGTGGTGCGCGGTAGACCTGCGCGACGGCAACCAGGCCCTGATCGACCCGATGGACTCCCACCGCAAGCTCCAGATGTTCGAGCTGCTGGTGCGCCTGGGCTACAAGGAGATCGAGGTGGGCTTCCCGGCCGCCTCCCAGACCGACTTCGACTTCATCCGGCAGATCATCGACGAGGGCCGCGTCCCCGACGACGTCGCCATCCAGGTGCTGACCCAGGCCAGGCCCGAGCTGATCGAGCGCACCTTCGAGGCGATCGAGGGCGCCAAGCAGGCCATCGTCCACCTGTACAACTCGACCTCCACCCTCCAGCGCCGCGTCGTGTTCGGCCTGGACCGGGAGGGCATCACGGCCATCGCCGTCGAGGGCGCCAAGCTGGTCAAGAAGCTGGCCGACGCCACCGACGTCGACGTGCGCTTCCAGTACTCGCCCGAGTCGTTCACCGGCACCGAGCTGGAGTACGCCGTCGAGGTGTGCGACGCCGTCAACGAGGTGTGGCAGCCCACCCCCGACCGCAAGGTCATCATCAACCTGCCCGCCACGGTCGAGATGGCCACGCCCAACATCTACGCCGACCAGATCGAGTGGATGCACCGCAACCTCAAGCACCGCGACTCGATCGTGCTGTCCCTGCACCCGCACAACGACCGCGGCAGCGCCGTGGCCGCCGCCGAGCTGGGCTACATGGCGGGCGCCGACCGCATCGAGGGCTGCCTGTTCGGCAACGGCGAGCGCACCGGCAACGTCTGCCTGGTCACGCTGGGCATGAACCTGTTCTCCCAGGGCGTCGACCCCGAGATCGACTTCAGTGACATCGACGAGATCCGCCGCGTCACCGAATACTGCAACCAGCTGCCGGTGCACCCGCGTCACCCGTGGGGCGGCGAGCTGGTCTACACCGCCTTCTCCGGCTCCCACCAGGACGCCATCAAGAAGGGCTTCGAGCACCTGGAGCGCGACGCCGCGGCGGCCGGCACGCCGGTGGCCGAGTTCACCTGGGCGGTGCCCTACCTGCCCATCGACCCGAAGGACATCGGCCGCTCCTACGAGGCCGTCATCCGGGTCAACAGCCAGTCGGGCAAGGGCGGCGTGGCCTACATCATGAAGGCCGACCACCAGCTCGACCTGCCGCGCCGGCTGCAGATCGAGTTCTCCAAGGTCGTGCAGGCCCGTACCGACTCCGACGGCGGCGAGATCAGCCCCGCCGCCATGTACGAGATCTTCCGCGACGAATACCTGCCCAATCCCGCCAACCGCTGGGGCCGCCTGAGCCTCATGGCCCACCGCCACGAGTCGACCGTCGACGACAAAGACCGCATCGGCGCCGACGTGCGCCTCGACGGCGAGATCCGGGAGATCGCGGGCGTGGGCAACGGCCCGATCTCGGCGTTCATCGACGCCATCGCCGGGGTCGGCATCAAGGTGCGGGTCCTCGACTACGTCGAGCACGCGATGAGCGCGGGCAGCGACGCCAAGGCCGCCTCCTACCTGGAGTGCGAGGTCGACGGGCAGGTGCTGTGGGGTGTGGGCGTCGACGCCAACACCACGACGGCCTCGCTCAAGGCGATCATCTCGGCGGTCAACCGCGCCGCGCGCTGAACCGTCCGGTCGTGCGGAGAAGGGCAGGAGCACCGCGCTCCTGCCCTTCGCCGTGTCGTGGCGGCGTGCCGTTCACGTGGCGAGCCCGAACTCCCCGGCGGCCAGGCGCAGCGCGTGGTCGAAGGCCGCCCGCCGGCGCTCGATCGTGTTGTTGAACTGGCCGAACACCTCGAAGTTGACCCAGCCGTAGAGCGTCGCCCAGGACGCCATCGCCCGCCACACCACGTCGTCGGGCACGCCGGACATCAGGGCGCGGATGTTCTCGGCGTCCGCGGCCACCTCGGCGGGCGGCTCGGGAGTGGCCGGCGGGTGCAGCGCGCCCGCGTTCCAGGCGTCGGCGACGATCGCGCCGAGCACGGTGACGTCGCGCAGGCGGGCCACGACGGTGTCCTGCGGCGCCTGGTAGCCGGGCACGGGCGAGCCGTAGATCAGCGCGTACTCGTGGGGATGGGCCACCGCCCAGTCGCGTACGGCGTGGCCGGCGGCCAGCCAGCGGTCCAGGTGGGCCGTCCGCGGGCAGGCGGCCTCGGCCTGCTCGACGGCCTCGCCCAGCGCGTTGTAGCCGTCGATGATCAGGGCGGTCAGCAGGTCGTCGCGGCTCGGGAAGTAGCGGTAGATGGCCGAGGAGACCATGCCCATCTCCCGCGCCACGGCCCGCAGCGACAGGCCGCCGGCGCCGTCGGTGGCCAGTTGGCGGCGGGCGATGTCGGTGATCTCCCTGGTGAGCTCGGCTCTCACGCGTTCTCGCGCGGTACGGCTGGCTGTCATGGACAGCAGATTATCAGAGCACTAGCAAAAAACGAGAGCACTGCTCTTGACGATTGCCGCTCTCTTGAGAGAGCATTGCTCTCGTAAGCGAACAGCGCACCCCCACAGGAGACCCCCATGCTCGCCCTCGCCAAGAACGCCAACGCCGTCCTGATGTTCTTCCTGGAGCTCGGCGTGCTGGGCGCGGTGGCGTACTGGGGGTTCACGCTCAGCCCCAACTGGGCGATCAAGCTCCTCGCCGGGCTGGGCGGGCCGGCGCTGTTCATCGCCGCGTGGGCGCTGTTCGGCGCGGGGGGCGGCGCCAACGCCACGATCCCGCTTACCGGTCTGGCCCGCGCCGTGCTGGAGATCCTCTGGTTCGGCGGCGGCGCGCTCGCGCTCTACGCCGCCGGCCGGGTCACCCCGGCGATCGTCTTCGCCGCCGTCTTCATCGTCAACGCGGTGCTCCGCGTCATCTGGAAGCAGGTCTGATCATGGGTAAGCACGTCGTCGTGGGGTCCGGCCAGGTCGGCACGCATCTGGCCACCAAGCTCGCCGCTCAGGGACACGAGGTCGTCGTCGTGACCCGCTCGGGCCGCGGTCCCGAGGGGACGGTCAGGGTGGCCGCCGACGTCGCCGACAAGGCCCGGCTGTCCGAGCTGAGCAAGGGGGCCGACGTCCTGTACAACTGCGTCAACCCGGCCTACCACCGCTGGCTCACCGACTGGCCGCCGATGGCCGAGTCGTTCCTCGCCGCCGCGGAGTCGAGCGGGGCCGTGCTCGCCATCCTGGGCAACCTCTACCCGTACGGGCCCGTCACCGGCCCGATGACCGAGGACCTGCCGCTCGCCTCCACCACCCCGAAGGCCCAGGTGCGGGCGAAGATCTGGCACGACGCGCTGGCCGCCCACCGGGCCGGGCGCATCAGGGCGACCGAGGTGCGCGGCTCGGACTTCTTCGGCCCAGGTGCCACCGACCAGTCCCACCTGGGCACCCGCTTCATCCCGGCGCTCAGGGCGGGCAAGACCGTCCGGCTCGTCTTCCCGGCCGACGTCCCGCACAGCTGGACCTACCTGCCGGACGTGGCCGACGCCCTGATCACGGCGGGCGCCGACGAGCGGGCCTGGGGCCGCCCCTGGCACGTGCCCACCGACGACCCGATGACCTTCCGCGAGGTCGGCGCGCGGATGGCCGCCCTGCTGGACCTGCCGGCGCCGAAGATGAGCACGCTGCCGTGGCCGCTGCTGCGGGTGTCCGGGCTGTTCTCGCCCATGATCGGCGAGCTGCGGCACGTGCGCTACCAGTTCACCGCGCCCTTCGTGCTCGATTCCTCGGCGTTTCAGCAGGTCTTCGGCGTCGCGCCTACGCCGATGGAGGCCGCGCTGAGGGCTACGCTCGACGGATGAAGATAGCCATGATCGGCCTGGGCGACATCGCGGAGAAGGCGTACCTTCCCGTGCTCGCCGCCCAGTCCCTCGACCTCCACCTCTGCACCCGCAACACCGCGCGGCTCGACCGGCTCGGGGACGCCTACCGCGTCGCCGACCGGTCCACCAGCGTCGACGAGGTGATCAAGGCAGGGGTCGACGCCGCGTTCGTGCACGCCGCGACCGAGGCGCACGCGGAGATCGTCGAGCCGCTGCTCAGCGCCGGGATCCACGTCTACGTCGACAAGCCGATCGCCTACAGCCTCGCCGAGTCCGAGCGCCTGGTGCGCCTGGCCGAGTCCGAGGGCCGGTCGCTCATGGTCGGGTTCAACCGTCGCTTCGCCCCCGGCTACGCCGGGCTCCTCGCCCTTCCCCGCCACCTCGTGCTGATGGAGAAGAACCGCGACAACTACCCCGACGCGCCCCGGCGGGCCATCTTCGAGGACTTCATCCACGTCGTGGACACGCTCAGGTTCCTCGCCCCCGGCCCGGTCACCGAGACCAGGATCCGCACCCGCGTCCGCCGCGACCTGCTCGAACACATCGTCCTGGAGCTGTCGGGCGCCGGGTTCACCGCGATCGGCGTCATGAACCGGGTCAGCGGCGCCGGCGAGGAGACCTGCGAGGTCATGGGCGACGGCATCAAGCGGCGCGTGGTCAACCTCGGCGACGTCCTCGACTACGAGGGCGGCGAGATGCTCACCCGGCGGCCCGACTGGGTGCCGGTCGCCCGGCAGCGCGGCATCGAGCAGATCTGCCAGGAGTTCCTGCTCGCGGTCCGCGAGGGCCGGGTGATCGGCGCCGACGACGCCCTGATCACCCACGCGATCTGCGAGGAGGCCGTCAGCCTGGCTTCCTGACCCGCATCGACTCGTCGGCCCTGGCGAACATGCGGTCGAACGTCGTCCCGCCCAGCCGGGCGAGCACCGTGTAGCCGTCGGTGTCGCTCAACGGGCTGGAGGAGGAGACCACCCCCGCCACCGAGTCGCCGTACAGGACCGGGCCGCCGCTCCCCCCGGCGGCGGCGTGGCAGTTGCGGGTGACCATCACCCCGGGGCCCACCGTCGAGCCCTCCACCGCGTCGCCCAGGCATCGGTACATCTGCGTGCCCGGGTAGCGCTTGCCCGCCGGATAGCCGAGCAGTTCGAGCCCGCGCAGCCCGGCGCCCCGGCCCGTGCGCAGCGGCGGCAGGCCCTGGCCGACCACCGCCTCCAGCGGGCGCTTGCCCTTGACGACCCCGACCAGGCCGACGTCGTACGGGAGCACGTCGGGGGAGTCGGGGTCGGCCTTCCAGCGGTCGGGCACCCAGGTCCGCACCGCGGACCAGACGCCGAGCCGCGGGTTCCCCCGGTCGAAGCCGGGCATGAAGGCCAGCCGCCTGAGCGGCCGGCCGTCGTGGTAGAGACAGTGCGCGGCCGTCAGCACCAGGCTGCGGCTGCGCGAGCCGATGACCGCGCCCCCGCACCACACGTCGGTGCGGGTGACGGGATCATGGCCGAGCAGCACTCCGGTCAGCCGCCGCGCCCCCGTGTAGGGGCGCGGGACCGGCGCGTAGCCCAGGCGGTCGCCGTCCGGGGTCAGCACCTGGGGGACGGGGACGCTGCGCTGTGAGACATCGGTGACGCCAGCCGGATCGAGCAGGACCAGAGACAGTACCAACCTGAGCACCTTCCCACTCTACGGGGAAGATGATCAATGCTCTGACCTGCGACACCAAGGTTTACCTAAGTGGGGGATTGTCATGCGTCGTACTGGGCGCCCAGGGCCCGCAGGCGGGCGTGGACGTCCTCGTACACCGATGGGGCTCCCAGGTAGGTCTTGGGCAGCTTGGCGACCATGGTGTAGTTGGTGTCGCACACGTTCCCGACCGGCGCCTGGCCCGCCTGGCTGACGAGCTGGTACGCGTCCAGCGTGTCGAGGCCGGTCAGCTCCGACGTCCAGGTCACCAGGTCGTGCTGGCTGATGCGGTAGGCGTCCTCCAGGGGCCTGGCCGAGCCGGTGGACATCAGGTGCAGGTCGTCCTCCAGTCGGGGCCACGGCGTGGCCACGCCCTTGATCAGCTCGACCGCGACCACGGTGTTCATGGCCGACTCCACGGCCGTGCCGCAGACCTCGCCGTGCCCCTGCAGACCATGGCCGTCACCGATCGAGAACATGCCGCCCTCGACGTTGACGCCCAGGTAGACGGTGACGCCCGCGCGCAGCTCCGGGGTGTCCATGTTGCCGCCGTGCGCGTCGGGGGTGATGGTCATGCGGGCCTCGTTCGCGCCCGGGGCCACGCCCACCGTGCCGTGCATCGGGTCGAGCGGCAGCGCGACGCTGAAGTCGCTGTTGCGCGCGTGGTAGACCGCCACGCCCTTGTCCACGTCGATGTCGTAGCGCCACACCCGCTCCTCCAGCGGCGGCTGGAGCGTCGCCGTGGTGTGGGTGCCGGTCAGCGCGCCGAAGTGCGGGAACGTGGTCGAGACCGCCCAGTCGCGGGCGGGCGTGATCTTGACGAAGTGCAGCGCCAGCGTGTCGCCGGGCTCGGCCCCCTCCACGTGGAAGGGGCCGGTCACCGGGTTCAGGTACGGGAACTCGCAGACCCGCGACGGCAGGTCGTCCACGGTCCGCACCCGGCCGCCGAAGCAGTCCTCGGTGTACAGCTCCATCACCGTCCCGGGCCGCACCCTGCCCAGGGCGGCACGGCCGCCGAAGGTGTAGCTGAGCTCCTCCGGCGAGGGGTGGTAGGAGACGACGTTCACTTGACCTCCGAGGGAAGAACGGGCCTGCGGCCCATGCGGTAGGCGATGCCGAGGCCGAAGATACCGAGCAGCAGCCAGATGCCGCCTACCCACTGGGCGGCCACGTTCTGGTTGTACACGACGGCCACCAGGACGACGAACCCGACGACGGGCACCACGAGGTGCATCAGCAGGTTACGGCTGCGCCTGCGGAAGACGTAGTGCACGACCACGGCGATGTGCAGCAGCAGGAAGGCGGTCATGGCGCCGAAGTTGACCAGCGAGGCCAGCTCGCCGATGCCGTTCTTCCGCGTGCTCATCCAGATGCCGAGGGCCAGGGAGATCGCGGCCACCAGCAGGGTCGCGTTGACCGGGACCTTGTGCCGCGGGTCGACCTTGGACAGGAACGAGGGCAGCATGCGGTCGCGGGCCATCGCGAACAGCAGCCGGGAGGTGGCCGCCTGGGCGACCAGCGAGTTGGCGAAGCCCCACGCGACGGCGGTGGCCACGGCCGTGAGCACGGACAGCCAGTGGCCGCCGGCGAACTCCGCGGTGTCGTAGAACGCGTTGCCCGTCGTGTCGCCCGCGGAGATCAGGGTCTCCCGGTTGGGCGTGAGCAGCGCGGCCACCCAGGTCTGGACCACGAACAGGACGGCGGCCAGGCCGAGCGCGGCCAGCATGGACCGGCCGAGCCGGGCGCCGCCCTCGCGGTTCTCCTCGGCCAGCGTGGAAATGCCGTCGAAGCCCAGGAACGACAGCACCGCCACCGACGCGGCGCCGAAGACCACCGTCCAGGTGAACGAGGAGGACTCGAAGATCGGGGTGAACGCGCTGGTCTGGGCCTTGCCCTGGGCCAGGGCGATGACGCCGACCACCAGGAAGATCGCCAGCACGATCAGCTCGGCCACCAGCATGACCCTGGTGATCCTGGCCGTCATCTGGATGCCCAGGTAGTTCACCACCGTGTTGAGCAGCACGAACACGACCAGCCAGCCCCAGATGGGGATGCCGGGCACGAACGAGGTCATGGCCGTGCTGGCCACCAGGTAGAGCAGCGCGGGCACGAGGATGTAGTCGAGCAGGATCGCCCAGCCGGCGATGAACCCGACCGGCGCGGCGATGCCCCGCCCGGCGTAGGTGTAGACCGAGCCGGCCATCGGGAACGCGCGGGCCATCTGCGCGTACGACAACGCGGTGAACCCCATCGCCACCAGGCCGATGATGTAGGCGAGCGCGACCATGCCGTGGGAGACGGCGAAGACGTTGCCGAAGATGCCGAACGGCGCGATCGGCACCATGAAGATCAGGCCGTAGATCATCAGGTCGGAGAAACCCAAGGATCTCTGGAGTTCCTGGCGGTAGCCGAACTGCTCGATAGTGCTCATCTGGGGCTCCTCGAAGCGTGGGGGGCGATTGGCACCTTAGAGCCAAAGCTTTCTAGTGAAAAGGTTTCTCAAGCAAGAAATCCAGGCCGTCCGCCCTGCCGAGGTGCACCGTGCGCCGCACCTGGCGGTTCAGCAGCGTGAGCGGGCCGCGCGCGCTCACGATCGTGGTGCCGTCGGCGACCGCGTCGAGGGCGGGGACGGCCAGGCTGCCGGCCCGTCCGGACAGGGCGGCGAGCATCGCGACGGCCTCGTAACAGCCCTGGCCGTGGGCGTTGAGCATGGGGGCGTGCGGGCCGAAGCGTTTGGCGTACCGCTCGGCGAAGTGCAGGCTGGCCTCGGTCGGCAGGTCGCGGAAGTAGCCCATCGAGGTGTAGAGCTCGCCGGTGCCGTCGCCGCCGATGCCGAGCAGGCCGTGCTCCTCCAGCGCCCCGCACAGCCGGGCCGCGCCGAGCCCGCTCGCCGCGTAGGCCCGGTTGAAGGCCACCAGGTCGCTGCCGATCAGCGTGAGCAGGATCGCGTCGGGGCGGGCGTCGGCGATCCGGTCGAGCCAGGAGGCCGCCTCGCCGTACCGGACGAACGTCTCGCCGACGACGGTCGCGCCGCGCGCGCGCAGCCGGCGCCGGGCGCCCGCGTGCACCAGGCGCGGCCAGACGTAGTCGTTGCCCAGCAGGTACCAGCGGCGTGCCCGGTGGGCGCGGACCAGCCATTCGATGCCGGGTTCGAGCTGCCTGCCGGGGGTCTCGCCGAGGAAGTAGACGCCCGGCGCGTGCCCTCCGCCCTCGTACGGCGGCGCGTACACGAACGGGACCCGCCCGCCGATCGCGGCGACCACGTCGACCCGGACGTCGCTCGCGTGCGTGCCCACCACGGCCTCGACCGTGCCGGACGCCACCAGGCCGGCCACCTCGGCGGCCACCTCGCGCCCCGGCCGCCCGCCGTCGACGAGCACCAGCTCGACCTGCCTGCCCAGGACGCCGCCCCGGGCGTTGACCTCTTCGGCGGCCAGCACCGCGCAGTTGATCGCGCACGGTCCCACCAGCCCGAGCACCCCGGACACGGGCACGACGAGGCCGATCCTGACCGCGTCTGAGGGGAGGAGCCGGGCCTCGAAAGGATCGACGATCGCCGCCACGCCGACGAGTATCCTCCGAACTAGCTCTCCGGTGAAAGGACCTGATCATCCATGGCTAAATCCGGGCTGGGGTCCTCACTCGCGTACGTGCTCAGCCGCGCCGAACGCGAGGTCACGCGCGGCCTGGCGGCGACCCTGGCCGGTGAGGACGTCACCGTCGAGCAGTGGCGCATCCTGCGCGCGCTGGCCGACGGGCGCGGCCACTCGATGGGGGAGCTGGCCGAGGCGGTGCTCATGCCGCACCCGACGCTCACCAAGGCGGTCGACCGGCTGATCGACCGGGCGCTGGTCCACCGGGGCGCGTCGGCGGGCGACCGGCGGCGGGTGGCGGTGTTCCTGGCCGACCGGGGGCGCGACCTGCTGGCCCGCGTGGACGGCGCGGTGGCCGAGCACCACCGGGCCGTCGCCGCCGCGTTCGGCCAGGAGCGCACCGAGCGGCTGATGCGCGAGCTGGAGGACCTGGCGGCGGCCCTCGACCACGCCTCGGCCGAAGCCGTGGCCCCCCGCTAGCCCAGCCAGTACGTGTCGTGGCGGATGAAGAACTCGGCCTTCTCCTCCTCGCTCTTGCCCGCCAGCTCGGGCAGCCCCTCGAAGTAGCCCTCGCGAGGGGCGCCGGGGGCGAAGTGCAGCAGCATGGTCGCGGGCTCGCCCGACTCGTTGCGGAAGGCGTGCACGCCGCCCTCGGGCACGTGGACCCAGTCGCCGGGCCGCGTGTCGATCCAGCGGCTGCCGTCGTAGATCCGCACCGAGCCTTCGAGGATGTAGAACGACTCGGAGATCGACTTGTGGAAGTGGGGGCTCGGCCCGGACGGCTCGGGACCCATGACCCAGCGGTAGAGCCCGAACTGGCCGTTGGTGGTGGCTCCGGTGGCCAGGTAGTGGACGGTGTTGCCGTTCTGGTAGGTCAGCTCGGGGCCGTGGGCGTAGGGGCGGTACGTGGCCGACAGCTCGCCGGTGTCGCCCGAATAGCGCGGTTCCGGATAGGTCATGAGGCCATCCTGCCCGAACCGCCGGCGGTCAGCTCTCGCGGTTCCTCCTGTCGTGGTCGCCCCACACCAGAAGGGCCACGCCGATGGCCGCGAGCCCCAGATACGCCGCGAGGGGCAGCTCCACGAGCCGCCCCACGAACCCCCACTCCGTGTCGAACCAGACGCGCCCGACGAACCCGCCGAGCCCCTGGAGCACGGCCATGATCCCGAAGAAACCCCTCATGGCCTCGACAGTGGCAGAACGGGACCCGCCCCGGCATCCGACCTTGGGCGGGTCACGTGCGACCAAAGTCGGTCAGGGGTAGAGCCCGCGCATGCTGTGCGCCTCGGCGACCCGGCCCACGCCGATCACGTGCGCCGCCTCCCGCAGCGTCAGCCCGCGTTCGGCGGACATCGACCTGACCTCGGCGAAGGCGCTCTCCATCAGGTCGCGCAGCTTCACCTCGACCTCACGCGAGCTCCAGGAGAAGGCCTGCATGTTCTGCACCCACTCCAGGTAGGACACGATCACCCCGCCCGCGTTGGCCAGGATGTCCGGCACGACGGTGGTGCCGTTGGCGGCCAGGATCTCGTCGGCCTCCGGCGTGGTGGGGCCGTTGGCGCCCTCCACGATCAGCCGGGCGCGCACGCGGGGCGCGTTCGCCTCGGTGATCACGCCTTCGAGCGCGGCCGGGACGAGCACGTCCACGTCCAGCTCGAAGAGGTCGTCGTGGGCCATCGCGTCGGCGTGCGGGTAGCCGGACACGCCGCCGGTCTCGGCCACCCAGGCGCGCACGCGGGCGACGTCGAGGCCGCCGGGCGCGTAGAGCGCGCCGGTCACGTCCGAGACGGCGACCACCTTGCAGCCCTCGTCGGACAGGTACTGCGCGGCCAGCGCGCCCACCTTGCCGAAGCCCTGCACGGCCACCGTGACGCCCTCGGGTGAGCGCCCGAGCGCGGCCAGCGCCGCGATCTGCACGCCGCGCGAGGTCGAGCCGGTGCGGCCGAGCGAGCCGCCGAGCGTCATCGGCTTGCCGGTGACCACGCCGGGCACCGAGTAGCCGGCGTTGACGCTGTAGGTGTCCATGATCCAGGCCATGGTCTGCTCGTCGGTGCCGACGTCGGGGGCCGGGATGTCCTTCTCCGGGCCGATCAGCGGCAGGATCTCGTTGACGTAGCGGCGGGTGAGCCGTTCGAGCTCGATCGTGGTCAGCGCGCCCGGGTCCACGGCCACGCCGCCCTTGGCGCCGCCGTACGGGATGCCGACCAGTGCGCACTTCCACGTCATCCACATCGCCAGGGCGGTGACCTCGTGGATGTCGGTGCCGGGATGAAAGCGGATACCGCCCTTGGCGGGGCCGCGCGAGACGTTGTGCTGGACGCGGAAGCCCTGGACGACGTCCATGCGCCCGTCCTCGCGGCGCACCGGGACCGAGACGGTCAGCGAGCGGCGCGGCGTGGCCAGCATCGTGCGGAGGCCGTCGTCGAGCCCGAGGTGGGCGGCGGCCTGATGGAGTTGGTGGAGAGCGGAGTCGAGCGCCTGTTGACCAGGTGTGATCAGCGCCGGCGTCTTTGACGGCACCATGATGCTCATGGTCGAGTTTCCTCCTGTATGCGCGCCCAGTTTGCGGGAGAAGGCGCCATTGCCTTCCCTCTTGGGCGTGTTGTCTCGATCATCCTAGGCCGGGCTGTTTGACCTTGCCTAGGTTATGAAGGGATATCCAAGCCGTTGATCAACGTGCTGGGAACGTGCCACTCTGGCAGGCTGTCGATCGAGAGTTTGCCGAATCGTCGAAAACCGGAGGGTTGGATGCCCGCACTCGTGGTTGGGCCGATGTTGCGTCACGTCGACTCGGTCAGCGCCTCGATCTGGGTGGAGACCAGCGAGCCCTGCACGGTCACCGTCGAGACGGCAGGCGGGGCTTATCGGTCGCCCACCTTCACCGTGCACGGTCACCACTACGCGATCGTGGATCTCGTCGGCCTGTCCCAGGATATCGCCTCCTATTCCGTCAGCCTCGACGGGGACCAGGTCTGGCCCCTGGCGGGTCGCCCGGCCAGCCGGGTCCGGCTGCTGCCCGCAGAAGGGCCGCGCAGGCTGGCGTTCGGGTCGTGCCGGACGAGCGTGCCGCACGACTCCGCCCACGTCCGCACCCACGGCGACGACGTGCTGCGCGCGTACGGCGTGAGCCTCATGCGCGCCGACGAGCAGGAGTGGCCCGACCTGCTGCTGCTCCTCGGCGACCAGGTCTACGCCGACAGCCCCTCGCCCCAGATGCTCGACTACATCCACGCCCGCCGCACCACCGAGCCGCAGGGCGAGATCGCCGACTTCGAGGAGTACGCCGAGCTCTACCGCCAGGCGTGGACCGACCCCGAGATCCGCTGGCTGCTGTCCACCGTGCCCACCGCCATGATCTTCGACGACCATGACCTGCGCGACGACTGGAACACCTCGCAGTCCTGGCGGGAGAAGATGGCCCTGACGAGCTGGTGGCCGCGGCGGGTGGTCGCGGGGCTGGGGGCGTACTTCGTCTACCAGCACCTCGGCAACCTGACTCCGGTCGAGCGCGCGGCCGACCCGCTGGTGCGCGAGCTCACCGAGGGCGGCGGCGACGGCGGCCCGGCCCTCGACGCGTTCGCCGCCAAGGCCGACGCCGAGCCGAGCAGCAACCGCTGGAGCTACACCCGCGACCTCGGGCACACCCGGCTCATCATGATCGACACCAGGTGCGCCAGGCAGCTCACCCCCGGCGACCGGCGCATGCTCGACCCCGACGAGTGGGCCTGGCTCCAGGAGCAGGCCGCCACGCCGGCCGAGCGGCTGGTCATCGGCTCCTCGATCCCGTTCCTGCTGCCCGAGGGCGTCCACGGCGTCCAGAACTGGAACGAGGCGCTGTGCGACGGCAAGTGGGGCCGTACGGCCCAGCGGCTGTCGGAGCAGCTGCGCCAGGCCGTCGACCTGGAGCACTGGGCGGCCTTCCGGCGCTCGTTCGAGGACCTGGGCAGGATGCTGGTCAAGCTCGGCAAACCGGCCGTGATCCTGTCCGGCGACGTCCACTACTCCTACCTGGCCAAGGCGTCGGCCGGGCAGATCTACCAGGTCGTCTGCTCGCCGATCCGCAACCCGCTCAGCCGGCTGCTGCGCTGGGCCAACGTGCTCACCCAGTTCGGGCTGGCGACGCTGGTGGGCAGCCTGCTGGCGCGGCTGGCCGGCATCCCGCGGCCGCCGTTCCGCTGGCGCGTGACCAAGGGGCCGCTGTTCCAGAACGCGCTGGCCACGCTGACCTTCCCCGACACGATCACCTGGTACGAGTCGGTGGGCGACGGCGTCCGGCCGATCGACTCGGCCCGGCTGGCGTAGAAAGGACCCATGAACGACGACCAGTACTCCAGGGCGGTGCCCTTCTACGACCTGTGGCACGAGGACGGGCACGTCCCCGAGATCCGCGAGTCGCTGCCGCCCCTGCTGAAGGGGGTGCGGGGCGGCGTCATGGAGATCGGCGCGGGCACCGGCCTGATCACCGAGCTGATCGTGCGCGAGACGCGCGGCGAGGTGTTCGCCGTCGAGCCGGCGCTCGCCATGCGGTCGGTGCTGCTGTCGCGGCTGGCCGGTGACGAGGAGGCGCGCCGCCGCGTCACCGTGCTGGCCTGCGGGGCGCTCGACGTCGACGTCGACGTACCGGTCGAGGCGGTCGTGATGATCTCGGTGCTCCAGGCGTTCCCCGCCGGGCGGCGGGAGGAGCTGTGGCGGGTGCTGGCCAGGCAGCTCGAACCGGGCGGGCTGCTGCTGTTCAACTGGCGCGAGCGGCCCGCGCCCACGCCGGGTGAGCTGGAGCTCATGGGGTCGTACCAGGTCGGGCGGCACGCCTACGAGGTCTGGGGCCAGGTGCTCGGCGTCTCCGGCGAGACCGTGCGCTCCCGCTTCCTCTACCGGGTCAGGCAGCGCGGCGTGGTGATCGGCGAGGACGAGGTGACCAGCGAGGCCCACCGGCCGGGCGGCGAGCGGCTGGCCGCGGAGCTGACGGCGGCCGGGTTCGTCAAGGACGAGGCCCCCGACGGCCTGGCGGCCTGGCGGAAGGCGGCGTAACCCGAAAAAGGTGGAACCGGGCTTCCGGGTGCGGCCAACAACAGGGTGACCGCATGAGAGAGGACCGGATGTGGTGAGTGTCGAGGACACAACCGAAACGCTGGATGACTCGACCCTGATCGGGCATTCCATGGGCGACCCTGAGCGTTTCGCCGCACTGTTCGACCGGCACGCCGACGAGATCCACCGGTACGCCGCCCGCCGCCTGGGCGCGGAGCTGGCCGACGACGTGACGGGGGAGGTGTTCCTCGTCGCCTTCCGCGGGCGCGGCCGCTACGACCGCACCCTGCCCGACGCCCGGCCCTGGCTGTACGGCATCGCCACCAAGGTCGTGTCCCAGCACCGCAGGGCCGAACGGCGGCGCACCGCGGCCATGGCCAGGGTCGGCGCCGACCGTCCCGGCACGTTCGACGAGCGCAGCGCCGACCGGGTCACCGCAGAGCAGCTCCAGCCGCGCCTGGCCAGGGCGCTGACCAGGCTCAGCGCGAGCGAGCGCGACCTGCTGCTGCTCGTGGCGTGGGCCGACCTGACCTACGAGGACGCCGCCCGCGCCCTCGGGGTGCCGGTCGGCACCGTCCGGTCCAGGCTGCACCGGCTCCGCGTCAAGGTACGCAGGGCGCTCGGCGGCATCGACCCCTTCGCAGCAGAGGAGCCCCAGCATGGATGACGAGATCCGGACGTTCGCCGACGGCAGGCCGTCCGCGCCGCCGTACGAGCCGCAGGCCCGCGCGCGGGCACGGGAACGGCTGCTGGCCGAGGCGCGCGGCGGGCGACGCCTGCGGCTGCCGAGGCTCGGCTGGCAGACGGCCGCCGCGTTCGGCGTCACGGTCGTCCTGGTCGGCGGCGTGGCGGTGGCGCTGTCCGGCCAGGGCGGGACGGAGATCCGCCCGGCCACCTCCGTGGTCCTCTCGGGCGGAGAGCTGAACCCCAGGCCGGACCAGTTCATCCTGGTCGAGTCCGACACCATGTACGGCTCGCACTCGGTCGACGCGTCCGGAGGACAGACTCGCTACCTCTACCGCCAGCACCGCAAGATCTGGAAGTCGGTGGACGGCAGCAAGGACGGCCTGCTGCTGACCGAGGGGCAGGAGCCGCGCCCCTGGCCGGGCGAGCCGCTGCCGGCGGACGCCAAGAGCTGGCGAGGCAGCGAGTGGAACCAGCTCGCCTCCTGCCCCGACCTGCGCGGCCCCTACCGCGACGACTACGCCTTCCTGAGCACGCTCCCGACCGACGCCACGGCCATGCGCGACCGCCTCTACCAGCCGGTCCCCAAGGGCAAGGACGTCAACGCCGACGCCGCCGCCTTCACCCGCGCAGGCGACCTCGTCAGGGAGAACTACCTGCCCAAGCCGCAGCGGGACGCCCTGTTCGAGGCGGTCAAGACGATCCCCGGCGTCGAGGCGGCCGAGGGCGTGGCCGACTCCTCGGGACGCGTGGGCGTGGCGCTGGGCCGGGTCGCCGACTGGGGCGTGCGTGAAGAGCTGATCTTCGACCCGGCCGCGCACACGTTCCTGGGCGAGCGGCAGGTCGCGGTGGACGCCAAGGCCGGGGCGCCGAAGGACAGCGTCCTGGCGCTGACGGCCCAGCTCGACGTCTCCGTGGTGGACGCCCTGCCGGACGCCCCCGACGCCGGTGCCGACGCGAGCTGCACGCCGGAGACCCAGGCCCCCACGCCCATTCCCTCGGAGTCCGGCTCGACGACGGCGGAGCTGCCGGCGGCCGAGGCGACGATCACGTTCACCCCGGAGCCGACCAGCGCGTTCGCGGTCGAGTCGACCAGCGAGCCGGAGACCGGGCCGACCGGCACCCCGGAGCCGACGGTGACGCGTACCGTCACCCCCACCCCGGGTTCGTGACCTCCACCGGCGGCCGGCGGCCGGCCACCCGGTAGACCCACCCAGCAGGCCCACAGGGCGCGCCGCCACGGCGGCGCGCCCGTGCGGGGTCAGCGGCCGTTTCCCGGAGGGCCGCCGGCCGAAGTACGGCGGGTGGCGTGACCAGGCGAAGCCGTGAAGACCTATAGGTCTTCGAGGACGGCGGCGAGCTGGTCGACCGCCCAGACCAGGTCCTCCTCGGAGATCACGATCGGCGGCGCGAGCCGGATCGTGGACCCGTGGGTGTCCTTGGCGAGCACGCCGCGCGCCATCAGCGCCTTGGAGACCTCGCGCCCGGTGCCGAGGGCCGGGTCGATGTCCACGCCCGCCCACAGCCCGCGCCCGCGCACCGCCACCACGCCCTTGCCGGCCAGCTCGCGCAGCCGCGCGTGCAGCACCTCGCCGAGCCGGGCGGCCCTGGCCTGGAACTCGCCGGTGTTCAGGATGTCGATGACGGCGATGCCGACCGCGCAGGCCAGCGGGTTGCCGCCGAACGTGGACCCGTGCTGGCCCGGCTTGATCACCCCGAGGACGTCCTCGTCCGCGGCGATGGCCGACACCGGCACCACGCCGCCGCCGAGCGCCTTGCCCAGGATGTAGATGTCGGGGACGACGTTCTCGTGGTCGCAGGCGAACGTGCGGCCGGTGCGGCCGAGCCCCGACTGGATCTCGTCGGCGATCATCAGCACGTTGTTCTCGGTGCAGATGCGCCTGACCTCGGTGAGGTAGCCGTCCGGCGGCACCAGCACGCCCGCCTCGCCCTGGATCGGCTCGACGAGGACGGCGACGGTGTTGTCGTCGATCGCCTCCCTGATCGCCTCGGCGGACCCGTAACGGACGATCGTGAAGCCGGGCGTGTACGGGCCGAACCCGTCGTGCGCGTCGGGGTCGGTCGAGAAGCTGATGATCGTGGTGGTGCGGCCGTGGAAGTTGTCCTCCATCACGATGATGTTGGCCTGCTCCGGCGCGACGCCCTTGACCTCGTAGCCCCACTTGCGGGCCACCTTGATCGCGGTCTCGACGGCCTCGGCGCCGGTGTTCATCGGCAGGATCATGTCCTTGCCGGTGAGGTCGCCGAGCCCGGCGCAGAACCGGGCGAACTGGTCGTGGTAGAAGGCCCGGCTGGTCAGCGTGAGGTTCTTCAGCTGCTCCTGGGCGGCCTCGATGATCTTCGGGTTGCCGTGGCCGAAGTTCAGTGACGAGTAGCCCGACAGGCAGTCGAGATAGCGCTTGCCCTCGACGTCGGTGACCCACGCGCCGTGCGCCTCGTGGATGACCACGGGCAGCGGATGGTAGTTGTGCGCGCTGCGGCGCTCGCTTACTTCGATCAGCTCTGCGCTGGTGCTCATGTTACTTCTCCCCCCTGATCTCCAGTGTGCAGCACTTGGGACCGCCGCCCGCCTTGCGCAGCTCCGACAGCTCGACCGGGATGACCTCGTAGCCGTGCCGCTTGAGCTCCAGCTGGAGCCCGGACGCCTCGGAGTTGATCACCACGTTCCTGCCGTCGCTGACCGCGTTGAGGCCGAGCACCTCGGCGTCCTCGGCGGTCGCGATCACCGCGTCGGGGAACATCGAGCGCAGCACCTCCTGGCTGCCCTTGGAGAAGGCGCCGGGGTAGTAGGCGACGTTGCGGCCGTCGAGCGGGAACAGCGCGGTGTCGAGGTGGTAGAAGCGCGGGTCCACCAGCTTCAGCGAGACGACCGGGCGGCCCAGGTACTCCTGCGCCTCCTGGTGGGCGACCACGTCGGTGCGGAAGCCGGTGCCGGCGAGGATGACCTCGTCGAGGGTGAGGAAGTCGCCCTCGCCCTCGTTGACGTACGTGGGCTCCAGGGTCGGGTAGCCGCGCTCGACGAACCAGCGCAGGTAGGCGGGGCCCTCGGGGCCGCGCTCGGGGAAGGTGAAGCGGGCGCCGTAGACCCGGCCGCCGACGACCAGCGCGCCGTTGGCGGCGAACACCATGTCGGGCAGGCCCTCGATCGGGTCGATGAGGCTGACCTTGTGCCCGAGCTCCTCGTACGCCGACTTCAGCCCTTCCCACTGCCGGATCGCCACCTCACGGTCGGCGCCGGCCTCGGGGTCCATCCACGGGTTGATCGCGTACTCGACCGCGAAGTGGTCCGGGCGGCACATGAGGAAGTGTTTGGGCATGCAGGGCTCCGTCGTCATTGCAGGGGAAGTTCCCGTGTCGGGGGAGACGAGCACAGCCTAAGAATTGACGTTTGCGCAGGCCAAGCGGTGCGCATTGCGCGTTGGCGCAGGTCTGTTGCGTCTATCGGGTGACGACGTGCGATCCGTTGCGCACATCGGTGAGAGCGGCTCCCGGAGGCGTGTCGACCAGCCGTGACAGCACGATCGAGCTCTTCGTCCGGACCACGAAAGCCTCGGCCGCGATGCGCTCGATGACCCGCTCGACGTGCCGCACGTCGGTGGCCCTGATGTGCAGCAGCGCGTCGGCCTCGCCGGTGATCGTGGCCGCCGCCACCACCTCGGGGAACTTGGCCACCGCCAGCGCGATGTCCGACGGCTTGGTCTTGCCCTGGCAGAACAGCTCGACGTACGCCTCGGTGGTCCAGCCGAGCGCCTGCGGCGCGACCCGCGCGCTGAAACCGGTGATCGCCCCGCTCTTCTGCAGCCGGTCGACCCGCCGCTTGACGGCCGACGCGCTCAGCCCCACCTGATGGCCGATGTCCGCGTAGGTCGCGCGGGCGTCGTCGACGAGCGCCGCGATGATGTCACGATCGAGCCGGTCCAGTTCCACGCGCTCTGTATACCGCCTGGCCAGGCTGGCGCGCGACGAGCGCCGCGCGGGAGACTGGGCGCTCGGTCCACTGCCGGAGGATTGACGCCACATGAATATCGCACGCTTTCCCGAGGGTTTCGTCTGGGGGGTCTCGACGTCGGCCTTCCAGATCGAGGGCGGCACGGCCGCCGACGGCCGCGGGCCGTCCATTTGGGACGCCTTCGCCGGCGGCCCGGCCGACGCCTGCGACCATTACCACCGATATCGCGACGACGTACGGCTGATGAAAGACCTGGGAATGGCGGCGTACCGATTCTCGGTGAGCTGGCCGCGCATTCTTCCCGAGGGCGCGGGAAAGGTGAACGCGGCCGGTCTCGACTTTTACCAGCGGCTGGTCGACGCGCTGCTGGAGGCGGGCATCACGCCGTACGCCACGCTTTATCACTGGGACCTGCCGCAGGCGCTGGAGGAGCGCGGCGGCTGGCCGTCCCGCGACACCGCCCGCTGCTTCGCGGACTACGCGGCGATCGTCGCCGACCGGCTGGGCGACCGGGTCGGCACCTGGTTCACCGTCAACGAGCCGTGGGTGGCGGCCTTCGTCGGCCACGGCTCGGGGGTGCACGCGCCGGGCCGCCGGTCGGCCGCCGACGCGTTCCGGGCCGCCCACCACCTGCTGCTCGCCCACGGCCTGGGCGCCCAGGCCCTGCGCGCCGCCGGGGCCGCCGAGGTGGGGGCCGTGCTCAACTTCTCGCCCGTCCTGACGCCCGCCCAGGTCGGCGACTTCGACCGGCCGCTGTCGGAGGAGGACGCCGAGGCCGTGGCCAGGATCGAGGCCCTGGTCCACCGGCAGTTCCTGGACCCGATGCTGCGTGGCGCCTACCCCGCCGACCTGCTGCCGGTCATCGAGGAGCACGCCGGGCTCGGGCACGTCCACGACGGCGACCTGGCCGACATCGCCCAGCCGCTCGACCTGCTCGGCGTCAATTACTACGCGCCCGCCGTCGTCCAGGCGCAGCCCGGCGAACCGGCCGACCCGGCCTATCCGGGAAGCGCGGGCGTGCTTTTCAGCACCATTCCCACGGCGGTCACCGCGATGGGCTGGCCGATTGTCCCGAACGCCCTCTCCCTGTTACTGCGGCGGCTCTCCAGGGAATATCCCGGCCTCGAACTCATGGTCACCGAGAACGGCGCCGACTTCGTCGACACGGTCACTCCCGACGGCATTCACGACGTCGACCGCGTGCATTTCGTCGAGGAACACCTGAGGGCGCTGCGTTCCTCGGTCGAGGAGGGCGCGAACGTCCGCGGATATCTCGTCTGGACGCTGCTGGACAATCTCGAATGGGCCGACGGCTACCGGCGCAAGTTCGGCCTCGTGCACGTCGACTTCGACACCCAGCGCAGGCGGCCCAAGGACAGCGCGCTGTGGTACCGCGACGTGATCAGGCGCAACGGCCTGACCGAGGCCCCGCCCAGGCGGCCCACGCTGGAGACCGTGGCCGCCCGCGCCCGCGTCTCCCGGGCCACGGTCTCCCGCGTGGTCAACGGCGAGGCGTCGGTCAGCCCCGAGGTGCGCTCCACGGTCCTCCAGGCCGTCAAGGAGCTCGGCTACGTGCCCAACGCCGCCGCCCGCAGCCTGGTGACCCGGCGCACCGACACCGTCGCGCTCGTGCTGTCGGTGCCCAGGCACGCCGCCGACCCGATGGTCCCGGCCGTCGTCCAGTACGTGACGAGCCTGCTGGAGGGCGCGGGCAAGCAGATCACCCTCATGCTCGCCGACACCGCCGAGAGCCACCGCCGCATCGTCCGGCACGCCGAGGCCCGCCTGGTGGACGGCGTCGTCCTGCTGCCGCCCGAGCGGGGCGACACACTGGCCGAACGCCTCTCGCGCACCGGCGTGCCCCTCGTGCTGCTGGGCCGGCCGCCGGTCAGCTCGCTGGTGCCGTACGTGGACGCCGACAACGCCGCGGGCGCGGCGGCGGCCACCGAGCACCTGCTGGCCACCGGCCGCCGCCGCATCGGCGTGATCTGCGGCCCGATGGACCTGGTCGCCACCCAGGACCGGCTCGCCGGCCACCGTGCGGCCATGGAACGCGCCGGGCTGCGGGTCCGCCCGGCGATCGGCGACCTGACCCGCGCCTCCGGCACGGCGGCCGCCGGGCAGCTCCTCGGCGACGCCCCCGACCTGGACGCGATCTTCGCGGCTGACGACCGGATGGCGATCGGCGCGCTGCTGGCCGCCCGCGCCGCGGGCCGGCGGGTGCCCGACGACCTGGCGATCGTCGGCTTCGACGACATCGACGCCGCCTCGGCCACCACCCCCGCGCTCACCACCGTGCGGGTGCCGGTCACCGAGCAGGCGCTGGCGCTCGCGCGGCTGCTGCTGTCGCGGCTGGAGGGCAGGAGCACCACGCCGGTCGTGCTGCCCACCCGGCTGGTGGTGCGGGAGTCGGCCTAGATCTGCCGCCCGAACAGGCGCGGGAAGACCTTGGACACCTTCGACAGCAGGTACTGGCCGTAGGTTCCGGTGAAGTCGACCTGCCCGTCCCAGCGCTCGCCGGCGGCGTAGGGGAGGGGCGGGACCTCGCTGTCCCAGCCGGGGTCGAAGAAGAACGGGTAGCTCAGGCGCTCGTTGCCGCTGCGGTTGCGTACGCGGTGCGGGGTCGAGCGGTAGCGGCCGCCGGTGAGCTTGTCGAGCATGTCGCCGATGTTGCAGACGAACGTGCCCGCCAGCGGCGGCGCCTCGATCCAGCCGTCCGCGGTGCGGACCTGGAGGCCGCCGTTGGAGTCCTGGAGGAGGAGGGTGAGCAGGCCGTAGTCGGTGTGCTCGCCCACGCCCCAGGTCTCGTCGTCGTCCGGCGGCGCGGGCGGGTAGTGGAAGATCCGGAACAGGACGGTGGGGTCGGCGGTGTAGCCGGTGCGGAAGTAGCCCTCGTCCAGGCCCAGGCTGAGCGCCACGCCGGACATGACCGCCTGCGCGACCCCCGTCATCGTGTCCAGGTAGGCGAGCACGGCCTCCCGCAGCTCGGGCACCTGGACGGGGAACTGGTTGGGGCCGTGCAGCGGGAGCGGGCCGGGCGGCTGCTCGGCGCCGAAATAGACGCCCTCCTTCAGGTCGGGCCTGCCCGAGGTGAGCTCGCCGCCCACCGGGAAGAAGCCGCGCCAGGCCGGGCCGCCCCGGTCCATGGAGATCTCGTTCTTGACCTCCTCGGGCAGCGCGAAGAAACGCCTGGCGGCCGCGTCGAGCCGGTCGAGGAGCTCCTGCGGCACGCCGTGCCCGGAGACGTAGAAGAACCCGTTGTCCCGGCAGGCCGCGCCGATCGCCGCGCCGGCGGCCTGCCTGTCACCGCCCGTGGCACCGTCGAGCAGCGGGGAGATGTCGATCACCGGCAATTCGCGCACCGTCCCATTGTTCCCCGGCCCGGCCGCGGCGTACCGGAGGCGCCGAGCCGGGCCTGAGGGGAACCCTGAGGGAGGTCAGGCCGTCGAGAAGGTGAACCAGTTGACGTTGACGAAGTCGGCGGGCTGGCCGCTGCTGAAGGTCAGGTAGACGGTGTGCGTGCCGGTCACCCCGCCGATGTTGGCCGGTACCGTGCGCCAGCTCTGCCAGCCGCCCGTGTCGGCCAGCGCGAAGTCGCCGATCGGCGGCGCGGACGGGCTGTCCAGCCGCACCTGCACCAGCCCGCTCACACCGGCCGCCGCCCCCGACGCCACCCTGGCCTTGAACTGGAGGGCGGGCTCGGAGCCGAAGTTCACCCCGTCGTAGCGCAGCCAGTCGCCGTTGGCGATCGCGCCGACGTTCTGGCCGCCGCCGGTGTCGGTGGTGGTCTCGACGATGGTGCCCGACTGGCCCTGGTAGCGCTCGGCCTGGATGGTGGAGCGCGCGTCCACGCCGCCCGGGACGGTGGGGGTCACGGTCGGGGTCGCGGTCGGGGTGGAGACCGTGCCGCTCTGCCAGACGGCCACGTAGTCCACCAGCATCGGATGCCCCGGGACGGTCGCCGCCGTCGGCGTGCCCGTGCCGGCCAGGGCGTTGGGGAACGCGCCGCCCATCGCCAGGTTGAGCAGCAGGAAGTAGCCGCCGTGCCCGGTCATGTTGTTCCAGGTGGTGGCGTCGAGCTGGTTCTGGCTCACGCTGTGGAACTG
This sequence comes from Nonomuraea sp. NPDC051191, assembly GCF_044455665.1. Lineage (NCBI taxonomy): Bacteria > Bacillati > Actinomycetota > Actinomycetes > Streptosporangiales > Streptosporangiaceae > Nonomuraea > Nonomuraea sp. NPDC051191. The sequence goes on along the minus strand of NZ_JBITEZ010000016.1, from coordinate 156,734 downwards.
CTGGCCGTCGACGTACCAGCGCAGCTGGTTCGGGCTGGCGGCGCGGTCCCACTCGAAGCGGTAGGTGTGGAAGGCCGACTGGCAGGTGGAGCCCGGGCAGGCCCGGCTCGCGCCGAGGCCGGTCGTCTCGTTGCAGGGCCCGCCGGGGTTGACGCCGCAGTGGAGCACGCCCCACACGGAGTTGAGGCCGTTGACGTTCTCCATGATGTCGAACTCGCCGATGCCCGGCCAGTTCCAGTAGTTCCCCCGGTACGGCGCCCCGAGCGCCCAGAACGCCGGCCAGTAGCCGAGCGCCGCCTGACCGGTCACGTTCGGCATCTGGATCCTGCCCTCGATCCGCAGGACGCGTCCGGCGGCCGGCTTGAAGTCGGCCCGCCTGGTCTCGATGCGGGCCGAGGTCCACTCGCCCGAGCCACTGCGCAGGGGCGTGATGCGCAGGTTGCCGGAGCCGTCGAGGCCGATGTTGGACGTGCCGGCGGTGTAGTTCTGGACCTCGCCGGTGCCCCAGTTGCCCGGCCCGCCGGGGTAGCCGTGCCCGGTGTCGACGATCCACTCGGCGGACGAGGGCGGCGTGCCCGCCGAGCCGTTGAAGTCGTCGGACCAGACCAGCGACCAGCCGGACGGCGTGGACGGCACGGACGCCGAGGCGCTGACGGCCACTTTGACGAGCAGGCCGGTGAGTGCCACGAGCACCACCGCCACGGCCACCAGGCGGCGCCGGTGCCGGATCTCTGTTGTCATCCCAGCTCCATGGGGGGTGTGGAGTCGAGCGAGAGAGCGCTCTCTTGACGCGACGTAAACACGCCTTTGACCGCGTGTCAATACGGGAGAGCGCTCCAGGATCGGGCGTCGCGGCCGGTTCCGGGCGCGGACGCGAAACGGCGGCCACCGGCGCCCTGGTCGGGAGCCCGTGACCGCCGTCGTGCCCGGCGTCGTGTCCGGAGGGGGAGGTGGCCGCTCAGCCCTTCTCCGCCTCGCCGGTGGCCTGTTCGAGCGCGTCCTCGGGCGAGGCCTCAAGGTCCTGCTCGGCGTCGGCGCCGGCCTGCGCAGAGGCCTTGTCCAGACGCACCCAGCTCGTCACGCTCTCCACCGCGAACAGCACGAACAGGTACGCCGTCAGCACCGCGAGCACCGGCGTCAGCCAGCCCAGCGCCGCGCCCGCACCGATGATCAGCAGGCGCAGCTCCCAGCCGAGCCCCGCGTGGAACACCCACGCGGGCGGCCAGATGCTCTGCCGGGTGCGGTAGACGGTGTCGTAGGTGTGGTAGCCCACCACGTAGACCAGCACGAACAGCAGCCACTTCGGCGCGCCGGCGGCCAGGCCGATCGCGATCATGGCGAGGAACTCGGTGCCGCGCAGCAGCGGCGGGGTGAGCCAGTCGAAGCGGCCCAGGTGGTCGCGCGGCGCGGTCGGCAGCACGAGCAGCAGCGTGATGGCCACCGGCACGAGCAGCAGCGGCCCCTTGTCGGGCAGCCCGACGACGGTGACGGCGACGACGGCGAGCAGCGCCACGAGCGTGGCGGGCACGGGCGGCAGGCCCTTGCCCAGCTTGCCCGCCAGGGCGTGCACGAGCGGGCCGTCGTCGCGGTAGGCGAGCAGGCGGGCGGTCTGGATGCGGCGGCGTTCCTCGTCGGGGTCCGGCGTGGGGGTGGCCATGGCCTGCGGTTGAGTGATCATACGAGCGACCTCATGAGGCGTCCGGTGAGGGTGTAGGCGGCGGCGACGGAGCCCCAGATCACGAGGGTGAGGAAAGTGATCCGGGCGTCGAAGAGGGCGGCGGTGATCGCGATGGCCGCGAACCGCTCGCCGATGGGGAACACGATCATCTTCCGCGCCCAGTGGACCGCGCGGAACTTGCCCGCCCTGGTCCACATCTTGAGCACACCGCGCAGGCCCTGGCTGCGCTCTGCCTTGCGCCGCTCCAGCGCCTTGCGCAGGTCGCGGTCGTCGGGGGCGTCGAGCGGGAGGGTGGGGAGCTGCCCGGGCGGCTTGCGCCGGTTGGAGATGCCGAAGGAGAAGTCGAGCAGGTGGCGTACGGACTGGAGCCCGATGGCGGCCAGCGCCAGGATCCAGATGTCGTCGCCGTTGCCCGAGACGACCCAGCCGACGGCCAGACCGGCGAAGACCACGTATTCCTTGAAGCGGTCGAAGGTGGCGTCGAGCCAGGCCCCCAGCACGCCGAACTTGCGGGCGTAGCGGGCCACCTGGCCGTCGACGCAGTCGAAGACGAAGGCGAAGTAGATCAGCAGGCCGCCGGCGACCATCCACGGACGGTCGCCGGTGGCGAAGCAGGCGGCCGCGGCCACGCCGAGCGTGATCGAGATCAGCGTCACCTGGTTGGGCGTCAGCCCGCGCCGCGCCGCCCAGCGGGCGATGAAGCGCGAGTAGGTGGAGACGAAGTAGGTGGTGAAGAAGCCGTCGGCGCCCTTGACCGCGTTGTTGAGCCGGGCGCGGTCCTCGTTCATGCCGGCCATCTCGGAGCCGGCCTCGTTGACCTCCTCCTGCGTGCTCACCCGGCGGTAGAACAGGTCGCGGCGGCCGCGCACGCCGACCGACACGCCGTTGCGCACCAGGCCGAACACGAGGAGCTGGACGAGGTCGTCGTCCTTGCCGAAGCGGCCGGCCATCTGGGCCAGCTCGCGGCAGGTCTGCGCGAGCACGGGGGCGTTGCGGGCGCTGATGTGCAGTGGGCCGAGCACCACCGCGTTGGGCCTGGTCACCGCGTGGTTGGCGGTGCCGACCGACACGACGCGGGACTTGCCGACGCGGGCGCGCACCGGCAGCCCTTCGAGGCGGCCGTAGCCGATCTCCGGATCGGCCTCGTCGATCGGTACGGTGTCCTCCTGCGCCTCCTCGGTCACCTCCAGCCGCGGCTCCTTGGCCACGAGCGCCAGCGCGCCGCGCTTGGCCTTGCTGATCTGGTAGATCAGCTCGTCGTGGACGACCGAGTTCTGGGGGATGATGAAGAGGTTCTCCGTTGCCGAATCTGCGACGTCGGCCAGGGCACGCAGGGCGGCGGCCACGTCGCCGGTCTCGATCGTGGCCGGCCGCGGGTCATAGGAAGCGAGCTGGCTTCGCAGCCGCTCGGCCACGGTGGGATTGCCGGGCAGCGCGGCCAGCCTCAGGCCGGTCGGAGAGGTGTCGGGGCCGGGCGAAGAGCCCAGCAGGACCACGCGGGTCATGACTCCCTTTCGAGGCAGTAGCGGGGGGTTGAACAACGGGTGATGCGGGGACAGACGTCAAAGTCTAGTGACGGCAGGGCAAAGTCGCGTCACAAGAGCATGCCCGGAACATGCCTCGCGTGCGGCCGTAAGATGGGCAAGTGAGTCTCTACCGCGACGAAGGCGTCGTCCTGCGGACGCAGAAACTCGGTGAGGCCGATCGCATCGTCACCGTTCTGGCCAAGCGCACCGGCAAGATCCGGGCGGTGGCGAGGGGCGTGCGCCGCACCAAGTCCCGCTTCGGCGCGCGGCTGGAGCCGTTCACGCACGTCGACCTCCAGCTCCACACCGGCCGCACGCTCGACGTGGTCACGCAGGCGGAGACCATCAGGCCCTACGGCGAGGCGCTGGCCGTCGACTATCCCCGCTACACCGCGGGCAGCGCCATGCTGGAGACGGCCGACCGGCTGACCCACGGCGAGAAGGAGCCGGCGCTGCGGCAGTTCCTGCTGCTGGTCGGCGGGCTGCGCACGCTGTCCGAGCGCGTCCACGAGGCCAGGCTGGTGCTCGACGCGTACTTCCTGCGCTCGCTGGCGGTGGCCGGCTACGCGCCCGCGCTGGAGGCGTGCGCCAAGTGCCAGGCCCCGGCGGTCAGGGCCTTCGCCATCGTCGCGGGCGGCGTGGTGTGCGGGGCGTGCCGCCCGGCGGGCTCGGCGGTGCCGGCGGGGGAGACGATCGGGCTCATGACGGCGCTGCTGCGCGGCGACTGGGCCACCGCCGACGCCTCGGAGTCGCGTCACCGCAGCGAGTGCAGCGGTCTGGTCGCCGCATATCTGCAATGGCATCTCGAACACGGAATACGCTCTCTGCGACACGTCGAAAGGGAGCATGCGTGAACGTCCGGCCTCCGACCCCTCATCCGTCAGGCGCCACCCCGCCGCCGATCCCGCGTGACCTCGTGCCCCGGCACGTCGCCGTCGTGATGGACGGCAACGGCCGCTGGGCCAAGGCGCGCGGCCTGCCCCGCACCGAGGGCCACAAGGCGGGCGAGTCCTCGCTGTTCGACGTCATCGAGGGGGCTCTTGAGCTGGGCGTGCCCTACCTGAGCGCCTACGCCTTCTCCACGGAGAACTGGAAGCGCTCGCCCGACGAGGTGCGCTTCCTCATGGGCTTCAACCGCGACGTGATCAGGCGGCGGCGCGACGAGCTCAACGCCATGGGCGTGCGGGTGCGCTGGGCGGGCCGTCCGGGGCGGTTGTGGAAGAGCGTGATCTCCGAGTTGCAGACCGCCGAGCAGATGACCGTCGGCAACAGCAAGCTGACGTTGCAGTTCTGCGTCAACTACGGCGGCCAGGCCGAGATCGTCGACGCGGCGGTCAAGCTGGCGGCCGACATCGCGGCGGGGCGGGTCAAGCCGTCCAAGGTGAACGAGAAGGTGTTCGCCCGCTACCTCGACGAGCCGGAGATCCCGCCGGTCGACCTGTTCCTGCGCTCCTCCGGCGAGCAGCGCTTCTCCAACTTCCTGCTGTGGCAGTCGGCCTACGCCGAGATGGTCTTCCTCGACCGGCTCTGGCCCGACTTCGACCGCCGCGACCTGTGGGAGGCGTGCGAGACGTACGCCAAGCGCGACCGCCGCTACGGCGGCGCGATCCCCAACCAGGTCCCCGGCGCCTAGGGAAACCCCGAGTGCACCTCCGCTGAGCTGCCGCACTGGACGGCGACTATACGCTGATATAGCGTCCTACTCGTTCGGGTAGTCAACTGTACGAGCGAATAGTCATGAGGCAGATCATGAGCGACGCCATCTCGGTGGCCGGACTCGTCAAGGCGTACGGCCGGACCAGGGCCCTCGACGGCCTCGACCTGACCGTGCGCACCGGCGAGGTGCACGGTTTCCTGGGCCCCAACGGCGCGGGCAAGAGCACCACGATCCGCATCCTGCTCGGCCTCGCGCGGGCCGACGCGGGCAGTGTCCGCCTGCTCGGCGGCGACCCCTGGCGCGAGGCCGCCGAGCTGCACCGCCGCCTGGCGTACGTGCCGGGCGACGTCACGCTCTGGCCAGACCTGTCCGGCGGCGAGGTCATCGACCTGCTGGGCCGGCTGCGCGGCGGCCTCGACCGCGGGCGCAGGAACGACCTGCTCGACCGGTTCGGCCTCGACCCGCGCAAGAAGTGCCGGGCCTACTCCAAGGGCAACCGGCAGAAGGTCGCGCTGGTCGCGGCGCTCGCCTCCGACGCCGAGCTGCTGCTGCTCGACGAGCCGACCTCCGGGCTCGACCCGCTCATGGAGGAGACGTTCCGGGAGGTCGTCAGGGAGGAGCGGCGGCGCGGCGACCGTACCGTGCTGCTGTCCAGCCACGTCCTGTCCGAGGTCGAGGCCCTGTGCGACCGGGTCACGATCATCCGCGACGGGCGCGCGGTCGAGAGCGGCACCCTGGCCGGCCTGCGCCACCTGACCCGTACCACCGTCCACGCCGAGCTCGACCGGCCCGCCGAAGGGCTGGCCGGGCTGCCCGGCGTGCACGACCTGCGCGCGGAGGACGGCCGGGTGCGGTTCGACGTGGACGCGGACGCGCTCGGCGCGGCGCTGCGCAGCCTGACCGCGGCGGGCGTGCGCACCCTGGACAGCCGCCCGCCCACGCTGGAGGAGCTGTTCCTGCGCCACTACGAGGGCGGCCGGCGGGCGGAGGCCGTGCGATGAGCGGCACCGGGACGCTCGTCCGCCTGGCGCTGCGCCGCGAGCGTGCCGTCGCCCCCTGGTGGTTCCTGCTGCTCGTGGCCCTGAGCCTGGCGATGGTCGGCTACATCAACCGGAACATGGGCACCTACGAGCTGAAGCTCGCCTACACCGACGTCGTCCGCCGTTACGCCTTCTTCCGGGCGCTCGGCGGCGGGGTCGTCGAACCGCGCCTGGAGGTGCTGGCGACCTGGCGCAGCGGCGGCTTCCTCTACGTGATCAACGCGTTCGCCGCCCTGATGACCGTCGTGCGGCACACCCGCGGGGAGGAGGACGCGGGCCGGACCGAACTGGTGCGCGCGGGCGTGGCCGGCCGCCGAGCGCCGCTCGGCGCGGCCCTGCTGGTCGCCGGGGCGACCAGCCTGACCGGCGGGGCGCTGACCGCCGCCGCCCTGCTCGCCGCCGGCCTCGAACCCGTCGGCACGCTCGCCTACGGCGCCGCCGTCGTGGTGGCGGGCTGGGTGTTCGCGGGCGTCGCCGCCGTCGCCGCGCAACTGGCGCGCGACGCCCGTACCGCCACGGTCATCGGCCTGTACGCCCTCGGCCTCGCCTACATCCTGCGCTACGCCGCCGACGCGAGCGACCGGCCCTGGCTCAAGGCCCTGTCACCGCTCGGCTGGAGCCACCTGGTGGACGCCTACCGGGACGAGCGGTGGTGGCTGCTCGGCGTGTCCACGCTGGCCGCCGGTGCGCTGTGCGCGGTGGCGTACGCGCTCCTCGGCCGCCGCGACCTCGGCTCGGGCCTGCTGCCGGAACGTCCGGGCAAGGAGGAGGCCCCCGGGCTGCGCGGCCCGGTCTCGCTGGCCTGGCGGCTGCACCGCGGCCTGCTGCTGAAGTGGGCGGCCGGGACGGCGGCGTTCGCGGCGGTGGGCGGCGCGATGGGCCCGCTGGCCAAGGACGTCCTGGCCCGCCCGAGCGTCGTGGTCACCAACATCACGACCCTGCTCGGCGTCCCGGCGGCCGACGCCCTCGACGGGTACATGTGGTACTACCTGCTGATCCTCGCCTACGGCATCGCGCTCTACCCGGTGCTCATGATCATGCGGCTGCGCGCCGAGGAGACCTCGGGCCGCGCCGACCACGTGCAGTCCACGCCCCTGACCCGGGTCCGCTGGGCGGCCGGGCACCTGGCGGTGGCCGCGCTCGGCACGGTCGCGCTGCTGGCGCTGGCCGCCCTCGTCTTCAGTGCCGTGTACGCCGCGCTCCTCGGCGACCTCGCCGGCACCGCGCCGCGCTTCCTGGCCGCCGCGCTCAGCCAGGCTCCGGCGGCCTGGTGCGTCGGCGCGGTCTGCCTGACGGCCTACGGGCTGCTGCCCCGGGCGAGCGTGCCGCTGTGCTGGGCGGCCTGGGTCCTGACCGCCCTGCTCGGCCAGGTCGTCGCCCCCTTCTACGGGGTGTGGGGCGGCACGCCGTTCGAGCCGTTCCACTACCTGCCGAACATCATGGCGGGGCAGGCGTTCGGCACGGCGCCCGAGCTGACGCTGCTCGCCCTGACGGCCGCGCTCACCGCCGGCGGGCTGTTCGCCCTGCGGCGGCGCGACGTCGGCTGAGGAACGTGGCTCGGCGGCGGGATTGGGAATTCTGTCACGCGGGTCAGGCTGAGAGCGGGTGAAGGCGGGTACAACCCGTTCCCCCACGAAGAAGGAGGGCCGATGATCCCAGGTTGCGGCTCGTGCAACTGCTCCGACGTCTTCGCCACCGCCAAGCCGCCGTGGTGGCAGACGTCCAGCGAAGCGCCCTGAATCCGGCGCGGCTGCCGCCCGCCCCCGGTCATCGCGGGGGCGGGCGGTTCGCGTGATCGGGGACGGTCAGGCGCGCCGGCGGGCGCGGTAGGCGGCGACGTGCATGCGGTTGCCGCAGGTGCGGCTGTCGCAGTAGACCCGTGAGCGGTTGCGGGACTCGTCCACGAACACGCGGTCGCAGTCGGGGGCCGAGCACGTGCGCAGGCGTTCAATCTCGCCCTCCACCAGCAGGTGCGCCAGCGCCACGCCGCAGTCGGCGGCCATGTGCTCGGCCAGCGTGGCGTCGGTGGCGAAATAGTGGACGTGCAGCGGATGGCCGTCGTGCTCGGTCAGCCTGGGCGTGATGCGCGTCTCGGCGAGCAGCGCGTTGAGGGTGCGCACGGCGCTGGCCACGTCGGAGGCCGTGAACACCCGGTGGAACGCCTCGCGCACCATGCGGACCTGGCCGAGGTCGCGGGCCGTCAGCGCGCCGATGCCGCTGATCTGCCGGGACTCCACGAAGGTTTGCAACTCGGCCAGGCTGGCCAGGTCGTCATCGCCGCCGGTGGACGGCGAGGTGTTGACCAGGTCGACAACGGTCGCCAAAGAATGCACCATGTCATGGCCAAACGGCATGTTGACTCCTGTCGGGGCCGGTTCTAGCGTGGTCGCAGCGTATCTCTCCCATGGGGCTCGGGGGGTTTCCATGAGTGCATATCGGCGTATCGTCCTGATCGCGATCGCCGGAGCACTGATCATCTCCACCTCCGCGCCGCTGGTGCGCCTGTCCGGGGTGTCGCCCGCGACGTCGGCGTTGTTCCGCTGCGCGTACGCGGTGCCGCCCATGCTCCTGCTCGCCTGGCTCGAACGGCGGAAGCTGGGGCCCCTGCCTTGGAAGAGCGCGTGGCGGGCCTGGGCCGCGGGCGCGCTGTTCTCGCTCGACCTGCTGTTCTGGCACCAGTCGATCAAGTGGGTCGGCGCGGGCCTGGCGACCGTGCTGGGCAACCTTCAGGTGTTCATCGTGGCCTTCGCCGCCTGGGGCATCTTCCGCGAGCGCCCCTCCAACCGGCTCATGGCGAGCACGCCGATCGTCTTCGGCGGGGTCGTGCTGATCTCCGGCGTGTTCGACGGCGCGGCGTACGGGCTCGACCCCGTCATGGGGGCGGCCACCGGGATGGCGACCTCGGTCGTGTACGCCGCGTACCTGCTGCTCATGAAGGCCGGCCCGGGACGGACGGCGGGTCCGCTGGCGCAGGCGACCGTCGTGGCCACCGTGCTGATCGCGGCGCTCAGCCCGCTGTTCGGCGGGGCCGACCTGGCGCCGGAATGGCCGGCGCACGGGTGGCTGCTGCTGCTCGCCCTGGGGCCGCAGGTGGTGGGGTGGCTGCTGATCACGTACTCGCTGCCCAGGCAGCCCGCGGCGCTCACCGCGCTGCTGCTGCTCGTGCAGCCGATGACCACCGTCGCCGTCTCCACCCTCACGCTGGGGGAGCGGCCCTCGGCGCTGCAACTGGCCGGATGCGCCGCGGTCGTGCTCGGCGTCCTGTACGGCTCCCGCGGCCCTCAGCCCACCCGGGCCGGCGCCGAGCAGGACGAGCAGGTGCCGAAGACCTCGACCGTGTGAGTGATCTCGGTGAAGCCGTGGTCGCTGCCCACCGCCTCGGCCCAGCGCTCGACGGCCGGCCCGGCCACCTCGACCGTGTGGCCGCAACGACGGCACACCAGGTGATGGTGATGGTCGTCGCTGGCGCACGCCCGGTAGACCGACTCGCCCTCGTCGGTGCGCAGCACGTCGACCTGGCCGCAGTCGGCCAGCGCCTGCAGCGCCCGGTAGACGGTGGTCAGACCGATCTTGGCGCCGTGCAGGCGCATCTCGGCATAGACGTCCTGGGCGCTGCGGAACCCCTCGCTCCCGCGAAGGGTGTCGTGCACGGCATCGCGCCTCGTCGTCATGCGACCTCCTCGACACGGACTTGTGGTCGCCGGCTCACTGGGGACTCCTGGATACGGCCTCGCCGTACGAATTTACCGACAGCGAGGGCCAGGACGAAGCCGGCGAGGGCGAGAAGCACGATCGCCGCGCCCGGAGGCACCCGCGACGACATCGTCGAGGCGAGCAGCCCGCCCACCGAGGCGAGCACGCCGAACAGCATCGCCAGCCCCATCGTGGCCCGGAAACCCCGGGTGAGCTGCTGGCTCGTGGCCACCGGGATCACCATCAGCGCGCTGACCAGCAGCAGGCCGACCACCCGCATGGCGATGACCACGGTGAGCGCGGCGGTGACCGCGATCAGCAGGCTGAGGAAGCGCACCGGCAGGCCGCTGGCCCTGGCCATCTCCTCGTCCTGGCAGAGCACGAACAGCTCCCTGCCGAAGACGACGACCACGCCGATCACCGCCACGGCCAGCGCGCCGATGATCCAGATGTCCTGCTGGGTGACGCTGGCGATGGCGCCGAACAGGTAGGAGTTGAGCTTGGCGTTGCTGCCGCCGGGCGCGATGCCCATGAGCATGACGCCGCCCGCGATGCCGCCGTAGAACAGCAGGGCGAGCGCGACGTCGCCGCTGGTCCGGCCCCGGGCCCTGACCAGCTCGATCGCCACCGCGCCCAGCACGGAGACGACCACGGCCGTCAGCACCGGCGCCGTGCCGGTCAGGAAGCCCAGCGCCACGCCGGTCAGCGCGACGTGCCCGATGCCGTCGCCGAGCAGCGACAGCCTGCGCTGCACGATGAACGTGCCCACCGCGGGCGCGCACAGCCCCACCAGCAGCGCGGCGATCAGCGCGAGCTGGAAGAGGTTCTCCTGCAGAAGCTCGATCATCGTGGTTCTCCCTGCCGTCCGGTCGGCGGTCCGGCGTGCGGATGTCGGTGCTCGTGTCCCGGCCCGGCGTGCTCGCCACCGGTCCGCGGCGGCTCGCCGTCGTGCGCGACGCGGCCCTCCCGGACCACGACGCCGCGCGTGATCAGCGGCTCCAGCGGGCCCAGCTCGTGGGCGACCAGGACGATCGTCTTGCCGTCGCGGACCAGGCCCGTCAGCGTGCCGGCCAGGAGTCGCTGGGTCTCGGCGTCCACGCCCGCGGTGGGCTCGTCCATCACGTACGTGTCGGGCTCGCCGGCCAGGGCGCGGGCGATGAGCACGCGCTGCTGCTGGCCGCCCGAGAGCGACTGCACGGGGTCGCCGGCCCGGCCGGTCAGGTCGACCGCGTCCAGGGCGTGGGCGACCGCCGCCCGGTCGGCCGCGCTGGTCCTGCGCAGCCGGCTCTGCCGGGCGACGCGGCCCGAGGCCACGACCTCGCGGACCGTGGCGGGCACGCCGCCGCCGACCTGGAGGCGCTGGGGCACATAGCCGATGCGCCACCAGTCGCGGAACCTGGCGGGCGGGGAGCCGTACAGGAGGGTCCGGCCGCCGGACAGCGGGGTGAGGCCGAGCAGCGCGCGGACCAGGGTGGACTTGCCCGAGCCGTTGGCGCCCAGGAGCGCCACGACCTCGCCGGGACGGACGGTCAGGTCGATGCCGCGCAGGATCTGCCGGCCGTCGAAGCCGACCCGGCCGTCGGTCATCGCGAAGGCCGTCTCGCTCATGCCGCACACCCCAGCGCCGTCCGGAGGGTCTCCAGGTTGCCGCGCATGGCCGTCAGGTAGTCGCCGGCGGGCTTGCTCTCCAGCGGGTCGAGCACGGCCGTCTTCGCGCCGACCTCGCCGGCCAGCACCTCGGCCACCTTCGGGCTGACCAGGGACTCGGTGAAGATCGTGGTGGCGCCCTCGGACCTGGCCAGCGCGGCCACCTCCGACAGGCGCTTCGGCGACGGCTCGGTCTCGGGGTCGAGCGTGATGCCCACCTGCTTGAGCTTGTAGCGGTCGGCCAGGTAGCCGAACGCCTCGTGCGCGGTGATCAGGGTCTTTCCCGCGCAGGCGGCCAGGCCCTTGGCGAACTCCTGGTCGAGGCCGCCCAGCACGCCCGCCGCCTTGGCGGCGCGGTCCTCGTACGCCTGGGCGTGGTCGGGGTCGGCGGCGGCCAGGCGCTCGCCCAGCTTGCCGGCGACCGTGGCCAGCCGGGACGGGTCGAGCCAGATGTGCGGGTCGTAGGAGACGCCGTGCTCCGCTGCGTGCTCCTCCGTGTGCCCCTCCTCATCGGCGTGCCCGCCCGCCGGGATCGTCGTGACGACGGCGGCGGCGTCGAAGGCCGTGTCGCCGGAGACGGCGTCGTCGACGGCGGGCTGCACGCCCTTGACGTAGACCGTGAGCGCGGCGTCCTGGAGCTTGGTCATCTGCTGGATGCCCAGCTCCAGGTCGTGCGGCTCGACGCCGGGCGCGGTCAGGACGGTCACGTTCGCGTCGGGCCCGGCCACCTGCTCCGTGAGCCACTGGAGCGGGTAGAAGGCGGCGATCACTTCGGGCCTGCCGTCCGCGGCGGTCTCCGCCGACCCGGCGCCGCAGGCGGACGTGGCCAACAGGGCTGCTCCGGCGAGGAAGGTTACGGCGCGCATTGGGGGCGTACGGGACATCACGCCCTCAAGTATGGAGGAAAATGAAAATGATTGTCAAAATCTCCGGCGGGCCGGACTAGAACGCCCCAAACCGGTCAGCCGCCAGGATCGCCAGGAAGACCACCATCGCGACCCGCAGCAGCCGCCCGCCGACGCCCAGCGACGGCCACGACAGGTACGCCAGCCAGCCGACGAACGCCAGCACCACCAGCGCCGCCACGCCGCCCAGCCAGTTGCCCACCGCGAAGGCGGCCAGCAGCAGGATCACCAGCACGGCGGGCGTCGCCCACCTGGGCACCTGCGTGAACAGGAACGTCATCGGGATCGCGCTGCGCCGCTCGACGGCCTTGCGGACGCCGCTCGCGCCCGGCGTGAAGAACTGCTCGCCCTGGGGCAGCGGGCGCTTGTTTTTGGAGGCCACGTCGAGAGCCTATGGGAGTTCGCGTGACAGCAGGGTGCGCACCTCTAGGCTGGGCTGGTGCTCGCCGTGATCCGATACACCGTGCCAGAGTCCCAGTCTCAGGACTTCCTCAAGCAGGGCCACGCCATCCTCGACACCTTCGCCGCCCAGCCGGGCTACCAGCGCGGGCGGCTGGCCCGTTCGGTCGACGAGCCCAATCTGTGGGCGCTGATCAGCGAATGGGAGGGCGCGGGGTTCTACCGGAGGGCGCTGTCGGCCTCCAGGATGGTCATGTACCCGTTGATGATCCTCATGGTCAACGAACCCAGCGCGTACGAGGACGTGTACACGCAAGAGGGTGCGTAGCGTTACTCGCGCGCGAGACCGGGTGAGCGTCCCCTAAGCTGGGATCTCATCGAATTCACTCGCCGACCTCCAGCCGGAAAGAGACGCAACCAAAATGGCACGACGCACCGACGTCATGGACACCATCGTCAGCCTCGCCAAGCGCCGCGGGCTCGTTTACCCGTCGAGCGAGATCTACGGCGGACTTCGCGCGTCGTGGGACTACGGTCCTCTGGGCATCGAGCTGAAGAACAACGTCAAGCGGCAGTGGTGGCTGTCGATGGTCCAGTCGCGCGACGACGTGGTGGGCCTCGACTCCTGCGTCATCCTGGCCCCCGAGGTCTGGCGGGCCAGCGGCCACGTCGAGACCTTCACCGACCCGCTGACCGAGTGCCAGTCGTGCCACAAGCGTTTCCGCGCCGACCATCTCGTCGAGGCGTACGAGGAGAAGAACGGCAAGGAGCCCGACAACGGCCTGGCCGACGTCACCTGCCCCAACTGCGGCAACAAGGGCACCTTCACCGAGCCCCGGCAGTTCAGCGGCCTGCTCAAGACCTTCCTCGGCCCGGTCGAGGACGAGTCGGGCCTGGCCTACCTCCGTCCGGAGACCGCGCAGGGCATCTTCATCAACTACCTCAACGTGCAGCAGTCGGCGCGCAAGAAGGTCCCGTTCGGCATCGGCCAGGTCGGCAAGTCCTTCCGCAACGAGATCACCCCGGGCAACTTCATCTTCCGCACCCGCGAGTTCGAGCAGATGGAGATGGAGTTCTTCGTCAAGCCCGGCACCGACGAGGAGTGGCACCAGTACTGGATCGACGAGCGCTTCCGCTGGTACTCCGACCTGGGCATCAACAAGGACAACCTGCGCCTGTACGAGCACCCGCAGGAGAAGCTGTCCCACTACGCCAAGCGCACCGTCGACGTCGAGTACCGCTTCAACTTCCAGGGCTCGGAGTGGGGCGAGCTGGAGGGCATCGCCAACCGCACCGACTTCGACCTCACCGCCCACTCCAAGGCGTCGGGCGTCGACCTGAGCTTCTTCGAGCAGGACACCGGTGAGCGTTACGTCCCCTACGTCATCGAGCCGGCCGCCGGCGTCGACCGGGCCACGCTGACCTTCCTGCTCGACGCCTACACCGAGGACGAGGCGCCCAACGCCAAGGGCGTCCTGGAGAAGCGCACGGTGCTGCGGCTCGACCACCGGCTCGCGCCGGTCAAGGCCGCGGTGCTGCCGCTGTCGCGCAACGCCGACCTGTCGCCGAAGGCCCGCGACCTGGCCGCGCAGCTGCGCAGGCGGTGGAACGTCGAGTTCGACGACGCGGGCGCGATCGGCCGCCGCTACCGCCGCCAGGACGAGATCGGCACCCCGTTCTGCATCACCGTCGACTTCGACACCCTCGAAGACCACGCGGTGACGATCCGCGAGCGCGACAGCATGGCCCAGGAGCGCATCGCCATCGACCAGGTCGACTCCTACCTGCGTCAGCGCCTCAACGACTGACCTCGGCACCACCAGCGCCGCCCCGGCTTCGGCCGCGGGCGGCGCTCGCCGTTCACGGCCCGGCCGGTTCAGGACAGGTGGCGGCCGAACCAGGTCAGCACGTAGTCGTAGGCCTGCGAGGCGGCCCGCGCGTCGTAGCGGGCGCCGGTGTCGTTGAAGAAGGCGTGGCCGACGCCCGGGACGGTCACCAGCTCGTGGGTGAGCCCGGCCTTCGTCAGCGCCGTCTCGGCCGCGTCCCTGGTGGCGTTGACGCGGTCGTCCTGCTCGGCGTAGATCGCCAGGACGGACGCCCGCGCGCCGGTCAGATCGGCGTCGTCGGGCAGCGGGCCGTAGAAGGGCGCGGCGGCGGCCAGCCGGTCCTCCCCGGACGACAGCAGCAGCCACGTCATCCCGCCGCCGAAGCAGAAGCCGATCATGCCCAGCCGGACGCCCTCGGCCCGGTTCCGCAGCTCGCCGACGGCCGCCTTCATGTCGGCCACGAACCGTTCCTGCGGGATCTCGCCCAGCTTGGCCGTGACCTGCGCGGTGTCGGCGAACGCGGCCGTGCCGCCCTCGCGGGAGAGCAGATCGGGCGCGAGGGCCGAGTAGCCGCTCGCGGCCAGACGGCCGGCGACCGAGCGGATGTGGTCGGTCAGGCCGCGGTTCTCGTGCAGGACCAGCACCGCGCCCTTGGGGGCGGCGGCCGGGGACCAGGCGGCCCGCAAGGTGGTCCCGTCCGGGCCGGGGAACGTGATCGCCTGCGTGGGGAGCGGCGGCGGGCCCGCGGGGGAGGCCGCGCCGGGCGGCGAGGCCGTCTGCGGCCCCGGGGGGCTCGCCGGGTCGGTGTCCGGGGTGGCGCCGCAGGCGGCGAGGAGAGCAGTGGCGGCGGGGAGGGCGAGCCCGAGAAGGCCCAGGCGGCGCAGGGCCTCGCGCCGCGAGATCAGGCCCTCAACGTGATCGAGTGCCACTTCTTCTGCCAAATATCGCTGGAAGGGCGTCATGGTCGAAAGATCTAACTGTCAACACCGAAAAATCGTGTAAAGACGATAGTTATGTGGTTTTTCGCGGGTGTTTGGTGCAGTGTTGCCGGGCCGGGAAGGCCGACCCGACCCATGGCGTGACACCCCATCCGGAACTAGGGTCAAGATCATGCGACTGCTGGTGGTCGAGGACGAGGAAGACCTGGTCGACGCGTTACGGGTGGGTCTGGTCCGGGCGGGCTACGCGGTGGACGTGGCCTACGACGCGCCGTCGGCGCACGAGAAGCTGGAGGTCAACACCTACGACCTGGTCCTGCTCGACCTGAACCTGCCCGGCGGCGACGGCTTCCAGCTCTGCCGCTCGGTACGGGCCGCCGGCCGCGGCGTGCGGATCATCATGGTGACCGCCCGCGACCGCCTCGACGACCGGGTACGCGGCCTCGACGAGGGCGCCGACGACTACCTGGTCAAGCCGTTCGCCTTCCCCGAGCTGCTGGCCCGGGTACGGGCGCTGCTGCGCAGGGACACCGGCGGCACCGCCGTGCTCCAGGTGGGCGGGCTGCGCATCGACACCGCCCGCATGGAGGTCTCCCTCGACGGCCGCTCCCTGGCCCTGACCCCCAAGGAGTACGGCGTGCTGCACTACCTGATGACCCGTCCCGGTCACGTCGTCTCCACCGAGGAGCTGCTCGAACACGTCTGGGACGAGCACGCCGACCCGTTCACCAACACCGTCCGGGTCACCGTCGGCAACCTGCGCCGCAAGCTCCAGGAGGACGGCCTCATCGAGACGGTGATCAGCCGCGGCTACCGGCTCAAGGAGCCGGCGTGATCCACACCATCCGCTTCCGGCTCACCGTGCTCTACTCGGGGCTGCTGTTCGTGCTGGCCGCCCTGGTGCTCGGCGGCATCTATGCGGCCGTCTCCAAGACCACCGAGGAACGCCCGTACTCGACCGAGTACGCCAAGGCGTACCGCGGCAACCAATACGTGGGCAAGCAGGAGGTCGTCTTCATCGAGGAGGTCGAGAACGAGGTCAACATCAGGACGCTGGCCACGCTGCGCGACTACTCGCTGGCCACCCTGGCCGGGCTCTACCTGGCGTCCCTGGGCATCGGATGGGTGCTGTCGGGGCGGGTGCTGCGTCCGGTGCGGTCGATCACGCGTACGACGGAGGAGATCCAGGCGACCGACCTGACCCGGCGGATCAGGCTGGGCGGCTCGCGCGACGAGCTCAAGGACCTGGCCGACACCATCGACACCATGCTCGACCGGCTGGAGGAGGCGTTCAGCGCGCAGCGCCGGCTCATCGACGACGCCTCGCACGAGCTGCGCAGCCCCCTGACGATCATCCGGGCCAACGTGGACGCCGTGCTCGCCTCGCCGGAGGCCAGCGACGAGGAGCGGGCCAGGGCCGTGCAGATCGTGGACCGGGCGACCACCCGCATGACCAGGCTCGTGGAGGACCTGCTGGCCAGCGCCCGGCGGCAGGCGACCGCGTTCGCCGACACCGACCTCGACCTGGGCAGGGTGGCGCGGGAGGCGTGCGAGGAGTACGCGGCGCCGGCCGCCGCCCGCGGCCTGACGATCACCCGCGCGCTGGACCGGGACCTGGAGATGACCGGCGACCAGGACGCGCTGCGCCGCGCCGTGGCCAACCTGCTGTCCAACGCGGTGCGGCTGACCCCGCCGGGCGGCCGCGTCCGGGTCGGGGCCGGCCGGTCGGACGGCTGGTTGTGGGTCGCGGTCAGGGACGACGGCCCCGGGCTCGGCGCGGCGGAGCAGGAGCGGGTGTTCGACCGGTTCTGGCGCGGCGAGGCCAGCAGGCGCGACCGGCACACCGGCCTGGGCCTGGCCATCGTCCGGCAGATCGTGGAGTCGCACGGGGGGCGGGTGGCGGTGTTCTCCGCGCCCCGGCAGGGGGCCACGTTCGTGCTGTGGCTGCCGCCGCGCGACGGCGCGCCGGGCCCGTCGCCCGAGACCAACCCGATCCCCGCGTGACCCGGCCCCCACGCCTGCTCCAGAACGCGCCCGAGGCCCTCGCGCCTACTCCAGGACGCGCCCGACGAGCTGCCCCTGCCGGGCCACCGCCACGCAGTACGCCGTGCGGTGACGCGGCCACTCAGCCTCCAGCGGCGGCAGCGCGGTCACCTCGATGTCGCTCAGCCGTTCCTGCTTGACCCGCAGCCGCGGCGCGCAGAAGCTCTTGGCCTGCCGCCTGGCCTGCTCGGTGCCCGGCCACGGACCCTCCGGCACGACGTAGATCATGCCGAACTCGGCCCTGTGCGGGTTGCCGCACGGGACGAGCGTCGCGATCAGGTCGTCGGGGATCGACACCAGGCAGTCTCCAGGCCTGAGCTGGGTCGCGTGTCGCTGCTCCGCCCCCGGTAGCAGCGACCCTGCGGCGGGCTCGGGCGTTCCCGAGCCGCAGGCGGACAGCGCCAAAGCCAGGCAGGCGGCCATCAGGCCTCGTGGCGTCGTGCGGGGCATGCGAGCAGAGTGTCATGTCCCGATCACGTCCATATCGCGGAACGAGCCGAGCTGGGTCACGTTGAGCGATCATGCCGCCGGCGCCCCGGGCCGGGCCGGGCCGCCCAGGTGCGTCACCGTGCCCACCGGCGGCCTTGGCGGGGCCCTGCACGACGCTTGGGCTCGGCGGGAGACGGCCGTGGCGACCTCCTGGCGCAGGTGTGATCCGATTCTGCGGCCCGGCTCCTCTTTCTCAAGAATTGGTGTAAACCAATTGGTATAAACCAATTTATCGGGTAGCGGTCCCTGTAATTGGATTAGACCTGTGTCGGGCGGTTGACCTGCATAAACGATGACTTAACCGAGGAGTGCAGTTTCATCATCAATTTCGCCGGTAGAGTCCGGGACAGAAGCGTTGGATTGGAGCTGTGGTGGCCAAGTACGTTTACGACTTCACCGAGGGCAACAGGAATCTCAAGGATCTTCTCGGTGGAAAGGGCGCGAATCTCTCCGAGATGATGAATCTCGGGCTGCCCGTTCCCCCCGGATTCACGATCACCACTGAAGCCTGCCGTCACTACCTGACGGAAGGCGCTCTTCCCGACGGCCTGGAGCGCGAGGTCGCCGAGCACCTGGACGCCCTGGAGGCCCAGATGGGCCGCCGCCTCGGGCAGGCCGACGACCCCCTCCTGGTCAGCGTACGGTCGGGCGCGAAGTTCTCCATGCCGGGCATGATGGAGACGGTCCTCAACATCGGGCTCAACGACGAGTCGGTCCACGGCCTGGCCAAGCAGGCGGGCGGCAACGACCGCTTCGCCTGGGACTCCTACCGGCGGCTGATCCAGATGTTCGGCAAGACCGTCCTCGGCCTCGACGGCGAGCTGTTCGAGCACGCGCTCGACGAGCTGAAGGGCCGCCGCCAGGACACCGACCTCGACGCCGGCGAGCTGCAGGGTCTCGTGGAGACCTACAAGAGCATCGTCCGGGAGCAGACCGGCAAGGACTTCCCCGCCGACCCCCGCGAGCAGATGCGGCTGGCCGTCATGGCGGTCTTCGACTCCTGGAACGCCCCGCGCGCCATCCTCTACCGCCGCCAGGAGCGCATCCCCGCCGATCTCGGCACCGCCGTCAACATCGTGGCCATGGTCTTCGGCAACGTCGGCAACGACTCCGGCACCGGCGTCGCCTTCACCCGCGACCCCGGCTCCGGCCAGCAGGGCATCTACGGCGACTACCTGCAGAACGCCCAGGGCGAGGACGTCGTCGCCGGCATCCGCAACACCATCCCGCTGCAAGAGCTCGAACGCCTCGACAAGCCCTCCTACGACGAGCTGCTGCAGATCATGGAGACGCTGGAGAACCACTACAAGGACCTGTGCGACATCGAGTTCACGATCGAGCGCGGCAAGCTGTGGATGCTCCAGACCCGCGTCGGCAAGCGCACCGCCGCGGCCGCGTTCTGCATCGCCACCCAGCTCGTCGACCAGGGCCTGATCACCCTGGACGAGGCCGTCACCCGCGTCACCGGCGACCAGCTCGCCCAGCTCATGTTCCCCCGCTTCGACGGCGGCGCCGAGAAGAAGAAGATCGCCAAGGGCATGAACGCCTCGCCGGGCGCCGCCGTCGGCAAGGTCGTCTTCTCCTCCGAGCGCGCCGTCGAGCTGGCCGGCCGGGGCGAGGACGTCATCCTCGTCCGCCGCGAGACCAACCCCGACGACCTGGCCGGCATGATCGCCGCCAAGGGCATCCTGACCAGCCGCGGCGGCAAGACCTCGCACGCGGCCGTGGTCGCCCGCGGCATGGGCAAGACGTGCGTGTGCGGCGCCGAGGAGCTGGACGTCTCCACCGTCGAGCGCAGGTTCACCGCGCCCGGCGGCGAGGTCGTCTCCGAGGGGGACGTCATTTCCATCGACGGCACCACCGGCGAGGTCTACCTCGGCGAGGTCCCGGTCGTGGACTCGGCCGTGGTCGAGTACTTCGAGGGCGCGCAGCCGGACGACGACCTGGTCAGGGCCGTGGACCGGATCATGGCCCACGCCGACTCCGTCCGCCGGCTGCGGGTGCGCGCCAACGCCGACGCCCCCGAGGACGCCGCGCGGGCCCGCCGCTTCGGCGCCCAGGGCATCGGCCTGTGCCGCACCGAGCACATGTTCCTCGGCGAGCGCCGCCGGCTCGTGGAGGACCTCGTCCTGGCCGACGGCGACGAGGAGCGGCAGGCCGCGCTCGACGCCCTCGAACCCCTCCAGAAGGCCGACTTCATCGGCATCTTCAAGGCCATGGGCGGCGACCCCGTCACCATCCGGCTCATCGACCCGCCCCTGCACGAGTTCCTGCCCGACCTCGTGGACCTGGCGGTCAAGGTGGCCACCTCGCCCGACGTGACCGACAAGGACCGCAGGCTGCTGGCCGCCGTCAAGCGGCTGCACGAGCAGAACCCGATGCTGGGCCTGCGCGGTGTGCGCCTCGGCCTGGTGATCCCCGGGCTGTTCGCCATGCAGGTGCGGGCGATCGCCCAGGCCGCGGCCGAGGTCCCGGGCGCGCGTCCGGAGATCATGATCCCGCTGGTGGCGGCCGTCCAGGAGCTGGAGTCCGTACGCGAGGAGGCGGCCGGGATCCTCGCGGAGACCGGCGTCGAGGCGCTGATCGGCACGATGATCGAGGTGCCGAGGGCGGCGCTGACGGCGGGCCAGATCGCCGAGGCCGCCGAGTTCTTCTCCTTCGGCACGAACGACCTGACCCAGATGACCTGGGGCTTCAGCCGCGACGACGTGGAGGCCGCGTTCTTCTCGCGCTACCTGGAGCTCGGCATCTTCGGCGTCAGCCCGTTCGAGACCCTCGACCGCGACGGCGTCGGCCGGCTGGTCAGGATCGCCGTCGAGGAGGGCCGCGCCGCCCGTCCCGACCTGCACGTGGGCATCTGCGGCGAGCACGGCGGCGACCCCGACTCGGTGCACTTCTGCCACGAGGTCGGCCTCGACTACGTCTCCTGCTCCCCGTTCCGCATCCCGGTGGCCCGGCTGGAGGCCGGCCGCGCCGCCCTGACCGACACCGACTCCGACACCCGCTGACCCGCCCGGCGGCCGGGCCCGGCCCCGGCCGCCTCCCGCGCGCTACCCGCGCCGCCGGTTGGCCAGCACCACGGCGGTGAACACCACGAGCCCGATCAGGAGGAAGAAGAGCACGAAGCCGATGATGATCTCCGGGACGCCTAGGTTCACGACGGGTTCCCTCCCTGCCGGCGCTCCCTGGAGGAGCGCTCCTCGGGACGGATCCTAGGAACGGCCGGTTGAGGATCTGTTGACTTCTTGTCGACAGACCCGGAGATCACCTCAAAACCGGTCATTGCGATACTTTCCGCCATGGAAAATCTCGTGGACTGGGAGCTGCGCACCGCCGGGCCGGACGAGGTCGAGGCGATCGCGGAACTGCGGGCGACGGTGATGCGCCCCGACCTGGAGCGGCTGGGCCACTACGACGAGCACCGGGTGCGTCAGCGGTTCCGGGACTCCTTCTCTCCCGGCCACACCTCCGTCATCCTGGCCGGCGGCGCCTTCGCGGGCTGCGTCACCCTGCGCCCCGCCGAGGACGGCCGCTGGCTGGAGCACTTCTACCTCGACCCCGCCCTCCAGGGACGCGGGCTCGGCTCGGCCGTCCTGCGGACGCTGCTGGACCGCGCGGACGCCGAGGGCGCGCCCGTACGCCTGATCGTGCTGCGGGGAAGCGCCGCCCAGCGGCTCTACGAACGGCACGGCTTCACCGTCGAGGGCGAGGACCAGGTGGACGTCCTCATGGTCCGCCGGCCGGCCGCGAGCCTTCCCACACCCGGCTAGCGGGGCAGGGCCTCCTCCAGCGGTACGTAGTCGTGCCGCATCCCGTGGTCGCCCAGCCACTTCCGCAGCCCGGCCACCGCCTGCGGATCGCCGGCGACCCTGGCCGCGTACTCGGCCAGGGCCACCTCCTCGCCGTCGTCGTACAGCAGCCGGGCGGGGCCCGACCAGGACAGCGTCCACCTGGCCTCGCCGAGCTGGATCAGCACCGCCTCCAGCGCCTGCCCCAGCACCCCGCCGAGCAGCGTCTCGGACGGCTTCCACCCCAGCTCGCGCAGCTGCCCGGCCAGCTCGGCCCCCCGGCCCCTGGCGATCGCCTCGAAGGCCGCGTCGAGGTAGGGGCGCGTGGCCCCCATCACCCGCTGCCCCGCCACCGCCAGGTCGCGCAGGGCCTCGGCGTTGCGCCCGGCGTACATGCCCTGGGCCACCAGCTCGTCCCACGGCACCGGACGCAGCCCGGCCAGCGCCTCCGGCGTCCACATCGACCGCTCCACCGCCTCGGCCGCCACGTCGGGGTCGCGCAGCAGCGTCAGCGCCGGACGCGGATCGGGGACGTGCTCCGGCTCCGGCAGGTTCGCGATGGCGGCCAGGCGGTCGGCCAGGCTGGGATGGGAGTCGTACGGCGAGACGTCCTCGGGCCGCTCGCCGAGCCGGGCGATCTCGGCCTGCCGGCCCGGGTCGTTCATCAACGCGTGGAAGCCGCCGAACACTGAGGCGGGCCGGGAGCCGCCCACGCCGGTCAGCGACAGGTAGTCGCCGACGTACAGGTCCCAGCCCAGGGCGGTGTCGTGGATCTTGCGGAGCGCGCCCGACATGGCCTGTCGCCCGCCGATCGCCACCGCGAACTCGTCGGCCTCCAGCTCCTGCCGGCGCGACACGGCCTGGGAGACCCGCAGGTAGAGCTTGGCGTACCCGGCGAAGAGCCGTTGGATGAGCGGATGGTTGCCGAGCCCCTGCACGGTCGCGATCAGCGAGACCCGCCCCCGGTAGACCGGCGCGCCCAGCCGCGTGTGGGCCCCGCTGTAGTGGCCCAGCTCGTGCCCGAGCACGGCGCGCATCTCGTCGACGGTGAGGGTCTGCAGCAGCGGCAGGCCGATGAACATCCGCCGCCGGGTCGCGCGCAACCCCAGGAACCGGGTGTCCTCCGAGACCGCCGCGTTCACCTCGGGGACCAGCCGGATCTCGTCGGGCGGCGCGGTGCGCACCCGCCGGGACAGGTCCTCCACCACCTGCCAGAGCGCGGGCTCGTGCTCGCGCCCCACCTGCACGCCCGGCTGCTCGCCCCCCTGGCGGCGGCCGACCATGAACAGCGCCCGCACCAGCGCGCCCGCCGCCAGCGTGAGCACGATCGCGGCCTTCAGCGCCGTGGCGTGGAAGTCCACCAGCAGCAGGACGTCGAAGAACACGGCGGCCGCCAGGATGATGCCGACCAGCACGTAGAAGCCGGCGAGCAGACTGAAGGCCAGCACCGCTCGGAACGCTGTCGTCATGGGGGAGGGCTCCCGGGGAAGGGGTTCTCGCGAGGCTTGACACTAGCGGAGACGGGAAACTGGATAAAATCACTGCAGAAATGTCGTACTACGACGAGCACGACCAGGAACGATGGGTCCCGGAACCACCCGGCAACCCCGGACGAGGCGCGTTCGAACGCGACCGCGCCCGCGTCCTGCACAGCGCCGCGCTGCGCAGGCTGGCGGCCAAGACGCAGGTCGTGGGCCCCGGCGAGACGCTCGGCGGCGGCCAGCACATCCCGCGCACCCGGCTGACGCACTCGCTCGAATGCGCCCAGGTCGGCAGGGAGATGGGCGCCACGCTCGGCGTCGACCCCGACCTGGTCGAGACCGCCTGCCTGGCCCACGACCTCGGCCATCCGCCGTTCGGGCACAACGGGGAGGTGGCGCTCAACGCGCTGGCCACCTCGTGCGGCGGCTTCGAGGGCAACGCCCAGAGCCTGCGCCTGCTCACCAGGCTGGAGGCCAAGGTCCTCACCGAAGACGGCCGCAGCGCCGGGCTCAACCTCACCAGGGCCGCCCTCGACGCCGCCGTCAAATACCCCTGGACGTGCGAGAAGTCCCCGAAGTTCGGCGTCTACCACGACGACCTGCCGGTCTTCGAGTGGATCAGGGACGGCGCCCCGGAAGGCCGGGTGAGCTTCGAGGCCCAGATCATGGACTGGGCCGACGACGTGGCCTACTCCGTCCACGACCTGGAGGACGCGCTCCACTCCGGCCACGTCACGCCCGAGGCGCTCCAGTCGCCCGTCGAACGCGGCGCGGTGGCCCGCATCACCCGCACCTGGTACGCGCCCGGCGCCGACCTCAACGAGCTGGAGGAGGTCTTCGCCAAGCTGATCGCCGACCCGCTGTGGCCGCGCCGCTTCGAGGCGACGCTCGCCGACCTGGCCGGCCTCAAGGCGCTCACCAGCGGCCTGATCGGCCGGTTCTGCCGCTCGGCCCAGACGGCCACCAAGGAGGTCCACGGCGCCCGCCACCGCGCCGACCTCGTCGTGCCGCGCGCCACGCTGATGGAGTGCGCCCTGCTCAAGGGCGTCACCGCCCACTACGTGATGACCACCGAGGGCCACCACGCCAACCAGGCCAGGCAGCGGGAGCTGATCACCGAGCTGGCCTCGCTGATCACGCTCGGCGCCCCCGGCACGCTCGAACCCGCCTTCCGGCCCGCCTTCCTGGAGGCCCCCGACGACGCGGCCCGGGTGCGGGTCGTGATCGACCAGATCGCCTCCCTCACCGACACCTCGGCCGTGGCCTGGCACCGCCGCCTGTCGACGTGACGGCACAGGGCGGGTGAAACCGCTCCCACGAGCGGTCCCGCCGGTGGACCGGGCCGGGCGTCGTCACTGACCGAAGGGGGTCGACGTCGGCTCCGTCGTGACCGGATCGTCGTCCTTGGTGTCGTCGGTCCGCGGCTTCCTGGGCTTCTTGCTGGCCTGGGGCACCTTCTTGGACTTGCACTGGACCGCGCAGCGCGGCGTCTCGCCGAGCCTGCCGCGCAGCCCCAGCGTCTCCTTGCGCGGGGAGAGCGTGCGGTTGCCGGACCGCCAGGCGTCCAGGTAGTCCCACGGCTCGACCATGCCCCGGCGGACCCACCAGTAGGCCGGGCCGGTCTTCCAGGAGATCGCGAAGTAGAGGTTGGAGCCGGTGTCGCGGGCGTTGCCGGACCTGCCCACCCGGCCGAGCAGCTGCCCGGCCTTGACGCGCACCCCTGGCCGGACGCCGGCGGCGACGGAGTCGAGGTGACCGCCGAGGTAGCGCACGCCGTCGTCGCCGATGATCGTGACGAACCTGCCCTCGCGGTCGGCGCCCTTGTCGGTGGAGGGCGTCCACCGGTTCTTGACGTTGACCTCGTCCACGACGCCGCCCACGGGAGCGACGAACGAGCAGCCCTGCGCGGCCCAGATCGTCGTCTTGGGCAGCACGAGCAGGGCGCGCTGGTAGGTGCTGGCGCAGCCCTTGACCGGGAACGCGTAGGTGAACTTCGACAGCTTGGGCGGCGGCACCTTGACCGGGTCGTCGCCCTTGGGCGGCTGCTCGGCGCCCTGGTCGGACGGGCCGGGTGAGGGGATGGTGGCGGTGACCGCCGGCGTGGGGGTGGGCGTGCTCGTGGCCGGGGCCGTGGAGGGCGACTGGGCGCTGACGCCCGCCACCCCGGTCGCCTGGGCGCAGGCGCCGGTGAGCAGCACGGCGGCGACAGCCACCCACCGTGCGATATGCCCGGAACGCATAGTTTTCCTCACCCGTGTCACCGTTTCCACCGACAACCCTCACCTTTGTAGCCGACCACGGGACTCCGCATCACCAGTTTCCCGCTTTAGCAACCCAGAGGTGACGCGCGTCTTCCCCGGCCGTCCACCGCCCGTGCCTCGCCGTTCACCGGCCGCGGCACAGCCCGCGGGGGGCGGAACCGTCGGTCGGGCGGAATAGACTCACCGGCGTGGCTGGCCGGATCCGTGATGTCGACATCGCGCTCGTACGTGAGCGTTCACCCATCGCCGACGTGATCGGCGAACACATCCAGTTGCGCAACGCCGGAGGGGGCAACCTCAAGGGCCTGTGCCCCTTCCACGACGAGAAGAGCCCGTCCTTCAACGTCACCCCCGAGCGCGGAATGTACTTCTGCTTCGGCTGCGGCGAAGGCGGCGACGTGATCACGTTCGTCGAGAAGATCGAGCACCTGCCGTTCGGCGAGGCGGTCGAGCGGCTGGCCCAGCGGGCCGGCATCCAGCTCCAGTACGAGCAGGGCGGCTACGTCCCCAAGCGCGACCACGGCGAGCGGGCCCGGCTGATCGAGGCCCACCGGGTGGCCGCCGAGTTCTACGCCGAGAAGCTGTTCGGGCCCGACGCGGCCCCGGGGCGCCGGTTCCTGTCCGAGCGCGGGTTCGAGCGCGCCGACGCCGAGGCGTTCGGCGTCGGCTACGCCCCGGCCGAGTGGGAGGCGCTGGCGCGTCACCTGATGGGGCGCGGGTTCAGCGCCGACGAGCTGGTCAAGGGCGGCCTGGCCAAGGAGGGCAGGCGCGGGCCGATCGACCGGTTCAGGGGGCGGCTGATCTGGCCGATCAGGGACGCCACGGGTGACGTGATCGGATTCGGCGCCCGCAAGTTGCTCGATTCCGACGATGGCCCGAAATATCTGAATACGCCTGACTCGCCGCTTTACAAGAAGAGCCAGGTCCTTTATGGCATTGATCTCGCCAAACGAGAGATCAGCAAGCGCGCCCAGGCGGTGATCGTCGAGGGATACACCGACGTGATGGCCTGCCATCTGGCCGGCGTGCCGACCGCGGTGGCCACCTGCGGCACGTCGTTCGGCGAGGAGCACATCAAGATCCTTCGCCGGTTCCTGCTCGACCAGGCCGAGTTCCGGGGCGAGGTCATCTTCACCTTCGACGGCGACGCGGCCGGCCAGAAGGCGGCGCTGCGGGCCTTCGCCGACGAGCAGAAGTTCGTCACGCAGACCTACGTCGCGGTGCAGAGCGACGGGCTCGACCCGTGCGACCTGCGGATCAAGCAGGGCGACGCGGCGGTGCGCGACCTCATCGCCAGCCGCGAGCCGCTGTTCCAGTTCGCCATCAGGAGCACCATCTCCCGCTACGACCTGCGCAGCAACGAGGGCAAGATCGCCGCCCTCGACGCGGCGGCGCCCATCGTGGCCGGGATCAAGGACGTCGGCCTGCGCAAGCGCTACGCCATCGACCTCGACCGCTGGCTCGGGTTCATGGACGAGCGGTTCGTCATGCAGCGCATCGGCGAGGTCGCCAACACCCAGCAGGGCCGTCCCCAGCGCGCCCCCAAGGCGGCCCCCGTCGATCCGAGCGTGCGGGTGGAGGGCGAGCTGCTCAAGCTGGCCGTCCAGCGGCCCGCGCTGCTCGGGCCGCGCTTCGACGCCCTCGACCCGCAGGCGTTCACCGCCCCCGACCACGTCGCGCTGCACAAGATCGTCCAGGCCGCCGGAGGCGCCGGCTCGGCCGGTCACGGCGGCCGTGAGTGGGTCGACCGGCTGCTGGAGCACGCCCACGACGAGGGCGCCAGGGGGCTCGTGACGAGGTTCGCGGTGGAGCCCATCCAGGCCGACGCGCACGCCGAGGAGCGTTACGCGGGGGCCATGCTGGCGGCCATCGAGGCGATCGCGGTCGACCGGGCCATCGCCCAGGTCAAGTCCCGCATGCAGCGCCTCAACCCGGTGGAGGAGCAGCAGGAGTACAACAAGCTGTTCGGCGAGCTGGTCGCGCTGGAGCAGCAGCGCCGGGTGCTGCGCGACCGCGCCGCCGGAAGCTGACCGCGGGGGCCTTTGATAACAGTTCGGCAGCGGGGGCAGGCGGTGAACCAGAGTGGTTGACCGGGGAATTCCGGCCGGCCCGCGCTGCCGTGAAGGCGCATCTCGGGCATTGCGGGCAGCGAAAGAGATACGTCCGGCCGTCATGCCTCGCCGGACGTCTGATTCCAGACCGCGTAATTGACTTTTCTTTCCTGATCAAACTCCGGCCAAACCTTTACTCGATCTCAATTCGGTAATGCTGATCGTCTTACCTTCCGCAACAAAAATGGGTCTGCCATTTGATGGAACCAATACTGCAGACTGTCTCCCGTGGGTGCATCGGTGCTGCCAAGCGGGCCGCCATCGGTAGATCAGGTGGCGGACCTCGTCGCGAAGGGAAGGGAGCGCGGAAGCGTAACCGTCGATGACGTCGCCGCCGCGCTTGACCGATCCGAGCTGCCGTCCGACGCGCTGGAACGCGTCGTGCGGATGCTCGCAGAGAACGGCGTGGAGGTCCTTGAGCCCCAGGGCGACGAGGAATCCACCCGCGCCGATGAGGAGGACGTAGGCAAGCGGGCGCCGACCAGCGATCTCGTCCGCATCTACCTGCGCGAGATCGGTCGCGTCCCCCTGCTGACCGCCGAGGAGGAGGTGGAGCTCGCCAAGTCGATCGAAGCCGGCCTGTTCGCCGAGGACAAGCTGGCCACCGGGGTCTCGCGCCTGGCCTTCCCGGAGTTCAGGGAGCTCGTCTGGCAGGGCACCAGGGCCAAACAGCGGCTCATCGAGGCCAACCTCAGGCTCGTGGTGTCGATCGCCAAGCGCTACGTCGGGCGCGGCATGCTCTTCCTCGACCTGATCCAGGAGGGCAACCTCGGGCTCATCCGGGCGGTCGAGAAGTTCGACTACACGAAGGGCTACAAGTTCTCCACCTACGCCACCTGGTGGATCAGACAGGCGATCACCCGGGCGATCGCCGACCAGGCGCGCACCATCCGCATTCCGGTGCACATGGTGGAGACCATCAACAAGCTCGTCAGAGTGCAGCGTCAGCTCCACCAGGATCTCGGCCGCGAGCCCATCCCCGAGGAGATCGCCAAGGAGATGGACCTCCCGGTCGACCGCGTGGTGGAGATCCAGCGCATCGCCCAGGAGCCGGTGTCCCTGCAGTCGCCGATCGGCGAGGAGGACTCCGACCTCGGTGACTTCATCGAGGACGCCGACGCCGTCGTGCCCATGGAGGCCGCCGCCTTCATCATGCTGCAGGACCAGCTCGACGACATCCTGGCCACGCTGTCCGACCGCGAGCAGCGCATCATCCAGCTCCGCTTCGGCCTGGCCGACGGGCATCCGCGCACGCTGGAGGAGGTGGGCAGGGAGTTCGGCGTGACGCGGGAGCGCATCCGGCAGATCGAGTCGAAGACCCTGGCCAAGCTCCGCCACCCGACGCGCGCGCAGATGCTCAAGGACTACCTGGACTGACCCTTCGACCCCGCGACGGGCCCGGCGAGCGCGCCGGGCCCGTCCGCATGCCGGAGCCGGTCCTTCAGGAGCAGCCCTCGAACTGCGGTACGGCGATGTTGTCCAGGTTCAGTCCCGCCTTGCCGAACCACTTGTGCAGCAGCTTGCCCGCGGTCCCGTCCTGGTACATGTCGGTGATCGCCCGGTTCACCGCCTCGCAGCCGGGCACGTCGTCCTTGTGCAGGCCCACCCCGGTGCGCTGCTCGTTGAACTGGGCGTTGGCCAGCCGCAGCCCCGAGCCGTCCTGGTTGGCCAGGCCGGCCAGGATCACGTCGTTGGTGGTCACGGCGTCCACCTGCCTGCTCTTCAGGGCGCTCAGGCACGACGCGTAGTCCTTGAACGGCACCAGCTCGGCCGCCACGCTGCGCTCCTTCACGACCCGCTCGGCCGCGTTCGAGCCCTCCACGGCGCAGATCCGGCGGCCCTTCAGCTCCCGGACGTTGTCCACCCTGTCGTCCGGCCGCGTCAGGATGTCCTGGTAGGAGACGTGGTACGGCCCCGCGAACAGCACCTTCGCCTTACGGTCCATGCTGATCGTGTACGTCGCCAGCACCAGGTCGGCCCGCCCCTGGACCAGCACCTTCTCCCGATCGCCCGCCAGCACGGGGATCAGCTTGAAGTCCTTGCCCAGCCGCTTGGCCACGTAGCGCGCGACGTCGACGTCGAAGCCCTCGAAGGTGCCGTCCGGCTTGCGGAAGCCCACCGACGGCAGGTCGGGGCGGACCGCGATGACGAGGGAGTCCTTGTCGAGGATCGACTCCCGGTCGCCGGTACCGCAGGCCGCGGTGACCACCGCGACCAGGGCCAGCGCCGCTACCAGTGCCCGCTTCAACGGTACTCCTTGAGTCTCGGCCACACCCCGGCGATCATCAGCAGCCCGATCCCGGCGATCGCGAACGGCAGCAGCCGCCACAGGTTGTCCAGCGCGTTCTCGCCGGCGTCGATGGCCCGGTCGAAGGTGTGCTCGTGCCGGTCGGCCAGCGCCACCAGGGACCGGTCGTAGGCGTCGAACGCGGCGGTGACCGGCCCGAGCTTGGCGGTCACCGCCTCGGCCGTCCGGCCGGCCAGCGCCAGCTCCCGGAAGGAGGTGTCGGCCTGCTGGAAGGCCTTGTACGCGTCCAGCACGCGCCCGCCCTCCACGCCGGTGAGCTCGGGCCCCAGCATGCCCAGGGCGTCCCCGGAGTCGCCGGCCACCTTCGCGTGGTACTGGGTGAGGTTGCCCGACTCGTAGTAGACGACCGACTGCGACTTGTCCAGGAACGTGTGCTCGTAGGTGTCGGCGCGCTCCTTGTCCAGCAGGTACCGGCTCTGGTCGCCCTGCATGCTGTTGCTGATCGCGCGGGCCTTGGCCAGCGTCAGCACCGAGTCGAAGCCCTGTGCCTTGGCCGTGCGCAGGTCCTCCTGGTCCTGGCCGAGCACGTTCGCGCCGAGGATCAGCGAGACCGCCGTGGCCAGCGTGGCGACCAGCAGCGCCGGGCCGAACACCCGGCGGAAGCGCCGGGCCAGGAAGACCTGGAGCCAGATCAGGCAGCCCAGCGCGAGCAGCCCGGCCAGCAGCACCGCGGTCCGCAGCAGCGGGACCCAGGCGTTCTTCTCGTCGTAGGTGCTGCGGACGATCGTGCCGCTCTCCAGGGTCAGGTTGTAGGCCTGCGGCAGCAGCACCAGCCGCATCAGGTCGGTGGCCTGCCGGTAGGTGCCCACCACGTTCTCCGGCGGCGCGCCGGGCGCGTGCCGGGCCTGCTCGTTCAGCAGGAGCGCCTGCCCGGCGAGCCGTTCGTAGCGGCCGAGCCCGTCGAGCACCGACTGCACGGTCCGCCGATCGGCCGCGTTGTCGCCGGCCAGCTCGAACGCCTTCAGCAGCGCCTGGTTGGCCTCCGAACGCCGCCGCTCGTACCGGTCGACGGCGACGCGGCGCTGCTGGCCGTACTGGTCGCCCATGACCAGCGCGTTGGCGACCTGGGCGTCCATGTCGCTGAGCGCCAGGTAGAGCCCGGCGGTGGCGACGACCTGCGGTCCGGCGTCGCGGCCGATGACCTGCAGCCCGTCGCCGGCGGTCAGGCTGCCGACCCCGAGCGCCGCGAACAGCAGCGCCAGCGCCGCCACCGTCACGCCGGAGATCACGCGGATGCGCCCGGGCACGCTGCGGTGCGGCGGGGGCGCGGCTCCCGCCTGGAGCAGGGGGCCGGGGTTCTGCACCAGGGTCACGGCGTTCCCTCCCTGATGGTGATGACGGTCCAGGCGCCCAGGTGGATCCGGTCGCCCGGCCCGACCCTGACGGGCGTGTTGATCTCGACCGTCCTGCCGTTGACCTGGGTGCCGTTGGCCGAGCCGGGGTCGACCAGCGTCCACGTGCCGTCGGGCCGGCCCAGCAGCACGGCGTGCAGGTGCGACACGCCCGGGTCCTCGGGCGGGCCGGTCAGGTCGATCTCCGGCGCCAGGTTCCTGGCCCTGCTGCGCCGCCCGATGCGCACCTGCTCGCCGACCAGCCCGAACGAGCGCTCGGGACAGTACGGCGGGAAGGCCATGCGCGCCGCGTCGGGGCCGCCCTCGGCGACCACCTTCTCGTAGTAGGTGCGGTCGGCGGCCGCGACGGCCTCCCATCGCGCCCCTCGCACGGGGATCGGGACGCCGCCCCCGCCGCCGGTGAAGTCGTGGCCGCACACCTCGCAGAACTGCCCGGCGCGCGGCGTCTGGCAGACCGGGCAGGCGTCGTCACCGCCGCCGGGGGCCGCCGCCGTCGCCTGGGGCTGGGACGGGGCGGCGGTCCCGCCCATCTGCGCGCCGCAGACGTCGCAGTAGTCGTCGGAGCCGGAGGCGTGCCCCTGGGGACAGGTCGCCATCAGCCCTCGTCCTTACGCAGCCGGCTGGTGCGGACGGAACCGGTGTCCAGCTCGATCTCGTCCGCCTTGTCCACGTTCCTGCGCAACCGGGCCGTGCCGGTGGCGGGATCGACCTCCACGACCTTCTCCAGCAGCCGGGCGGTGTCCTCGCGACCCGACTCGGCGGCCAGTTCCCTGGCCTTGGCCAGGCGCGCGGTCGCGGCCTCGACGTCGCCGGCGGCGCGGGCGCTCAGGCCGTCCTGGATGAGCTCGTGCAGCTCGGCCTGGCCGGTGTAGTGGGCGACCTTCCGGTTGATCTGCGTGGACTGCGCCAGGTCGTCGGTCCACTGGGCCAGCACGTTGCCGCTGGCCACGACGTCCTGGGTGTCGGGGCGCACCAGCTTGACCCAGCCCGCCCTGATCTCCTGGCCGATCTGGCCCGGCGGCACCTCCACGCACAGGTGGTACTCGCGTTGATCCTGGCCCCACGAGCCGGTCGGGTAGTCGCCGGTCAGCGGGTTGACGTCGGTGCGCTTGCCGGTCAGGTCGAGCAGCGTGGGGGAGACCTGCTTGACGAACTTCAGCTTGGCCGTCTGCGGCACCCACACCCGCAGCGACAGGTCCGCCACGGTCTTGCTCATCGACGTCTGCGTCACCCGGCGGAAGAACTCGGCCAGATCACTCTGGTTCCGTACGAACTCGAACGAGCCGAGCATCGCCTCGGCGACCTTCCGCAGCTCGGCGGGCACCCAGTCGTCGCCCACGCCCAGGCTGTCGCAGACGAACTTGCCGCTCCACCCCTGCAGCACGGCCCCGAACACCTCGGGACGCTCGTTGTTCTGCCCGTCGGTCATCAGCAGCGCGTGCCTGATCGCGTTCGGGTACGCGCTCAGCAGGTGCCCGGCCAGCTTCAGCCACTCGCCGATGGCCGTGCCGCCGTGCGCGAGCAGCCGGCTGATCGCGCGCTCGGCCTCGGCCCGGGTGGCGGGCGTGGATCTGACCAGGTTGGCGTTGCCGCCGGGGTAGACGACCTTGGCCTTCTCCGTCCCGGCGATCACCGCGAAGTACACGCCGTCGCGCAGCGCGTGCACGGCCGCCGCCGCGGCCTGCCGGGCCTCGCGGATCTTGCCGCCGCTCATCGAGCCGGAGGTGTCGACGATGATGACCTCGGCCGCCTCGGTGGGCGCGGCCTGGGCGAAGCCGCCGCCGGAGGAGGCCACGGTGAGGACCGCGTGCACCTCGCGGGCGTCGGTGGACAGGTACTTGTTCTGGTCGATGTTCAGCGTGAACGTGGGCTGGTCACCCATGCGTTTCTCCTAGGGGGATGAGAACGATCGTCACGTTGTCCTGGCCGCCGGAGGCCAGTGCGTGGCGCAGCATCTCGCGGGCCATGTCGAGAGGGGTTCCCGTGTGCGGGAACCGGTAGCCGTCCAGGTAGCGCCACAGCCCGTCGCTGCACACCAGCAGCAGGCCGGGCGCCCCCGGGGCGAGTGTGCGCACATGCAGCGACACCTCGCCGGAATCCGCGCCGAGCCACGCGGTGATCTCGCCGGTCGGGACCACGTCGTCCTCGGTCAGCAGCACGCCCTGCCCGGGGTCCGCGCCGGGCAGCCAGTACGCCCGCGTGTCCCCGGCCCAGCTCAGCGTGATCCCGCCGGGGCCGGCGACCGCGGCGACGTAGGTGCAGGCGGGGGCGTCGTCCACGGACGTGGCCAGCGCGGCCACGGCCTTGCCGGCCAGCTCGAACGCCTCCTGCGCGGACGTCCCCCTGGCCAGGGCGGCGCCCGCGGTCTCCACCGCCGCGGCCGAGGCCTGGTCGGCCCGCGGCGAGCTGCCGACGCCGTCGCACACGACCGTCACCACGGCGTCGCCGGTGGTCAGCAGCGCCACGGCGTCCTCGTTGCGGGCCCGCCGCAGCCCCCGGTCGGTCACGGCGGCGGCCCCGCCGTCGAGCACGGTCTCGGCGTGGTCCCGGCCGGTGGGCTGGCGCACGCCGCAGCGTTCGCAGTAGCCCTCCGGGTCCACCGCGGCCGCGCCGCAGGAGGTGCAGACCGGCGCGCCGAGCGCGTGCCCGCACCGCTCGCAGTAGACGTCCCCCTGGACGACCGGGGAGGCGCACATCGGGCAGCTCTGGGCGTTCGGTACGGGTTCCATCACAGCCACGTCCTCGGTCGTACGGCGTTCGCCTCGTCGATGAGCGCGTGGCGTTCGTGGCGGGAGCCGGCCGCCACCGCGAGCTTCCTGAAGATCGACTCCAGCCGCCTGCGCAGCCCCGGTTCGGTGAAGTCGGCCTCGGCCAGCTTCGTCCCGGGCGGCGCGGGGTTGTTCTCCAGCCAGGCCAGCGCGCAGCGCAGCAACTCGGTGGTGAGCAGGTCGCGGCGGCGCGGGTCGAGGTCGACCAGGTTGGCCAGCCGCCCGGCCGCGCCGACCAGGTCGGCCGCGGACAGCGTGCTCAGGTCGGTCCGGCGGAACGCCGAGGCGGCCAGCGCCACCTGCGCCGCCACCCGGTAGCTGGAGGTGGGCGGCACCTCGTCCAGGACGTTGACGCGGCCCGTCCTGGCCAGCCCGAACGCGGCGCTGACGTAGGAGTGGTCGGTCCGCCAGACGGCGTTGTACCAGTGGGCCGACTGCCTGCCCGCGCATTCCAGCGCGAACGCCAGCGCCAGCTTGGGCGCGAGCTCGCCGGGCAGCGCCGACACGCACGCGTCGAACATCGTCACCGCGGTGTCCGTCTGGCGGGTGGCCAGCGCGAGCACGCCGCGGTACCAGGTCGTCCGCCAGTCGCCGGGGAGCTGACGTTCCAGCTCGGCCAGCGCCGCCGGCGTCTCGGCCGCGCCCGCCTCGGCCAGCAGCCGGGTGCGCATGAGCCGGGTCTCGGGCGTCGGCGGCATCGCCGAGAGCTGGTCGAACAGCTCCTTGCCGTCGAACCCGACCAGGCCCGCCAGCGGGCCCGCCGCCGGGTCGAGCGGATCGACATGCGGTACCGGCAGCTCGACCGCGACCGCGGCCGGGTCGAGCGGGCCGAACACCTCCTGGCGCGAGTCCGACAGCGCCGTCCACACGGCCGAGCGTTCGGGCCCGAACAGGGTCGAGGGCGCGGGGAAGGGCACGCCCTCCTCGGCCGCGCTGATCTCCCGCAGCACCCCGACGAGCTGCTCCTCCATCTCCCAGGCGCTCTGGAACCGGTCGGCGGGGTTGGGCGCGGTGGCCTTGCGCAGCAGCCGGGCGAACGACTCGTGCCCGCAGTCCTGCGGCAGCGGGCTGGCCACGCCGCCCTTGGCCGGGCTCCAGGACGGGATCGCCAGCACCGCCAGCGTCCTGGCCACGGTGTAGAGGTCGGAGGACACCGACGAGGGATGGGTGTCCAGCTCGGGCGCATGGTAGCCGACCGTCGCCCAGGACGTGCCGGGCGGGGAGCCGATCGGCTGGACGGCCCCCAGGTCGATCAGCCTGAGCCGCCGGCCGACCCTGATCACGTTGGCCGGCTTGAGGTCGCAGTAGACCAGGCCGTTCTCGTGCAGGTAGCCGAAGGCGTGCAGGATCTCCCGGCCGTAGATCAGGGCCTCGCGCAGCGGCAGCGGGCCCTTGCGGCGCAGCTCGTGCAGGGACTGGCCGCCGACGTACTCCATGACGATGTAGCCGAGGCCGCCGGAGAGCTGGAAGTTGAGGATCTTGACGATGTTCGGGTGGTCGACCGTGGTGAGGAACTTGCGCTCGGCCTCGGCCGCCGCCAGCGCCTCGGCGTCGTTGGTGTTGAGCAGGCCCTTGAGGACGACCCAGCGGCCGTCCAGGTTCTCGTCGGCGGCCAGGTAGATCCAGCCGAGACCGCCGTGGGCCAGGCAGCCGAGCACCCGGTACTGCCCGGCCACCATGTCGTCCTTGCCCAGCTTCGGGGTGAACGAGTACGGCGTGCGGCAGTGCGGGCAGAACCCCTCCGTCAACCCCGGACGGCCCTGCCGGGACCGGCCCACCGGCTCCCCGCAGGCCGGGTTGGCGCAGAACCGCTTCTCCTCCGGCACCTGCGGATCGGCCATCACGGCCGTCGCCGGATCCCGGTACGGGACGGACGGCAGGTCGGCGATGCCGCCCAGCACCCCGGCCCGCGACCTGCCGCTGCTGCTCACCGGCGAGGTCAGCGACCGGCTCACCGGCTGGGTGTTCACCGGGCCCGAGAGCGGCCCCGAGATGGGCCCTGACACCTGCTGGGGGACGGACACGGGCGCCGGTGGCGCGGCCGCCGCGTTGCCGCACAGGTCGCAGTAGCCGTCCTCGATGGTGCCGGTGCAGCCCGGCTGCGCGCAGCGGGTCATGGCTTACCTCCGTGTATCGCGCGCTGGTAGGTCTCGACCGCGGCGGCAGCCTCGGTCAGGTCGCAGGGGGCGGTCCACAGCAGGGATCGTGCCCGCTCGAAGCACGCGGTGGCGGCGGGGTCCTCGGCCATGCCCTTGCGTACCGCCATGGCCTGGCAGGCGCCGAGCCGGCCGCGTAACTCGTCGCGTCTGCCGACCAGCCCGTACAGGGCCTTGGCGGTGGCCCGCGCCCGGTCGGCCGCCTTCGCCGCCTCGCTCTCCACGGCCGCCAGCCGCCTGGCACGTACCACCCAGGTGTCGGCCGAGGCGTCGAGCGCGTCCAGTTCGCCGGTCAGCTCCTCGACGCGGCTGCGCGGCCGGGCCTGCGGCGGCAGGGCGATCTTGACCACCACCGCGCCGTGGGCCAGCCTGGCCTCGCTCTCGGCCGCGCGTACCCGGTCGAGGGCCGCGACCAGGTCCTCGCGGCGCCTGGCGTACTCGCGCTTGACCACGATCGCCTGGTCGACCTCCGCGCGGGCCTCGGCCAGCGCGCGGGCGACCCCGCCGAGGTCGGGGCCGACGCCCGCGCCGAGCGGGTCCGAGAGCAGGGCCGCGCGCATCCGCCGCAGTTGCGACTCCTGCGCGTCCAGGCCGGCGCTCTCGCCCAGCTCGCGTTCCAGGTCGCGGAGCTCGCGCAGCGCGCGGTCGGCGTCGTCCAGCCGGGGCAGGACGGCGTTCCAGACGGCGTCGATGTCGTTGAGCGCCGAAGTGACCTCGCGGAACGCGCCGTCCATGCGGGCCACGGTCTCGTCGAGGGTCAGCCGCTCGTCGGCCTCGGGCAGCAGCGAACGCTGCTCGACGGGCTTGGCCGCGGCCCGCAGCACCACGGACGGCCCCGAGAGCAGCCGGGTGAGCTCGTCGAGCTGCTCCGCGCCCGGCTTCGCCCGTACGGCCCTGACCTGCTCGGCCTCGCGCAGCACGGCCCGGTAGGCGTCGTTCAGCAGCCACAGCCGGGCCAGCGCGGCCTGGACGGCGGTCCAGCGCTGCCGCGTCATCCCGTCCAGCGCCGCGCCCTTGAGCAACTGGTAGGTGGTGTGAGATTCGAGGTCGAGCAGGTCGCCGGAGATCCGGTCGCGTTCGTCGGCCCGAGCGCGCAGCGCGTACTCGGCGCCTTCCCTGCTCATGGGCGGTCCCAGACTCATCACGCTCCCCGTGAAGAGGGCCCCCGATGCCCCGGTGGTTCTACCGGATCAACGGGAGGCTTGACCGGTTGGTTCCAATGGGTAGGGGTGACCCTGACTTGTCCCTGATTCAACCCTCGGTCACCTGCAAACGGCTTAAAGGATCTCCTACCGTGGAGACATGGCACGCATCCTTCTGATCATCGCCGCGATCATCGTCGCACTGCTTCTCGTCGGCCCGCTCGTGGGTTTCGTCTTCACGCTTCTCAAGTGGGCTCTCATCATCGGCGCCGTCGTCCTCGGTGTCACGTTCGTCTCGAAGTGGGCCCAAAGGCCGTAGCTTCCGCCCGCTTCCCAAGGCATAGTGAGTGAATGGAGGCGCGGCCGGCGGTTGACGATGCCGCGCTCGGGCGCGAGGCGCTGGCCGTGCTCGAGGCGAACTGGACGGGCAGCGGCACCGTGCCCGCGCCCGGCCTGTACCCGCACCAGTGGAGCTGGGACTCCGCGTTCGTCGTCATCGGCCTGGCCAGGCACCGTCCGGAGCGCGCCCGGGAGGAGCTGCTCAGCCTGCTGAGCGGCCAGTGGGCGACCGGCATGGTGCCCCACATCGTCTTCCACACGCGCGAGGCGTACTTCCCCGGGCCGTCCGTCTGGCGTTCGCAGGAGCACGAGTCCGCGCCGAGGGTCGGCACCTCCGGGCTCACCTCACCGCCGCTGCAGGCGCTGGCGCTGCGGTGGCTCTACCGGCACACCGGCGACGTGGGGTTCGTCCGGCGGACCTTCCCGTTGCTCGTCGCCCAGCACCACTACCTCGCCTCGGCCCGCGATCTCGGCGGCGCGGGGCTGGCGGCCATCGTCCACCCCTGGGAGTCGGGCATGGACGACAGCCCGGCCTGGGACCAGCCGCTCGCCGCGCTGCCCGTCATCGGCTACGGCTACCGCAACGTGGAACTGGCCGACCGCCATCCCGACAGCGACCACGACCGTTACGTCTGGCTGGCCATGCGCTACCGCGACGCCGGCTACCGCGCCGAGTACCTGCGCGACGAGCACCCGTTCGCGGTCGAGGACCCGATGTTCAACGGCATCTGGCTCGCCTCCTGCCAGGCGCTGGCCGAGCTGGCGCCGCTGGCCGGCGCCGATCCCGCGCCCCACGCCGAACAGGCCGAACGCATCAGGCAGGCCATGCTCGACCGGCTCTGGGACGGCTGCTTCTACCCCCGCGACCTGCGCTCCGACCGGCTGATCAAGGTCTGCACGGTGGGCGCGTTCGGGCCGCTGCTCGATCCCGGGCTGCCCAGCGACCAGCTGCACGCCTGCGTCGAGGTGCTGGAGTCGGCCCGGTTCATGGGCGCGACCGGCTACCCGGTGCCGAGCTGCGAGATCCGCGCCGCCCAGTTCGACCGCACCCGCTACTGGCGCGGGCCGTCCTGGGTGAACACCAACTGGCTGTTACGCCGGGCCGCCGCCGTCCACTCGCTCGACCAGCTGGGGCGGCAGCTCGCCAACGGCACCCTGCGGCTCGTCCGGCAGGCCGGGTTCCGCGAGTGTTTCGATCCCTTCGACGGCAGCGGGCGCGGGTGCAGGGACTTCTCGTGGAGCGCGGCGCTCACCCTCGACCTGCTCGCCGATACCGTGGAGGTATGAGCATTTTTCGCCGCCTGCCCGCCGACGTGCGCCGATCGCTGGACGTCCGGCCGGGGGAGCGGGTGCTGACGTTCACCGAGACGGGTGACGGTCACCTGGTGGCCACCAACCTGGCCCTGTTCCTGTCGGACGGGACGCGGGTGCCGTACGAGGAGATCGACAAGGCGTCGTGGGACGACGAGGGGCTGCGGGTCGTCACCGTCGGCGGCGCCCGGTACTTCGAGCGGGTCGCCGAGCCGCGGATGGTGCCGGAGACCGTGCGCGAGCGGGTGAACTCCACCATCGTGGTCAACAAGCGTGTCAGCCTGCCGGGGCGCGGCGGCGTACGGCTGGTGGCCAGGCGTCCGCCGGGCGGCGAGGTGCTGGGCTGGACCCTGGTCTTCGACGAGGGGCTCGATCCGGCGGACCCGGGGCTGCGCGCGCAGGCCGAACAGGCCCTGGAAGGCGTCCGGCGCAGCATGGGCGTGTGAGGGATCACACGTCCGTGCCGCGCCGGATCTCGGGGTCTCGGCCTCAGTAGGGGATGCCGGTCTCGCGGGACTTGCGTTCCGCGAGATCCTCCTCCTCGGGCCAG
The DNA here is from genome assembly GCF_044455665.1 of Nonomuraea sp. NPDC051191. Taxonomy (NCBI): domain Bacteria; kingdom Bacillati; phylum Actinomycetota; class Actinomycetes; order Streptosporangiales; family Streptosporangiaceae; genus Nonomuraea; species Nonomuraea sp. NPDC051191. The sequence continues at coordinate 117,326 of NZ_JBITEZ010000016.1, read as the reverse complement.
CCGCTGCCGGACCTGTGATGGCCGTCGGAGCCGAGGAACGGGATCTTCTCCTGAAGAGTTCCGCCCACCTTCTCCCTGGCCGCTCCGGCCAGCTTCGACGCCTGCGCGCCGACCACGCCCGCGGCCTCCTGGACCCTCGGGCTGTCGGCCACCCGCTGGGCCGCCCGCTTGATCTGTTCGTACCGCTCGCGGCCCGCCCGGCTGCCGAGCACGTAACCGACCGCCAGACCGACCGCAAATGTCATCCGATAACGCATGTTGCACCTCCGCTGTCTCCCGGCCTACCCCAGTTGCGATGCGACACGCACTCCCGGAGTGCGCTAATCTATTCCTGCGCACGAAGGAAGGGCCCAACAAGCCCGACCAGCAGGGCGAACGTTCGATCCCGCGTAGCTCAACGGCAGAGCAGCCGGCTGTTAACCGGCAGGTTATAGGTTCGAGTCCTATCGCGGGAGCCAGTGGTCAGGCCCTCTACCTGGAGACAGGTGGAGGGCCTGAGTCGTTTCCGGGGCGTCGTCCGGGGTCTCGGACGACGCGTTCCCCTCACTCAAGGCCCAGGTCCTCGACCGCCGGTCCTACGGGGCGAGGTAGTACTCAGGGGCGCCGCCCGTGGCCTGGACGACGATGGGCTCCGCGCCTTCCCAGCCCGTGTTCTTGAGGTGGTACCGGACGCGGTAGTCGTGGAGACCGGCGACGTCGTAGTCGGTGACGTCGAGCGTCAGGCGTACGGTGCGGGTCTCGTCGTTGCTCATGAACGGGGAGCGTAGACGTCGCCACCGACAAGATCGTGCGAGGCGGCGCGTGGGGTGTACGGGTTGTAGTTGGTGGGTTACGGGATTTTGGGGTTTGGGGGACAAGGGGAGGGTTGGGGCGGAAGATGGGGGAGCCGGTCGGGTATGGCCGGCAGCCGCGGGAAGTCGTCGAAGGTGGCGTGGAGAGGGCGCCGCCGCAGGACGTGCCGCCGACCCGGAATCGGCGGGGCGCTCCGCTGACGGAGAAGTGTTGGTTGCCGCGTGCGTACCTGGATCAGATCCCTGCGTCCCTTCGATGTGCAAGCCGTGCACGCGCTGTTCGAGCGCACCACGGACGTCCGCGAGGCGGAGCGCTTCATCAGGCTCTTCCACGCCGAGAACCCCTCCGCCGGCGGCCTGGCCGCCCGGCTGCGCGACGTCGCCAGAGACGTCGCCCGCCACGGCACGTACGCCCACACCTTCGAGGAGCTGGAGTTCGGCGCGCGGGTGGCCTGGCGCAACAGCGGCCGGTGCATCGGACGCCTGTACTGGCGCTCGCTGAAGCTGCGCGACCGGCGGGAGGTGGCGACCGCGGAGGGCGTGGCGGTGGAGTGCGTGGCGCACCTGCGGGAGGCGACGGGGGAGGGGCGCATCAGGCCCACCATCACCGTCTTCGCCCCGGACACCCCGGCCATGCCGGGCCCGCGGGTGCTCAACGACCAGCTCGTCCGCTACGCCGGGCACCGTCTGGACGGCGGCGGCGTCCTGGGCGACGCGCGCAACGCCGGGCTCACCGACCTGGCCAAGGAGCTCGGTTGGCGCGGCGGGCCGGGCCGGTTCGACGTGCTGCCGCTGATCGTGCGGGCCGGGCTCGGCGACCCGCTGCTGTGCAACCTGCCCGGCGACGCCGTGCTGGAGGTGCCGCTGCTGCACCCCGAGTACGCGTGGTTCGCCGAGCTGAGGCTGCGCTGGCACGCCGTGCCGGTCATCTCGGACATGTGCCTGGAGATCGGCGGCGTCTGCTACCCGTGCGCGCCGTTCAACGGCTGGTACATGGGGACCGAGATCGGGGCGCGCAACCTGGCCGACGCCGACCGGTACGACCTGCTCCCCGAAGTGGCCAAGCACCTCGGCCTGGACACCTCCACCGAGCGCTCGCTGTGGCGCGACCACGCGCTGGTCGAGCTCAACGTGGCGGTGCTGCACTCGTTCGAGGCGGCCGGGGTGACGATCACCGACCATCACACCGAGTCCCGGCGCTTCCTGACCCACCTGGAACGCGAGGAGCGCGCCGGACGCCGCTGCCCGGCCGACTGGTCGTGGATCGTCCCGCCGCTGTCGGGCGGCGCGACCCCGGTCTTCCACCGGTACTACGACACCTGCGAGCTGACCCCCGCCTACGTGCACCGCCACCCCACCCGGTGACATGCTTGCCAGCCCTGCCCAGAACATGGTTCGGTTAGCGCATGGCGGAACTCGTGCTCTCATCGTCGGACCGGGGCGTGCTCACGCTGACCTTCAACCGTCCCGACACGCTCAACGCCTGGACGGACGCCATGGGCCGGCGCTACTTCGACCTGCTGGCCGAGGCCGAGAAGGACCCCGACGTCCGGGCCGTCGTGGTGACCGGCGCCGGCAAGGGTTTCTGCGCCGGAGCCGACTTCAGGACGCTCGCCGCCATCCAGACCGGCTCCTACGACGAGACCCCCGACCCGCGGCCCAACACCTTCCCCACGACCATCGGCAAGCCGATCATCGCCGCGGTCAACGGGGCCTGCGCCGGGCTCGGCATGGTGCACGCGCTCGTCTGCGACCTGGTCTTCACGGCCGAGGAGGCCAAGTGGACGACGGCGTTCCCGCGCCGCGGCCTGGTCGCCGAGTACGGCCTGTCCTGGGTGCTGCCGAGGGTCATGGGCCAGCAGCGGGCCATGGACGTCCTGCTGTCGGGCCGGGTGTTCAGCGGGCGGGAGGCGTACGAGCTGGGCCTGGCCAACCGGGCGGTGCCCGGGGAGTCGCTGCTGGAGCAGGCCCAGGAGTACGCGAGGGAGCTGGCCGTGCACAGCTCGCCGGCGTCCATGGCGGTGATCAAGCGGCAGGTGTGGCACGACTGGGACACCACGCTGGAGGAGTCGGCCAGGAAGGCCGTCCACGAGATGCTGGCCTCCTTCGGGCGGCCCGACTTCGCCGAGGGCGTCGCCAGCTTCCTGGAACGCCGCCCGCCCAACTTCCCGGCGCTGTGAAACCGCAGGCCGGAGGGGGGCCGGCCGGCGCGCGCCGAGGTTAGACGACGAGCCCCGCCGGGTAGGCAGGGCGTGTCCGGGAGCTTCACGGCGAAGCGGGGACGCGGGGCAGGTTCGGGGGGCGCGGTGCAGGCTTTCGTCATGAGGGAGATCGGCCGGGTCGGCTTCATGGACAAACCCGTGCCGCGACCGGGCCCGCGCGACGCCGTCGTCCGCACCACCACCGCACTCATCTGCACCTCCGACTCCCACACCGTCCAGGGCGGCATCGGCCCGCGCACCGACCTGACGCTCGGGCACGAGGCCGTCGGCGTCGTGCACGAGGTGGGCGGCGAGGTGCGCGACTTCCGGCCGGGCGACCGCGTCCTGGTGGGGGCCATCACGCCCGACTGGGGCGATCTCGCCTGTCAGGACAACCACCCGTCGCAGTCCGGCGGCCCGCTCGGCGGGTTCAAGTTCGCCAACTCCAAGGACGGCGTCTTCGCCGAGTTCTTCCACGTCAACGAGGCCGATGCCAACATGGCCAAGATCCCCGGCGGCGTGCCGGACGAGACGGCCGTCTACTGCGCCGACATGCTCTCGACCGGGTTCATGGGCGCCGAGAACGGCGACATCCCCATCGGGGGGACGGTCGCCGTGCTGGCCCAGGGCCCGGTGGGGCTCATGGCCACCGCCGGCGCCCGGCTGCGCGGCGCGGGCCTGGTCATCGGGGTCGAATCGGTGCCCCGCCGCAAGCGGCTCGCCCGCGACTACGGCGCCGACGAGATCGTCGACTTCACCACCGAGGACGTCGTCGAGCGCGTCCTCGGGCTGACCGGGGGCCAGGGCGTGGACACCGCCATCGAGGCGCTCGGCGCGGACGCCACCTTCCAGACCGCGATCAAGATCACCAAGCCGGGCGGGACGGTGTCCAACACCGGCTACTACGGCCAGGGCGAGTTCGTCCGCATCCCGCGCGTCGAGTGGGGCGTCGGCATGGCGGAGAAGAAGATCACGACCGGCCTGTGCCCGGGTGGACGGCTGCGCATGGAACGCCTGCTGCGCATCCTGGAGGGCGACCGGCTCGATCCCACGCCCCTGACCACCCACACGTTCGGCTTCGAGGAGATGGAACGCGCCTTCGAGGTCTCGGACAAGAAGCTCGACGACGTGGTGAAGGTGATGATCGCCTTCCAGTGACGGCAAGGGCACCAAAAGGCGCCGAGAAGCACTGAGGAGCGCCGAGAAGCACTGAGGAGAACGCCGGCCATGCTCGACCTCGACCCACCCTTCCGCCCGGTGCGCCGCCGGGACGGCTACCCGGCGCTGGAGGACCTGGGCCTCATCGGCGACGGCACGACGGCGGCGCTGGTCGGTCTCGACGGCTCGATCCCGTGGTTGTGCCTGCCCGACTTCGACAGCGATCCCCTGCTGTGCGGCCTGCTGGACCACGAGCGCGGCGGCCACTTCACGCTGACGGCCGACGACCTGCGCGAGGCCAGGCAGTACTACGAGCCGGACACCGCCGTGCTGGTCACCGAGCTGCGCGGCCCGTCCGGCGTGGTGCGGATCACCGACGCGCTGGTCCTGCGCGCCGGCGCCGACCTCAGCGACGACGCGGGCGGCGGCAGGGGCGAGCTGGTCCGGTCCGCGGTCGTCCTGGCGGGGAGCGTACGCCTGCGGGCGGAGCTGGAGCCGCGCGGCGGCGGGCAGGCCCGGATGCTCGGCAGCGGCCTGGAGGTGCGCGCGTCCCGGCGGCCCGACCTGCGGCTGCATCTGCGCTCCGACCGGCCGCTGACCGGGCTGCGCACCGTGCACGACCTCCAGGAGGGCGACCGCCTCGACCTGGTGCTGTCGTGGGGGCGCATCCACCGCCACCACCGGTTCGACCCCGAGGCGATGTTGCGGCAGACCGCCGACGCCTGGCGGCGCTGGATGGGCGCGTGCGGCTACCGGGGCCCGCAGGAGGCGCTGGTCCGGCGTTCGGTGATCACGCTGAAGCTGTGCGACGACTGGGTCAACGGCTCGCTGGTGGCGGCGCCGACGTCCTCGCTGCCCGCGCCCGTCGGCGGGGTGCGCAACTGGGACTACCGCTACACGTGGATCCGCGACGCCGCCTACGCCGTCTTCGCGCTGCGCCGCGTCGGCTTCGAGGAGGAGGCCGACGGCTTCCTCGGCTGGGTCCTCGACGCCTTCGAGCAGAGCGGCGATCCGCTGATCATGTACACGCTGCGCGGCGACCCCGTACCCGAGGAGGTCGTCGACGCCGATCTGGAGGGCTACCGGCGCTCGGCGCCGGTGCGGTGGGGCAACGGCGCGGCCGACCAGCGCCAGCACGACGTCTACGGCGAGGTGCTGGACTGCGCCGACCAGTGGCTGCTGCCCGGCCGCGACCTCCAGCCCGCGCTGTGGTCGGGGCTGTCGGAGCTGGCCGAGGCCGCCGCGCGCACCTGGCAGGAGCCCGACCAGGGCATCTGGGAGGTACGCAGCCAGGGCCGGGTCTTCACCTACTCGGCGGGCATGTGCCAGGTGGCGCTGGACCGGGCCGCGGCCATCGGCGAGCGGCTGGGCCTGGCCGGTCCGATCGCCAGGTGGCGGTCCACCGCCGAGGAGCTGCGCCGGCTCATCCTGGAACAGGCGTGGAACGAGGAGGCGCAGTGCCTGGGCGAGCACCTCGACGGCGGCAGCGGCCTGGACGCCAGCCTGCTCGCGCTGCCGCTGCGCAAGGTCGTGCCGGCCAACCACCCGCGGATGGCGGCGACCACCGCGGCCGTCGCCGAACGCCTGTCCGCCGGCGACGGCCTGCTCTACCGCTACCTGCACGAGCAGTCGCCGGACGGTCTGCCCGGCGACGAGGGCGCCTTCCTGCTGTGCAGCTTCTGGCTGGTGGACAACCTGATCCTCCAGGGCCACCGGGCCCGCGCCGAGGAGCTGTACGCCTCCCTGTGCGCCCGCGCCAGCCCGCTCGGCCTGCTCCCGGAGCAGATCGACCCGGCCACGGGCGCGTTCGCGGGCAACTTCCCGCAGGCGTTCAGCCACATCGGGGTGATCGCCAGCGGGGTCAACCTGGCCCGGGCGGGGGCGGCCCGGACGCCCTGACCGGCTCAGGCCAGGCGGTGGGCGCCCTTGGCCGCGGTGGCCGACAGGAAGCGCGGGGCCTGGAAGCCGCGCTCGGCGTAGGCGGCCGTGACCGACGCGCGCACGTCGTCGAGACGGGCGTCGGGGACCAGGGCGATGGCCGAGCCGCCGAAGCCGCCGCCCGTCATCCTGGCGCCGCGGGCCCCGCCGCGGAAGGCGGCCTCCACGGCGACGTCGAGCTCCGGCGAGGAGACCTCGTACTGGTCGCGCAGCGACAGGTGGGAGGCGTTGAGCAGGGCGCCGATCTCGGTGACCTTGCCCGCGCGCAGCAGGCCGATCAGGGCCTCGACGCGGTGGTTCTCGGTGACGACGTGCATGACGCGCTTGCGCTCGGCGCCCTGGAGCCGGTCGAGGGCCGCGGCCAGGTCGGTGACGTCGCGCAGGGACGGCACGCCCAGCTTCCCGGCGGCGGACTCGCACTCGGCGCGGCGCTTGGCGTACTCGCCGCCGGCGTGCTCGTGGTGGACCTGGGTGTCGATGATGAGGATGCTCAGGCCCTCGGCGGCCAGGTCGAGGGGGATGTTCCTGGAGCCGAGCGAGCGGCAGTCGAGGAACAGCGCGTGGCCCTCCTGGCACAGCGCGGAGGCGGCCTGGTCCATGATGCCGCACGGCATGCCGACGAAGTCGTTCTCGGCCCGCTGGCTGAGCAGGGCGATCTCCATCGGCGTCAGGCCGAGCCCGTGGACGTCGTTCAGCGCGGAGGCGACGGCCACCTCCAGGGCGGCGCTGGAGCTGAGCCCCGCGCCCTGGGGCACGTCGCCGTCGATCGCGATGTCGGCGCCCGCGACCCGGTCGCCGAGCATGGCCAGCACGCCCACGGCGTAGCGGGCCCAGCCGGTCGCCTCCTCCCTGGCCGACAGCTCGACCGGGCCGCCGGAGGACTGGAGGGACAGCAGGCGGATGGTCTGGTCGGCGCGCGGGGTGACGGCGGCGCTCACGCCCCACGGCACCGCGAAGGGCAGGACGAAACCGTCGTTGTAGTCGGTGTGCTCGCCGATCAGGTTGACCCGGCCGGGCGCGCGCCAGACCGTGCGGGGATCGGCACCGAAGGCGGCACGAAAAGCTTCAGCAACGCGCATAATCCAACACTCCTCAACAAAGGCCCGACCGTAGACTAGCGCCATGGAGGAGCTCCTGGATCCAGCGCTCGGCGAGGTCCGGGTGTTCCTGATGCACGACGACAACAAGCGGCGCAAGCTCAAGTACAACCTGGGCCATCGGCGGCTGCTCACCTTCGGCGGGGCGTACTCCCATCACATCAGTGCCGTGGCCCGGGCCGGGAGGCTGCACGGGATCGAGACGATCGGGGTGATCAGGGGCGAGGAGCACCTGCCGCTCAACCCCACGCTCGCCTTCGCCGTCTCCTGCGGGATGACGCTCACCTACCTCGACCGCGCCTCCTACCGGCTCAAGCACACGCCCGAGGTGCAGGCACGGCTGCGGGAGCGCTGGGGGGACGTCACGATCCTGCCGGAGGGCGGCAGCAACGCGGCGGCCGTGCGCGGCTGCGCCGAGCTCCCGCCGGAGATCGGCGTCGACTACGACGTGGTCTGCTGCCCGGTCGGCACCGGCGGCACCCTCGCCGGCATCGCGGCCGGGCTGCCCGAGGGCAGGCGGGCGCTGGGCTTCGCGGTGCTCAAGGGGGCCGGCTTCCTGACGGACGAGGTGGCCCGGCTCCAGCGCGAGGCGTACGGCCGTACCTGGACGAACTGGTCGGTCAACCTCGACTACCACTTCGGCGGCTACGCCCGCTCGACCCCCGTCCTCGACCGGTTCGCCGCCGAGCACCGGGTCGAGGGCGTCTACGTGGCCAAGATGCTCTACGGCGTGCTCGACCTGGCCCGGCAGGGAGCCTTCGCGCCGGGCACCCGCGTCGTCGCCGTGCTGACCGGTCAGCCCTCGACGTCCGTGGCGGCGTGCGGGGCGCCGACCGGCTTCGACTCGGGCGAGCCGCGCTGACGCAGGTAGACCGACAGCACCACCATCGACAACACGGCCAGCAGCTCCGACTGCCAGTTCTGCAGGCTGCGGTTCCAGAACTCGGCGGAGGTCACGTACTGGCCCCACGAGACGGGGTCGCGCAGGTCGCCCAGCCGTCCGGAGTTGTAGGCCGCCTGGCCGGCCACCGACTGGGCCAGCCACGACAGCACGAAGATGACGCCCATCACCAGGCCGAGCGAGTTGCTGAACAGCCACAGCCGGGCTCCGCGGGCCTTGGCCCAGGCGGGGGAGTAGCTGGTGGCGTGCGCGCCGATCTGCTGCTGCTCGTCCGACTCGGCCCCGGCGTCCTCCACCTTCTTGGACTCGGGGGAGCCCTTCTGCACGAGCCAGACGGTCAGCATGATGTACAGGAAGAACTGCAGGTACTCCGACTGCCAGTTCTCGGCCACGTCCACGGCGAAGTCGGAGGAGGTGACGTACTCGGCGAACGACACCGGGTCGGCGCCCTGGACCAGTTGCAGGTCGTTGAACTGGAGCATGCCGGCCACCGCCTGGCCGCCGAGCGCCAGCAGGAACATGACCAGGAAGGCCAGCGACAGGGAGTTCTCCTTCAGCCACCTCACAACCGCGCCCACCCGATGGCGAAGAACCAGGCCAGCCCCGCCGCGATGACGAGCAGGGTCAGCGTGAACATCACCCGCATCAGCCCTCCACCTCGCATTCGTAGGGCAGGTCGCGCACGGGCCGGCAGCCCGCGGCCTTCACCCGCCAGCCGTCGGCGAAGCGGTGGAGGAACACCGTGTCGCCGGCCAGCCGCACCTGGGCCTCGTTCCCCCACACGTTCACCTCGGTGACCCGGCCGCCGGGGCCCAGCTTGACGTCGCCCAGCGCCTGCGCGCAGGTCTGGCCGGGGTCGGGCAGCTTGTCGGCGGTGGTACGGGCCAGCAGCCCGCACGCGGCGTCCTCCTGGTGGGCCGCCACGGCCGCGTGGAACCGTTCGGCGGCCCGCGCGGGGGACGTCGTGTCCACGGCGCAGCCGACGGCCGCCAGGAGGAGCGCCGGAACGACGAACGGGAATCTCATGAGCCACCCGCTACCCACAGGGGCTCAGGGCATGCTGCCGGGCGCGCCGGCTAGCCGAGCTGGTCGAGCACCGGGGTGACCAGGGCGTTGAGCTCGCGGGCCAGCACGACCACGGCCCGGTGGGCCCGCTGCTCGACCTCGTCGTGCGGGCCCTCGGGCTCCGGCGGGAGGTCGTCGAGCGGCACGGGCGCCTCGACGAGCAGTGTGGCGCGCAGGAACGGGATGCGCGCCAGGTCCTGCTGGCTCGGCTCGACGTACTGGCCGAAGGTCTCCTGCCAGCCCAGCCAGCCGCGGTCGCGCCACCAGGCCCGCGACCTGGTCAGCTCCTCGGGGAGCGGCGAGGCGATCTGGACGCGGGCGTAGAGGGTGCCGTCCCAGGTGTTGCGGTGGCAGGTGGCCTCCAGGACGCGGCGGTCCCAGCGCACGTAGCCGGGGGTGAGCGAGGGCGAGGTGGCCAGCCGCCAGGCCGCGCAGGCGAACCTGACCGGCGCGATGTCACCCCACTCGAACTCGTCGAGGTTCTTGCGCACGTGTACGGCGTAGCGCCCGTCACGGTCCCTGTCGAACTCCTGGTCGATCCAGAACGCCTTGCCCATGCCCCCTACGCTACGGCCCGGCGGGGCCGCCCGGCGGGGTACGGGAGATCTGGGTCTTGTCGGTAATTACGTGACCATATAAGCTCATCTGGTCAAACAATGGGAGGGCGAAGAATGGCCAGAGCGGGCAGGCCGCCGCAGGACCCCGCGCGGCACGCCGAGCGGGCCCACCGCATCCTCGACGCCGCCGCCGAGCTGATCCTGCGCTGGGGCTACGACAAGACCACCGTCGACGACGTGGCCAGGCGCGCCGGCGTCGCCAAGGGCACGATCTACCTGCACTGGAAGACACGCGACGAGCTGTTCGCCGCGCTGCTGCGGCGCGAGCGGGTGCTCATGCTGGACCGGGTGCGCGAGGCCGCGCCCGCCACCCTCGGCGAGCTGTTCGGGAGCCTGGCCTCGGCGCTGTTGCACCGGCCGCTGCTGCACGCGGTCCTGCTCGACGACTCCGAGGTGCTCGGCAAGCTCACCCGGCTCAAGCGGCAGCGCCCGTCGATCGGCGGACTCGAACTCGGCGGCCCCTTCGACGCCTACCTGCGCGAGCTGGTCAAGCTGGGTGCCGTGCGCGAGGAGCCGGCCGAGCAGGTCATGGTGATCGGCTCGATCTTCTACGGCTTCATGTTCCTGCCCGGCGCGCGCCCGGAGTCCGAGCGGCTGCCCGACGACCGCGTCGCCGACCTGCTGGCCGAGACCGTCGAACGCGCGGTGGGCACCGGACGCGCGCTGCCGCCCGCCGACGCCGCGGCCGTCGCGCGGGCCACGCTCGACCTCCTCGACGCCCTCGCCGACGTCGCCCGGCGCAAACTGGCGACATCCATGAGCCCTGCTAAGGAGCGCGTGCAGTGAAGGAAGTCATCCCCCTCGACGACGAAGCCGCCGCCGACCTCGACACCGCGGGCGGCAAGGGCGCCTCGCTGGCCCGGCTGGTCAGGGCGGGGCTGCCGGTGCCCGGCGGGTTCGTCGTCACGACCGGGGCGTACCGGTCGTTCGTGTCGGCGTTCGGCGACGAGATCGCCTCCTCCGGTGACCCCGGCGCGCTGTTCGCCGCGCACGAGATCCCGGCCGGCCTGGCCGCGCAGATCGAGGCCGCGCACGCCGCGCTCGGCGACGACGTCGCGGTGGCCGTGCGCTCGTCGGCCACCGCCGAGGACCTGCCCGAGCTGTCGTTCGCCGGGCAGCAGGACACCTTTCTCAACATCCGGGGCGACGGGCTGCTGGAGGCGGTCCGCCGCTGCTGGGCCTCGCTGTGGAACCCGCGCGCCGTCGCCTACCGCGAGCGCAACGGCGTCCCGCACGATGACGTGGCCCTGGCCGTGGTCGTCCAGGAGCTGGTGGACGCCGACGCGGCCGGGATCATGTTCACCGCCGACCCGGTCACCGGCGCGCGCGACGAGATCGTGGTCAACGCCTCCTGGGGGCTCGGTGAGGCCGTCGTCGGCGGGCAGGTCACGCCGGACACGATCACCCTGTCGGGCGGCCGGGTCACCGGGTCGCGGGTCGCCGACAAGACCGTCATGACCGTGCGCACCGCGAGCGGCACCCGTGAGGAGCCCGTGCCCGAGGAACTGCGCCGCCGACCCGTGCTCGACCCGCCGCAGGCGATGGAGCTGGCCGCGCTCGGCGAGCGCGTCCAGGCCCTGTACGGCCTGCCCATGGACGTCGAGTGGGCCAGGCGCGACGGCACGTTCGCGATCCTCCAGGCCCGCCCGATCACCGGCCTGAAACCGCAGGTCGAGGAGTGGAACGACAGCCTCAAGGGCGACTACCTGTGGACCGCGGGCAACCTGGGCGAGGCCATCCCCGACGTGATGACCCCGGCGACCTGGTCCTTCGTCCGGCTGTTCATCCACGAGGCCATGTCGGCCTCGGCGCTGCCCGGCTTCGACCTGGTGGGCAACATCGGCGGCCGGTTCTACATGAACCTCAGCGTCGTCCACTCCATCGCCGCCGCCCTGGGCATGCGGAGCAGGCTGGGCGCGGTCGAGCAGGTCTTCGGCAAGCTGCCGCCCGGCCTGGAGATGCCCCTGGTGGGCCTGTCCCGCTGGGAGATCATCAGGCGCGTCCTGCCGATGGCCGTGAACCTCCAGCGGCGGGTGCGCCGGAACCTCAAGGAGATGCCGGCCTTCCTCGCCGCCTCCCGGCGGCGCTGCGAGGAACTGCGCGAACGCGTCGCCGCCACCTCCTCCGGCCCCGAACTGGCCGACCTGTGGACGGCCGAGATCAAGCCCCACGTGGTCACCTCCAGCCGCATGCTGGAGGCCGCCGGCCGCCAGGGCGGCGCCACGCTCGTCTGGACCCGCGACCGGCTGCGCAGGCTGATGGGCGAGGTGGACGCCGAGGCCATGCTCACCGGCGTGAACGCCGACGGAGAGCTGGCCAGCCTCGGGCCCGTCCTGGGCCTGGGCAGGCTGGCCAGGGGCGAGATCAGCAGGGAGGAGTTCGCGCTGGCCTACGGGCACCGCGGGCCGCACGAGTTCGAGGTCTCCCGGCCCCGGCCCGGCGAGGACCCGGCCTGGATAGACGCCCAGCTCACCGGCCTGCGCGACCTGCGGGCCGGCACCGAGGCGCTGCTCGCCCGCCAGGAGAAGGCCAGGCAGGAGGCGTGGGCGAGGTTCGCCGCCCGCCACCCGGGCAAGGAGGCCAAGATGCGCGCCCGGGTACGGCGGTGGAACGCGGTCGTCCGCGACCGGGAGAACGCCCGCTCGGAGAACATGCGGGCCTTCTGGGTGCTGCGGGCGTTCGTGGTGCGCGCCGGCGAGCTGACCGGTCACGGCGACGACCTGTTCCACCTCTACCTGGAGGAGATCCTCGACGTGCTGCGCGGCGACCCCTCTGCCTTGGAACGGGTGCCGGTACGGCGGGCGACCCACGACCTGTACGCCGCGCTGCCGCCGTACCCGACGGTGATCGTCGGCCGGTTCGACCCCGTCCGGTGGGCCGCCGACCCCGGCCGCCGGGCCGACGTGTACGACGCCCGCGGCTTCGACGTCCCGGTCAGCGACACCGTGACCGGGTTCCCCGGCGCGCCCGGCGTGGTCGAGGGCGTGGCCAGGGTCATCGCCGGCCCGGAGGACGGCGACCGGCTCAAGTCCGGCGAGATCCTGGTGACGACCCTGACGAACGTCGGCTGGACCCCCATGTTCCCGCGCGCCGCCGCCGTCGTGACCGACATGGGCGCGCCGCTGTCGCACGCCTCGATCGTCGCCCGCGAGCTGGGCATCCCGGCCGTGGTCGGCACCGGCAACGCCACCATGCGGCTGCGCGACGGCGACCGCGTCCGCGTGGACGGCGAGCGCGGCACGGTCGAGTTGCTGCGCTGAAAGGGGTGCTGCGCCGAAAGGGGTGCTGCGGTGAAAGGGGTGCTGCGGTGAAAGGGGTGCCGCGGTGAAAGGGGTGCTGCGGTGAAAGGGGTGCCGCGGTGAAAAGACTGCGCCAAGTCGGCCGCCCGCCGGCGGCCGGTGTGTTCTCTGGATGACCATGATCGAACAGTGGATCCTCGACGACGAGCGCGAGCTCGAAGCACGCTGCGCCCGCTTCCGCCTCGCCCTGCTGGGCCCCGACCGCGACGGCCCGCAGCCCGACCTCCAGAAGGAGCCCCGGCACCCGGATGACACCACCTGACCAGCCGTACACGTGGGACGACGTGCCCGGCGCCCTCGTCCGGGAGGTCGAGCGGCGGCTCGGCCGGGCGGCGGCGGGCTTCCAGGAGCGGCACGGCGGCTTCACCGGCGGCGTGCGCGGCGTGCTCACCCTGACCGGCGGCGGCCGGGTGTTCGTCAAGGCCGTGCCCGCCGCCTCCGGGCACGCGGCCGACTACCGGGCGGAGGCGGTGGTCGCCGCCGCCCTGCCGCCGGGCGTGCCCGCGCCCCGGTTCCTGTTCTCGTGCGAGGAGGCGGGCTGGGTCCTGCTCTGCTCGCGGGTCGCACCCGGCAGGGTCCCGCACGAACCCTGGCACGACGACGAGCTGGCCGCCGCGCTCGGCCTGCTCACGGCGTGCGCCCGCGAGCTGACCCCGTCCCCGCTGGGCGGCCTGCTCACACTGGCCGGGCGCATGTCGGGCCGCTGCGAGCTGTGGAACACCCTCGACCCCGCCCGCGCCGGAGCCTGGGAACGCGCCCACCTGCCCCGCCTGGCCGAGGTCGAACGCCGCTGCGCGACCGGCGCGAACGCTCCCGCCGCGCCACCCTCGCCTGGCTGCGCGCCCGCTGGGCCTGACCGGGCCGCTGTCGGTCAGCCGCCGGTCGGCCGCCGGTCAGCCGCCGACGTGGATGCCGGGCCGCCGCTGCGGGTCGGTCTCGATCTTGCGGATGATCTCGCGGACGACCGGGGCGGTGTCGCCGCGCCCCAGGATGAGGTAGCGCAGCAGGTGGACCATCGGCGAGCCCTCGGCCCACTCGAAGTAGCAGTGGGGGCGCACCCCGGTGGCGTCGCGCAGCGCGAGCAGGACGGCCGCGATGGCGTTGGGCGCTGCCGGGCTCTCCGCGCGCAGCACGCGGTGGCCGTCGACCTCGACGCCGCGCACCCGCAGCACGTCGCTGAAGCTGGAGGGGTCGATGACGTCGATCTCCAGGAACAGCACGTCGGCCCGGCCCGGCACCGGGTTCATCGAACGCTGCTCGCTCTCCTTGGCCAGGTACTCGGCCGCGTCGCCGGGGCCGCGCCGGTTGGCGATGATGTTGAGCGCGCCGTCGTAGTCGAGTGAGTCGGTGACGAACCGGCGCGCCACCTCGTCGAACTCGATCCGGTCGGCCCGCAGCTCGGTCGTGCGCGACACCCGCGAGATCAGCGAGATCGCGACGATGCCGAGGATGAAGAACGCCGAGATGGTGATGCCGTCGGGCTTCTCCCTGATGTTCTCCACCAGCGCGTAGAGCAGCACCAGCGTCAGCACGGTGAACCCGATGGCGGCCGGCGTCTGGCGGCGCCGTACGGCCGAGATCGTCACCGCGACCGCGCCGGAGACCATCATGGCCAGGATGCCGGTGGCGTACGCGCCGGCCTGCGCGTCGACGTCGGCGTTGAAGAGCAGGGTGAGCAGGACGCAGATGGCCGTGTAGACCAGCACGACGGGCCGCACGGCCCTGCCCCACTCGGGCGCCATGCCGTACGAGGGCAGGTAGCGCGGCACGATGTTGATCAGGCCCGCCATGGCCGAGGCGCCGGCGAACCAGAGGATGAGGATGGTGCTGATGTCGTAGACCGTGCCGAAGCCCTCGCCGAGGCGCTCGTGCGCCAGGTACGCCAGCGCCCTGCCGTTGGCCTGCCCGCCGGGCGCGAACTGGTCGGCCGGGATGAGCACGGTGGTGACGAAGCTGGTGGCGATCAGGTAGACGCTCATGATGAGCGCGGCCACGGTCAGCAGCTTGCGGGTGTTGGCGATGCGCGAGCGCAGCCGCTGCTCGGGGTCGTCGCCCTGGGCCGCCACGAGGGGCATCATGCTGACGCCCGTCTCGAACCCGGACAGGCCCAGCACCAGCAGCGGGAAGGCCAGCACGGCCGGGCCGAGCAGCCCGGTGAAGCCGCCGCGCCCGGTCAGCAGCGCGTCCGTCCAGCGGGACAGCGACTCGGGCTCGGCCGCCACGTCGGCGAACCCGACGGCGACGACGACCGCGTTGAGCAGCAGGAACAGCGCCACCAGCGGGATCGCGACGCCGACCGCCTCGGTGAAGCCCATCAGGAACACCCCGCCGAGCACCAGCAGCAGCACCACGGTGATGATCACCGCGTGCCCGTGCAGGAAGCTCGGGAAGTACGGGTTCTCCAGGACGTGCACCGAGGCGTCGGCGGCCGACAGCGTGATCGTGATGATCCACGACGTGGCCACGAACCCCAGCAGGACCAGCACGAACAGCTTGCCCCGCCAGAACGGCAGCAGGCGTTCGAGCATGGCGACCGACCCCTGCCCGTTCGGGCTCTCCTTGGCCACCCGCCGGTACATCGGCAGCATGCCCAGCAGCGTCAGCCCCACGATGAGGAGGGTGGCCAGCGGCGACAGCGCGCCGGCGGCCAGCGCGGCGATGCCGGGCAGGTAGGCGAGGGTGGAGAAGTAGTCGACGCCGGTCAGGCACATGACCTTCCACCAGGGCTGCGGCTCGCCGTGCCCCTCGGCGGACTCCGGACCGACGGGCTGGACCTGGTGCCGCAGCAGCCACCGCGCCAGACCGCTCGAAGGCGGCCCGGTACGGCCCGCGCTCTCGACCGACTCGGGGACGGCCAGCCCACCGGTACCGCTCACCGGAACTTCCTCTCAAGGGACACCGCCAAACGAACGTCCCCACACTAGGGGGTCGGCCTCCGCGAGCGCGCGCCGCGGCCCCCGCCCTAGGAGCTGTTCACCGTTCGGATCAGGTGGCCGAGCGTGAGCGGCGGTGCCGGCGGCAGCGGTTCGGCGTGCCCGGCGCCGAAGGACTGCAGCAGGTACGCCACCAACCGCCGCGACGCCGCCTCCACCCCTTCCCCCGCACCGGCGATGAGGCCGCAGTTGGCCCTGAACAGCAGCACCAGGTCCGCGACGTCGAAGTCGGCCCGCAGCCGGCCCGTGGCCTTGGCCCGCCGTACCATCTCTGCGAGGCCCCGCTCGGCCCGCAACCGCGTGCGCTCGTAGTCGATCGCGTCCGGGAACGCGGTGAGGAAGGCCTCGGTGAACCCCCGGTCGGCGACCTGCATCGCGCACACCTTCTCGATCGCCCCGCGGAACCCCCGCCACGGATCCGGGTCGGCCAGAGCGTCGTCCACGGCCGACGCGCACGCCGCCAGCTCATCCGCGAACACCTCCGTGATCAGGGACTCGCGGGACGGGAACCGCCGGTAGAGGGTGGCCACCCCGACCCCGGCACGCCGGGCGATGGCCACCATCGGCGCGTCCAGACCGCGCGCGGCGAACGTCTCCCGCGCCGCGCCGAGGATGCGCGCCCGGTTGTGCCGCGCGTCCGCCCGCAGGTCTTTGGCCGACGCCAACTGAGAGGGATGATCAGCCATATTTCTCACATTAGCGTAAGTGGAGAGGGCCGTCCGGTTAGCGAGCTAGCGTCGTCCGTATGGAGACGAATCAGATGCGCGCGGCCCTGTTCGACCGGTACGGGCCGCCGGAGGAGCTGTACGTGGGCACGGTGCCGAAGCCGGTCCCCGCCCCCGGACAGGTGCTGGTGCGGGTGCACGCCGTCAGCGTGAACGGCGGCGAGGTGCACGGCCGGACCGGCCGGCTGCGCCTGGTGACCGGGATGATGCAGCGGGGCTTCCCGAAACGGGTCGGGATCGACCTCACCGGCGAGATCGTCGCCCTCGGCCCCGGGGTGACCGGCCCGAAGGCAGGCGACCGGGTGTGGGGCGCGCTGGGACGCACGTTCGGGAGCGCCGCCGAGTACGTGGCGATCCGCCCCCGCCGTCTGTCCCCGGCCCCGGCGGGACTCGACCTGGTGACGGCCGCGGCGCTCCCGGTGGGCACGACGGCCATCACGGCGCTGCGCGACCTGGCCGCGCTCAGGCCGGGCGAACGCCTGCTCGTCCGGGGTGGCAGCGGCGGCGTGGGCGTCGTCGCGGTACAGCTCGGCCGGGCGCTCGGCGCCCACGTCACCGCCCTCGCCGGGGCGCGGGGCCTCGACCTCGTCCGCGACCTCGGCGCGCACGAGGCGTACGACTACGCCGCCGTCGCCCCGGCGGACCTGGGCAGGTTCGACGTGATCCTGGACACCGCCGGCACCGAGCACGCCGCCTTCCGCCGCCTGCTGACGCCGTCCGGCCGGATGGTGGCGATCGCCTTCGACCAGCGCAGGATCGCGGCGTCCCTGGCGTACATCGCCGCCTCGGCCGTTCACGGGCGGCGGCGGGTGCGCTTCTTCAGCGGCAACCCCACCACCCGGCTCTTCACCGACCTCACCCGGTACGTGGACAGCGGCGCCATCCGCCCGGTCGTGGACACGGTCTTCCCCTTCGACGACATCGCCCAGGCACACCGGACCCTGGAGAAGGGCGGCGTACGCGGCAAGGTCGTCGTACGGATCGCCTGAGAACGGTACGACACGCCGAACGTCCACCGCGGCACCGCCGTCGCAGGACGGCCAGAAGCGGCTAGAAGCCGTCGTCGCGGGAGTCCGCCGGGAGGGCGGTGACGCCCGGACCACCCGGCACGGGCCCGGGCACCCGCTCGGCCGGTTCCGGTGCGGGGCCCGCCGTCCGCTCGGCCGGGTCCGGCGCGGGCATCGGCTGCGCCAGCACCAGCGTCAGGTCGTCGCGCAGGTCGCCGGCGTGCTCGTCGAGCAGGTCGAGCAGGTTGGGCAGCGCGTGGTCCAGGCCCGGCGCGGCCAAGGCGTGCCGGACCTGCCGGTCGAGCGGGAAGTGCACGCCGTCGGCGTCCCTGGCCTCGCTCAGGCCGTCGGTGTAGAGCAGCAGCCGCTGGGAGGGGCCGAGACCGGCGCGCCGCATCCGCGGCTCGGGGCCCAGGCCCAGCGGCGGCGAGGGCTCGGGCGGCTCCAGGGCCTCCAGGCGGTGGCCGATGCGCAGGGGCGCCGGATGGCCGCAGTTGACCAGCCGCACCTCGCCGGGCACGAACTCGGCCAGCAGGACGGTCACGAAGTCCTCCTCGCCCAGGTGCGGCGCGAGGTCGGCGTCGAGCGCCGCGGCCAGCGCCACCAGGTCGGTCACGACGGGCGCGTGCCGGCGGAAGGCGGCCAGCACGACGGCGCTGAGCCGGACGGCCTCCATGCCCTTGCCCTTGACGTCGCCGACGATCAGCCGCACGCCCGTGGGCGTGACCAGCGCGTCGTGCAGGTCGCCGCCGATCAGCGCCTGGTCGGTGGCCGAACGGGTGTGGACGGCCAGGCTCATGCCGCCCAGCCGGGGCGGCAGCGGCCGGACGATCGCCTGCTGGGCGAGCTCGGCGATCTGGCGGACCCGGGCGAGCTCGCGCTCCTGGCCGCGCTGCATCCGGAAGCTCACGTACATCCACCCGGCCGCGGCGGCGAGGACGAGCAGACCCGTCAGAGGGTCGAAACCGCCGCCCCGGAAGGTGACGAACAGCGCGACAACCACTTCGACCAGCAGGAACAGCAGGAACCAGCCTCGCTGTGAACGCATGGTATGTCTCCGGTTATCGGCTTCTTCTTTCCGGACGCGGCGAACAGGGTGAGTAGCTACTTTCTCACTTTTAGTCACGCAGTGCATCAGGTTCCGGCAAGCTGCTTTCACAACTTCATCCGATAGGTGGCGATCACGATGGCAGGTAAGTGGCAGGCAGGCAACCTTCCAGCGGAACTCACGAGCCTGATCGGCCGCGGCGACGAGCTGGAGCAGGTGCGGAGGGCGTGCCGGCGTTCGCGGCTGGTGACGCTGACCGGGGTGGGCGGCGTGGGCAAGACCCGCCTGGCCCTGCGTGCCGCCGCCGACCTGCGGGCCGACTTCGCCGGCGGCTCCTGGCTGGTCGAGCTGTCGCCCCTGGACGACGGCACCCTGCTGCCGCACGCCATCGCCGAGGCACTCCGGGTCACCGACCAGACCACCAGGCCCATGGCCGAGGTGCTGGCCGAGCACCTGTTCGGCCGCGAGCTGCTGCTCGTGCTCGACACCTGCGAGCACCTGGTCGGGGCCTGCGCGGCGACCGTCGAGGCGCTGCTCGCCGCGGTGCCGGGGCTGCACGTCCTGGCCACCAGCCGCCGTCCGCTGGAGATGGACCCCGAGCTGGTGATCGTGGTCGAGCCGCTGCCGGTGCCGGCGGCGGGCGCCACCGCGCTGCTCGGCCAGGACGCCGTGACCCTGCTCGTCGAGCGCGCCGCGGAGACGATGCCGACCTTCGAGGTCACCGACACCAACCGGGACGACGTCGTCCGGCTGTGCCGCAGGCTCGAAGGCATCCCGCTGGCGATCGAGCTGGCCGCCGCCCGGCTGCGCGACCTGCCCCTGGGTCACCTGGCCGACCGGCTGGAGGACCGCTTCGCCACGCTGGAGGACGACCTCGCGCTCGTCCAGGAGGCCGACCCGCCCTGGCATCAGGCGCTGCGCACCGCCGTCGGGTGGAGCCACGAGCTGTGCGAGCCGGCCGAGCGTCTGCTGTGGGCGCGGGTGTCGGTGTTCTCCGGGGACTTCGACGCCGAGGCGGCCCGCCGGGTGTGCGCCGACGAGCGCCTTCCCGAGGGCGACATCGGGCTGCTGCTCGACGCCCTGGCCGACGAGTCGATCCTGACCTGGCTGCCGACCGGCTCGGGGGAGCGCTACCGCATGCTCGACACGCTGCGCGAGTACGGCGCCGGCTGGCTGCGCGGCCTGGGCGAGGAGGAGGAGCTGCGCCGCCGGCACCGCGCCCACTACCAGGACCTGGCGGTACGCGGCGCGGCCGGCTGGCTCGGCTCCGCGCAGCCGTCGTGGTACGACCGGATGGTCGGCGAGCACGACAACCTGCGCGCCGCGCTGGAGACCGCTCTCGGCGAGCGGGACGGCGCCGCCGCCCTCGACCTGGCCGGCACGCTGGCCTTCTTCTGGTACGGCTGCGGCTACGCCAAGGAGGGCCGCCACTACCTCGGCCAGGCCCTGGCCCTCGATCCGGCGCCTCACCAGGCTCCCGGCGGGGTGCGCGCCCGCGCCCTGTGGGCCGACGGCCTGCTCGCCGCCACCCAGGGGGACGCCGCCGCCGTCGAGGCGCGGGCCGAGGAGTGCGAGGCCGCCGCGGACCCCGACGACGCCTTCGCCGCGCTGTGCGTAAAGGCGCTGCGCTCGTCGGCCGGCGTGATCCGGGGCGACCTGGAGCAGGCCATGACGGAGTCGGAGCCGGCGTACGCGATGCGCTGGAGCGACGAGGACCTGACGATCGCGGGGCTGCTGGCGTTGATGTGCCGGGCGGTCGCGCACACCGTCGGCGGCCGGATCGAGGAGGCGATCGCGGTGCTGGAGGACCTGCGGGCCCTGTGCGACCGCTGCGGCGAGCAGGCCATGCGCTCCCACGGCGACCTGCTGCGCGGCCAGGCCGAGCTGGCCCGCGGACGGGTGGGGGCGGCCG
The DNA here is from genome assembly GCF_044455665.1 of Nonomuraea sp. NPDC051191. Lineage (NCBI taxonomy): Bacteria > Bacillati > Actinomycetota > Actinomycetes > Streptosporangiales > Streptosporangiaceae > Nonomuraea > Nonomuraea sp. NPDC051191. The sequence goes on along the minus strand of NZ_JBITEZ010000016.1, from coordinate 96,634 downwards.
TCGCCTACGGGCAGGCCGCGCTGCGCACCAAGCGGCGGCTGCACGACGACTTCGGGATCGGGCTGACCGTCGACCTGCTGGCGCTCGGCGCGGGCGCGGCGGGCCGGGCGGAGCGCGCGGCCCGGCTGCTGGGGCTGGCGCAGCGGATCTGGAGCACCCACGGGCAGGCGCAGGCCAGCGTCCCGGCCTGGGTGGCGGCCCGGCAGGAGTGCGAGCGGCAGGCGCGCGAGGCCCTGGGCGACGACGCGTACGAGTCGGCGTTCCGCGCCGGGTACGACGGCGAGGTCGACGCCGGGATCGGGTACGCGCTCGAACCCGAGGAGGAGGGGCTGCCGAACGTGTGAGACCGCCGGCCTCGGGGCTCCGACGTGGCGGAGGAGGCAGATGTTGCCCGCCTGACGGTGACAGCCTCACCTCTTGGCTGTATCGGCGTTACCACGGAGAGTAGGGAGACATCCGTACATGGGAGGCTGCATTGGACATCCGTCCACTTTCGTTCCCGGTTCCCGGCGAGCGGACGTCCGAGACGATCCGCCGCCTGCGGGACGAGCACGGCCCCGTCCTGCCCGTCCTGCTGCCCGGGGAGGTGAACGGCTGGCTGGTGACCTCCTACGAGGCGACGGACGAGGTGCTGGCCAACGACGACACGCTCTACAGCAAGAACGCCAAGAACTTCACCGGGCTGCATGACGGCACGGTTCCCGCCGACTGGCCGCTGCGCCAGGTCATCCAGGGCGACCACCTGCTGACCAAGGACGGCGCCGACCACCGGCGGCTGCGCAGCCTCGTCAACCGGGCCTTCACGCCGGCCCGGGTGGCCGCGCTCGTGCCGCGCGTCCAGGAGATGACCGACGAGCTGCTCGACCGCCTGGCCGAGCGGGACGGCGAGGTCGATCTCGTGCACGCCTTCAGCGAGCCGCTGCCCGTCGCGGTGATCTGCGAGCTGTTCGGCGTCCCCGGGGAGGAGCGGGCGCAGATCCGCGAGTGGACCGGGGTGATGTTGTCGCACGCCGCCACCCCGGACGAGGTGAACGCGGCGGCCGGGTCGCTGCTCGGCTACCTGGGGGCCTTCATCGCGCGCCGCCGCGGCGAGCCGGGCGACGACCTGACCACCGGCCTCATCCGCGCCAACGAGGACGACGGCGACCGGCTGTCCGACAACGAGCTGCTGTGGATCCTGTGGGTCGTGCTCGTCGCCGGTCACGAGACGACCGTGCACCTGATCGCCAAGGCGGTCGTGGCCCTGTGCGCCGACCCCGTCCAGCTCGACCGCGCCCGTACGGAGGACGCGTGGGAGCAGGTGGTCGAGGAGGCGCTGCGCAGCCGCAACTCGGTCGTCGGCCTGGTGTTCCGCTACGCGCTCAAGGACGTCACGGTCGCCGGGACGACCATCCGGGCGGGCGAGCCCATCGTCGTCGGGCTCACCGGCGCGGGCACCGACCCGGCCCGCTACGGCCCGGACGCCGGCAGCTTCGACCTGGGCAGGGCCAAGGACGGGCACCTGGGCTTCGGCCGGGGCCCGCACTTCTGCCTGGGGGCGCCGCTGGCCCGGCTGGAGGCCAGGATCGCGCTGTCGTCGTTGTTCACCAGGTTCCCCGGGCTGCGGCTGGCCGTCCCGCCGGAGGAGATCGCCTACACGGCGTCGATCATCACCGAGGGGCCGCTGGCGGTTCCCGTACTGTTGCGCTGATTCTGCCTGCCAAACCGGCTTTCCATGATCCGGAATAGGGTCTGAGCGGCCGGGCTCAGGGGCATCGTCCGAGGACATCGCCCTGGCCCGGCCGCTTCTGTCGTTCTCGCCGAGGTGCGGGGCTCCTGGTTGAGTTCGTCCCTGCCTCTTGACATGTTCTCCGCCCCAGTGGTCTCCTAGCGCCAGTTCGGAATGTCATTCCTTATGACGGAACAGGAACAGGACGGATCTCAATGGAACGCGCGCATTCGACCGCCGGCCCGCTCTCGTGAGGGCGCTCGTCTTCACCGCGCCCGGCGTCGTGGAGCCGCAGGACGTGCCCGAGCCCGTGGCCGGGCCGGACGAGGTGCTGGTGCACGTGGTCGCCTCCGGCATCTGCGGCAGCGAGCTGCACGGGGTGAGGACCCCCGGGTTCCGGGTGCCGCCGCTGGTCATGGGGCACGAGTTCGCCGGGCGCACCGACGACGGGCGGCCGGTGACGGTCAACCCGATCCTGTCGTGCGGCGCCTGCGACGTGTGCCTGATCGGCCGGCCCAACGTGTGCAGGAAGCGGCAGATCATCGGCGTGCACCGGCCGGGCGCCTTCGCCGAGCGCGTCGCGGTGCCGGCCGCCGCCGTGGTGCCGCTGCCCGACGGGCTCGGGTGGAGCGCGGCGGGCGTGGTGGAGCCGGCCGCGAACGCCGTGCACGCCTGGGGGCTGGCCGGACGGCCGGCCGGGGCGCGCGTGGGCGTGATCGGGGCCGGGGCCATCGGGGTGACCTGCCTGCTGGCCGCCCTGTCCGGCGGCGCGGCCAGTGTGGACGTGGCCGACCGCTCGCCCGAGCGGCTGGCCGTGGCCGCCGGGCTCGGCGGCGTGGCGGCCGGCGCCGAGCTGACCGGCGAGTACGACGTCGTCTTCGACGCGGTCGGCGCCGCCTCGACCCACGAGCAGTCCCTGTCCCGGCTGCGCCCCGGCGGCGTGGCCGTCTGGCTGGGCCTGGCCGACCGCGTGGCCGGCTACGACGCCGCCGACCTGGTTCGCGGCGAGAAGCGCGTGCTGGGTTCGTTCGCCTACGACGCGGCCGACTTCGCCGCGGCCGTGGACCTGGTCGCCGGCTGGGACCTGAGCTGGGTCCGGACCTTCCCCCTCGAAGAGGGCGCCGAGGTCTTCACCCGGCTGATGAACGGCCAGGCCACCCCTGTCAAAGCTCTGCTGACCCCGGAATCGAGGTAACCCATGGCCCGCATCGTCCTGGTGGGCGCCGGCAGCATCACGTTCGCCAAGAACCTGCTCTCTGACATCCTGACATTTCCAGAACTGTCCGAGTCCACGATCGTGCTCCACGACATCGACCAGGCCCGGCTCGACACCGCTGAGGCGATGGCCCGCTGGATGGTGACCGAGCTGGGCATCGGCGCCAGGATCGAGGCGTACGCCGACCGCAGGGCCGCCGTCGAGGGCGCCGACTACGTGATCAACGAGATCGCCGTGGGCGGCCTGGAGGCGGTCAGGCGCGACCTGGAGATCCCCGCCGCGTACGGCGTGCGCCAGACGATCGGCGACACCCTGGGCATCGGCGGCATCTTCCGCGCCCTGCGCACGATCCCCGTCATGGTCGGCATCGGCGACGACCTGGCCGAGCTGGCCCCCGGCTCGGTGCTGTTCACCTACACCAACCCGATGTCGATGATCCCGTGGTCGGTCTACGCCGGCACCCCGTTCAAGAACGTCGTCGGCGTCTGCCACGCCGCCCGCGACACCCAGAGGACGCTGGCCGCCATGGTCGGCGTACCGGAGGAGGAGATCTCCTTCCTCACCGCGGGCGTCAACCACCAGGCGTTCGTGCTGCGCTTCGAGCACAACGGCGAGAACCTCTACCGGCGGCTCGACGAGCTGATCGACCAGGACCCCGAGCTGCGGCGGCGGGTGCGCGTGGAGGTCTACCGCAACTTCGGCTACTTCCCGACCGAGTCCTCCGAGCACGGCTCGGAGTACCTGCCGTGGTTCCTGCCGCACGCCGAGGAGGTCGAGCGGTACCGCATCCCGATCAACGTCTACCTGGAGTGGCTGGCCGACGGGTACGAGGAGTACGAGCAGTACAAGGGCTCGCTGGCGGCCGGCCACGGCGTGCCGATCGAACGCGGCGAGGAGCTGGCCTCGCTGGCCATCCACTCGATGGAGACCGGCACCCGCAGGATGATCCACGGCAACGTGCGCAACGGCGGCCTGATCACCAACCTGCCGCCCGAGGCCACCGTCGAGGTGCCCTGCCACGTCGACCGGTCCGGCGTGCAGCCGGTGCTCGTCGGCGAGCTGCCCGCCCAGGTCGCCGCGCTCAACCGGGCCTTCCTCAGCGTCGGCGAGCTGACCGTCAAGGCGGCCCTGGAGGGGCGGCGCGACCACGTCTACCAGGCCGCGCTGCTCGACCCCAACACCGCGGCCACCCTCCCGGTCCGCAAGGTCCGCGAGCTGGTGGACGCCCTCATCGAGGCCCACGGCGAGCTGCTGCCCGAAGGCATCAGGAAGTGACCATGTGCGATGCCGACCTGCCGTTGTCCCGCTACCGGCCGGTGTCCCAGCTGCGGGTGGCCGTCCACGAGGTGGACCGCGCCCGGCTGCCCGTCGTGGACGCCCACATCCACCTCGGACGCTGGCTGACCGAGGACGGCGGCTGGATGGTCGAGGACGTCCCCGCCCTGATCGGCATGATGGACGAGCTGAACCTGCGCGGCATGGTCAACCTCGACGGCCGCTGGGGCCGGGAGCTGGCCGAGAACATCGAACGCTACGACGCCGCCCATCCGGGCCGTTTCGCCACGTTCTGCCACGTCGACTGGTCCGAGACCGCCGTACCGGGGTTCGGCGAGCGGCTGGCCGCGCAGCTGCGCCGCTCGGTGGCCGAGGGCGCGGCCGGGCTGAAGGTGTGGAAGGACGTCGGCCTGCGGGTGCGCGACCACAAGGGCGAGCTGGTCATGCTCGACGACCCCCGGCTGGACCCGCTGTGGGCCGCCGTGGGGGAGGCGGGCGTCCCGATCGCCCTGCACACCGCCGACCCGGTCGCCTTCTTCGAGCCCATGGACGAGCGCAACGAACGCCTCGAACTGCTGGCCGCCCGGCCCGACTGGAACTTCTCCGGGCCCGGGTTCCCCTCGTTCGAGCGGCTCGTGGAGGCCATGGAGTCGATGGTCGCCCGCCATCCGGCCACGACCGTGATCGGGGTGCACGCCGGGTGCTGGCCGGAGAACCTCGGGTTCGCCGGGCGGATGCTGGACGCGTACCCGAACTTCCACATCGACATCGCGGCGCGCGTCGCCGAGCTGGGGCGTCAGCCGCGCGCCACGCGGGCGCTGATGCTCCGCCACCCCGGACGGGTGCTGTTCGGCACCGACGAGATCCCGCCGCACCGGGACGTCTACCGCATCCACTTCCGGTTCATGGAGACCGACGACGAGGCGTTCGCCCACTCCCTCGACGACCCGCCGCTGATGGGCCGGTGGACGATCTCCGGGCTCGACCTGCCCGACGACGTCCTGGAGCAGGTGTACGCGCGCAACGCGCTGCGGCTCGTGCCGAGGCTGGCATGACGGCGGCCCCGGCGGCCAACACCCAGGTGAACGCGCTCTTCCAGTGACCGGCCCGGCCGCCTCAGGCCGCCGGGGGCGGTGCCTCCTCGTCGAGTGCGACGTCCAGGGCGGCCAGGCGGGCGGGGTCGGAGACGATGTCGATCTCGGTGATGCGCTCGCCGTCCGTCGTGACCCGCAGCACCAGGAACAGCCTGCCGTCGCGCAGGACGCCGATGCCCGGCGTGCCGTCGATGAGCACGAGGTCGGCGAAACGCGCGCCGCCGGCGTCGGTGAGCGTGCCCTGCGCCACCGGACGGGCCCCGCGCCGCTCGCCGCCCGAGCCCGGCAGGTCCGACCGGTGCAGCACGTCGGGGTCGAGCACCGCGAGCAGGGCGTTCAGGTCGCCGGCGCGGGCCGCGGCGAGGAAGGCGGCCACGAGCCTGCGCTGCCTGGCGTGGTCGGGGGCGGGCAGCACGGGCGTGCCGTGCACCCGCTGCCGCGCCCGGCTGGCCAGCTTCTTGGCCGTGGCGGGCGTGCGCGCGACGATCTCCGCGATCTCCCCGAACGGCACCGCGAACAGGTCGTGCAGCACGAACGCGACCCGCTCGGCCGGGCTCAGCGTGTCCAGGACCACGAGCAGGGCGAGCCCGACCGAGTCGGCCAGCACCGCCGCGTCGGCCGGATCGCCGTCATGGACGCTGACCTGGTCGAACCGCTCCGCCTCGACGAGGTGCTCGTCCCTGCGCCCGCGGGCGCGCAACATGTCGAGGCAGACCCGGCCGACGATCGTGGTCAGCCAGCCGGGCACGTTCGCGACCCCGTCCGTGCCGGCGCGGGCGGCGCGCAGCCAGGTCTCCTGGACGGCGTCGTCGGCCTCGTCGGCCGAGCCGAGCATGCGGTGCGCCACCGCCCGCAGATGGCTCCTGGTCAGGTCGAAGTGCTCGGCCAGGTGGGCTTGCGCGTTCATCGGTCACCTTTCGTCGCGCCGGGTCGTCATACAGGCGGCTGGGCGACGACGGGGGGCGACCATGGCGGAATCCTAAGGCCCGTCCGGGGGTGGTGAAGGCCCGCGGGCATGTCTTGGGGACGATCGTGCTTCTTCTGATCGGCGGTCACCTTTTCCGGGCCCCCGTCGTCAAGGTGGTGAGTCTTCATGAAGGAGTGACCGAATGACGTACGACAACCTGCGCACCGTGGTCGACGGGCGGGTGTGGCTGCCCGGCGACGAGGGCTTCGAGGAGGCCGCCAGGGCGTGGAACCTGACGGTGGCCCAGCCGGTGGCCGCCGTGGTCGAGGCGGCCCACGCCGGCGACGTGGCCGCCCTGGTCCGCCATGCGCGCCAGGAGGGGCTGACCGTCTCCGCGCAGCCGCGCGGGCACGGCGCGAGCGGCGCCTGCGAAGGCGTGATCCTGCTGCGCACCAACCGGCTGGACGAGTTGGAGATCCACCCGGGCGAGCGGCGCGCCCGCGCCGGCGCGGGCGTCAACTGGGGCGCCGTGCAGGCCGAGGCGGGCAGGCACGGCCTGACCGGGCTCGCCGGCAGCAACCCCACCGTGACGGTCACCGGCTACACCCTCGGCGGCGGCCTGGGCTGGTTCGCCCGCAGGTACGGCTGGGCGGCCGACAGCGTGCGCGCCTTCGACGTCGTGGACGCCGAGGGCAGGCCCACGCGGGTGACCGAGGAGAGCGACCCCGAGCTGTTCTGGGCGCTGCGGGGTGGCGGCGGCGACTTCGCGCTGGTCACCGCCGTCGAGTTCGACCTGTACGCCGAACGCGCCCTGTACGGCGGCCGTCTCATGTGGCCCGGCCAGAAGGAGGCCGAGGTGTTTGCGGCCTTCCGGGAGCTGACCGCCGACGCGCCGCCCGAGTTGTCGCTGTGGCTGAACCGGGTGCAGTTCCCCAAGGCGCCCCCGATGGTGACCGTGGACCTGGCCCACCTGGGCGGGGCGGCCGAGGCCGAGGACCTGCTGGGCCGCCTGGCCAAGATCGACGGCGTGCTGGCCGACACGCGTGCCGCCATGGCCACGGCCGACCTGGGCACGATCACCGCCGAGCCGACCGACCCGGCGCCCGCGCTGTCCCGTACGGAGCTGCTGACCGGGCTGGACGACGACACCGTGGAGATCCTGACGGCCGAGCCGGTCGAGCCGCTGATCAGCATGCAGATCAGGCACCTGGGCGGCGCGCTGACCCGGCCGGGAGGCGGCGCCGGGGGAGCGCTGGCCGAGCCGTACCTGCTCTACCTGCTCGGGCCCGGCGCCACCCCCCAGCTCACCCAGGCCGTACGGGCCAAGCAGGACGCGATCGCCGCCGCCCTGGGGGACCGGGTCAGCGGGCGCAAGCCGTACACGTTCCTGGCGCCGGGCGAGCGGGCGGCGCAGGCGTTCCCCGAGCCCGCGCTCGCCCGGCTGCGCGAGATCAAGCGCTCGCGCGACCCGCACGGCGTGTTCCGTGCCAACTACCCGGTCCTGGACTGATCACCAGTTCGCGGGCAGCCCCGGCGTCGTGGCGGGCAGGGCGTGGCCGGGCGGGCGGATGACGTAGGCGACGCCGCCGCTGCTCGAACTGCGCAGCCACACGTTCTCGAAGGCGGCGCGGGGATAGACGTGGCGGACGGCGTCGTTGCCGGACGAGGCCGGGTCGTTGGCGATCACGTCGCCCGTCGCGGTGAAGCCGACGACCACCATGAGGTGGCCGTCGGTGCCGTACCCGGCGCCGGGCAGCTCGCCCTTCTTGAACGACTGCGAGGTGATCACGGGGATGCCCGCCTTGATCAGCTGTTCCAGCTCGGTCAGGGTGCGCAGGCGGGTGACGAAGCCGTCCAGGCCGTACCGGCCGGCGTAGGCGGTGTTGAACGGCCAGTTGCCCGCGCCCTGGTAGGCGTGGTCGTAGGTGTAGCGGGCCGCGTGGTCCACCTCGGGGTTCGGGTCGGACGGGTCCACCCAGGAGGTGTCCTGCGCGCTCGGCCACTTGTCCCAGTAGCCGAGCACCATCGTGGTCGAGGTCGGGCTGCACCACGCCTCGCCGCCGCCGTCCCATTCGGGGTAGTGGCCGGCGTGCACGTTCTGGGAGCGGCGCGGCACGTTCAGCTCGACGCCCCACGCGCCGCCGCCAGGGCTGACCGGGACGGTCTTGCGGTCCGGCACGTTCGAGGCCATCGCGCCGAGCGTGCGCACCCGGGGCGTCACGGTCGAGCCCGGCGTCCGGTAGAGGGTCAGGCGCAGCTGGTACGCCGACAGCTGCCGCCCGGCCGCCGCCACCAGCGTGTCCACGGCGACGGACGCGTCCGCGTCGCCCTGGCCGGCCACGGAGGTGCGCAGGATGTCGCCCTCGGCGTAGGACCAGCGGCCCAGGACGTACCACTTGGTCAGGCCGGCGGTGTTCCTGGCCCTGGCCTCGACCTGCACCCAGCTGCCCTGGGGCACGTCGGCGGTCCAGGAGGCGATCAGCTCGGTGGCGGGGAAGCCGACCGTGCGCTCGGGGCCGGTCCAGCGGGAGTACTCCCAGCTCTTGGTGCCCAGGGCGTCGGTGTAGGAGGTGGTGCCGGCGGCCGCGGCGAACGACAGCCCGTCCCCGGCGGACGTGCCCTCGCCGGCGCCCGCGGCGAAGTCGGCCCGCTGGTAGACGACGTCGGGGACGAGCGGCCCCGGCTTCTGCTCGGCGGCGGCGGCGACGGCGGCGGCGGGAGGTTGGAGGGTGGTGGCCAGCAGGAGTCCGGACAGGAACACGGTCAGCACGCGCATGAACCCACCTTGCTCGGAAGGCTTCGGATGGGGCCGACAGTAGGCACATCGGGCGGGCAAAGCATCGGGAAATCTACGTATGGGTCATGAAGCTTTCCGCGCGGCGAAACTTTCTCGGCCGGTTCGCGCAGCTCTTCTCGCGGTCGTCGGAGGGCGTGGGCGAAAGTTTCTGTGATGGATTGACATGTTTCGGGATGGTCATCACACTCGCCATCGAGCTTCCCCCCTCCGCCCGGCCGCTTTGGAGGCAGACCATGATCCGGAAGTTGCTCGTCCTGGGCGCCGCGTGCACGCTCGCCGCGGGCCTCGTGCTGACCTGGACCACCACCCCCTCGAAAGCCGCCGACTGCAGCGGCGGCTACGTCGGCCTCACCTACGACGACGGCCCCAACCCCGCCACCACCTCCAACCTGCTCGACGCGCTGACCTCCAACGGCCTGCGGGCCACGATGTTCAACGTCGGTCAGAACGCCCAGAACAACCAGGCCCTGGTCCGGGCCCAGCAGAACGCGGGCATGTGGATCGGCAACCACAGCTGGACCCACCCGCACCTGACCCAGCTGGGCGCCGCCCAGATCCAGTCCGAGCTGCAACGCACCCAGCAGGCGATCCAGCAGGCCACGGGCGCCGCGCCGAAGCTGTTCCGGCCGCCGTACGGGGAGACCAACGCCACCCTCCGGTCGGTCGAGCAGCAACTCGGCCTGACCGAGGTCATCTGGGACGTCGACTCCCAGGACTGGAACGGCGCGAGCACCGCCCAGATCGTCCAGGCGGCGGGCCGGTTGCAGAACGGCCAGGTCATCCTCATGCACGACAACTACGCGACGACGATCGCCGCCGTCCCGCAGATCGCCGCGAACCTGCGTGCCCGCAACATGTGCGCGGGCATGATCTCGCCGGCGACCGGCCGGGCCGTCGCGCCCGACGGGAGCGGCCCGACCACGCCGCCCTCGTCCCCGCCGCCCGGCGGCGGCAGCTGCACGGCGACCGTCTCTGCGGGCCAGCAGTGGAGCGACCGGTTCAACCTGTCGGTCACGGTCTCCGGCACGAACTCCTGGATCGTCACCGTGACCGTGCGCAGCCCGCAGAAGATCATCGCCACCTGGAACGGCACCCCGACCTGGGACGGCACGGGCAACGTCATGACGATGCGGCCGAACGGCAGCGGGAACACCTTCGGGTTCACCGTCCAGCACAACGGCAACTGGACCTGGCCCTCGGTGTCCTGCCGGGTGGGGTGAGGGCGGTCCCGGTATGGAATGCTCTCCGCCATGCTGATAAGGAACGGGACAATTGACGACATTTCCCCGATCGTGGCGTTGCACGTGGAGAGCTGGCGTACGGCCTACGCGGGCATCATGCCCGACGCCTTCCTGAACGGCCCCCTGGACGACGACCGGCTGGCCCTCTGGCGGGAACGGCTGGACGCGCCGGTGCCGGGGGCGGGCCTGTTCGTCGGCCATGACGACGACGGGGACCTGCTCGGGTTCGTCTACCTGCTCCCGGCCCCGGACGGCCGCGTCCTGCTCGACAACCTGCACGTGCGGCCGGGGAGCACGGGCTCGGGCGCCGGGTCGCGGCTGCTGCGCCGCGGCCTGGCCTGGGTGGCGGACGAGCACCCCGGCCGGGAGGTCTACCTGGAGGTGCTGAGCGCGAACACGCGGGCCGTCGCCTTCTACGAACGACACGGCGCACGCCGCACCGACGAGCGGATGTGCCGTTTCGAGCAGGGGTTCGAGCTGCCCGAGTACGAGTACGCCTGGCGGGTGAACTGACCGGCCCGTGCCTCGCCGGGTAGGGTCAGGTGAGGGCGTCGCGGGTCCAGGAGCCCAGGACCAGCAGGGACTTGGTGCCCGTGACGTTGCCGGCTCTGCGCAGCCGGTCGATGACCAGCTGGAGGTGTCCCAGGTCCCGTACCCGTACGTGGATGAGGGCGTCGGGGTCGCCGGCGATGGTGAAGACGGCCTGCACCTCCGGCACGTCGGTCGCCGTGCGGACGATCTCGGCCACCGGCGTGGTGCCCGGGTACCGCAGCTCGGTGAACGCCTCGATGCCCCATCCGAGCTTGGCGTAGTCGATCTGGACGGTGAACCCCGTGATCACCCCGATCTCCCTGAGCCGGTCGACCCGCCGCTTGACCGCCGCCACCGACAGACCGACCTGATCGGCCATCTCGGAGAAGGTCCGCCTGCCGTCCTCGCGCAGCAGCCGGAGCACATGGTGGTCAATGTCGTCGATGTCCGGCATGTGAGAATCCTCCCTGGTGACGCAAAGATCTTCTGTGTCAGAATCGCCCAGCTCACATTATTTGCGTCTTCTTCGTGGTTTCGCATCTGATACTTGCGCACAGTAGCTCTCCGTTGCTGTGCTGGGGAACCCCACATACGCATTGCCCGCCAGGAGGTTCGCGTGAGCGTGAACAGCGCGACCGTGTCGCTCGACGACAAGTACGCCGCGCCCGACGGCCGGGTGCTGATCTCCGGCATCCAGGCCCTCGTCCGGCTGACCCTCGAACAGCGGCGCCTGGACCGGGAACGCGGCCTGGACACCAGGGCCTTCGTCTCCGGCTACCAGGGCTCCCCGCTGGGCGGCGTCGATCTGGAGATGGCCCGCGCCGCCCGGTTCCTGGACGAGGCCGGCGTCGTCTTCCGTCCCGGCCTCAACGAGGAGCTGGCCGCGACGGCCGTGGCCGGCACGCAGCTCCTCGGCCAGGTCCCCGGCCGCAGCCACGACGGCGTCACCGCCTTCTGGTACGGCAAGAACCCCGGCCTCGACCGCGCCGCCGACGCCATCAGGCACGGCAACATGGCCGGCACCGCCGCGCTCGGCGGCGCGGTGGCCTGGATCGGCGACGACCCCGGCTGCAAGTCCTCCACGGTGCCCAGCTCGTGCGAGCCGATGTGCCAGAGCCTGTCGATGCCGCTGCTCGCGCCCGGCTCGGTCGCCGAGATCATCGAGTTCGGCCTGCACGCGGTCGCCCTCTCCCGCGCCACCGGCCTGTGGACGGGCCTGAAGATCGTCGCCGACATCGCCGACGCCTCGGCCACCGTCGACCTGGGCGCGCTGCGCGACGGCATCCCCTTCCCCGACCACGCCGACCGCGGCAAGTCGCCGATCCTGGTCGGCCCGTCCGCCCTGGACGCCGAGTACGACCTGCTCACCCGCAGGCTGGAGCTGGCCCGCGACTACGCCCGCGTGAACGGGCTCAACCGCGTCATGCGCGACGCGCCCCGCGCCACGCTGGGCATCCTGGCCTCCGGCACCACGTACGCGGTGGTCCTGCGCGCCCTGGCCGACCTCGGCCTGGACGAGAGCGCCACCGAGGACCTCGGCCTGCGCCTGATCCGGCTCGGCATGCCGTTCCCGCTGGCCGCGGCCGACCTGGCCGCCATGACCTCCGACCTCGACCGGGTGCTGGTGGTCGAGGACAAGGTGCCGTTCCTCGAAGGGCACCTCAAGCAGGCCCTGTACGGCGGCGAGCGCGCGCCGGTCGTGTCGGGGCGGGACCTGCTGACCGCCCGCGGCACCCTGGGCGCCGAGGACGTCGCCAAGGCGCTGATCAGCTGCCTCGGCCCCGACCGGCTCCCGCGCGGGAGCGTCCGCCTGACGCCGCCCCCGACCGCCGCGCGCCGCCTGCTGCCGGTGGTCGCGGCGCGCACGCCGTACTTCTGCTCGGGCTGCCCGCACAACTCCTCCACCCGCACCGCCGACGACACGCTGGTCGGCGTCGGCATCGGCTGCCACGCCATGATCGCCCTCGACGGGCACGGCCGCGGCACCCAGATCGGCATCACCCAGATGGGCGGCGAGGGCGCCCAGTGGATCGGGCTCGCGCCGTTCACCCGGGACCGGCATTTCGTACAGAACCTCGGCGACGGCACCTTCCACCACTCCGGCTCCCTGGCGGTGCGGGCCGCGGTGGCGGCCGGGGTGACGATGACGTACAAACTGCTCTACAACGACGCCGTCGCCATGACCGGCGGCCAGCGCGCCGAAGGGCGGCTCGACGTGCCCGCGCTGACGCGGTCGCTGGCCGAGGAGGGCGTGCGCAGGATCGTGATCACCACGCCCGAGCCGGAGACGTACCGCGGGGTGCGGCTCGGGCCGATCGTGTCGGTGCGGCACCGCGACGACCTCGCCGACGTCGAGCGGGAGCTGGCCGCGCTCGACGGCGTGACCGTCCTGCTGCACGACGACAAGTGCGCGGCCGAGGAACGGCGGCTGCGCAAGCGCGGCAAGCTGCCCACCCCGACGGCGAAGGTCGTGGTCAACGAGCGCGTCTGCGAGGGCTGCGGCGACTGCGGCGACGTCTCCACGTGCCTGTCCGTCCAGCCCGTCGAGACCGAGTATGGCCGCAAGACCCGCATCCACCAGCCGTCGTGCAACTCCGACCTGAGCTGCCTCAAGGGCGACTGCCCGTCGTTCCTGCTGGTCGAGCCGGGCACCAGGGCGCCGCGCGAGCTGCCGCCGCTGCCCGTGCCGCTGCCCGATCCGGTCGTCAGGCTCGACGGCGACGCCGAGACGCTGATCCGGATGCCCGGAATCGGCGGCACTGGGGTCGTCACGGTCTCGCAGATCCTCCAGATGGCCGCCCACCTCGACGGCCTGCACGCCGCCGGCATCGAGCAGACCGGCCTCGCGCAGAAGGGCGGCCCGGTCGTCAGCGACGTGCGCATCGCCAAGCGGCCGGTGGACGGCTCGGTGCGGGCCTCGCGCGGCACGGCCGACGTGCTGCTGGGGTTCGACCTGCTCGGGGCCGCCGCCGACGCCAACCTCGCCGTCGCCGCGCCCGGCCGTACGGTCGCCGTGGTGAACACCTCGGTCGTGCCTACCGCCGCCATGGTCACCGGACGGGTCGCCCTGCCCGGCTCCTCCGCCGACGCCGTGGTCAGGCTGGAGTCGGCCACAGAGGGTGGGGACAACCTCTACCTCGACGCCCACGAGCTGGCCGAAGCGCTGTTCGGCGACCACATGCCGGCCAACATGCTGCTGGTCGGGGCGGCGTACCAGCACGGCTGCCTGCCCGTCTCGGCCGCGTCGGTCGAGGCGGCGATCAGGCTCAACAAGGCCGCCGTCGAGCAGAACCTCGCGGCCTTCCGCTGGGGCCGGGCCGCCGTCGCCGACCGCGAGGCGGTACGCCGGGCCGCGCTCGCCGAACCCGCCGAGCGGCCCGCGCCCGGCCTGGAGGAGACGCTGGCCCTGCGGGTGACGGACCTGACCGGCTACCAGAACGCGACCTACGCCCGTACGTACGAGACCGAGGTCAGGCGCGTGATCGCCGAGGCGGCCGGGCGTGCGGGGGAGGAGGCCGGCGCGCGTGTCGGGCTCGCCTACGCCCGCTCCCTGCACAAGCTCATGGCCTACAAGGACGAGTACGAGGTCGCCCGCCTGCACCTCGACCCCGACGAGCAGGCCAGGCGCGAACGCGAGTACGGCGCCGACGCGGTCGTGTCCGTGCTGCTGCACCCCCCGCTGCTGCGCGCGATGGGCATGAAGCGCAAGATCCGGCTGCGCCGCAGCGCGCCGACGCTGTTCCGCGGCCTGCGTGCCGCACGCGTGCTGCGCGGGACCGCCTTCGACGTGTTCGGCCAGGCCGAGGTCCGCCGGGTCGAACGGGAACTGATCACCGAATATCGTGATCTCATGCGCGCCGCCCTCGCCCGGCTGACCCCCGGCACGATCGACGCCGTCGCCGAGATCGCCGGCCTTCCCGAGTCGATCCGCGGGTACGAGGACATCAAGCTCGCCCGCGTCGCCGAGTTCCGTGAGCGGGCGGCGACCGCCCTGGCCCGCCTCGCCGAAGCCGCACCCAAGGAGTCGTCGTGACCGTTGACCGCCTGCTCCCCGACCAGGACGCCAAGGACCTGATCGAGCTGACCCGGGACATCGCCGACAAGGAGCTCGCGCGCCGGGTCGACGAGCACGAGCGCGCGGAGACGTACCCCGAGGGGCTGTTCGCCACGCTCGGCGCCGCCGGGCTGCTCGGCCTGCCCTACCCTGAGGAGTTCGGCGGCGGCGGGCAGCCGTACGAGGTGTACCTCCAGGTGATCGAGGAACTGGCGGCACGCTGGGCGGCGGTCGCGGTGGCGACGAGCGTGCACACGCTGGCCTGCTTCCCCGTGGCCGCGTACGGCACCGCCGAGCAGCGCGAACGCTGGCTCCCCGACATGCTGGCCGGACGGATCGTCGGCGGCTACAGCCTGTCGGAGCCGCAGGCGGGCTCGGACGCCGGCGCGCTCACCTGCCGCGCCGAGCGCACCGAGAGCGGCGACTACCGCATCACCGGCAACAAGGCGTGGATCACCCACGGCGGCATCGCCGACTTCTACGCCCTGTTCGCCCGTACCGGCGAGCGCATCTCCTGCTTCGTCGCGCCCGGCGCGGCCGAGGGCCTGACGTTCGGCCGCCCCGAGGAGAAGATGGGCCTGCACGCCGTGCCCACCACCAGCGCCCACTGGGACGGCGCCGTCATCGACGGCGACCGGCTGATCGGCGAGGAGGGCCAGGGCCTGCAGATCGCCTTCAGCGCCCTCGACTCCGGCCGGCTCGGCATCGCCGCCTGCGCCGTCGGCCTCGCCCAGGCCGCCCTGGACGAGGCCGTCGCCTACGCCAAGGAACGGCAGACGTTCGGCAAGCGCATCATCGACCACCAGGGCCTCGGCTTCCTGCTCGCCGACATGGCGGCGGGCGTGGACAGCGCACGGGCCACGTACCTGGACGCGGCCCGCCGCCGCGACGCCGGCCTCGACTACAGCAGGCAGGCCAGCGTGGCCAAACTGGTCGCCACGGACACCGCCATGAAGGTCACGACGGACGCGGTCCAGGTCTTCGGCGGCTACGGCTACACCAGGGAATTCCGGGTGGAGCGCTACATGCGCGAAGCCAAAATCATGCAGATCTTCGAGGGCACGAACCAGATCCAGCGCCTGGTCATCGCCCGCCAACTCGCCAAGTAGCCCCTGACATGCGAAAACCCTGCCTACCGGTTCCTGGGAGGCGGGGTTCGCTGTCTTGTGTTCGAGGCTCAAATGGTCCCGCTGTAGGTCCGGCAGCTGATGTGGCGGTCATCCGTCCAGCGGAAGAGCAGGTTGTGGGTGCGGGGCTTGCCATCCAGCCTCTCCCAGGGCAGGGAACAGCCCAGCGGACGGTAGACCGAGACGTGCCGCTGGACGGCCTCTGCCGTCCGATCGGGCAGCGGTACGACGCGCTCCCGGTCGTGCGGCCACACCCTGGACGTGGTATGACGTCGAGTTAAAGCGACTACTCTCAATCGAGAGGAGGATTTCGCTGCCATCTTCGCGTATAGGAATAATGCGGGCACTGTCTCCCATGGACCGGATCAGGGCGGTACGGCCGGAGGCATTCCTCTCAGACTCCGTAATCCCAATCCTTATGGGCGTTGAGTCTGTATCGCGACCCGCTGGATGGCATCGGCGCGCAGATGGAGGGCGTGGTCAGTGCCTGGGTCGAGGAGAAGGTGGCATCTGCCGGGGAGCTGGGTAAGTAGATCGTCCCCTTTCGTGCGGAACCAGGCCCGATGCTCGGTGAACCCGGCCAGAGCAGCGAGTGAGCTGAAGATCGGGATGATGCTGCGGCCGGTCACTTCTCTGGCAAAGAAGCCGGGTACGGATGGAGCCTCGCAGAACACTGGTGAGAGGCGGAAGACCTCGTGGAGGGCCACGCTGTCCAGCCTTCCGTCGGCAAATCGCTTCGCTGCTTCCACCAGCGTCAGGGGGCTTTTGGGCCGAACTTCTGCTGGAACGATGCGATCACCTTCTCCGCCTGCGCCTGACTGATTTCCACAAGATCTCCGACTGCATTGCCCACTTCCCAGTGCTTGATCTCGCGTGTTGGATGCCATTGGAGGTCCCGGTGTAGGGCTTCGTCAACCTGGGTGCCGTTTTCCAGCACGCGTCGGCGTGCGAGCCCGCCAGGGCTTTCCGGGCTGTCGGGGCCGTCCAGAAGGACCATCGCGTAGTACTGCACATGTTCGTTCATCTAGGTGGGTTGACCTTCGTGAAGGAGGGGATGTCGCGTGCGCCTGGCGGCACCGGAACCGCGGAGAATACCTCCTCCTGATACCTTTCCCAGCGCGTGATCTCTTCAGGTGGAGTTGTCGGGTCCTCAATCTTCTCATAAGCGTCGTGTGTCGACTGCTTAGCCTGCCAGCTGCTGGGGGTGTGGAATTGCACCTCGAACAGGTGGCCGCTCTTCGGATCCCGCCACCTCGTATTGATACCCTTGTAGCTTCCCGGGTTGCTCCAGGAAGGCTTCTGCAGGATCAGCTCGTAACCTTGGTGCTCCAGCAGTTGTCTCGCACGTGTCACCCCAGAGGTGTAGCGGTCATCAGAAAGGCTGAAGGTATATCTGATGCCGTCAGGGATGTTTCCTAACAGCTTGTCCAGCGGCAGATCAGGGCGCTCAGCGACCTGCTTGGCCAGCTTCTCTTTGAAGCGATCCTCACTCTTCAGTACGAATTCCGGATAGCCTTCCATCTTCGCGCCCAACTCCCCTGCGTTCATCCGCATGTTGGCCGACACGTCCTGCTCGGCCTGCCGTAATCCGGAGAACACCTCAGTCACTCGACGGTTGACCTCTGGCTCGAGCCGCAGGCCCTTCCATTCCCAACCTCCGTCAGCGGTGATCTTTGCTGCTGCCTTGCCCGCTCCAGCCACTTTGTCCAAAGCGCGGGAGGCTTGGTCGACTGCACGGGCCCCCTTTACAGCACCCGAGGCCGCGCCACTCGAACCCGCCGACGCCGCCGCCATGAGCATGTCCGGCACCAGCCGACCGAAGGCCCTGTCGGGGTTGGTGGCCCACGTGTCCCAGTCCAGCAGCGCCTTACCCAACTCGATCGGGTGTTGGACTCCATGCGCCAGGCCGCTGCCCAGGTCTTCAAGGTCTTGTGCCCAGCCCGCTGGATCCACGACAAGCCGGACGGTGGAATAAGTGGAGGCCATGTCCACCAGACCACCTACGGCCTCCACTGCGCCCTTGGCCATCTCCGCTGCCGAGAAGCCCGAGTTCTGATTGAGGTCGAGAGCGCTTTGGAACATCTGTCCCAACCTGTCCCCGACATCACCCATGAGCGGCAGCGGCTTACCGGGGGCAAAGGTCTCGGCGTCGACCGTCATGGCCCTTCCCCCTTGGAAGAGGTCCGGCCGTACCTGCTCCATCCGCTCCAACAGCAGCACGCGCTGATTGATCCCGGGGACTTGCTGGCCTGCCCACCCGGCTGCTTGCCGTACAGCATGTGCGGGGGTACCCGACAACCCAGCTTCCAGTAGGAGCCCCCACAACTCCTCCGCTGCTGCCTCCAGCGACGACTCGGCCCGGCGCAGCCTCCCCATCAGAGCCCTGACCCCGTCAGGCACCATGCCCTCTAAGTCGCTCATGGCTTACTGTGGTGCATCGGCCGGAGTGCGGGCCAGGAGCATACGTAGCTCACTGATCGCCGTAGTGAACGCCCCCATGACGGCCTGACGCTGCCCCGCCAGTTCCTGGCCGAATTGATCCGCAGCTGGTCCCGTCCAGACACTCTGCGACATGAGTGCCACAGCGCCATCGAGATCAGCCCTCGCCTGCTCCGCCAGCGCCTCGGCGCCACGTAACGCCTGCTCCAGTTGCTCTCGTGTCATACACGACTCCCTCGCAAGCCGGACAACAATTGCACAATTACTCGAAGCATCAGGCAACCGAAGTGTCGGAATTGGTCTATCTAGAACACCCTGCTCAGTCCAGTGCTATGGCAGGGCGGCGGACATGGCTCATCCACAGGGCTGGTCCTGCTTGCTGAGCCACGCCAGCCGCACGGCGAAACCGGCGGGAATATCTTGCTCCGCAAGAAGCGCGCAAGAAATGAGCCCCGGTCAAGCCGGGGCCGAAAGCGGATTGATCAGGACTACCCGTCAACGCGTCGTTGGGCTTGGTAGTCATATGCCCTGTTGACCGTCCATGCAATTGGCATAGCCCCGAAGCAGAACATCGACGCTGTGGCCGGCCCGCTTGGCGGGCTTTCTCTTGCTCGAACGGCGAGGCTTCTCCTCCGGGGCGTCGGCCATCACACAGCGCTCCCACGCCGCGCGGTGACCGGCTCGACAAGTCCCGCCGAAATGAACGCCTCAAGGGCCGCCTCTGGGATGCGGACATTGCGCCCGAGGCGGACGCACGCGATGCGTCGCTCCTCGATCAAGCGGCGGCGCGCCGCGCCGCCGTGCCCGGCCCTCTGCCGCCCGCCGGCCGGGCATGCGGCCTGGAGGCCGGTCCCGGACGGCGGCGGGACACCGGGCCGGCCGCCGGACACCTGCCGCGCCGTACCGACCGAACGCACCAACCATGGACGCGCCCCCGCCTGCTTCCTTCGGCTACGGCGCTCGGCATACGATCTCCCACCATGACCGGTGACTTAGCGTATGGCGGCTGACTGACGATCATCTCTGCGGAGGCTCGAAGTCGACGAGGTACTCCGCGCTGATCGCACGCAGCTTGCTCCCTGCGGCAAGGGTCTCGTTGAGACTCAGAGTGGTTGAGTCGACCTCAACAAGCCGGCGCCCGACCCTGGCGAACAGCACCATTCTGCCGTTCGCCTCCTTCTTGGACAGCCATCGATCCGCCGCCAGCCGCTCGCAGGACTCAGAGCCCCTTTCCCACGCCGTACACGCCTTGCGTGGATCCCCGCTGCTGCTGATACGGACGAATACGTCGGGCTCGCTCTGTCGGTCCTTGGCGTAGTCGAGTGCCAGGACGTCGTCGGAGATGGTCCATACGTTGACCAGTGTGCGTCCCGGGACTACGTCAGGCACCGCCAGGGGAAGGGACTCGTTGTAGGAGGCGATCAAGTCTTTGCGGAGTTGCTGTTTCCGAGCCGCCGTTCGCTGTTGATGGATCGTCGTCGTCGTGATCACGCACGCGCACACGACCACGGCCGCGATGACCTGGGGTATCAGCGACGCTGTACTCGCCAATCCGGCGGCGCTCGCATAACTCGCCATGGCCAGGACGGTGAATCCGAGCAAGGCCAGATGGGGACGGGGGCTCGGCACGGCCAGATCCACCGCGTTCTTCAACACCAACAACAACAAGGGCGCTAGCAACGCGCTGCGGATCGGATGCGCAATCCTCAGCATTCTGGCAAGCAGCCATCCGACGGGAACGACCAGCACTACGCCCACAGCCACCAAGGGCATGACCGTGTACGTCTCTATGTCGTCCTCGTACAACCGCGACACCGGATACCCGAGCCCGAGGCCTACCACCAGCCCAACACCAGCGCCCCGGACAAGATCCTTCCCCATGGGCCCACGATGCCATCCACCGATGTAGGGCACACGCCGAACCACTCAAATAGTGCTTATCGACGGCAGGCGGGATGGTCAGGCGGGCGAAGGTGTGCGCGTCCGCGCGAAGGTTCTCAAGCCGTGCCCGTCGTGTGCCCGCCAGGGCGGGGAACCAGGGGAACAGCGGGAAGTCACGGAGAACGCGATCAGTGCCGTGAGCTGCGTCTTCGCAGGTCGGGCATGATCGGTGTTCGTCTTTGCAAGCAAGATGTCGGGAGTTCGTATCTCCTTGGCTCCACTCGAGGTCAAACGCCACTACCCGTGATCGGGAAGTGGCCTTGTCGATCTTGTGGAGCTGCCAGGTACAGCTACGGCATCAGCTGTTCTCCAGGCGCTCGCTTTACTGCTGGGGGATGGGGAAGCCGTAGCGCTGCGAGATCTCATTGAGTGCCTCGATACATGCCGAGTGCGTGAACTCGCGGTCCGCCTCCTCGTGCCTGATCTTCACGCTTGCGTACGGCCTGTGCGGACACGGACCCCGCCTCAAAGTCATCTCATGCCAATCGCAGAGGCCCTTGCGCCCCTTCGTGTCTGGGTTGTGATTCTGCGGCTCGAAGGGCTTCGCCCAAATGACGATGTCTGCCATGACGCCGATCTTATGAGCTGTGAGTAACGGTGAAGTTGCGATCCGTTGATATGGGCGCCATCCCAAGCCGGCCAAGGCCGTCCCAGAGGGGAACGGCCTTCGTGATTGAGCCTGTTGCCCCATACGTTCCAACTGATCGAGTTGTTCTCCAAGGGAGAGGTCCTGTCCGGCCTGCTCCCGGTGAGCGACGGCCGATCATGGAGTACGGGGCCGACAGCTTCTGGCTGGGCCGTCGCGCTCGCCGTGCGTGAGAGGCGCGGGGGTTGCGCCAGTATTACCGCATGGACCATCAGAAACTTCGCGAATCGATCAGTGAGGCCTGGGCGACGGACGTGCTGCCCAGCCTCACCGGGTTGATCGAGATTCCGGCCGTGTCGTCCGCCTACGACGCCGCCTGGGAGGAGCACGGTCATCTGCTGGCCGCCGTCGAGCATGTGCGGGGCTGGGTGGCGTCGCGGGGCCTGCCCGACGCGCGGTGCGACGTCGTGCAGCTCGACGGCCGTGCCCCGCTCCTGTTCGTGGACGTGCCCGCGACGCCGGGCGCGGCGGCGACCGGGACCGTCCTGCTGTACGGGCACCTCGACAAGCAGCCGCCGCTGGGTGACTGGTCGGAGGGCCTGGGCCCATGGCAGGCAGTGATCCGCGACGACCGGCTCTACGGCCGCGGTGCCGCCGACGACGGGTACTCGGGCTACGCCGCCACGACCGCGCTGGAGGCCGTACGCGGGGCAGGCGGCGAACACGCGCGGGCGGTCCTGCTTCTGGAGACTGGCGAGGAGTCCGGCAGCCCGGACCTGCCCGCGTACCTGGAGCATCTCGCCGACCGGCTCGGCGAGGTGTCGCTGGTGGTCTGCCTGGACGCGGGCGGCGGAGACTACGAGCGGCTGTGGCTGACGTCCAGCCTGCGCGGCGCGGTGCAGGCGACCGTCACGGTGCGCGTCCTCGAGACGGGCATCCACTCCGGGCTCGGGAGCGGCATCGTGCCGAGCTCGTTCCGTGTCATGCGCCGGCTGCTCGATCGGGTGGAGGACTCGGAGACCGGTGAGGTCAAGGTGGCCGAGATGGTGGTGCCCATCCCGGAGGAACGGCGGGCGGAGGCGGCGGCGCTCGTCGCGCTCCATCCGGAGGTCGCCGTGCCCCGGTTGCCGCTGCTGCCGGAGATGAGGCGAGTGTCCGACGATGACGTCGAGCTCGTCCTCAACAACACCTGGCGGCCGACCCTGTCCGTGACCGGCGCCGGCGGGCTCCCGGACCCCGCGGTGGCGGGCGCCGTGCTGCGGCCCTGGACCTCCTTCCGGCTGAGCTTCCGCCTGCCGCCCTCGGCCGACGCCGAGGCGGCGCGGGCCGCGCTGGAGAAGATCCTCACGACCGACGTGCCGTACGGGGCGCAGGTCGAGGTCGGCGACTTCATGGTCCTGAACGGCTGGCACGCGCCGGCGCCGGCCCCATGGCTGGCCTCGGCGTTGCGGCAGGTCGGTGATCGCGTGTTCGGGAAGCCGTGCCAGAACATGGGCATCGGCGGCGGGATCCCCTTCATGGAGATGCTCGGCAGGCGGTACCCGCGGGCGCAGTTCGTCGTCACGGGCGCGCTCGGTGCGGACTCGAACGTGCACGTGCCGGACGAATGGCTGCACATCCCGTTCGCCGTACAGGTGACCGAAGCGGTCGCGCACCTCCTCGACGCGCACGCACACGCCGGCGGGCATGCCTGACCCGATCCGTCATGACGCCTGAACGGCGGCATCCAGGCCGACACCCCGTCCGGCTCGGCGTGCCGAGCCGGGGTCAGCTTCACCGGTCTCCGACGACCTCGACCTCCTCGCGCGCCAAGGCGGCGTGCCAGGCAGGTCACGCAGCAGCCGCCTGCCGGGCGTGGTGCCGTGGACGGATCTGCGGGAGGTCTCCGACGAGGACGATGCCAACGCCAACGGTGCCAAGGCGTCGAGCGAAGTCTTCGATGCCGTCACCTTGCGGAATCATGCCCCGAAGAAAGGGGAAGCTCGGATCAGATGCTGAGGCGGCTCGCCGGATGCATCCGACGACGAGAGCAGGACGGATCGCGATCGCTCGCTCTCCTAGCCAGTTGTCCGGCCGGGCGTAGGGGAGTGACACCATGAGAACGGCTCCCGGCTCCTCGGCTCGCTCGACTGCGAAGCTGAGGGGTGACCAGGCCATGCCCTCGTCGTAGGTCGGCTTGTGGCGCACGCGCCAGCGGAAGACGGTGCCGTCGACGGTGATGAGCCGTGAGCCCTTCTTCGGTATCGCCACAGCCGCCTCCAAGCTCTGTTCTTGTTCCGTCGCTGTTCCGTGGGTGATGGCGCAGTGCTCTGAGGGGCGCGGCACCAGAGGTCACGAGTCGGGGGCGCCGTGTACGACGGCGTGTGCCACCCGGCTGAAGTCCGACAGGGCGGGGTGTCGGGAATTGGGGGCCCACGCGAGAAACACCGGCACCGAGGGCGCGTCGATCAGGGAAATGTAGACGATCTCGGCGTGCGGATGCAGGCGGGTGCTCGATGCCGGGGTGATGCCCACACCGTTGTTCGCGGCGATGTTGCTCTGCCAGTCATCGACCGAGCCGACCTCCGCGGCGACGCTCGGCCGCGCCTCGGCGTTCCACAGTTCGGGTGTCGTCGTGCCTCCGTTGCGGTGCACATCATCGCCGTCGTGCTGGGGACACAGCCGATCTTCACCACGCTGCTCACCCGTCCGGGTCATGACCGCCGATTCCGGACAGGGCTGCTGATCGGTCTCCTCGGTGTCATACTGACGGTTGGTCCGGCGTTCGGTTCGACGTCCCGGGCCAGTGAGACCGGTACGCTTTCGGGATTCCTTTTCGCCTTTCTCGCATTAGGGGCCATCACCGTCGCCACCATCGTCCAAGGCCGATCCGTGGGCGTGGGCACCTGGGCGGCACTGGCGATTCAATGCACCATCAGTTCGGCGGCGTTCGCCGTGATCACGGCGTGCACGGGTGGGCTGCACCTGACCAGTCATCCGGCCTTCTTCCTCGCGCTCGGCTGGATGATCGTGGTCGTTTCGGTCGGCGCAGCCGCATTGTTGTACTTGATGGTCGCGGCCGGTGAAGTCGCCCGGGTGACCAGCCTGTTCTACTGCGTGCCACCCGTCACCGCACTGCTGGATCTGCTGTTCTCCGGTACCGTCCTGACCGCTGTCGAGTTCGTCGGGATCGGCCTGGTCGTGGTCGCTGTCGCCCTTGTCCCGCCGACGGCGCGGCAGGGCCGTCGGCGCGACCTCGGCGACCGTGCCCGTGACCTTCCCTCGTCAAGCACCGTGAGGAGCGTCCAGCGCGATGGGACCGAGGTCGGCGGCGGTCCGGGCCAGGGCCCGGATGGCCGGGTTGTCGATGCCGGACGGCCAGATCAGGGCGAACTGTAGAGCGGGAGCGTCGGTGAGGGGCACGAAGACGATGCCGGGAGGGCGGTTGTAGCGGGCGGCGATCTCGCCCAGCGGGTGGACGCAGTGCCCGGCGGCGACCAGAGCGAGGATCTCGTGGAAGGTACGCGCGATGGGCCCCCGGGGGACACGACGGCCGAGCGGCGTACGAAACGGAACCATTGACGCGACCCAGTAGTCAGGTGCACGAGGCCCGAGGTCGATGACGTGGTTGTCGGCGAGATCCTCCAGGGAGGCGCTGCCGCGTTCGGCGAGCGGATGGCCCTCGGCCACTGCCAGCACCCGGCCGCTGGTGAGCACGGTGGGCCCGACGGAGAGGTCCGGTTCGGCCACGGGCAACCACAACACGTGCCCGTCGGCCTCCCCGGCCCGCAGCGCGGCGAACGGGTCGCCGCCGGTGACCTCGCTGAACTGCACGTCGCCGCCGGGGTGACGGGCGCGGAAGGCGTCCACGAGAGGCTGTAGCTCGTGCCCGGCGTGGCCGAACACGCCCAATCGGAGGGTGCGGCCCGTGCCCTGACCTGCCGCCTGGGCGCGGGCCAGGCCCTCCCGCAGCAGGTCGTAGGCCTGCTGCAGATCCTCGCGGAGCCGTCGGCCGATCGGGGTCAGCGCCACGCGCCGGCTGGTGCGGTCGAACAGCGCCGCGCCGATCTGCCGTTCTTGCTTGCTGATCGCCTGGCTGACACGCGCCTGGGACACGTGAAGCCGTTCGGCGGTGCGGCCGAAGTGCAGCTCTTCGGCGAGCGTCAGGAAGATCTCGATGTCCCGTAACTCCATGAATAACCCCCATGTTATGCATCGCCCCACGAACCTTACATTGATCGGCCTCTGACCTGCGCTGATGATGAACACGTCACCACCTGGAAGGTGGCGAAGCACCTCAGGAACACATCGACAAGGCAGGGATTCCGATGAGCGACATGCAGGCCGTCGCCGACCGCGTCGAGATCGAGGCGCTGCGCGGCGAGCTCACCGACGCGGTGATGATGCGCGACTACGACCGCCTCGCCTCGCTGTTCGTCCCCGACGCCGCCATGCGCTGGCCGCACATCGGCAAGGAGTTCCTCGGCAGGGAGCAGATCCGCGAAGGGGTCAGGTGGGGCCAGGGACTCTGGGAGTTCTTCGTGCAGAACGTCCACCCCGGCATCATCCGGATCGACGGCGACACCGCGACCGGCCGGGCCTACATCCAGGAGTTCGGACGCATGCGTGACGGCAGCTCGCACCTGAACTTCGCCCTCTACCACGACCGCTACCAGCGCACCCGCGAAGGGTGGAGGTTCGCCGAGCGCGTCTACGAGGTCAGGTACCTCGACTCCACGCCGCTGCCGGGCTCGCCGCTCAACGCCTGATCCCCCCGACGCATCCAGGAGAGACCAGCATGACGACCACCTTCGTGCTCAGCGACCTGACCGGCGACTACACCCTCGACCTGGCCCGCACCCGGATCGGCTTCGTCGCCCGGCACACGATCGGCCCCGAGGTCCGCGGACGGTTCGACGACTTCGAGGGGCACGCACGTCTGGACGGCGGCGACCCGGCAAGGTCGGCCGTCCAGCTCACCGTCCAGAGCGCGAGCATCCAGAGCGGCAACCCGAAGCGCGACGAGTACCTGCGGGACAAGTACCTGAACCTCGCCGAGCACCCGGCCATCACCTTCACCTCAAGTGAGGTGCGGCAGATCGGCGCGACCGCCTTCGAACTCACCGGGGACCTGACCATCCGCGGCGTGCGCAACCCGATCACCGTGAACCTCGAACTGACGTCCGCCGAGCACGACCCGTCGGGCGACCTCCGGCTCCAGCTCAAGGGCGGCGCCACGATCAACCGCAAGGACTGGGGCGTGCACTGGTCCGCCGCCGCCGGCCTGGTGGCCAGGAATGTGACGCTGGAGTTCGACGTGGCGGCACTCAGAAGGCCCTGACCGGCCCGGCCCCGAGAAGAGAAAGAGAGATCGATCATGATCCTGGTCACCGGCGCCTCAGGAAACGTCGGCGCCGACATCGTCCACCAGCTCCTGGAAGCGGGGGAGCCGGTCCGCGTGCTCACCCGTGACCCCACCCGCCACCCGTTCCCCGACGAGGTCGAGGTGGTGGTCGGTGACCTGACCCGGCCGGACACGCTTCCCGCGGCGCTGACGGGAATCGACCGGGCCTTCCTGTTCCCCCTCCACGACGCCGTCGACGGCTTCCTGGAGGCGGCCAGGCAGGTCGAGCTGCGGCAGGTCGTCCTGTTGTCGTCGGCGGCCGTCACCTACGCCACACCCGGGCTGATCGGCGAGCAGCATCTGCGGCTCGAACGGGCCGTCGCCGCCTCCAGGGTGCCGTGGACCTTCATCCGTCCCGACTATTTCATGACCAACGACCTCAGCTGGGCCCGGCAGCTCGCCGAAGGGGAGGTCGTACGCGGCGTCCACGGCAACGCGGCGGTACCCGCGATCGATCCCCGTGACATCGCCGCGGTCGCCGTCCGAGCCCTGCTCGACGCACGGGTCGGTGAGGCGTACCTCCTGACCGGACCGCAGTCGCTGACCCAGATCGACCGCGTGCGGATCATCGCGGAGACGGTGGGCCGGCCGGTGCGCTTCGAGGAGGTGCCACGCGCGCAGGCCCGGCGGCAGCTGGTCGGCAGCGGCATGCCCCCGCAGGTGGCCGACGCCTACCTCGATGGGCTCGCCGCGCTGGACGGCAGGACCGCCGAGACGTCGCCGACCGTCGAGGACGTCACCGGACGGCCGCCGTTCACCTACGCCCAATGGGTCGCCCATCGCGCGGCGGCGTTCAGCCTGACCTGACACACCTGACGGAACGGGCCGCGGTCTTCGAGAGCGTGAAGCGGGCAAGGAGCACTTCGGCCGGCGCCCTCGCCCAGGAGGTCGCCGCCTTCGGCGTCAAGGTGACCCTGATCGAACCCGGCTCCTACGCCACCGAGGGGGCGGCGGGTGCCGTCCACGCCGACCCCGACCCGCTCTACGACGACACCCCATCCGGCCGGCTGACCAGCGCCGGGAAGCGACAGGCGGCGCAGCCGGTTGAGCTTGACGTCCGGCGGCCGCCGCTCACGGCTTCAGCGTGAGCCGCTTTCTCGACGTACCCGGGAACACGACGACCAGGTGTTCCTCTCCCGTCTCGCCGATCCGCACGTAGACACGGAGACGGTAGCCGCCCTTGCCCGCGATCGCCAGGTTCGGCATCGGGGCGCCCGCGCCCACCTCGCCCTCCCCCTTCTCGGGCACGGTGAGCCGGCCGCTGAGGCTGACGATCGGCACCTCGTCGACCTGATCCCAGCCGGCCGTACGCCGTGGCGGCGCGGTACGGAGGGCCTTGACCGTGAGACACAGATCAGAGACGTCCTCGACATGCCCGATGAGCGCCGCGCTGCGAGACACCCCGATGCCGGCGCTGTCGTCGTAGCTCCTGTCCGTCGCCTGTTCCGCCGCCACTTCGGCGGCTTCGTCCGCGGGGTCGTGGACCAGGTAGCCGGGATCGCCGTCGACGAACAGGAAATAGTTGGCCGTGGCCTGGACGACCCCCTTCGTCCGGGGCCACGGATCGCGGCACTTCGCGTTCTCCTTGGCGATGTAGGCGTCGTGCGCCGCCTTGGTCTCCGCGGTCGACCGCAGCAGTTCGGGATTGGTCGCGCCGACGATCTCCGGGCAGACGTAGACGAGGTCCCACGGGGACGCGCCCGAGGTGGGCCGCGCGCTCCCGGCCCGCTTCAGGATCACCTCCTGCTCGTCACGGTCTTTGGCGCGGCACAGCGCCCGCCCGTACGCGAGGATCGCCTGGTCCGACAGGTTGTCCGGGAACATGGGCGGGATCCCGGCAGTTGTGCTGCGCGCCAGGCACAGGAACGCGGCGTCGCGTTCCGCGGGTTCGAGGTCGCCGAAGCTGGGCCGGTCGTAGCAGCCCGGCGACGTGCCGGTGTAGGTGCCGGTGTAGGTGCGGTACGCGTTCTGCTCCGGGTGGATCGCCGCGATGACCGGCAGCACGACCACGGCCGCCACCGCGACGCGGACCGCCCGCCGCCGCGCGGGCGGAAGATCCGCCAGGCGGTCGTCGGTGGGCAGTTCACGGGCGGTCGCGGCGAGCCAGACGAGGCTGACGAGCCCCACCGCGTCCATCACGACGGTCGTCGCCAGACTGCCGCCGAAGATCTCCGCGAAGAGCAGGTTGAGCGGGATCACCAACGCCCAGACGCCCACCGATGACCACCCGGCGATCAGCGTGCCGCGGCTCCACCGTCCGTCGCGCCACTGCCCGAGGACCGTGATGACGGTCGCCGCCGCTCCGCTCAGCATCAGGACCGGTCCGACGATGCCGCCCGAGCCGAGCTCCGGGAGGTCGAGCTCGTCGAGCAGTTCGTTGGCCATCCCGGTCAGATCGACCGCGAACACCGCCCCGGCCGCCGTGCGCAGCGCCCAGGACCGCCAGCGGATGACGAGCAGGTACAGGACGTCGATCGAGGTCCACAGCGCGAGCCGGAACGCCGCGCCGACCACGTCGGGGAGCAGCGCGATCGCGAACCACAGCACGAGCATGTACGCCACCGCCAGACACAGCAGCAGGCGCAGCGCCTTCGCCCGGCTGTCCAGCGGGCCCGGTGCGGGGGCACGCAGGATCAGCCACAGGAGCACGGCCTTCACCGGGGCCGCCGCGAGCAGCGTCACCGTCGTCAGGGTGTCGAACCCGTCGGGCGCGTAGAACCTCAGCTGAGCCGGTGGCGACCATTCGACGGCCACCCAGAGCCAGGAGTCGCCGATCATCAGTCCCACGACCGTCGCCGCAAGGACCAGACCTACCAATCCGATCCTGATAATTCGCCATAAACCGTCCGGCTGCACGGGACGCGATCTTAGCGCGG
This sequence comes from Nonomuraea sp. NPDC051191, assembly GCF_044455665.1. Taxonomy (NCBI): domain Bacteria; kingdom Bacillati; phylum Actinomycetota; class Actinomycetes; order Streptosporangiales; family Streptosporangiaceae; genus Nonomuraea; species Nonomuraea sp. NPDC051191. The sequence continues at coordinate 67,459 of NZ_JBITEZ010000016.1, read as the reverse complement.
CATCGCCGTCGCCCGGTCTTCCGTGATGTCGGCGGTGGCGTCAGCTGATGGTCAGGGGGGCGCCTTCGGGGAGTTCGCCTGCTTGCCGCAGGACCTTCAAGGTCCGGGGTCGTGGCGGGTGGGGAGGTCGTGCTGGGCGAAGATGTCGATCAGGGCGCGGACCGGCATGCCGGCCTCCGTCGGGTAGCGGAAGCCGCGGTCGAGGTTGAGGCTGTAGTGGTTGCGGCGGCCCACGCGCTCGCGGTTGAGGTAGCCGCCCTCGTGCAGGTCGGAGACGATGCCCTGGACGGCCCGCTCGGTGATGCCGATGCGGGCGGCGATGTCGCGCAGCCGGGTCTCGGGATCTCTGGCGATCTCCATCAGGACGCGTGCGTGGTGGGTGAGGAAGGTCCAGGTGGAGGGACGGTCGTCGGGCACGCTGGCTGCTCACTTCACGGTCGGCTGCCGGGCAGGCGCAGAGGAGTTCGATCACTCACCACCATATAACGAACTCTCTTTCCGGTAATCAGCTTCAGTTCTCGACCGGGCGGGCGCTACGGGGCGTCGTGGCCGGGGTGGTCGAGGCCGGACGCGAGCTGGCCGATGGCCGTGTCGATCTGCCGCGCGAGCAGGGCCGTGTCCGGCGGCCGGGCGGAGGCCGCGGTCTGCCGGAGCCACTGGTCCAGGACGACGCGGAGCGCCGTCAACGCGGCGGACGCGCACAGGAGGGGATAGCCGGTGTCGCCGGGCCGTCCGGGGGCGGGGTGGCCGATGTGCTCGGCGATCGCCTCGGCCAGGGCCTGCTCCTGCGCGGCCAGTACGGCCAGCTGCTGGGGCACCAGCGTGGGCGCCGCCCGTACGAGCTGCAGGGCCCGGACGTGGTCGCGGCCGGCGGCGTCGCTCTCGTTCATGACGGCCAGCACGGCCTCGCGGAACGCCCGCAGGACCGGCTCGGTGCGCGGCCGGGCCCTGAACCGGGTGATGAGCTCCTGGGCGGCGGCGGCCAGCGAGGCCACGACCGCCTCCTCCTTGCTGGAGAAGTAGTTGAAGAAGGTGCGCAACGCGATGTCGGCCTCGTCGGCGATCTGCTCGACGGTCACGTTCGCGACGCCGTGGCGCAGGGAGAGCCGGAGCGCCGCCTCGCGGAGGGCGGCGCGGGTGGCCTGCTTCTTGCGTTCGCGGCGGCCGACGGCCGGCGACGCGGGCTCCCCGCCGCCCGATGCGAGCTGAACCACCCCGGCCTCCTTCACCACGGTCCCCATTATGGGGTCCGGCCCGGTCAGGACCAGGTGACGGGCAGGGAGTGCACGCCGAAGATCAGCATCTCGTTGCGCACCGGCACCTGCTCGGCCGGTACGGCCAGCCGCAGGCCGGGCAGACGCGTGATCAGCTCCTTGAGCCCGATGCGCATCTCGACCCGGGCGAGCTGCTGGCCCAGGCACTGGTGCACGCCGTGCCCGAAGGCCAGGTGCGGGACGCGGGCGCGGTCGACGTCGAACCGGTCGGCGTCGGGCCAGTGGCGGGGGTCGCGGTTGACCTCCGGCGTGGCGATCACGACCGTCGAACCGGCCGGGAGGTCGGCGCCGCCCAGCGTGACGGGCTCGGTCGTGACCCGGCTGACGCCGAGCTGGATGATGCTCAGGAAGCGCAGCAGCTCCTCGACCGCGTTGTCGACGAGGGAGGGGTCCTCCCGCAGGGCGGCGAGCTGGTCGGGATGCTCCAGCAGGGCGAACGCGCCCAGGCCCAGCATGTTGGCGGTGGTCTCGTGGCCGGCGCCGAGCAGGACGAGGGCGACGTCCACGAGCTGGGCGTCGGTCAGCGGCGGGTCGGCCTCGTGGACGAGCCCCGACAGCAGGTCGTCGGCCGGTTCGGCACGCTTGGCGGCCACCAGGCGCTGCATGAACGCGTACAGCTCGGCGCCCGCGACGGCCCGCTCCTCGGCGGTGGAGTTGGCGTTCAGCCCTACGGAGGTGCGTTCCTGGAACTCGGCGCGGTCGGCGTAGTCGACGCCGAGCAGCTCGCAGATGACCAGGGAGGGCAGCGGCAGCGCGAACGCCGGCACGAGGTCGGCCCGCGGGCCGGCCGCCCGCATCGCCTCGATGTGCTCGACCGCGATCTCGGTGACCCGCGACTCCAGCTCCCGCATGCGACGGACGGTGAACTGGCCGGTCAGCAGCCGGCGGATGCGCGTGTGCTCGGGCGGGTCCATGAACACGAAGAAGCCGTCCTCGCGGCTCTCGACCGGCGGGCCCGGCTGGAGGGTGCCGGCCGCCTGCTCGGCCACCTCGTGCGGCTGCAACGACGTGGCCTCGCGGTGGCGGACCCGGTCGGCGCTGAAGCGGGCGTCCGACAGGACGGTGCGGGCCTCGTCGAAGCCGGTGACCAGCCATGCCTGGGCGCCGTTGAGCAGCCGCACCGGCTGGACCGGGTCCTGGCCGCGCCGCTCCCGCAGGCCCGGCGGCGGGTCGAACGGGCAGCGGCCGCGCTCGACCAGGTCGGCGGGCAGGATGCGGCGCATCGCCGTGGGGCCGGCGCCCGGGGAGTCGTCGGTCAGGCTGGTGTCGCTCATCGGCACGTCCTGTTCTCTCGGATGCGGCCGTTCCACCCTACAAAGATGCATGACGCGCATCAATGCACGCCGTGCACGGCGACCTGGACGCGGGATCAAGGTGTGGACGCGGGCCCACGGGGCAAAGGCACGCATCCAACAGAGACGACGGCCCGGGAGGACAGTGATGACCCGACAGCCCGCACGAGCACCGGTTGCGGGGACGGCGTGAGCGGTAAGGGTTCGCAGGAGGCCACCTACGCGGCGCTGGCCGCCAACCTGGGGATCGCCGTCACCAAGTTCGTGGCGTTCTTCTTCACCGGCTCGTCCTCGATGCTCGCCGAGGGCATCCATTCCTTCGCCGACTCCGGCAACCAGGGGTTGCTGCTGCTCGGCCAGTCCCGCGCCAAACGCGGACCCACCCCGGACCACCCCTTCGGCTACGGGCGCGAGCGGTACTTCTACGCCTTCCTGGTCTCGGTGGTGCTGTTCTTCGGCGGCGGCCTGTTCGCCCTGTACGAGGGCTACGAGAAGATCAGCGACCCGAAGCCCCTGGAGAGCTGGCCATGGGCGATCGGCGTGCTGGTGGGCGCGATCGTCATGGAAGGGCTGTCCCTGCGCACGGCGGTCCGCAACGCCGACCAGGCCCGCCGCGGCCGGTCGTGGACGCGTTACATCCGCGAGGCCAAGGCCCCCGAGCTGCCCGTGGTCCTGCTGGAGGACACCGCCGCGCTGACCGGGCTGGCCTTCGCCCTCATCGGGGTCACGCTCGCGCTGGTCACCGGCAACCCGGTCTACGACGGCATCGGTTCGATCGCCATCGGCGTGCTCCTGATCATCGTGGCCATCACGCTGGCCACCGAGACCAAGAGCATGATCATCGGTGAGTCGGCGTCCCCGGAGGTCCAGCGGGCCATCGAGGAGGCCCTGCGCGAGGACGACGCCGTCGCCTCCTTCACCCGCCTGCGCACCCTGCACCTGGGCCCGGAGGAGCTGCTGGTGGCCGCCCGCGTCACCGTCGCCGAGCAGGGGGACGCGGTGGCCGAGGCGCTGGCCGAGACCGAACGGCGCATCCGCGAACGGGTCCCGATGTCCACGGTCGTCTACCTTCAGCCCGAGTCCTGACCCGCGGCCGTCCACCGCCGGACCCACGCGCGGCCGTAGTCGTTGCCGTGCGGCGTGCGCAGCACGGTGTGGACGTGGAACGGCTTCGGCGTGTCGTAGTCGAGGAAGACGCCGCAGTGGTGGTCGAGCTCGGCGACGATCACCGGGGACTGCAGCCGGTAGTAGAAGACGTCGCCGGGCTCGTGGCCGCCGATCCAGCAGAACCAGGTCTCGTCCAGGTGCGCGGCGATCTCCCGCAGCCGGGCGGCGCGCGGGCCGGGCGGGAGCAGGCCGGCGAACGACTCGGCGACGGCCAGCGCGTGCTCCCTCGCCGCCGCGGGCATGGCGGCGACCCGAATCCCTTCGTACGGGATCACGCGGTTGTCCTGGAACGCCCCGGCCAGGTGACGTTCGTCCCCGGGGTGCACGCGTCCCTCGGGCATCGCCGGATCGACCATGCGCTCGTACACGACGGCCTGCCGGCGCTGCTCCTCGGGCAGGGCGGCCATCAGCCGCAGGCCGAGGGCGACCCGGTCGGCGAACAGGTCACGCAGGCCGGCGTGCGGACCGGCGTCGATCTCGTCCGGCTCGGCGCCGAGGAACACCGGCGACAGCGCCATGCGGCCCTCGACGACCAGGCAGTTCAGGGCGCAGTGGTGGCCGTAGAGCTGCCAGCCCCAGGGGGCCCGCAGGTCGGGGGTGCCGTAGAGGGCGAGGTTGTAGCTGAACTCGTTGAGCACGGTCTCCAGGCCGACGACCTCGCCGAGGAAGCCGTTGACCCGCATCACCGCGCGGACGAGCCGGTGGCCCTCGGGCGAGAGCGAGGCGCCCACCAGGGCCAGCGCCTTCTCCCTGACGACCGGCGGCCGCAGGTCCAGCCGCAGGCCGGTGTCGAACTGCATGAACTCGGGGTTGGCCCAGGTCTGCCACTCCACGGCGTCGACCTCGTACGAGAGGCGTTCGCGGCCCTCGTCGTCGAGGCAGGCCAGCAGGTCGCGGGCGGCCGACACCATGGCGGCGACCGGGGCCTCCTCGCCGGGCGCGGCCGGTGTCAACGGGTGCAGGCCGTCCCTCAAGGCGCCGTCCTCGGTGACGCCGCGGAAGTCGTTCCCGTACAGCGGGGTCCAGCCCTCGATCAGGCCGCCGGTGAACGTGCCCGCCGTCCTGGCCAGCTCGCGGTAGGCGTAGGGGTCGAGGCCGCGGATGCCGGCCAGCCGCGGGTGGTCGTGCGGGAACAGGTACTGGCGGTACTCGCCGGGCATGCGGGCCCCTTCGGTCTGTCTCAGGTGGTGGTGTTGTGCCGGGCGACGGCGGCCCGTACCGCGTTCTCGTCGCCCGCGGCGATCGCCTCGACCAGGTCGGCGTGGACCTGGTAGCGCTGCTCGCGGTAGCCGGCGCCGGCCGCGTCGTCGGGGCTCGGGGAGGTGGCGCCCAGATGGCCGACGGTGCCGGTGTAGACGGCGCGGGCCATGGCGTTCGGGCTGATCGCGGCGATGCGTTCGTGCAGGGCCCAGTTGGCGCGGACGAAGGCGTCCCAGCCGGGCGCGGCGCGCAGCCGTCGCAGCAGGCGGCGCAGGTCGGCGACGTCCCGGCGGGTGCGATGGCGGGCGGCGCCGACGTCGATCAGCTCCTCCAGGTGGTCGCGCAGCTCGATGGCGTCGGCGACCGTGCCCGGCTCCTCCGCGACGCCCAGCAGGGTGTGCCGCAGCCGCACCACCGGACCGGGGTCGGCGACGAACAGCCCGCCGCCGCGCCCCGGCCGGATCTCCAGCACGCCCCGGTCGCGCAGCAGCCGGACGGCCTCGCTGACCGTGGCGTAGCCGAGGCCCGTCTCCGCGCGCAGCGACTCCAGCGTGCCGACCGGCTCGCCGGGCGTCAGCCCGCGCGACCTGATCCGGTCGTCGAGCGCGGCGGCCAAGCGCTCGGCCCGCGTGAGCGCGCCCTGTCCGGGGGCGGACGCCGGTTGTCCGGGCGAGGAGAGGTAGGGCATAGTCCGGATCCAACCACAAAACCTGCGAACCTTTGGAAGGTTTTCGCGGCCTTGAGGAGATGAACGATGAGGATCGTCGGGATCCGCCGGAACACCCCGGAAAGGGCCGTTGAAAAGGCCGTTGAAAGGGGCGGCGGGGTAGAAGTGGGTGCGTTGTCGGACGACGGCGCCGAGGTCGCCGTGCTGGCCCCGCTGGAGCGGTTCTGGGCCGGCGCGGCCGGGTTCCTGTCCGGCGAGCCGGCCGGTGAGCGGGTCCCGGCCTCGTCGGTCACCTTCGTGCCGCCGGTGCTGCCGCAGGCCCGGGTGATCTGCGTCGGTCTGAACTACCTCAGGCACGTCGCCGAGGGCTCGTACGCCGGGGAGGGCGTGCCGCCGCACCCCACGCTGTTCGCCCGCTGGACGCGGTCGCTGACCGTGGACGGCGTCCCGGTCCCGGTGCCCTCCGGCGAGGACGGCCTGGACTGGGAGGGCGAGGTGGTCGCGTACGTCGGCGCGCCGCTGGTGGACGCGGACCCGGAGGAGGCGCTGGCCGCGGTCGCCGGCTACTCGGTCTTCAACGACCTGACCGCGCGCAGGGCGCAGAAGCTCACCAGCCAGTGGATCCTCGGCAAGAACGCCGACCGCTCCGGCCCGCTCGGCCCGCTGGTGCCCGCGTCCGAGGTCGGCGACCTGCGTGACGGGCTGCGGGTGCGGACCCGGGTGAACGGCGAGGTCGTCCAGGACGGGCGTACCGACGAGATGGTCTACGGCGTCGGCGACACCCTGGCCCTGATCTCGCGCACGTTCACGCTGCGGCCCGGCGACCTGCTGGCCACCGGCACGCCCGCCGGGGTCGGCTACGCGCGCACCCCGCCGTGGCTGCTGCGGCCCGGCGACGTCGTCGAGGTCGAGGCCGAACGCCTCGGCCGGGTGCGCAACCCGATCGTCGGGAACGACGCGCGGGCGCTGCCCGAGACGGAGGGGTGAACCCGGCCGCGATGGCCGACACTGGGGTGGTGGAGACACGGCCTGTCCGGGGCGGGGCGGCACGGCCGGGGCACCGGCTGCGCTTCGGCCCGGCCGCCGAGGGCATCGAGCGGCTGGCGGCCTCGCTCGTCGGCGAGGCGTTCGCGCCCCACCGCCACGACACGTACGCGATCGGCGTCACGCTCGCCGGCGTGCAGACCTTCCGCTACCGCGGCGAGCTGCGGCGATGCCTGCCGGGGGAGTGGCACGTGCTGCACCCCGACGAGCTGCACGACGGTGCCGCGGGCACCGACGCGGGCTTCGGCTACCGGATCTTCTACGTCGACCCGTACCTGGTCCAGGAGGCGCTGGGCGGCCGGCCGCTGCCGTTCGTCGCCGACCCCGTCGTGCGGCCGGAGGGGATGTCGCCGGCCCTGCTGGCGTGGCTGCGGCACCTGGACGAGCCCCTGGAGGAACTGGCCCGGCTGGAGGTCGCGCTGCTGGTCGCGGCGGCGCTGGAGCGTCACGCCGACGTCCCCGCCCGGCGGCGGCGCGGCGCCCTCGCGTTGGAGGCCCTGACGCGGGTGCGCGAGCTGATCGCCGCCGACCCCGCGACCCGGCACCCGGTGGCCGTGCTGGAACGCGTCTCGGGGCTCGACCGCTGGACGATCGCCCGCCAGTTCCGCGCCGCCTTCGGCACCAGCCCCACCCGGTTCAGGACGATGCGCCAGCTGGACCTGGCCCGGCGGGCGATGCGCGGTGGCCTGCCGCTGCCGGAGGCCGCGCTGCGGGCGGGCTTCGCCGACCAGAGCCACCTGACCCGCATGTTCAAGCGCGCCTACGGGCTCACGCCCGGCGAGTGGACCGCCGCCCTCACCTGAGGCCCGTCGGTCCTGGCCTCGATCGCGCGCACGACGGCCGCCATGTCGAGCGTGCCGTGCCCGAGCGCCAGGGTCTCGGCGAACAGCTCGTGGCAGACGTCCAGCAGCGGCGAGGCCACGCCCGACGCCCGCGCCGCCTCGGCGATGAGCCGGTTGTTCTTCAGCACGTCGGCGACGGCGGCCTGGGCGGCGAAGTCGCCGTCCAGCAGCTTGCGGGCCTTCGACCGGGACACCTCGCTGGCCATCGGGCCCGAGTGCAGCACGTGGGCGAACGTCTCCAGGTCCAGGCCGTGCCGGGCGGCGAAGTGCGCGGCCTCGGCCAGGCCGCTGACCATGGTGATCAGGAAGATGTTCACCGCCAGCTTCATCAGCAGCCCGCCGGGGACCTGGCCGCACGCGATCACCTCGGAGCACATCGGCGCGAGCAGGGGGCGTACCTCCTCGACCGCCGCGGGCTCGCCGGCCGGCATCGCCACCAGCCGCCCGGCCTCGGCCGGGCCGCGCGAGCCCGACACGGGCGCCTCGACGTAGTCGCCGCCCGCCGCCCGCACCGCCGCGCCCAGGTCCGCCGAGTACGCCGGGGACGTCGTGCCCATGTGCACCACGACCCGCCCCGCGACCATGGACGCGAACCGCGGCGTGCCGCGTCCGAGCACCGCGTCCACGGCGGCCTCGTCGGCCAGCATGAGCAGTACGACCCGGGCCGCCTCGAACACCTCGGCCGGGCTCGCCGCGACCCGCGCGCCGGCCGCCCGCAACGGCTCGCACCCGGCCGTCGTACGGTTCCAGACCACGACCGGCGTGCCCGCCCGCACCAGGTTGAGCGCCATGGGCCGTCCCATGATGCCCAGTCCGATGAATCCCGCTCCGGCCATGCGCCCGACCTCCCGCTCCACGCGTGCCGCCGCCAACCGTTGTAGCCGGGCGGACGGGCCCCGGTCTTGAACGGTTGTGCGGCCCCGGCCGCCGTCAGGGCGTGGTGACGTCGAGGTCCTCGCTGGAGACGCCGAGCACGCCGTCGATGTCCAGCAGCTCGGCGACCAGCTCCCTGACCACCCCGGAGCCCTGGACGACGAGCCAGATCGAGACCGACCGCGGGTCCTTGCCCTCGTGCTCGCGTTCCATGGTGAGCTCGGCGATGACGAAGCCCATGTCGCTGCACAGGGAGAGCACCCGCCGGAGCGCGCCGTGGCGGTCGAGGTAGGTCAGGTGCAGGCGCGACTGGGCGTACTTCGAGCGCGGCAGCCGGGCGCTGAGCGGGGTGAAGGCGAACAGGACCAGGAAGTGGCCGGCGGTGACGGCGATCGCCAGCAGCCACAGGCCGGCTCCGGCGGCCATGCCGACCGCGCAGGTCAGCCAGACCACCGCGGCGGTGGTCAGGCCGCGCACCGCGTCCCGCCGGACGAAGATCAGGCCGCCGCCGATGAACCCGATGCCCGACACGATCTGCGCGGCCACCCGGGAGGGGTCGAGCGTGACGTGCTCGCCCAGGACGTCGGCGAAGCCGTACTTGGACACCAGCATGATCAGGGCCGAGGCGAAGCCGACCAGCGTGTGGGTGCGCAGGCCGGCGCTCTTCTGGCGGATCTCGCGTTCGAGCCCGATGGCGGCCGACAGCAGCAGGGCCAAGCCCAGTTCGCCCAGCTGGGTCCATCCTTGCCCGGCCAGCGCCGTGGCAGCGAGAACCGTCCCCATTTGCCCAGATGTCCCCGGGGCACGCGGGATTCACACGTAGTTAGTTGCCTGACTCAGTTTCTGTGTTACGGTTCTTGTTAGTCGGGCAACTGACTAATGACTGAGGAGAGAATCATGATCGTTGTCACCGGTGCCACCGGGAACGTCGGCCGTCCGCTGGTCCGCCTGCTCGCCGAGCGGGGCCACGAGGTGACCGCCGTGTCCCGCCGCATCACCCCGTCCGACGTGCCGGCCGGCGTGCGCGCGGTCGCCGCCGACCTGTCCGGCCCGTCCGCCGGCCTGCCTGCCGCGGCGGACGCGGTCTTCCTGCTCATCGGCGGCGACCTGATGATGGCCGGGGACCCCGTCCGGGTGGTCGCGCCCTTCGCCGGGGCCGGCAGGATCGTCCTGCTCTCCTCCCAGGGAGTGGCCACCCGGCCCGACTCGCCGTCGCACGGCCTGGCCTTCGCCGCCTTCGAACGCGCCGTCATGGAGTCCGGCGCCGACTGGACGATCCTGCGCCCCGGCGGCCTGGCCTCCAACGCCTACGCCTGGGTCCCGTCCGTCCGGTCGGGCCGTGCGGTGGCCGCGCCCTTCGGAGAGGTCGGCCTGCCGATCGTCGACCCGGAGGACATCTCGGCCGTGGCCGCCGCCGTCCTGACCGAGCCGGGCCACGCCGGCGCGACGTACGAACTGACCGGGCCGGCCCTCACCACCCCGCGCGAGCGGGCCGCCGCCATCGCCGAGGCCGTCGGCGAGCCGATCGCCTTCGCCGAGCAGACCCGCGAGGAGGCCCGCGCCCAGATGGTCACGTTCATGCCCGCCCCCGTCGCCGACACCACGCTCGACATCCTCGGCACCCCGACCGTCCGGGAGCGGACCGTCAGCCCCGACGTCGAGAAGATCCTCGGCCGGGCCCCCGGCGACTTCGCGGGCTGGGCCAGGCGCAACGCCGCCGCCTTCCGGTGACGCCCGCCGGGACGGACGGCCCGCGCGTCGGCTCAGGCGCTCACGCCGAGATCCCCGGCCGTCACGGGAGCGCGCGGCGGACGGCCCGACACGTGCCGTTCGAGCTCGTCGAGTGCGCTGTCGCTGAGCCGCCGGGTCTCCGCGCCGAGCGAGCCCGCGACGTGCGGGGTGAGCATGACGTTGGGCAGGTCGTACAGCGGTGAGCCGGCCGGCAGTGGCTCTGGGTCGGTGACGTCGAGGATGGCGTCGATCCGGCCGGCCGCGCACTCGCGTTCCAGCGCGGCGGTGTCCAGGACCGAGCCGCGCGCGGTGTTGATCACGGTCGCGCCGTCGCGCAGCAGGGCCAGCTCGGCGGCCCCGACGAGGTGACGGGTGGCGGGCAGCGCCGGGACGTGCAGCGTGAGCACGTCGCAGCGGGCCAGCAGCTCGGGCAACGCGACCAGGCGGGCGCCGGCCGCGCGCACCTCGTCCGCGTCCGCGTACGGGTCGGCGACCAGCACCTCCGCCGCCTCCAGGACGCGCAGCAGGTCCACGACCCGGCGGCCCACCCGGGAGAAGCCGACGACGCCGATCGTCCTGCCGCGGTTGGACAGCTCGCCGCGGCGGGCCAGGTAGGACCGGTCCTCGCGGTACCGGCGCGCGTCCTGGGCGAGGAACGGCGCCTTCTTCCCGGCGAAGACGATCGCGGCCAGGGTGAACTCGGCCACCGGGATCGCGTTCTCGTCCGCCGCCGTGGTGACGAGCAGGCCGCGGCGCCAGACCGCGTCCGTGGCGAACCCGCGTACCGAGCCGGCGCAGTGGAAGATCGCACGCAGCCGGGACGCGTCCGCCAGGCGCTCGGCGGTCAGCGGCGGGCAGCCCCACGACGTCACCAGCACCTCGGCCGCGTTCAGCGCCCGCCGCGCCGCGGGCGCGTCCAGGTCGGCGGTCCAGACGGGGTCGCCGACCTCGGCCAGTTCGCGCAGCCGCCGCAACTGCGGCTCGTGGAACTGCTCGGCGAAGGTGGCGGGGTCCATGACGAGCAGGGCACGCGGCCGTCGTACGTTCACCTGGGTCCTTCCGGCGGCGGCATCGCTCAGGACGTGAACCTGACCAGCTCCACCCGTGAGCGGATGCCGAGCTTGCTGAAGATGTCCCTGAGATGGTGCTCGACCGTGCGCCCGCCGAGGAAGAGCTGCTCGGCGACCGCCTTGCCGGCAGCGCCCTCGGCCACCATGCGGGCTCGCCCGGGCGGGGCGGGAGAAAGTGTGGCATTCCGGTGACAGCAAGCGCTTGGTGACCTACCTTGAGTCCTGACCGTCAAGGAGTGCCGATGCGCAATCAGGGGCTTGGGTCTTGGCCGGCACGCAGGGCGCGGATGACGCCCGCCCGGCCCGCGATCGGTTTCCAGGGAATCGACCGCACTTATGGCGAGCTGTACGACCGGGTCACCCGGCTGGCTCACGGGCTCGCGGCCCTCGACGTGGGCCGCGGCGACCGGATCGCCTACCTCGGGCCCAATCACCCGTCCCTGGTGGAGACGTTCTTCGCCGCGGGCCTGCTCGGCGCGATGTTCGTCCCGCTCAACGCCCGGCTCGCCCCGCCCGAGCTGCGGTTCGTCCTGGACGACTCCGGCGCCCGGGTCGTCGTCCTCGGCGAGGGCCGCGACGGCGGCGGGCTGCCAGGACGGCACCTGAGCCAGGACGCCGTCGAGGAGCTGATCGCCGGCGCGCCCGCCGACCCCCTCGACGAGCCGGTGAGCCAGGACGACATCTGCCTGATCATGTACACCTCGGGCACCACGGGCCGCCCCAAGGGCGCGATGCTCACCCACGGCAACCTCATCTGGAACGCCGTGAACCTGCTGGTCGACGTGCCGCTCGCGCACGACGAGGTGACGCTGGTCAGCGCGCCGCTGTTCCACATCGCGGCCCTGGCGCAGACGCTCGTGCCGACCGTGCTCAAGGGCGGCAGGGCGCTGCTGGAGCCGTCGTTCGAGGTGGACAGGACGTTCGACCTGATCGAGTCCGAGCGGGTGACGGTGATGTTCGGGGTGCCGTCGATGTTCACGGCCCTCGCGCGGTCGCCGCGCTGGGCGGGCGCCGACCTGTCCGGAGTGCGGCACCTGCTGTGCGGGGGAGCGCCGGTGCCCGAGCCGCTGATCAGGACGTACCGGGCGCGCGGGCTGACGTTCCTCCAGGGGTACGGCATGACGGAGACCTCGCCCGGCGCGCTCTTCCTCGGGGAGGGGCACCCGGACGACAAGCTCGGCTCGGCCGGGGTGCCGTGCTTCTTCTCCGACGTGCGCCTGGTGGCCCCCGACGGCTCGCCCGCCGCCCCCGGCGAGCCCGGCGAGGTGTACGTGCAGGGCCCCAACGTCATGCCCGGCTACTGGCGGCGTCCGAAGGAGACCGCGAAGGTGCTGTCCGCCGACGGCTGGTTCAGGTCGGGCGACATCGGCGTGGCCGACGAGGACGGTTACGTCCGCATCTCCGACCGGATCAGCGACATGTACGTCTCCGGCGGCGAGAACGTCTACCCGGCCGAGATCGAGAACCTGCTGTACGCCCATCCGGCGGTGGCCGAGTGCGCGGTGATCGGCGTACCGGACGAGAAGTGGGGCGAGACCGGCAAGGCGCTGGTCGTGCTTCGGCCGGGCGCGAGCGCGGAGCCCGACGACCTGCTCGCCCACCTGGACGGCCGCCTGGCCCGCTTCAAGATCCCGAAATATCTGGAGTTCGTCCCCGAGCTGCCGAGGAACGGCGCCGGCAAGGTGCTCAAGGCGTCCCTCAGCAGGCTGTACGGGGAGCAGGGCGGCTGACCCGGGCGGGATCAGCCGATCGCGGGCAGGCGCAGGTCGGCGAAAACGCCGCGGTGATCGGTGCCGGGCACGTCGAGGAGCTCCGTACGGGCCACGCCCACCCGCCGGTCGGCCAGCACATGGTCGATCGCGATGATCGGCGGTATCGCCCGGCCGCTGGGCCAGGTCGGGACGAGCCCCTTGCCCACCTGGTCGGCCGCGTCGACGTAACCGCGGGCCAGCAGGTCGCGGAAGGCGCGGTGGTCGAGGGTGGCGTTGAAGTCGCCGGCCAGGACCCTGATCACCGACGGCGACGGGGACGGCAGCGCCCTGAGCGAGGCGTTCCACCGCTCCACCATCGGGCCGAGCGGCGCGTCGGGATGCACCGCCACGACCTCGACCTTGACGCCCCCGGGCAGGGACAGCGTGGCGGCCGGCATGTTGTGGCCGATCGGGGTGAACAGGCCCCGCAACGACCTGAGCGGGTGCTTGGCGAACAGGCCGCTGCCGATCGCGCCGTCCGCGGCCTGGAGCACCCGGTAGGGGAGCAGCTTGCGCAGCCCGGCCTGGTCGAGCCGCCGGACCGCGTCCGGCGTCAGCTCCAGCGCGCTGAACATCTCGATCTCGTACGTGCTCACCAGGCGCACCACTGCCTCGGCGTCGGCCCGGCCGAACAGGTTGACCGACAACACCCGCAGCGGGACGCCGTCGGTCACCTTGCCCGCCTCCACCCCGGACGCCCTCGGGATCAGGCACGCGACCAGCACCACGCCCACGAGCGCCGCGCACAGCCCCGCCGGACGGTTGCGCCTGAGCACCGACAGCAGCGCGGTCAGGGCGGCCAGCCCCGCGCCGATCGGCGTCACCGTCATGAGCTGGGTCAGGAAGGAGCCGGTCTCCAGGCCGCCGACCCGCAGCGCCGCCCAGGCCGCCAGCAGCGCGACCACCGTCCAGGCGAACCAGCGCCTGCGCCGCCGGGGGGCCGGACGCTCGTCGGCGGATGCGCGTTCGGCCGTCGCGCTCGCTCCCCGTTGATCCACAGCATGAACCCTAAGGCAGCGGCGGAGGAGGCGAACCGGGGTCAGCCCGCCGACTCGGCCCCGGCCTTGACGGCGAGGAGCTGCCTGCGCATCGTGACGAAGTCCCCGACGTCCGTCATCGCGACGTGGGCGGCGCCGCGTACGGTGGGCTCGCCGCGCGTCCGGAGCCGGTAGATCAGCCGGGTGCCGCCGCCGGTGTCGCGGAGCGCGACGGAGCAGGTCGTGGTGGCGTCCGCGCCGCGGTCGGCCAGCACCAGGCTGTGGGGCACCTCGGCCCGTTCGACGACGAAGCCGCCGCCGATGACGTCGCCCGGCTTGAGGTCCCGGAGGGGCCGGTCGGGTTCGGCGGCCGCTCCGGGACGCGTGCCGGGACGCGGGTAGCCGCCGAGCCGGACCACCCAGGCCCAGACCGCGGCGGGCGGGGCGTCCACGGTGACGGCGCGGGTGGCCTGGAGCTGGGGGAGCGGCACGATGTCGTCACCCGGCAGGTCCTCGTGCACCTCGCTGTCGGTGGCGCCCCAGCGCAGATGCCAGGGGCGTACGGCGAGCAGGTACCCGGCCGCCGCACCTGCGGCCAGCCGGACCAGACGTCGTGGCAGGAACATCGCAACACTCCTTCGTACGCTCGGAATTTCGGCTACATGTGTGAATTATGGGCCAATATGGCTAGATCTGATCGGCTTTCCAAAATGTCAGATCGTAGGTCTCCGCTATCGGTCGCCATGCCTGGACGAATCGCTCCTTCGCCGTCTGCGCGTCCGCCGATCTGCTGAGACCCCGCCGGTAATTCCGGTCGCCGGAGACCGGGCCGGTGCAGCCCCCCGCCAGATGGCGCCGGGCCCAGGACAGAAAGGCGGTGTCGGCGTCGTAGGAGGCGTCGAGCGCGGTGATGAGCGCCTGCTTCAGCGCCGCGCCCTCGGGCAGGGCCGTCACCTCCAGCGTCCGGGCGGCGGCGAGCTGGTCGCGGCGGCTCGCGGTGATCTCCTCGATCGTGGTCACGGCGGCCCGGCGGCAGCCGGTCGCGTCGGCGATCGCCGCCGACAGGCTGGAACGGGTCGAGCTGCTGCTGGACAGGAGCTCGTCCACCTGCCCGGCCTGGCCGGCCGCCGTCCCGGCCCCGTCCGTGGTCGGGTCGCCGCTCGGCGTCGGGTCCCCGGTCGCGGCCGGGTCTCCGGTGGCGGTGGCGTCCCCGGTCGAGGGGGCGCCGGTCGCCGGGTCCCCGGCCGTCGCGGTCGACGTCTGCGGCTGCCCGGCCGGCGGCCCGCCGTCCGGGCTCCGGCCCGCCTCGGCCGGTGCGGACGGCCCGCTCCCGGCCACCCACCACACCAGGGCCGTCGTCGCGCAGGCCGCCGCCACGCTGACCAGCACCACCGGTCGCCGCCACCCTGGCGGACGCAGCCGTGAGGGCGGCGGCGGATGGTCGTCCCCGGGCGCCCTCGGCGAAGCCCCGCCGAGCGGCCCGCCCTGGATCGGACGCCCGCCCGATCCGCCGCCCCTGACGTCCGCAGGGCCGACGGGCGGCGAGCCGGTGGGCGCGGGGCTGAAGGGTGGCGAGCCGGTGGGCGTTGGGCCGCCTCCTGCGGTGCCGGGCGGGCTGCCGGTGTCAGGGGTGGCGGTCGGAGCGGGGGAGGTGGGGGAGGGGGTGGGAGGGGGGACGGGGAGGAGGGCGCCGCAGCGGGGGCATTGGGCCAGGGCGCCGGTGTCGCTGCCGCATCGCCCGCACCGCCCTCCCACGCCTGAATGGTGGACCAATACACCCTCCCGTAATGTTCCGTAAAGGGATGAATTTCGATTTATCGGGCTTTTGTCCTGAGCTTCACTTCTGGTGAACGAGACTATTTGATAACAACGAGCCCCCCAAAGCACTCGCCCCTCATAAGCTCGGCCGGGTCCACCGACGAAGGAGGGTCATGGCCGTCGGCAGCTCCGGTGCCACCGGCTCGACGCGGGACACGGCGGCCCACCCGGGCGTGCCCCGCATGAGCAACGTCACCCGCTACCTCAGCGCCGCCGCCTACCTGGACAGCGGGTTCCGCGACCGGGTGCTGGCGGAGCTGATGTTCGATCCCTACCGCGCGGTCCCCCCGTCCTACGGCGGCTTCGACCTCATCCCGGTGATCCACCACTGCCGCCGCTCGCGCTCGATGCTCGTCGTCCGCGACGCCCTCATCACGGTGTTCTTCCTCATCGGGTTCATGATCTCCCCGATGAACACGATCGCGTGGGTGGCGGTGCTCGTCCCGCTGGTGCTGCTCACCTCGGCGCGGGTCCGGCGCGGCTCGGCGGTGCTGCGGGCCATGCTCTGGTTCTGGGCCGCGAGCATGGCCCTGGTCACGCTGTTCGCGGTGTTCTTCACCGGCCTGTACACGATCCTGCTGGGGTTCTCCGGGTCCTCGTTCTACGACGACCGCCCCTCCTACGACCTCGCCGACGTCCTGGGCCAGAACGCGGGGCCGCTGGCGCTGGCGATGTCCGTGCCCCTCACCACGCTCGGGGTGGCGCTGGTCTACCGGATCGCGACGTACATGACCCTGGCCGGCACGCTGCGGCCGGGCGCGCCCGAGCCGGTCACCGGCGCGGCCGGCCCCCGCGCCGCCCATCGCATCGACTACGTGCGCAGCGCCCAGTGGGGCAACGTCACCATGTACGCCAACGAAGACGCCTTCATGGGCGCCGGGTCCATCGCCCGGAGCTGGTCGATCGCCGTCGAGCTCGACCGCGTACGCGGCCGCGAGGGCCCGCCGCGCCGCCAGGACGACCCGGTCGACCTCGACCCCGTCGAGCTGCACGCCTTCGTCCGCGAGCGGCTCAAGGACATGCGCGACCGCGTGCTGCGTCCCAACGAGGGCATCCAGCGCCTCGACATCGGCGACCACGTCGTCACCCGGGGGATCTTCACCGTGGCCGACTGGCACCAGGGCGGCGCCCCGGTGTCCCATCCGCTGATCGGCAAGAACGGCCTGCCCAGGTCCCACGCCACGCCCGAGGAGATCGAGGCCGTCGTCCGCCATCCGCAGGGCGGCGTGCGCTACTACCAGCGCGTCACGATCAACAACGCCGGGCAGGAGATCCGCGACCGCAACGGCCGGCTCGTCGCGCCCGCCGAGGACCAGGAGGCGCTGACCTCGGCGTTCATCTACCTGGCCGTCGAGGGCCGGATGCTCTACACCCAGTTCGTGGTCACCGTGCTGCCGCCGGCCTACGGCCCGTACCACGTGGTCGACCGGCTGCCCACGATGACCGGCGGCCGCATCGCCTGGGAGGCGGTCCGGTCGCTGAAGCTGCGGCTGCTGCGCGACGTGCTCGCCGCCCCCGCGCGCCTGGTCCGTACGGGCACGCAGGCCGTCCGGCAGAACATGATGGCGCCCGACCCGCGCAAGCACATCGTCTACCCCTACGGCGCCCGCTTCAGCGTCCGCGAGCTGGGCGCGAGCGACGACCTGCAGACCCACATCCAGGTGCTCGACGTCTCCAAGTACGTGCGGATGATCGAGCAACGGCTCACCGAGGCGGTCCTCGACTTCCTGGAGGACCGGGGCGTGGAGACCGGCGCCTACCGTCTGCAGGCGGCGAGCGTGACCATGAACACGCTGTCGGTCAGCGGCGGCGCCACGGTCAGCGGCCCGGTCGCCTTCGGGCACCAGGCCGCCGCGACGGTCAACAACCTGGGAGGGCAGAACGCGTGACGAACGAGGAGACCCCCATGCCCGGCTCGTACGGCGTGCACATCAGCGGCGGCGAGGTCAGCGGCCCGATCGCGGTGGGCCCGCACTCCCGCGCCACGGTCAACAACCTGGGCGGCACGTCCCCCGGCGAGGCTGCCCGGCTCCTCGACCTGCTGGAGCGGCTGCTCACCGAGCACGAGGCGGCCGTGACCGAGCCCGCGCGGGCCCGCCGGGACGTTGCCGACGTGCGGCAGGAGATCGAGCAGGCCGACCCCGACCGCTCCCGCGTCATGGACGCGCTCAAGCGGCTGTCGGCCCGCGCGGCCGAGGTGTCGGTGATCGTGGAGGTCGTCGGCCAGATCCGCGAGCTGTTCACCTGACCCGGGCGGGGGATCGTGGTCGGGGGAGGCCGTGTCCCCCGGCAGAGACCGTGTCCCCCGGCAGAGACCGTGTTCCCGGCGGGGGCCGTGGTCAGCGGAAGACCGCGACCGCGGCCTCGCCGAGCATGTCGTCGATCAGCTCCACGACCGCCGCGACGACGGGGGAGTGCTCGCGCGCGATCTCCCGCAGCCGTTCGATGAGCCGGGCAGAAGGCTGGTCGAGGTAGAGCTCGGCCTCCAGCCGCAGCGCCCCCACCAACCCGCACAGCGCCGCGCCGCGCCCGTCGGGCTGCTTCCAGCCCTCCACGGCCGAACGCACCCCGGCCGAGGCGCGCACCACCGAGGCGATGTCGGCCAGCTGGTGACGCGTGTACGGCAACATGCCCATGCGGCGCCTGGTCACGATGACGAGCACGCCCGAGGCGACCAGGCTCTGCCGGGTGCGGTCGTAGGCGTCCTCGGCCAGCTTCTTGATCCAGAACTTGGCCTCCCGCTCGGCCCGGTCGCGGGCCAGCATCGGGACGAGTGAGTCCACCACGGCGTCGCCGACCGGGGTGGGGTCGGTGACGGCGATCCGGCCCTGCTCGACCGTGACGCGCTCGCTCAGCGCCAGGTCGAGCAGCATCGCCCCGGCCAGCCCGAGCGCCATCGAGTGCTGGTGCACCAGGGGCTTGCCGGACTGGTCGTGGCCGATGAGGAACAGCTCCTGGTGGAGCGGCGGCCGCGTCATGGCGACCGGATGCCGGTCAGGCCGGCCTTCTCGCCGTCGTCCAGCGTCGGACGGCGGCCCCGGGCGTACAGGACGCCGAGGACGACGAAGCCGACGGCGAGCCAGATCAGCCCGACCCGCTGGGCCAGGATGTTGGCGTTGACGATCACGAAGATCAGGATCGCCATGCCGATCAGCGGCATCACCACGTGCGACCAGAGGTCGGACGAACGCCCGCGCACCCGGTAGTGGACGATCACCGACAGGTGCAGCACCACGAACGCGATCAAACCGCCCATGTTGACCAGGCTGCTCAGCAGGGTGACGCCGGAGCCGTCCTCCAGCTGCGCCGCCCACACGCCGATGCCGACGGACAGGGCCGAGACGAGCAGGATGGCGTTGGCCGGCACCGAGTGCTTGATCGACACCTTGGCGAGGAAGGAGGGCAGTTGCCGGTCGCGGGCCATGGCGTACAGCAGGCGGGAGACGGCGACCTGGGCCACCAGCGTGTCGGCGAAGCCCCAGGAGATCGCGGTGGCGGTCGAGGTGACGTGCCGCAGCCACTCGCCGCCCGCCGAGGCGGCGGCGTCGTAGAAGGCGCTCTCCGAGCCGGACGCCAGCAGGCCCGCCGGATCGGGCACCAGCAGAGCCGCCACCCAGACCTGGACGACGAACAGCAGGCCGGCCAGGATCAGCGCGAGCCGCATGGCCCGGCCCACCTGGGCGGAACCGCCGGCGGACTCCTCGACGAGCATGCTGATGCCGTCGAAGCCGAGGAAGGACAGCACCGCGACGGAGACCGCGGCGAAGATCACCGGCCAGGAGAAGGTGTCCGGGTTGAACAGCGGAGAGAGGCTGAACCCTTGGCCCTCGCCCTGGAGCAGGGCCCAGACCCCGATGAGCACGAACAGGCCGAGCACGACCAGCTCGCAGGTGATCAGCACCTTGGTGAGGGTGATCGTCATCCGGATGCCGCGTAGGTTGATCACCGTGTTGACGGCCACGAAGATGAGCAGCCAGCCCCAGACCGGCACCCCCGGCACGCTGGCGTTCATGGCGATCGAGGCGACGAGGTAGAGCAGGCTCGGCACCAGGAGGTAGTCGAGCAGGATCGCCCAGCCGGTCATGAATCCGACCGGCGGGGCGATGCCGCGGCCCGCGTAGTTGTAGACCGAACCCGACAACGGGAAGGCCCGGACCATCTGCGTGTACGAGGCCGCGGTGAACAACATCGCGACCATGCCCACCAGGTACGCCAGCACGGGCATGCCGCCCGAGATCTTGTACACCGGGCCGAAGATCGCGAACGGCGCGATCGGCACCATGAAGATCAGGCCGTAGAACACGAGGTCGGTAAGCCCGACCCCGCGACGTAATTCCTGACGGTAGCCGAACTGCTCGACGTTCTCCTGAGGTTGCACGACAGCCTCTCCATGTCGTCATGCGCGCACGCGGGGGGGTGACGGGCCTCGGTATACGCATGGGGTTACGGATACCGGTGGGGCTCGATCTGGCGATCCTTCCGTAGCTCACGGTCACGTCGCAAGGGTCTGCTCCAGGTGCTTGCGTACCTGACCTCGCCGAGGGCCCGTCCGCGCGGTCGCCGGCGCCTCCTCAGCAGGCGCCGACGTCCTTCCAGACCCCCCATTCGCCGGTGGTGCCGGGCTCCTGGCCCTGCGTCCACCACTTGGCCTCCCACGTGTGCGCCTTGTGCGAGACGCGCTGGCCGCCGTTGTAGACGGCCGTCGCGCTCCAGGCGGGCGCGGTGCAGGAGCCGCCGGTCGGGGTGACGGTCGGCGTCGGGCTCGGGCTGGGCGCGACGCCGCCGCGCGCCAGGTCCTGGAGCAGCCCGTACGTCCTGCCGCCGAAGGTCAGCGTGTAGTTCGCCTGGCCGGGGACGGGCAGGTAGTACACGTAGTCGAGGGTCACCGACGCCCCGGGGGCGAGCGTCTGCCACGTGGGCAGCTTCACCGACACCCGGTTGAAGTCGCCCTTGAGGCCGCCGACGTTGTTGCCGGTGTGCTCGCTGCTGATCACCCTCAGGCCGAAGCCGGACTGGTCCTTGGCGTTGTTCGGGGCCGAGGACGCGTAGTCCCACTGGAACTCCGCGCCGCCCGGGATGGTGGTCTGCGTCTTGTTGGTGATGACGAGCTTGGGGTTGATCGGGTAGTTGCTGTCGCCGGCGGGGAAGCCGGTGGCCTCGATCGTGACGTCCACCTTCTCGGCGGGGACGGCCACCTTGGCCTTGGCCGCGCCGTACGGGCTCGCCGTCCTGAGCTTGTCGTAGAGCAGGTCGGTCAGGGTCTGGCCCATGAAGTACTCGCCCTTGGCCGCGTCCCAGGCGTAGTCGCCGGCCAGCTCCCAGATCATCACGCCGCCGATGCCCTGGTTCTTGACGTAGTCGGCCTTGGCGCCGAGCGACTGGTCGTCCTCGGTGGACAGGAACACCTTCTTGGTGGCGTTCCACAGCCAGGGGGCGGTCAGGGTGGCGTTGTAGTTGCGGGTGTAGGTGCCGGTCAGCCTGTCCTCGGGGTCGCCGGCCGGGTCGAGGCCGTAGGCGGGGCCGTAGGAGCCGGCGATGCCCTTGGCCAGGTTCATGGCGTGCCACATGGGGTTGGAGCCGGCGCCGACCTCCTTGCCGTTCTCCTCGTCGTGCCACAGGTTGTCGATGCCGCGGGCGCCGTCGCCGCACGTCGTCAGGCCCTGCGGGCAGCTTCCGCTCTGGCCGTTGGAGGTGCCCCACAGGCCGTTCGTGCCGCCGTTGACGTTCTTCCAGCCGCGCGTGTAGTACGGCACGCCGATGTTGATCCGGCCGGCCGGCATCGCGCCGCGGAAGTAGTGGTAGGCCCAGTCGGTGTTGAGGTAGCCGAGGCCGCCGTACTGGGCGGTGGTGTAGACGCCCCACTTGGCCAGCTCGGCGTCCTTGCCATCGTCGTACAGGGCCGCGTTGGGGCCGACGAACTCGTTCCAGGCGCCGTGCAGGTCGTACGACATGATGTTGACGTAGTCCAGGTACTGGGTGACCTGGAAGGTCTCCATGCCGCGCAGCAGGTAGCCGGAGGCGGGGGCGGCGACGGTCAGCATGTAGTACTTGCCGTCGGCGGCCGCCGCGGTGTCCAGCTTCTGGCGCAGCGTCCGCATCAGCGCCGCGTAGCCCTTCATCAGGTTCGGCCTGCGGGCGTTGGCGATGGTCCAGTCGAGCGGGTTCCCGGCGTCCTTCATCGAGGTCGGGTACTCGTAGTCGATGTCGACGCCGTTGAACCCGTACGCGCGGATGAAGGCGACGACCGAGTCGGCGAACGTGCCGATGCCGGCCTGGTTGACCGAGCCGTCGGCGTTGGTGGTCATGGAGTAGAAGCCGCCGGAGGGCACGCGGGCGCCGTTCGCGTCGAAGTAGCCGCCGGTCTCGGCCCAGCCGCCGACCGACACCAGCGTCTTGGTGCCGGGGAACTGCTTCTTGTACTTGTTGAGCAGGTTGAAATGCCCCTTGTAGGAGTAGGCGGGGTCCATCTCGGCGCCCGCGACGCCGGGCCATTCCGTCGCGGTGGCGTTGGCGTCCACGGCGATCTTGTTGGCGCCGTCGACGTGGGCGAAGGCGTAGTTGAGGTGGGTGACCTTGCCCCACGGGATGTTGTTCGCCAGGTAGGCGGGCTGGCCGTTCTTGCCGGTGCGCCAGCTGGTGAAGTAGCCGATGATGCGGCGGGGGTGGTCGGCCCCCATCTTCTCGCGGCCGTCCTCGTCGTAGGCCAGGCAGTAGGGGACGTCCACGCCGGGGGTCTGGTAGAGGCCGTCCGGGCGGCAGGCGGCGTTGTCGGCCGCGGCGGTGGCCGTACCGGCCAGGGCTCCGGCGATGAGCAGCAGTGAGGTGCCGCACGCGGCGAGCGCCGCGCGGGTGCGTAAGGGCTTCAAGGCCACCTCCGATGGGGCATGGCTGGGGGGTTGATCGGAACGTAAGCCGAGTGACCAGGACCGTCAATGCTCTCTGTTAGGAAACTTTCTTAATAGTTCACCTGAGGGCCGCCCGAGGTGCCGCTTGCCCGCATGCGACCAGGGGGAGTACGGTTCCTCCACCTCTCTGTTAAACGATTAACGGGACGGACGGCCGACGCATGTCCACTCCCCACTCCAGCCACAGCAGCCCGAGCTCACCATCGCTTAATTACCCGTCTTTCCTATAGGAAATGCTAGGTTATTCGACTAACATGAGACCGACAGCGCGACAGGTGGCCGAACTGGCGAACGTGTCCGTGGCGACCGTCTCCTACGTGCTCAGCGGCCGGGACCGTCCCGTCGCCGTCGGCACCAGGAAACGGGTGCTCGACGCGGCCAGGCAGCTCGGCTACACCCCCGACCAGGCGGCCAGGAGCCTGCGCAGACGGCGGACCCAGCGGGTCTGCCTGGTGCAGAGCTCGCCCGGCGGCGTGCCGTCGGAGGAGCGGCTGGCCAGGGACCTGCACGAGATGGCCGACATGCACGGCTACTCCGTGATCACCCTGGCCGTCTACTCCCGGGCCCGCGCGAGGGCGGCCGCGGACGTGCTGCGCAGCGGCATCGCCGACGGCGCCCTGGTCAACGTCGCCGTCGACGAGCTCGTCCACGACCTGCTGGCCGAGCCGGCCGGACGGCCGCCGATGGTGGTGGTGCACGACGTGGACGTGCCCGAGGGCTGCGACGTCGTCCGCACCCCGGAGGCCGAGGCGTGCGCCGAAGCCGTCGAGCACCTCCTGGAGCAGGGCAGACGCCGGATCGCGTTCATGGCCCAGCGCCACGAGCTCTACCGCGACCGTCCGGTCGGCCGGCTCCTGGGCTACACCACGGCCCTCGACCGGCACGGCGTCACCGACCGGATCATCGTCTCCGGCGCGGACGACCGGGTCTCGGCCTACCAGACCGCCGCCGAGCTGCTGGCCTCGCCCGGCCGTCCGGACGCGGTCTTCGCCGCCTCCGACCGGGCCGCGATCAGCGTCATCCGGGCCGCCAGGGACGCGGGCTTGCGCGTCCCCGGCGACCTGGCGGTGGTCGGGGTCGGCAACGTCGGCGAAGGTCTCATCAGCAACCCGCAGCTCAGCACCGTCGGCCCGCTCAGGCACGACTACACCGACGTCGTGCGCCTGCTCTTCGACCGCCTCCAGGCCGAGGAGCCCCTGCCCGCCCGCGAGATCGTCCGGCCGTGGACGTTCCTGCGGCGGGGCTCTTCCTAGAAGGGAAATGCGAGATGTCTCCCACCCTCTCCCGCCGCGACCTGCTCCGCCTGGCCGGGGCGGCGGCCGCCGTGCCCGTCCTGTCCGCCTGCGCGGGAGCCCCGCCCGCGCAGAGCGCGGCGCCCGGCACGTTCACCGTCTACTGGAACGCCGGCCACGACTACCAGGCCTACCGCAAGGTGATCGCCGAGTTCGAGCAGGCCCACAAGGTCAAGGTCAACCTGCAGAAGTACCAGTGGCCCGACCTGCGCACCCGCCTGCTGGCCGACTTCGCCTCCGGGACCGGCCCCGACGTGGTGGAGGAGCCCGGCGGCTGGGTGCAGGAGTTCGCCATCTCCGGCAACGCCCGCTCGCTCCAGGACCACGTCGACCGCGACGGCGCCGCCATGGGCTTCCCCGCCGACTGGCGTCCGGCCACCGTCGAGCGCAACTCCTACCAGGGCAAGGTGTACGGCGTTCAGCTCCACCTGACCTGCAATACGCTCCTCTACAACAAGGCCATGCTCGACGACGCCGGCCTGGAGCCCCCGTCCACCTGGGACGAGTTCCTCGCCGCCGCCGTCAAGCTCACCAAGGACGGCGTCCACGGCGTCGCGCTCAACCAGGACTACGGCTACATCTGGCCCTGGCTGCTCCAGGCCGGCGTCACCCCCTACGACGCGAAGACCGGCCAGATCATGACCCCCTTCGCGGACGCGGTCGCCGCCATGCAGTTCCAGGCCGACCTGATCCACAAGCACAAGGTGGCCCCCGTCCCGGTCTCCAGCACCGACTACTCCGGCCCGCAGAAGCTGTTCTCGGCCAAGCGCGCCGCGATGATCCTCACCGGTCCTTGGGACCTGGACCCGATCAGGAAGACCAGCCCCGACATCGACCTCGGCGTCGCCCCGCCGCTGCGGAAGGCCCGGCAGGCCACCAACGCGGCGGGCGTCAGCCTGTTCGTGCCCGCCAAGGCGGCCAGGCCCGACCTGTCGTGGGACTTCATCAGGCGCGTCACCACCCTCCAGGCCGAGCAGGCGGCGACCGCGGAGGTCGGCATGCTCATGCCCCGCACCTCCTGGGCCGCCCTGCCCGAGGTCCAGTCGGACGCGGCCACCAAGGTCTTCGCCGACGCCCTGGCCTACGCCGAGGACCCCGGCAGGCAGGTCCGGCTCACCGGGCAGCTCGGCAAGTGGGAGGAGCAGCTCAAGATCATGTATCAGGAGGTGCTCATCCGGAACACGCCCGCCGAGGCGGCCCTGAAGAAGTTCACCCAGGCCGCGGAGGGCTTCCTCAAGTGATCCCGCGCCCCAGGACCCTGGCCGGCCGCTACGCCAGGACGGCCTACCTGTTCCTGACCCCCGCCATCCTGTTCTTCGCGGCCTTCTTCTACCTGCCGATCGGCAACGTCGTCGCCACCAGCCTGCGCACCGGCCCGCAGGCCGACCGGTTCGCCGGCCTGGCCAACTACGGCCAGGCCCTGGCCGACCCGGCGGTGCGGCACTCGTTCCTGGTCACGGTGGCCTTCGCGGTGGCCGTGGTGGCCGGCTCGATCGTGATCGGACTGGGCCTGGCGCTCGCCATCGACCAGCCGCTCAAGGGGCGGGTGGCCTTCCGCGTGCTGCTGCTGGTGCCGTACCTGACGTCCGTGGCCATCGTCGGGCTGCTGTGGCGCAACATCCTCGACCCCGAGCTGGGCGTGCTGAACCGGCTGCTCGGCGCGCTCGGCCTGCCCGGACAGCAGTGGCTCAACACCGCGCCGCTGCTCACCATCGCCGCGGTCACGCTGTGGCAGAGCGTCGGCTACACGATGGTGCTGTTCCTGGCGGGCTTGCAAGGTATCCCGGAGACCTACCACGAGGCCGCCAAGATGGACGGCGCCGACGCCTGGCGCCGGTTCTGGTCGATCACGCTGCCGCTGCTCGCGCCGACCACGCTGTTCGTGTCGGTGATGGCGGTCATCTCGGGGCTGCAGGCGTTCGGCCAGGCGTACATCATCACCAACGGAGGGCCCGGCGACGCCACGGACCTGTCGGTGTTCCACATCTTCAACGTGGCCTTCCGCACCAGGGACTTCGGCTACTCCTCGGCCCAGTCGGTGCTGCTGCTGGCGGTCATCGTGGCGTTCACGCTGATCCAGCTCAGGGCCGGCCGGCGCGGGGAGGTCGTGTACTGATGCGCAGGCCGCTGCTCTACACCCTGCTCGGGCTGGCCTCGCTGGTCACCGTGCTGCCGCTGCTGTACATGGTGTCGCTGTCGCTGCAGACCGAGGCGGAGACCATGTCGGCCGAGGCGGTCCTGTGGCCCGCCGCGCCGCAGTGGGGCAACTACGCCGAGCTGTTCACCTGCGCGCCCTTCGGCGACTTCATCGTCAACAGCCTCGTCGTGGCGGGCGCCATCACGCTGGCGCACCTGGTGTTCGACCCGCTGGTCGGGTACGTGTTCGCCAAGTTCCGCTTCCCGCTGCGCAACACGCTGTTCGTGGCGTTGCTGGCCACGCTGATGGTGCCGTTCTTCGTGCGGATGATCCCGTTGTACGTGCTCATGGCCCAGCTCGGCTGGCTCGACACGTACCAGGGGCTGATCACGCCGTTCCTCATGGACGCGTTCGGCATCTTCCTCATGCGGCAGTTCATCCAGCCCATCCCCGACGACCTGATCAGCGCGGCCCGCATCGACGGCGCCTCCGAACTGGCCATCTACCGGCGGATCATCCTGCCGCAGGCCAGGCCGGCGATGGCCGTGCTCGGGCTGTTCACCTTCGTCTTCCAGTGGAACGAGTTCCTGTGGCCGCTGGTGGCCACGTCCACGCCGGAGATGCGGACCATCCCGGTCGGGCTCACCCTGTTCAACCAGGAGTACTTCACGCTGTGGCACCTGACGGCGGCCGGTTCGGTGATCCTCTTCGTGCCCACCGCCGTCCTGTTCGTCCTCACCCAGCGGTACTTCGTGCGCGGCATCGCGCTCACCGGCCTTCGATAGGAGCCCCTTCTTGCGTCCGAACGTGATCGTCGTCCTCACCGACCAGCAGCGGTGGGACACCGTCGGCCCCTTCACCCCGAACCTCGACAGGATGGCCAGGCACGGCACGCAGGCCACGGTGGCGCTCACCCCGCAGCCGGTGTGCGCCCCGGCCCGCGCCGCCCTGCAGACCGGCCGCTACCCGACGTCCGTGGGCGTGCACCGCAACGGGCTGACCCTGCCCGGCGGGCAGCGCACCCTGGCCCACCACTTCGGCGAGGCCGGGTACGCCACCGGCTACATCGGCAAGTGGCACCTGGCCGACGGCGACCCCGTACCGGCCGGGCAGCGCGGCGGCTACGGCACCTGGCTGGCGGCCAACACGCTGGAGTTCACCTCCGACGCCTACCGCACGATCGTCTACGACGACGCCGACGAGCCGGTCTTCCTGCCCGGCTACCGCTCCGACGCGCTGGTGGACGCCGCGATCAGGTTCGTCGCCGACCACCACGCCGAGCCCTTCTACCTCTTCGTCTCGTTCCTTGAGCCCCACCACCAGAACGAGGTCGACAACCACCCCGCCCCCGACGGCTACGAGGAGCGCCACCAGGGCCGCTGGCTGCCCGCCGACCTGGCCGCGCTCGGCGGCACCTCGGCCCGCCACCTGGGCGGCTACCTGGGCCAGGTCAGACGCCTGGACGAGGGCCTCGGCCGGCTGCTCGACGCGCTGCGCAGCATGGACCTGCTCGACGACACGATCGTCGCCTACACCTCCGACCACGGCAGCCACTTCAAGACCCGCAACGACGAGTACAAACGTTCCTGCCACGACGCGTCCCTGCGGGTGCCGCTGGCGCTGCGCGGCCCCGGCTTCGACGGCGGCGGCGCCATCTCCCGCCTGGTCAGCACCCTGGACCTGCCGCCCACGCTGCTGGCGGCGGCCGGGCTGCCCGTCCCGGAGGAGATGCAGGGCCGCTCGTTCCTGCCGCTGCTCGCCGACTCCCGCGCGCCGTGGCCGGAGGAGGTGTTCTTCCAGGTGAGCGAGTCGGAGGTGGGACGTGGCCTCCGTACGCGGCGGTGGAAGTACTACGCCGTCGCCGAGGACGCCGACCCCTGGAACGCCCCGGCCGCCCCCCGCTACCGCGAGCAGGCCCTGTACGACCTCGACAGCGACCCGCACGAGCTGGTCAACCTGGCCGGGCTGCGCTCGCACGCGCAGGTGGCCGCCGAGCTGCGCGAACGCCTGCTGCGCCGGATCGTCGAGGCGGGCGAGGCCGAGCCGGTCGTCGACCCGGCCGCCGAGCTGGACTCCGACGAACGCGTCCTGCCCGACCCGGCGGTACGGATGCTCGGCCCCGAGCCGGTCAGGTTCGGCCACCAGCGGCGGTCATGAGCCGGTCCTGCGCAGGATGAGCACGGCGATGTCGTCGCGCGGGGCGCCGTGGGTGAAGGTGTTCAGGTCGGCGGCCAGGGCCTCGACGGTCCTGGCCGGCGGGTCGCGGGCCCAGGAGCGCAGCCGCTGCTCCAGCGGGTAGAAGGAGCCGTCCCGGTCGCGGGCCTCGGTGACGCCGTCGGTGCACAGCAGCAGCGAGGCCCCCCGCGGGAAGGCGAAACGCGCGCCGTGGCGGGGCTCGCCCGTCAGCGACGCCAGGCCGAGCGGGACCTCGGGCTCGCCGAGCCAGAGCTGCCCGGCGTTCCCGTTGTGGATCAGGTACGGCGCGATGTGCCCGCAGTTGACGGCGTCCACCTCCAGCTCCGGGCCGACGTCCAGCAGGAGCGCGGTGACGAAGCGCTCGGGCTCGCCGGTGTGCGCGGCGAACCTGTTGTGCCTGGTCACCGCGTCCTCCAGGGCGTCGGCCACGCCCATGAGGCTGATCTCGCGGTAGGCCGCCTCCCGGAAGGCGCCCAGCACGGCCAGCGCGGCGCCGATCGCGGGCAGCCCCTTGCCCTGCACGTCGGCGATCATGACCCGGGTCCCGTACGGCGACGGCGCCACCTCGTACATGTCGCCGCCCACCATCGTGTCCTCCTCGATGGGCTGGTAGAGGCCGTCCACGACCACGTCGAGCGAGCGCAGCGGCAGCGGCCTGACGAGCTGCCGCTGCAAGGCCGCGGCGGCCGAGCGCAACCGGCGCACCTCGTCCTCGCGCTGGATCCGGTAGCTCGCCCCGACCACGCTCATCAACCCGAACGCCGCGGTGAAGCCGGAGACCTCCAGGTTCGTCCGCAGGTTGCCGCCCAGGTAGGCGACCGAGCCCGACACCACCACCAGCACCCACAACGACGCGATCGCCGTCTGCCACACCGTGCCGAGCCCCGAGACGATCGCCGGCAGGAAGATCAGCACCGGCACGAGCTCCGCGCCCCCGCCGGTGAACCGGTCCAGCCCGACCACCAGCGCCGTGATCCCGATCAGGCCGACCAGGAACACCGGCGTCGTGAAGAAGGGCCGCCTGAGCCCGCCACCCCAGAGAATCGTCGTTCACCCCCGGTGACCAGCTTCTCCCAAGGCGTCCACGTTCCGTCCTGCGGCGCGCCGGACACGGCGAAGGGCCGGCCCCGAAACCCGGGACCGGCCCTGACGTGCGAACTTATCCGAGGCCGTTCTTCATGGCCGTGAGAAGTTCGGCGTTGGTGGTGTCACCGCTGAGCTCCCAGAAGAACGCGCCGCCGAGGCCCTGGCTCTTCGAGTAGCCCATCTTGCCGCCGATCGTGCTCGGCGTGTCGTAGCTCCACCACTGGTTGCCGCAGTAGGCGTACGCCGTGCCCGCGACCGTGCCGGTGGACGGGCAGCGGGTCTTGATGACCTTGTAGTCCTCGATGCCCTGCTCGTACGTGCCGGGCGCCGGGCCCGTCGCCGTGCCGCCGGGCGCGGCCTGGGTCACGCCGGTCCAGCCGCGGCCGTAGAAGCCGATGCCGAGCAGCAGCTTCGCGGCCGGGACGCCCTTGCTCTTGAGCTTCTGGATGGCGTTGTCGGTGTAGAAGCCGGGGATCGGGATCTTGTCCCAGGTGGTGAGCGGCGAGTGCGGGGCGGTCGGGCCCTGCGCGTCCCAGCCGCCGAAGAAGTCGTACGTCATGACGTTGTACCAGTCGACGTACTGGGAGGCGCCGCCGTAGTCGGCCGCGTCGATCTTGCCGCCGTCGTTGCCGTCGGCGGTGATGGCCGCGGTGACCAGGTTGTTCGCGCCGAAGCGCGAGCGCAGCGCCGACATGACGTTCTTGAACGCCGCCGCGCCGCTGGTGTCACAGGTCAGGCCGCAGGCGTTCGGGTACTCCCAGTCGATGTCGATGCCGTCGAAGACGTCGGCCCAGCGGGGGTCCTCCACCAGCTTGTAGCAGGAGTCGGCGAAGGCCGTCGGGTTCTGCGCCGCCTGGCCGAAGCCGCCGGACCAGGTCCAGCCGCCGAAGGAGAAGAGCACCTTCAGGTTGGGGTACTTCTTCTTCAGCTTGCGCAGCTGGTTGAAGTTGCCGCGCAGCGCGCCGTTGTCCCAGGTGTCGGCGACGCCGTCCACGCTCTCGCCCGCCTGGTAGAAGCGGTCGTAGTCGGCGTAGCTGTCGCCGATCGTGCACTGCCCGTTCTGCACGTTGCCGAATGCGTAGTTGATGTGGGTCAGCTTGGCCGCCGAGCCGCTGGTGTCGATGTTCTTGACGTGGTAGCCGCGCTGGTAGATGCCCCACTGGACGAAGTAGCCCAGCACCTTGTTGCCGCCACCGCCGCCGCCCGTGGTGGTCGCGGTGATCTGGTTGCTGTCGGCCGAGCGGTTGCCGGCCGCGTCACGCGCGCGCACCGTGTAGGTGTAGGACGTGTTGGCGCTGAGGCCGCTGTCGGTGTGCGAGGTGCCCGTGACGGTGGTGACGAGAGTGCCGCCGCGGTAGATCTCGTAACCGGTGACGGCCACGTTGTCGGTCGAGGCGTTCCAGGCCAGCGAGACGCTGCTGCTGCTGACGCCGGTCGAGCGCAGGTTGCCCGGCACGGTCGGCGGGGTCTTGTCGTCGCCGCCGCCGCCCGTGGTGGTGGCGGTGATCTGGTTGCTGTTGGCCGAGCGGTTGCCGGCGGCGTCACGCGCGCGCACGGTGTAGGTGTAGGCCGTGCTCGCGGTGAGGCCCGTGTCGTTGTACGTGGTGCCCGTGACGGTGGTGACGAGAGTGCCGCCGCGGTAGATCTCGTAACCGGTGACGGCCACGTTGTCGGTGGAGGCGTCCCAGGCCAGGGCCACGCTGTTGTTCGTGACGCCGGTCGAGCGCAGGTTGCCCGGCACCGACGGCGCGGTCGTGTCGCTGCCGCCGCCGCCGGAGACCTTCCACAGCGCCGCCACGTTCGGCGGCTCCCAGCCGGGCTGGGAGGTGTGCGCCTGGAGGCAGACGTAGTCCACGCCGTTGTAGGTGACGACCGTGCCCGCGGTGTACGCGGTCCACGGGGCCCAGGCCGCCGCGAAGGCCACCGTGCTGGCGGAGGCGATCGGTGGGACGGCGACGGCCGCGGTCAGGGGCAGGGCCAATGCCGCCATTCCTGCCAGGACCTTGCTCAGAATGGTGTGTTTCATGTCGCTCCGACATCCGTTGGGGGGTGTGTGGGGAGTGGGATGGGAGACTTCTGGGGAAACTATTAGGAAAGTTTCCTTTAAGTTGTGAATCGACGGTAGCCTCTGCCTGCGGGAGCGTCAATACGTATCGGTCAGGCGTCCGTAATCGTGCCGGTCAGACCCCGAATGTGCCCGTTCACGAGGGGATAACGGTTCAGGAACGGGGGCTGACGGCGGGGTGAGCCGTGGCCCAGCATGGGAGCGTGGCAGGAATCTCCGCCTGGCGGCGGACGCCCACGCGCCGCGGACCTTACGTGGTCCGCGCGGTCGCGGAGTTACGGTCCTGGCCGTCGCTGAACGTCAGCGGCACCGGGCGACAGGTCGCCTTCGCCGTACACGGAACCGAGATCCTGCGCCTGGCCGGCCGGGACGAGGTCCACGTACGGCTCACCGCCCCCGCCATCGGACGCCTGGAGCCCTATTTGCAGGCGTGCGATCAGGTCCATGCCTGCCGCGACCGCGCCTGGGTCGCCGTGCAGGTCGACGCCGAGCCCGATCTGGAATTGTTGCTGGCCCTCACGAGCGTGGCGATAAAGGCGCACGTGGCCTGAAACGATTCTTCGCGGTGCGTAGCGTTTCTCCTACGCACCGTCTGAACAATGCCCTCCATTTGCCCTGGAATTACTCGCCGGGTAGCTTGGTTGTACACAGCCGAACGGGGAGACGTCCCAGGTAGGGATGTCATTGCCGGGGAATTACCCCAGCGGGACCCGTGTTGTACAGAGTCGGCGCGGATACACCGCGTCCGGGCGTCGCAGATATACCTTCAGGCCCTTTCCTGGGCCCGGGAAGACGATGCGTCAGCCCTTTGCCTGACCAGAGACCGCTGAATCCGCCTGTGCGCGGAACCGGGGACCCATGTGTCCATCGGGGTGAATCGGCACCACGGTGCCGTAGGGCAGCTTCCCGCCCGAACCCGTCAGCTAACCCGGCAAGCGGCACGGAAGCACAAGGAGTAATCCCTCATGGCCAAGCACCGTCTTCACCGTGCCTACAAGCTCGACCTCGCCAAGATCGCCCTCGGCGCGACCGCCGTCGCCGGTGTGCTCGGCACGCACGCGGCAGTGAACGCCGACACCGTCCACGCCACCGCCGGCACCGCCGCCCAGACCGCCAAGGTCGCCGGCGTGGCCGCCGCCCAGCCGCGTGTCGCCACCGTGGCCGACAAGCGCGCCACCGACGAGAGCGCCAAGGGCAAGGTGAACGTCACCGCCGCCCAGGTCCTGGCCACCGCCCGCGCCCAGGTCGGCGTCTCCGAGGACGCCAACGGCGGCGGCACCAAGTTCCAGAAGTGGTACGCCGGCTCGCCCCGCGCCGCCGAGACCGTCGCCCGCGACGGCGGCAGTCGCCAGGACTACGTGAACGCCGCCTGGTGCTCGATGTTCGTCTCCTGGGTCGGTGACCAGACCGGCGCCCGCCCGCAGGTCGGCTGGGACGCCTACACCGTCTCGCACGCCAAGTGGTTCGCCTCCAACGGCCGCTGGGGCACCGAGGCAAAGCCCGGCGCCGTCGTCTTCTTCTCCTGGAGCGGCAGCAAGAGCCTGAGCGACATCCAGCACGTCGGCTTCGTCGTCAAGGACAACGGCGACGGCACGATCTCCACGATCGAAGGCAACACCGGCAACGGCAAGGTCGAGGAGCGCGTCCGCCCGGCCTCCCAGGTCGTCGGCTACGGCTACCCGTCGTACGCCGCCTGATCTCCCTCCTGTGAAGAGCGCACTCCCTGCGGGGGGTGCGCTCTTTCGCGTGTGTGCTGGTCGACCAGGGTGGCGGCGGACTGGGCGGCCGAGCGGGCGGCGCCGGGGTCCTCGGAGATCATCGCGGTCACGGTGGCGCCGTCGATCAGGGTGAGCAACTGCTCGGCGAGCAGGCCGGGATCGCCGGCGCCCGCCTTCTCGGCGAGCGAGCTCAGGTAGGCGCGCAGGCGTTCCTTGTGTGCGCGCACCGCCGTACGGACGGCGGCCGAACCGGCGCCCAGCTCGGCGAAGGCGTTGACGAAGCCGCAACCGCGGAAGTCGTCCTCGGTGAACCAGCGTTCCAGCCACTCGAAGACCGCCGGGATGCGGTCGCCGGCGTCCGTCACGTACGCGGTGAGCGAGGCCGTCCAGCGTTCGTCGCGCCGCCGCAGGTAGGCCACGACCAGCGCCTCCTTCGACGGGAAGCACTGGTAGAGCCGCTTCAGCGAGAGGCCGGAGGCGGCGCGGATCTCGTCCATGCCGACCGCCTGCACGCCGCGGCGGTAGAACAGGTCGCCCGCGGCGTCCAGCAGCAGCTGCTCGTGATCCATGACACTCCTCCAGGTGCTTGCGGCGGAGAACGCTCGTTCTCTACGCTATCGCACACCCCGGGAGAACGCCCGTTCTCTCGATATGAGAGGACATCACATGACACGCCCGCCCGTTCCGCCGTTCACCGAGGAGACCGCCCGGATCAAGGTCCAGGCCGCCGAGGACGCCTGGAACACCCGCGACCCCGAACGTGTCGCGCTCGCGTACACCGAGGACTCCGTGTGGCGCAACCGCGGCGAGTTCGTCACGGGCCGCGCCGAGATGGCCGCGTTCCTGCGCCGCAAGTGGGATCGGGAGCTGGACTACGCCCTGCGCAAGGAGCTCTGGGCGTTCACCGGCGACCGCATCGCCGTCCGCTTCCAGTACGAGTCCCGCGACGCCACCGGCCAGTGGTGGCGCAGCTACGGCAACGAGCAGTGGGAGTTCGACGAGTCCGGGCTGATGCGCCGCCGGGAGGCCAGCATCAACGACGTCCCCATCACGGAGGACGAACGCCGCATCTTCGGCTCCCGCCCCCTGTCCGAGCACGGAGTGGACGTCCTCGGCGTCCGGTGACCCCGCGATCGCTCCGGCATTGACAGCCCGCCCGGAGATCAACGGGTAAGGTCGAGGAGCCGATCGTAGGAGGTCTGACATGGCGGTTCTGCTGCTGGGCACCCTCGACACCAAGGGGGAGGAGTATGCCCTCGTCCGCGATCTGATCGTCCGGGCCGGGCAGGACGTCGTCCTCATGGACACCGGCGTGATGGGCGCCTCCGCGCTGGCCGCCGACGTCCCGGCAGAGGCCGTCGCGCGGGCCGCCGGCACCGACCTCGACCGGCTCAGGAGCGCGGGCGACCGCGGCGCCGCGCTCGCGGCGATGGCGGCCGGGGCCACGGCCGTCGCCAAGGAGCTGCACGCCCGCGGCGGGCTGGGCGGCGTGCTCGCGCTGGGCGGCAGCGGCGGCTCGTCCATCGCCGCCGCGGTCATGCGGGCGCTGCCCGTCGGCCTGCCCAAGCTGCTGGTGTCGACCATGGTCAGCGGCGACGTGTCCGCCTACGTCGGCGAGACCGACGTGACGCTCATGTACAGCGTCGTCGACGTCGCGGGCGTCAACTCCATCTCCCGCCGCATCCTGGCCAACGCCGCCGCCGCGATCAGCGCGATGGCCGCCTCGTACGACGCCGGCGCCGAGCCGTCCGGCGCGGACAAACCACTGGTCGCGGCCACGATGTTCGGCGTCACCACGCC
Source organism: Nonomuraea sp. NPDC051191 (assembly GCF_044455665.1). NCBI lineage: Bacteria > Bacillati > Actinomycetota > Actinomycetes > Streptosporangiales > Streptosporangiaceae > Nonomuraea > Nonomuraea sp. NPDC051191. The sequence continues at coordinate 32,554 of NZ_JBITEZ010000016.1, read as the reverse complement.
CGCCGTGGACGCCGCGCGGGCCCGGCTGGAGTCCCTGGGCTACGAGGTGCTGGTCTTCCACGCCACAGGCTCGGGCGGACGCGCCATGGAGGCGCTGGCGGCGGGCGGCCACTTCGCCGGGGTGCTCGACCTGACCACCACCGAGCTGGCCGACGAGCTCGTCGGCGGCGTCCTGTCGGCCGGCCCCGACCGCCTGACCGCCGCGGGGAACGCCGGCGTCCCGCAGGTCGTCAGCCTGGGTGCGGTCGACATGGTCAACTTCGGGCCGATGGAGACCGTGCCGGACCGCTTCAGGTCACGGCAGCTCCTGGTCCACAACCCCACCGTGACGCTCATGCGCACCACCCCCGCCGAGAACGCCGAGATCGGGCGGGCGATCGGCGAGCGGCTGGCCCGCGCCTCCGGGCCCGTCACGCTGTTCGTGCCGCGCGGCGGCGTCTCGGCCGTCGACGTCGAGGGCGGGCCGTTCCACGACCCCCGGGCCGACGCGGCCTGCTTCGACGCCGTGCTCGCGGCCGTCGCCGGGAGCCCCGTCGAGGTCGTCCAGAGCGACCAGGACATCAACAGCGCGGAGTTCGCCGTGGCGGCCGCCGACCGGCTGCACCAACTGATCCAGAAGGGGGCCTGATGCATCGCGACGAGGCACTACGGAGGCTGCGCGCCCAGCGGGAGGCAGGCAAGCTGATCATCGGCGGCGGCGCCGGCACCGGGCTGTCCGCCAAATCCGCCGAGGCGGGCGGGGTCGATCTGCTCATCATCTACAACTCCGGGCGGTTCCGGATGGCCGGCCGCGGCTCGCTCGCCGGCCTGATGCCGTACGGCGACGCCAACGCGATCGTCGTGGAGATGGCGGGCGAGGTCCTGCCGGTCGTCAAGGACACGCCGGTGCTGGCCGGGGTGTGCGGGACCGACCCGTTCCGGCTGATGCCGCACTTCCTCGACGAGCTGAAGCGCATGGGCTTCACCGGCGTCCAGAACTTCCCGACGGTCGGCCTGATCGACGGCGTCTTCCGGGCGAACCTGGAGGAGACCGGCATGGGCTTCGACCTGGAGGTCGAGATGATCAAGCTGGCGGCCGAGCGCGACCTGCTCACCGCCCCCTACGTGTTCAGCCCCGAGCAGGCCACGGCCATGGCGCGGGCGGGCGCCGACATCCTCGTCCCGCACATGGGCCTGACCACCAAGGGCAGCATCGGCGCCGTCACCGCGATCAGCCTCGACGAGGCCGCCGTACGGATCCAGGAGATGCGCGACGCCGCCGTCGCCGTGAACCCCGACATCATCGTCCTGTGCCACGGCGGCCCCATCGCCGAGCCCGACGACGTACGCCACATCCAGGACAAGACGGTCGGCATCGCCGGCTTCTTCGGCGCGTCCTCGATGGAACGCCTGCCCGCCGAGCGGGCCATCGCCGAGCAGGTCCGCGCCTTCAAGCAGCTCTGACCGGGAGGAACCCGCCATGCACCGACGGCCGGACGCCCTTCCCACGATGCTCTTCGACTGGGGGGCCATCAAATGGCACGTGACGCCCGACGCCGTGCCGGGCGCGTCCTCCACGTTCGGCGAGGTCATCATCAACCCGAACAAGGGGCACGAACGCCACCTCCACCCGGACTCCGACGAGGTCCTCTACGTCATCGAGGGCGAGGGGCGGCAGACCGTCGGCGACGACCCGGAGTTCCCGGTCAGGGCCGGTGAGGCGATCTACATCCCGAAGGGCACGCTGCACTCCACGTTCAACACGGGGTGGCGGCCGCTGCGGATCATCGCGACGTACACGCCGGGCGGAGCCGAAGCGGCACTCCGCGACCTCCCCGGCTTCACGGAACTCACCCCCGGCGACCACCCGACCTGGACGGCCGTCACGCCGTGAACGGCGTAGGCCGGGTGCGGAGCGCCCGGGCTGCTTGACCTCGGCTCCGGCGATGAAGCCGCCGCGGTCGAGGCACAGGTCGGCGGTCCGCAGGATGTCCTCCCGGCTGTTCGTGGCGAACGCGATGTGGTGCAGCCGGCCGCTGGAGCCGGACCGGTCGTCGGTGCAGACGAGGTCGTAGGACTTGTTCGCGAAGTGCAGCCACTGGGCCGAGATCCGGCCGCTGTCCGGCATGATCTGCGTCGGTGACGCGGGCGCCGAGCGTGTCCCTGACGAACGCGCCGCCGGCCGCCGCCTGCGCGGCCAGGAAACTGACGTGGTCGAGCCGGCGCACGCCGACGCCCGTGGCGGGGAAGACCTGCGGCTGGTTCTTGGGCGACGGGCGAAGCTCCTCCGGCGGCTCGTACCACTCCGACTCCCAGTAGAGGTGCAGCTCGTGGCCGTCGGGGTCGCGGAAGGCGTACTGGCCAGATGATCGTTCGGCCCCGGTATGTCGGTGGCCTCCGGTAGATTTCCGGATCTGTTGATCAAGCCCATCGAAGTTGGCTGTCGGCGTGAGCATGCCGTCGGACTGGAGGTCGAGATCTTGGACGCGGACGAAACCGCGTGGGAGCAGCGCAGCGTCGTGCGGGTGGTGCCGCCGGTCCAGCCGCGCAAGCTGGCGAAGGTGCCCTTCGTCGAGCTGGCTGACGGCAGGTTGCAGGGGGTCGTGTCGAGCGGGTCCGACATCGAGCGGGTCTACGTCTCGTCGATCGCCGCCGGCACCCATGACCTGAGTTGCAGCACCAACAACAACCGCCCGTGCGGCGCGCTGCACGGCTACGCGTGCAAGCACATCCGCATGCTGGCCGACGAGGCCGTGCTGCAGTACGGCCTCGACCGGGTGGCCCGCTACCTGCGTGTCGAGGTGCCCGAAGGCGCCGGCCTGATGAGCGCGCTGAACGGGACCCCGCAGCGGACGCCGGCGGCCGTGGTGTTCAGCCGGTTCCTGCGCCACCTGGCCTACCTGGAGGTGCCGGACAGCACCGAGCCGCTGGCCGAGCTGCACTGGTTCCCGGCGATGGGGGAGGTGCGGTGATGCTCGACGTACAGCTTGGGGAGCTGGTCGGCGACGGGCCGGCCGGGGTGGAGGAGGCGCTCGCGCTCGTCGCGGGGTTCGACGGAGCGCTCGGGCACGGGTTCGCCCGGGTCGCGGAGGAGGACGCGGCGGCGCTGGCCGCGCTGGCGGGGGCGCTCGCGGGCTCCCCGCTCGGCGACCGGCTGGCCGAGGCGGCGGAGAAGGTGACCGCGGGGTCGGTCGCCGACGAGCATCTGGCGGCGCTGGCCGGGGGGCGTGCCGCGCTGTTCGGCGCGGTGCACGACGCCCTGCTCGCCCGCCTCGACCAGGCACTGGGCCGCAGCCGCACCTCCTGGCCTTCGGCCGCCACTACTGACGCCAACACAGGGGCGGCGTCTGTCGGCGGTGCGACGGAGGTCAATGCAGGGGCGGCGTCCGATGGTGGGGTGCCGGAGAACGTGCTGGCCGGGTGCCGGGTGTGGTTGCGGGAGTTGGCGATCACCGGTTGGCGGGGCGTCGACGACGACCTCGTCTCCGGCGGTGACCAGGTGATCGAGGCGCTGCTCGCGGTGCCCGGGTCACGCGGGCTCGCCGTCCTGCTCGACGGGCTGGCGGCCGAGCTGCGGGCGTCGTCCCCGGTGGCGACCATGGACAGGGTGCCGGTCAGGCGGTGGGCCGATCTGTGGACGCGCGGGCTGCTGCTCGCCCAGTCCGGCCCGTGGCACGGCGTGCCCGAGCCGGTGTCGGGGCGGCTGCTGATCCTCGGCGCCGACGTGCACGAGCATGCCACGGTCGTCCGCGTGCAGGTGCACGGCGTCCTGGAGGAGGCCGGGGGGCAGGCGAGGCTGGTGCGGACGAGCGTCGCGGCGGCCAAGGTCGACACCATCGTCGGGCCGTCGGTGTGGCGGCTGTTCGGCGGCCGGCCCGTGCTCATGGGCGCGCTGGCCGAGCACCGGTCCGTGGAGATCGACGGCATGCCGCTGCTGCCCGGCGGCGACCTGCTGTGGCACGACGACCGCGCCCGTACGGGGGCCGAGGCCGATCCGTTCACCACCGCGCGGGTTCAGCTCGCGGGCGCGTCGGCCCCGGCCACGCCGCCGCTCGACCGCCATCCCGTACGCATCGCCGAGCCGGTGCTGGTCGAGGGGTACACGGTCGACGGGCACGTCCTCGACCTGGGCGGCAACAAGCTCACCCTCGACCTCGACCGGCTCCCGACGAGCTGCCCGCTCACGCCGGAGCTGGTGGCCGCGTCCTCGGCGTGCATCGGGCTGGTGCGCCGCGACGGCGGCAGGTGGTTGCTGCAGCCGCTCGCCGTCCAGGCCACGGTCAAGAAGAAGCCGGTCACCGTGCACAACGGCGACTGGGCGACGGGCCCGACCGACCCCAAGGTCGTCAAGGCCGAGGCCAAGGCCGGTGACGTGGTCGCCGTGCTGCGCGAACGGGCAGGACGGCTGCTGCGGAAATGACCGAACCCACCACGAGCGCCGACGAGACCAGGCGTCAAGTGCTGTACTGGCGGCTCATGTCGCGGCTGTTCTCGGCCGACGAGCAGCCCGCGCTGGAGACGGCCAGCATGGGCATCGTCGGCGACCTGGAGCTGCCGCCCGCGCTGCTCGACCCCGGCGTGTCGGTGGACACGCTCGTCCAGCGTTTTCCCGAGCTGGGCGACGAGCTCCAGGACCTGATGGCGGACAAGGAGCACGAGGAGGGCGGCGAGGTGCGCCGCGCCGCGCTGGTCTCCAAGCTGCTGCTCAACGTGTTCTCCACCGGCACGGGCGACGTCTCGGCGGGTCAGCTGGCCCGCTGGAAGCAGGACGCCGGCTGGTTCGAGAAGGGCATGGGCTGCGAGCCCGGCGGCCTCAGGAACGGGCCGGGCAACGAAGAGCTGGCCGCCGTGCTCGCCATGATCGAGGGCGACCTCGTCAAGCGCATGCGCCTGCGCGAGGTGCTGGCGGACCCGGCCCTGGCCAGGCAGCTCACGCCCAGCATGTCGCTCATCGAGCAGTTGCTGCGCGACAAGTCCAACCTGTCGGGCGTCGCGCTGGCCAACGCCAAGGCCCTCATCCGCAGGTTCGTGGACGAGGTCGCCGAGGTGCTGCGCACGCAGGTGGAGAAGACCAGCGTGGGCGTCATCGACCGGTCGGTGCCGCCGAAGCGGGTCTTCCGCAACCTCGACATCGAGCGCACGATCTGGAAGAACCTCACCAACTGGAGCCCCGAGGACCAGCGGCTCTACGTCGACCGGCTCTTCTACCGGCAGACGGCCCGCCGCACCACCCCGGCCCGGCTGATCGTGGTCGTCGACCAGTCGGGCTCGATGGTCGACGCGATGGTCAACTGCACCATCCTGGCCTCGATCTTCGCCGGCCTGCCCAAGGTCGACGTGCACCTCGTCGCGTACGACACCCGCGCGCTCGACCTGACGCCGTGGGTGAACGACCCGTTCGAGGTGCTGCTGCGCACGACGCTCGGCGGCGGCACCGACGGCACGGCCGCGATGGCCCTGGCCAGACCGAAGATCGCCGATCCGCGCAACACGGTGATGGTGTGGATCTCCGACTTCTACGACAACCGCTCGCTGATCAACGACTTCGGGTCGATCCACCGGTCGGGGGTCAAGTTCATCCCCGTCGGCTCGGTCAACAGCTCCGGCTACCAGAGCGTCGATCCGTGGTACCGCCAGAAACTCAAGGACCTGGGCACCCCCGTGCTCTCCGGCCATGTCCGCAAGCTCGTCTTCGAGCTCAAGAACTTCCTCACCTAGGAGAACCCCCGACCATGAGTGACATGCTGCGCGCCCCCGCAGAGGTGAAGTACGCCGACGAGCTCGACTGGCTGGAGTCGGTCGACGACGGCCCCAAGCCGTTCTCGTGGCGGCTCAGCCCGCGCATGATCCGCATCTTCATCCTCGGCTCCGAGCGCTCCGACGGGCTCGACCGCGAGATCCCGCAGAAGTGGTTCGGTGACCGCAGCTTCGTCGAGCGCAGCATCGTGACGCTGGCCTCCGACCGCGGCCTGCTGCTGATCGGCGACCCGGGCACGGGCAAGAGCTGGCTGGCCGAGCTGCTGTCCGCGGCGATCAGCCGCAACTCCACGCTGGTCGTGCAGGGCACCGCGGGCACCACCGAGGACCACATCAAGTACTCGTGGAACGTCTCGATGGTCATCGCCAAGGGCCAGTCGCGCGAGTCGATGATCCCCTCGCCGATCATGAACGCCATGGAGCAGGGCGTGATCGGCCGCTTCGAGGAGCTGACCCGTTCGACCAGCGACGTCCAGGACGCGCTGATCTCGATCCTGTCGGAGAAGTACGTCTCCATCCCCGAGCTCGACGACGACAACATCGTCTTCGCCCAGCCCGGCTTCTCGATCATCGCCACCGCCAACAGCCGCGACCGGGGCGTCAACGACCTGTCCTCCGCGCTCAAGCGCCGCTTCAACTTCGTCCGCATCCCGGTGGTGACGAACAAGAAGAGCGAGGCGGAGATCGTCCGCTTCCGTACCGAGGAGCTGCTGCGCAGGCATCAGATCGAGCTGGACCTGCCGCCCACGCTGCTGGACATCCTGCTGCAGAGCTTCGCCGACCTGCGGGCCGCGGCCGCCTCGGCGACCAGCGACGACGAGAAGCTGGAGTCCGCGCTGTCCACGGCCGAGCAGATCGGCGTGCTGGAGGACGCGATCCTGCACAGCCACTTCTTCGGCGACCGCACGCTGCGCCCCGACACGCTCGCCGGTTCGCTGGTCGGCTCGCTGGCCCGGCGCAGCCCGGAAGACCTGGCCATCCTCAACAAGTACTGGCACGGTGTCGTCGAGCCGCGCAGCAAGAAGGACGGCGGCCCGTGGCAGGACTTCCTCGAGGGCGGCCGCCAGGCCATCTCCACCCTGTCATGAGCCTCTTCCAACCGCTGAAGGAGCAGCTCAGCGAGGCCGCCTCGGCCTTCGCGGGCGACGGCGCGGTGTCGTCCATCCTCACCGGCATGCTGGAGGACGTCGACCGGGCGCTGCGCGAGGAGCTGGAGATCTTCCCGGTCTGTCACCATTCGCCGGCCTCGGCGCTGGCCATGGTGCGCCGCCTGCGGGAGAAGCAGCCGAAGGTCATCTACCTGGAGCTCTGCGAAGACCTGACGCCGCTGCTGACCGAGCTGCGCAACTGCCGGCTGCCGGTGGCGCTCCAGGCGTTCGCGACCGAGCTGGACGGCTTCCCCAAGGGTTCGGGGCCGCTGAGCGTGGTGGCCCCGATCACCGAGGCGTCGGCCGAGTACCAGGCCATCTCGTACGCGCTGGAGACCCCGGGCGTCGAGCTGGTGCTGGTCGACCGCTCGTCCGACCACGTCTTCCAGTGGCTGCCGCAGGAGCGGGAGGAGCCGGCGAAACCGGGGGAGGAGGCCGGCCTGCACGGCGACGCCGTCGGCGTGGAGATCGGCGACCTGCGCCCCCGCTTCGCCGAGCTGGAGGAGCACCTGCTCCACCACGGCAAGGTGCGTCACTGGTCGGAATGGTGGGACCAGTACGTCGAGCAGCCGCTCTCCGGCGCCGACTACGACACCTACCGCCAGGTCATGGTCCTCATCGGCAGCCTGTTCCGCCGGTTGCGCCCCGACGACGACCGGCTGGCCGGCGACGAGGAGCGCGAGCGCTACATGTGGACCAGGATGCGCGAGCACCTGTCCACCTCGGGCGCCGACCCGGCCGACTGCCTGTACGTCTGCGGAGCCTTCCACGCCGCCAGCCGCGTCGAGCAGTTCGGTCTGGCCGCCACGGCCCCGTACGAGATCGGCCCGCGTACCGCGACCCGCTGGCTGTACGGCCTGATCCCCTCCAGCCACTCGGCCATCGAGGCGCAGTTCGGGCTGGCCTCGGGGTCGGTCTCGATCGCCGCCGCGACCTGGGCCAAGGCGGTGACGCGGAGCAAGCTGACCCCGTTCCAGCTCAGCGGGCAGAAGGGGGCCAGGAAACGGCCGGTCAAGCTGCCCGCGCCGACCGCGCCGGCGCAGGTCACCGACCGGCTGACCGGGTTCCTGTCCAGGCCGCCCGCGCTCGACGCGCTCGACGAGGCCGAGCTGCTGGGCTGGAGCGTGGACATCGTCCGGCTGGCCCGGCGCAACGGCTACCTCGCCAGCACCGCCGACGCCATCGCGGTGTTCGAGACGTCGATCCTGCTCGCCGGCATGCGCAACCGGGCCAGGCCGACGCCGTACGACTTCCAGGACGCGGCGGTCACCTGCATCGAGAAGGACGTCGTGCCGGGCCGGCGCGACGTGCGGCGCCTGTGCGAGATCCTGCTCGGCGGCGACCGCATCGGCTCGGTCGGCTACGACGCGCTGCCACCGCTGGCCCAGAACGTCTACGACCGGCTGCGGCCGCTCGGCGTCGACTTCGACAAGCGCACGATCCAGCGGGCGCTGCTCGACCTGCACTCCGATCCGGAGCTGCGCCCCTGCTCCGACCTGCTGTGGATGCTGCGCTTCCTGCTGCCCGGCGACGCGGCGCGGCCGATCATGGGTGAGCGCCGGCTCGGCGAGCGGTCGATCCAGGAGAGCTGGGACCTCGCGCTCGGGCGCAACCAGCGGGCCATCATCGAGCTCGGCTACGAGGGCGTCACCATCGAGCAGGTGGTCGAACAGCGGCTGCGGCGCATGGTCTGGGAGCCGGACGCCACCGCCGCCGTGGCGCTGGCCGCCGTCGAGGACGCCATCCTCTACCTGGGCGGCGGGCGCATCGCCGACGAGCTGGGCGCGCGGGCGGTCGAGCTGCTCGCCGCCGAGCGCGGCGTCGACGACGCGCCCGACGTGCTGCGCCGCATCCGCCGCCTGCTGGCCTACTACCGCACCGCCGAGCCCACGCTGCCGGCGTGGTGCGAGGCGTTCGTGACCGAGGGGTACGCGCACTACTGCACCCTGCTCCCGACCGCGTTCGTCGAGGACGACACCGGCGTGCGGCAGGTGTCGGCGATGCTCGGGTTCCTGTTCACGATGGAGGGGCTGGCGCTGGCGCTGGGCTGCGACCGGGCGCAGCTGGAGATCGCGGTGCGGCAGTCGCATCCGGAGGCGCCGGCCAAGGTGGCGCTGCTGTGGGCCGCCCAGCACCTGCTGGGGCTGCTGCCGCTGGCCGAGCTGCGGTCGCGGTGCGACGAGCTGCTGGGCAACCCGCTGGTCATCCCGTCGTTCCCGCAGTACATCACCGGGTTCGTCCAGGCGATGGAGCCGGCTCCGGCGCTGTCCGGGTTCGTGGTGGAGGTGATCTCCAAGGCGTTCGGACGGCTGCCCGACCATGTGTTGCTGCCGTGGCTGCCCAAGTTGATCACGACGCTGCGGGACCAGGCGGGGGAGCTGATGCCGGTCCTCGTCCGGGAGGCCGGGCGCACGTTCCCGGGCAGCCTGACGGCGGTGGACGCCTGGACGCCGCCCTGGGCCCGTACGGCGGCGCCCGCGCCGAAGGCGGTCCCGGCGGTCGCGTCGGGGCCGGTCGCGGAACTGCTGGCGGGGCACCCGGTGGCCTGCGACGCGGTGGCCGGGCTGCTGGGCTGCGGGGGCGGCTGGCAGGCTGCCACCCCCGCCACCGGCTCCCAGCACCGAGAGGTGGAAACCCTGCTCACCGACCACCCCACCACGGCCACCGCCCTGGCAGCACTGCTGGTGTGAGCGCGCACGTGAGCGCTGCCGGTCTGGGCGGGTCACCACCGCCCTGGGCGCAACCGCGCCCGCGGACGCTCAGGGCGGGGTGGGTGTTCTTCGGTCGGGATCAGTGGTTGAAGGGGATGGTGCGGCCGGGGTGGACGGCGTCGGGTTTGTAGGTGGCCCGGTCGATGGTGAGGCCCTTCGGGTCCACCAGGAGGATCGTGTCGCCCTGGTTCCGCAGCTGCCCGCGCCCGCCCACCACGACCTGCACCACGCCCCCGCCCGCGACCGTCCCCGTCAGCTCCTCGCGCCCGCCCCCCGAGTCCGCCAGCGCCCATCCGGCCAGGTCCACGGCCCGGCTGGTGACGTTGAGCAGGGTGACGGTCTCGTGCCCCCCGTCGCCGCCCAGCGGGTCGGGCAGCGCGGCCACGATGAGCACGTCCCCGGTGGACGGCGGGTGCGGTTCGACGGTGGCGCCGGGCGGCGCCGGGTCGGGGCTGATGACGAAGTCCTCCGGCCAGGCCGTGAGCTGGATCTGGGTGCCCGAGGCCCGGATCACGTCGTGCAGGTTGCCGTGTTCGAGCCGGTCCAGCAGGAAGACCGCGTCGTCCCGGTTGACGGGGTCGGCCCGGAGCCAGGCGTCGAAGCCGTCGAGGTCGGCCGCCCCGGTCGCGAGGTAGGGCACCAGCCTGCGGAACAGCTTGGGCCACATGACCAGCCCGGTGAGCGCGTCCAGGGAGCCGACCTCGGCGGGCCCGTCGGGGTCGGCGGCCGAGCGCGGCCAGATGCCGGTGGGCGACGCCTGCGCCCTGGCCGCACGCGACACCCCGGCCAGGTGCGCGCGCAGCGTCGCGGGCAGCGTGGCGTAGAAGGCCGGGTACGTCAGCCCGGCGGCCAGCAGCCTGGCGTTCGCGGACGTGTCCACCAGCGCCTCGTCGAGGAACACGGCCAGCCCGTCGGGCCCGGGGTGCTCGCCGGGGAACGCGAAGCCGATCAACCGCCCGTTGGCGTCGATGCCGTTGCTGAGGACGTGCCCGCGCAGCTCGTCCTGGTCGGCGGAGCGGACCTTGTTGGGCAGGTCGTCGAAGAAGCGCACGTTCGTGAAGCCGAGCAGGCGCAGCAGCTCGTCGCGGGCGGCGTTCGCGCCGGTCAGCTCCTGGTGGGTGTCCTGGAAGTGGGTCTCCAGCGCGTCGATGGCCTCCAGACGGACGGAGATGCCGCGCGCGCTGAGCCCCGGCGGCCGTCCGGACGGCCGGGCCAGCCCTTCGACCAGGGCGGGCGTGTCCGGCCTGAACTTGACCGTGTCGCCGTCGGGCTCGGGGCCCTGCCGGGGAAGGTCCGGGTAACGAATCACGAAGCTGCCGCGCAAAAGTGTGTAGCTCATTGGGTTCCCCCCAAAGATGGCCATCACCGCCGTATCGGCCACCGGGAGCGTAACTCCGCGCACTTCTCGGCGTCCACGTCCCACGCCGGGCCGGGATCGGCCCGGCGTGGGACGTGCCGGATCAGGCGGCGCCGAACCGGGGGATCGGCAGGTCCTCGGTGGCGACGTGCACGATGTGCGACTCGGTGTAGACGTCGATGCTGTGCCTGCCGCCCTCACGGCCCACGCCGCTGGCCTTCACCCCGCCGAACGGCGTACGCAGGTCGCGCACGTTCTGGGAGTTGACCCAGACCATGCCCGCCTCGATCGACTGGGCCAGCCGGTGCGTCCGGCGCAGGTCGTTGGTCCACAGGTAGGCCGCCAGGCCGTACCGGGTCGCGTTGGCCAGCTCCACCGCCTCCGTCTCGGTGGAGAAGGGCGTCACGCAGACGACCGGTCCGAAGATCTCCTCCTGGAAGATCCGCATGTGCGGGGCCACGTCGGCGAACACCGTCGCGGACAGGAAGTTGCCCGACGTCAGGTGCTCGGGCCGGGAACCGCCGGCCACCAGGCGGGCGCCCTCGCCCGAGCCGATCGCGACGTACTCCATGACGCGCTCGTAGTGCTCGGGGTGGATGAGCGCGCCCAGCTCGGTGGCCGGGTCGTCGGGCGCGCCCACGCGCACCCGCGCGGCCCGCTCGGCCAGCCGCGTCACGAACTCCTCGTAGACGGTGTCCTGGACGAGCACCCGCGAGCTGGCCGTGCAACGCTCGCCGTTCAGCGAGAACACGCCGAAAACGGCCGCGTCGAGCGCCCGCTCCAGGTCGGCGTCCTCGAAGACGAGCAGCGGCGACTTGCCGCCCAGCTCCATCGACAACGTCTTCAGCGACGACGCGGCGTTGCGCATGATGGTCTGCCCGGTGCCGCTCTCGCCGGTGAAGGAGATCACCGGGACGTCGGGGTGGGCGACCAGCGCCGCGCCGGCGTCCTCGCCGATGCCGTGGACCAGGTTGAACACGCCCTCGGGCAGCCCGGCCTCCTCCATGATCTGCGGCAGCAGGCTCGCCGAGGCCGGGGACCATTCGGCGGGCTTGAGCACGACCGGGCATCCGGCGGCCAGCGCGGGGGCCAGCTTCCAGGTCTCCAGCATGAACGGCGTGTTCCACGGCGTGATCAGCCCGGCCACGCCGACCGGCTTGCGCACGACGTAGTTGAGCTGCGCGGAGCCGACGCGGTAGACGTCCTCGCCCATCGTGGTGATCACGTCGGCGAAGAAGCGGAAGTTGTGCGCGGCGCGCCGGGCCTGGCCGCGGGCCTGCGTGATCGGCAGGCCGGTGTCCCGGCACTCCAGGGCTGCGATCTCGTCGTCCCTGGACTCGATGGCCGCCGCGACCGCGCGCAGGGTCCCGGCCCGCTGCTCGGCGGGCATCGTGCTCCACGGGCCGTCGGTGAACGCCTTCTGGGCGGCGGCCACGGCCGCGTCCACGTCGGCAGCGCCTCCCGCGGACACCTCCAGGTACGGCTCGTTCGTGGTCGGGTCGAGCGCGGTGAAGGTCGCACCGGACTGGCTCGGGACGTGCCGGCCGCCGATGTAGTGCTCCAGTTTCATCAGGCGACTCCCTCGCTCTGTGCCAGTAGCTCGTTGATCCGGGCGATGCCGGGTTCGGTGGGGGTGATCAGGGGCGCCCGTACGTGACCGGAGGCGATCAGGCCGCGCTGCTCCAGCACCCACTTGGCGGGGGCCGGGTTCGTCTCCACGAACAGCAGCTCGACCAGCGGGTGCAGCGAGTAGTGCAGGTCCAGCGCGGTCGCGTGGTCGCCGGACGTGTACGCCTCGTACATGCGGGCCACGGTCTTCGGCGCGAGGTTGGCCGCCGCGCTGACGAAGCCGACGCCGCCGATGGCCAGCAGCGGCAGGCAGAGCAGCTCGATGCCGGACCACATGAGGAAGTCGCGCCCGCACAGGTTGAGCACGTGCGAGAAGTGCTCGAAGTCCTTGGTGGTCTCCTTGATGCCGACGATGTTGTCGTGGTCGTGGCGCAGCCTGGCCACGGTGGCGGGGGCGATGTCGACGGCGGTGCGGGAGGGCACGTTGTAGATGACGATCGGCAGCGCGGGGAACTCGGCGGCGACCGTGGCGTACCAGCGGTAGAGGGCTTCCTGGGTGGGACGGGCGTAGTAGGGCGTGATGACCAGGGCGGCGTCGGCGCCCAGGCGCTCGGCCTCGGCGGTCAGCCGCAGGGTCTCGTCGAGCTTGGCCGACCCGGTGCCGGGCAGGAACGGCACCCGGTCGGCGGTCTCCTCGGCCACCACGGCCATCGCCGCGACGCGCTCCTCGACGGACTGGGCGCCGGGCTCGCCGGTGGACCCGCCGGTCGAGATGCCGTGCGAGCCCTGGTCGAGCTGCCAGCGCACCAGCGAGCGCAGCGAGTCGAGATCCAGCGACCCGTCGGCGGCGAACGGCGTCACCACGGGTGCGATGGATCCGCGGACGGTCGACGGATCGGAGCGGAACTTCATGGGGTTCTCCTTCTCGGGGGGTCAGCGCTGCTGCTCGTACGCCTCGCGCCAGGCGCCCTTCAGCGGGTAGAGGCCGTCGATCGAGGCTCCCTCGGAGACGCGATCGAGGATGAAGCGCTCCTCGTCCTCCTGCCGGGCGGCGTCCCCGGCGACCTCGGCGACCAGCGCGGGCGGGATGACGACGACGCCCTCGGCGTCGCCCACCAGCACGTCGCCGGGGCACACCAGCACGCCGCCGCAGTCCACCGGCACCTGGGAGTCCATCGGGACGTGGCGGCGGCCGAGCACGGCGGCGTGCGCGGCGCCGTAGTAGGAGGGCAGGTCGAGGGAGGCGAAGGAGGGGCTGTCGCGCAGCCCGCCGTCGGTGACGACGCCGGCGGCGCCCCGGCGCAGGGCGCGCATGGCCAGGATGTCGCCCAGCGTGCCGGCGCCGTGCTCGCCCCGGGCGGAGATCACCAGCACCTCGCCGGGCTGGAGCTCCTCGACGGTGCGCTTCTGGGCGTTCATGCCGCCGCCGCGCTCGGCGAAGACGTCCTCGCGCAGCGGCAGGTAGCGCAGGGTGCGCGCGACGCCGACCATGCGCAGGTCGGGGCGGGCGGGGCGGACGCCCTCGATGAAGTGGTGGTCGATGCCGCGCGAACGGAGCTGGGAGGAGAGCGTCGCGGTCGAGACCGACCGCAGCGCGGCGACGATCTCCGGGGTCAGGGGGCCGGGCGCGGGGTGCGCGGCGCCGTACGCGGCGGCCCGGGTCGCGTCGGTGACCTTGGGCTGGACGCCGTACGCCGCCGGTGGTCCCTGGCCCGCGACGACCTCGTTGCGCAGCCGGGCCGTGCCCTCCAGCTCGACCTCCACCACGTCCCCGGGTTGCACGACGGTCGAGCCCGCCGGGGTGCCGGCCAGGATCAGGTCGCCGGGTTCCAGCGTCATGTACCGGGACAGGTCGGCGATCAGCAGGTCGAAGCCGAACAGCAGCTCGTCGGTGCACGCCTCCTGGGCCGGCTTGCCGTTGACATACGTGCGCAGCCACAACCGTCCCGGGTCGGCGCCGGTGAGCAGTTCCGAGCCGACCGGGGTGAACCCGTCCTGGCCCTTGGCCCGCAGGTTGGAACCGAGGTCGGCGTGCTTGAAGTCGTAGACGCCGAAGTCGTTCGCCGCCACGTACCCGGCCACGTGCTCCAGCGCGCGCTCGGGGGATACGCGGTGGGCGCGGCTGCCGATCAGCACGCCGATCTCGCCCTCGAACGCCAGCAGCTCGCATCCGTCCGGACGCACCACGGGCCGGCCGGACCAGGACAGGGACGTCGGCGGCTTGAGGAAGTAGGAGGGGACGGCAGGGACGCGTCCGCGCTCGGCGGCCCGGCCGCGGTAGTTCAGATGGACCGCGATGATCTTCCCCGGTGACAGGCCAAGAGGGTGTCCCACCTCGTCTCCTTCCAAATCATATACGACATCGTTTATGTTATGACATGTGGAACAATATCGACAAACCCCCTCAGATGCCTACATGATGCTCATCACGTCATCAGTGGAGAGGAGAGTGCGGATGATGGTTCAGACCGCCCAAGCGGGCCGGCGGGTGGCGTGATGGGCGAGATCGTGCTCGCCGCGAAGATCACGCACGTGCCGTCGATCTGGCTGTCGATCCAGCCCGGCAAACACTTCGGCATCCGCAGGCCCGCCGAGCTCGCCCTCGCCGAGGTCGGCAGGCGGGCACGCGAGCGCGGCGCGGACACGTTCCTGATCGCCGACACCCACTGGATGAACAGCATCGGCTTCCACCTCAACGGCAAGCCGCGCCACCGGGCCACGTACGTCAGCCATGAGTTGCCGCACTTCATCCACGACCTCGCCTACGACTACGCGGGCGACCCGGAGCTGGCCGAGCTGATCCGCGAGGAGATCGTCGCGGGCGGCCAGAAGGCCCGCGTGCACACCTACCAGGACCTGGGCCTGGAGTACGCCACGCTGGTGCCGATGTACTTCATGAACCAGGACGCCGGTATCCGGGTCCTGCCCATCGGCTGCAACATCTACTCGACCGTCGAGGAGAACCGGCGGATCGGCGAGGCCCTGCTGCGCGCCGTGCGGCGCAGTGACCGGAAGGTCGCCTTCCTGGCCAGCGGGTCGCTCTCGCACGCCTTCCCGCCCAACGAGATCGCCGAGTCGCTGCTCGACGACGTGAGCAGCGAGCTGAACCGCAACGTCGACCACGCGGTGCTGGAGATGTGGGGCGAAGGGCGCATCCCGGAGTTCCTCGACATGCTGCCCGACTACAACGAGCGTTGCACCGGCGAAGGGGCGATGGCCGACACCGCCATGCTGTTCGGGCTGCTGGGCTGGCGCGAGTACACCGGACGGGGCGAGCAGCTCTGCCCGTACTTCGGCAGCAGCGGCACCGGCCAGGTGGTCGTCGACTTCCCCGTGCCCGCCCACCACACGACATGAAGGAATCAGCGCAGATGACGGCCGTACAGACGTTCACGCCCGACAGGCCCGGCGGGGCGCCGCCCGTGCTGCTGCTGCACGGGTTCGCCTCCAGCGGGCGGCAGGACTGGGTGGAGACCGGGATCGCGGCGGAACTGGCCGCGGCCGGGCGCGTGGTCGTCGTGCCCGACCTGCCCGGTCACGGCGAGAGCCCGGTTCCGGCCGGGCCGGTGGGCGCGTCAGAGGTCGCGGCGGCGCTGCTCGCCCTGACCGGCGACGGGCCGCTCGACGTGGTGGGCTACTCCCTCGGCGCCCGGCTCGCCTGGGAGCTGCCGGAGCTGGCCCCCGACCGGGTGCGCGCGGTCGTGCTGGGCGGGCTCAGCCCGTTCGAGCCGTTCGCCGCGCTCGACGTGGCGGCGCTGCGCTCGGCCGTCGCGGGCGGCGAGCCGGGCGACCCGATGACCGGCATGATCGCGTCGATGATCGCGGGCGCCTCGGGCGGCGACCCCGAGCGCGCCGCCGGGCTGGTACGGCTGGTCGAGGGGCTGCGCGGCACGCCGTTCGAGCCCAAGGGCTGGGCCGGGCGCACGCCGCCGGTGTTCGTGGCGGGCTCGCAGGACATGATGACCTCGGGCATCGAGAACGTCGTCGCGCTGGTCCCCGGCGCCCGGCTGGTCACCGTCCCCGGCGACCACCGAGCCGCGCTGGCCGGCCCCGAGTTCCGCGCCGCGATCGCCGCAGCGCTCGGTACGGCGTCCGATACGGCGTCCGATGCGGCGTCCGATACGGTGCTCGGCACGTGACCAGCACCGACGGAGTCGCGTCGAAGGCGGAGCTCAGCTACGAGATCCTGCGTTCGCGCATCCTGGACGGCACGTACGGCCCCGGCTACCAGCTCGTCATGGACCGCCTCGCGCGGGAGATCGGCGTGAGCACGATCCCCCTGCGCGAGGCGCTGCGCCGCCTGCAGTCCGACGGGCTGGTGGAGGTCGTGCGCAACGTCGGCGCCCGCGTCGCGGTCTTCGACGCGGCGCAGGTGCGTCACACGCTGGAGGTGCTGGCCCGCCTGGAGGGGTACGCCACCGCCGTCGCCGCCCCGCGCATGGGCCCGGCGGACGTGGCCCGCTCCCGCGACATCAACGCCCGGCTGTTCCAGGCGCTCGACTCCTTCGACCCCGCCGCGTTCACCGCGCTCAACCGCGCCTTCCACTTCTCGGTCTACGAGCACTGCGACGACGAGCACCTGAACTTCCTGCTGGAGGCCGAATGGACCAGGCTGGACCACATGCGGCGCTCGGTGTTCGGCTACCTGCCGGGCCGGGCCCGCCGTTCGGTCGAGGAGCACGAGCACCTGCTCGACCTCATCGCCGGGGGAGCCGACCCCGCGGAGATCGAACGGCTCGCCTGCGCGCACAAGACGAACACCGCCGGCGCCCTCTATGACGTCCGGGTCACCCGCGGCTAACGATCGGGTCATACCCTCCTGGCAGTTTGTCCTACACTGGTAGACGAAACGCCGTACGGAGGGGTGCCGCATGCCCAAGATCATTGACCACGACCAGCGTCGTAGCGACATCATCGACGTCACGTGGGAGCTGATCACGAAAGGGGGCATCGAGGCGGCCACCATGCGCGAGATCGCGAACGCGGCCGGCTTCGCCAACGGCGCGCTCAAGCACTACTTCCCCGGCAAGGAAGACATCATCGAGGCGACGTACGAGCGCGCCCTGGCCATCGTGACCAGCTACGTCAAGCTCGACGGCCGTCGCGGGCTGGGCGCGCTGCGGGAGATGTGCGAGGCGGCGATGCCGATCGACGAGGAGCGCATCACGGCCGGCCGGGTGCTGCTGATCTTCTGGCAGACCTCGCTGACCAACCCCAAGATGTACGACAAGTACCTGGAGCACCTGCGCGCCTGGCGCGGGATGCTCCACCGGCTCATCGGGGAGGGCCGCGCCGACGGCGACATCCGCACCTCGATCCCCGACGAGCAACTCGTGGACGAGCTCGTGCTGCTCAACGCGGGGGCCAACGTGATGAGCCTGGTCGGCCCGCAGTTCTCCACGGTCGAGCTGCAGAAGCGGCACCTGGAGTCGTTCTTCGACCGCATCTCCCAGCCCTGACCGGCCCTGACCGGCCCTGGCCCGGCCCTGACCCGGCCCTGATCCCGCCCGTTCCGGCCCGCGTCGCGCGTCCGCGGCGCGGGCCGGCGCGTGCTCAGACCGCTTCGGCCACGATGACCCGCGGGCTGCCCGGCAGGGCCAGCTTGTCCACCGGCTTCCAGGCCGCCTCGTCGAGCCAGCCGCGCACCTCCGACTCCTCGTAGACGACGGTCCCGTCGATCACCAGGTACTCCCCGGCGTGCAGCGCGTCGATGGCGCGCTGCTCGGCGTCGTCGTCGAGGAAGAAGTCGAGCAGCAGCAGCCGCGCCCCGGGCGCCGCCGCCGCGCGGGCGTTGCGCAGGATGGCCCGGTTCTGCTCGACGCCGAACCGGTGGATGACGTGGTTGACCATGACCAGGTCGTACGGGCCGGACGGCGTGGCCGTGTCGGTCGGGACGCCGGTCACCTCGGCCCGGTCGGCGAACCCGGCCTGCGCCACCTGCTCGGCGATCGAGTCGGAGAAGGTCGGGTCGTACACGAAGGACGCCCGCAGCCCCGGGTTGGCGCGCAGGGCCTCGAAGGCGAAGGCGCTGGACAGGCCGCCCAGGTCCAGCAGGCTGCGGAAGCCGGAGAAGTCGAACGCGCCGCCCAGCATCCTGGCGTGCAGGCTGTTGTAGGTCATCACCCCGGCCATGAACGTGCCCCACCGCTCGCCCGAGGTGTCCAGGACGCCCGGCTCGGTGGTGTCCACGGTCTTGTCGAACTGCAGCCAGTGCCCGTAGCTGACCTCGTTGAGGAAGGTCAGGAACGGGCCGAGGTCGAGCTCGGACGACTTCTGCCCGGCCAAGTAGCCGGCCGCGTCGGCGCCGAGGGCGTACCGGCCGCCGGTCCTGGTCAGCAGGCCGAGCCCGGCCATGCTGTCGGCCAGGATGCGGGCCATGCGGGGGGTGACGCCGGTGGCCGCCGCGATCTCCCCGGCGCTGCGCTCGCCGTCCGCGAGCGCCGCGAAGAGCCCGATGCGGCTGGCCGCGAAGAGCTGCTTGGCGCCCATGTAACCGGTGGCGATGGCGACGATCGGATCCGGCGTGGGGGAAGGCGTGGACATGGTCAAGGCCCTGCCCTTTCTGTATTGTCTACGAATGTAGACGTTCACCATAGACCCTCTGTCTACGAACGTGGAATAACCGTTGACAGTAGGGGGACCCTCTGTCAACCTTTGTAGAACTATCTGGCTCGAACATGGCTTTTCGGCAGCTCAGTGTGGGTTTGCGTGCCCCACTTCGAGCACGGGACCGGTGCCTGGAATGGAGCTCTCGCGCATGTCGCTGCTCAACCTGACGGACCTCACCATCGGCGTCACCCGGGAGGACGCCGAGCCCCAGGAACTCGTCCATCGGCTCACCCTCGACGTCGCCTCCGGGCAGACGCTCTGCGTGGTGGGGGAGTCGGGCAGCGGCAAGACCGTGACGGCGTTGTCGATCATCCGCCTGTTGGAGTTCGTGGCGCCGGCCTACACCGAGGGGACGATCGAGATCGGCGGCGTGGACGTCACGCGGCTGAGCGCCGAGCAGATGCGCGCCTACCGGGGCGCCCGGATCGGCATGATCTTCCAGGAGGCCCTGGACTCGCTCAACCCCGCCCAGCGCGTCGGCGTGCAGCTCATCGAGGGCTACCGGCCCGAGGGCGCGCTGCCCCGGCAGGCGCTGCGCCGGGGGAGCCGGTTGCGCCGCGAGGCCGAGGCCAAGGCCAGGAGCCTGCTCACCGAGGTCGGGCTGGACGACACCGACCGGATCATGGCGCTCTATCCGCACCAGATGTCCGGCGGCATGCAGCAGCGCGTGATGATCGCCATGGCGCTGATGTCCGACCCCGACATCCTCATCGCCGACGAGCCCACCACCGCGCTCGACGTGACGACGCAGGCCGAGATCCTGGCGCTGTTCCGCCGCGTGCAGCGTGAGCATCGGACCGCCTGCGTGTTCATCACCCATGACATGGGCGTCGCCGCCGAGATCGCCGACCGGATCGCCGTCATGTACCGGGGCAGGCTGGTGGAGATCGGCGACAAGATGGACATCCTTTTTAAGCCTACGCATCCGTACACCAAGGCGCTGCTGGAATGCGTGCCGCGGCTCGGCGTCAGCCGCCGTACGGGATTCCCGACGATCTCGGAATCCAAGCTGCGGGCCGCCACGGAAGGCTCCGGCGGGACCGTGACCGAGACGCCGGCGCTCGGCGACGAGCCGGCGCCGGTGACCGGCACCCCGCCCCTGGTCGTCGAGAACGTCACCAAGGTCTACCGGACCGGCCGCCGGGCGAGCGTGCGCGCGGTCGACGACGTCTCGCTGGAGATCGCGCCCGGCGAGTTCTTCGGCCTGGTCGGCGAGTCCGGCTCCGGCAAGACGACGCTCGGCCGCATGGTCAGCGCACTGGAACGGCCCACCTCGGGCAGCATCGCCTTCGGCGAGCACCGCATCACCGAGTCGGGGCTGCGCGGCGACGAGCGCGCCTTCCGCCGGGCCACCCAACTGATCTTCCAGGACCCGCAGAGCTCGCTCGACCCCCGGCACACCGTGGCCCGCATCATCGCCGAGCCGCTGCGCGAGCTGACCCCGCTGCGCGGCGCGGACCTCGACCGGCGGGTGGCCGAGCTGATCGACGAGGTCGGCCTGCCCGCCGACTGCGCCGGCAAGCTGCCCTCGCAACTGTCCGGCGGCATGCGCCAGCGCGTGTCCATCGCGCGCGCGGTCGCCGCCGAGCCGAAGCTCATCGTCGCCGACGAGCCCACCTCCGCCCTCGACGTCTCCGTCCAGGGCCAGGTCATGAACCTCCTCCTGCAACTGCGCCGCTCGCACGGCATCAGCTTCCTGTTCATCACGCACAACCTCAGCCTGGTGCTGTCGGTGGCCGACCGTGTCGGCGTGATGTACAAGGGCGATCTCATCGAGGTCGGCGCCCCGGAAACCATCGCCTCCTCCTCCACCCACGAGTACACGCGACGGCTCCTCGCCGCGAACCCCGACTTGTCGGCATACGTGGGATAGCCCCGGGCCGACCTTCTCTTCTGTCCCCCCTTTTAGAGCAAGAGCGAGAACCCCCATGAACGTGCTCAAGAGCCTGAGGGCCGGGCTCGTCTCCGTCGCCGCGGCGAGCGCACTGCTGCTCTCCGGCTGCGCGGGCGGCGCGACGTCGTCCTCCCCGTCCTCCTCCGCCGACGCAGGCACCCCCGTACGGGGCGGCGGCCTGGTCGTCGCGGTGCCGACCGACCCGCAGTCGCTGGACATGGTCGCCAACCCGGGCCAGGTCACCGCGCACATCGGCAACATGTTGTACGAGAAGCTCTTCGAGGTCGACAAGACCTTCACGGCCAGGCCGATGCTGGTCGACACCTACAAGCAGAGCGACGACCGGCTCACCTACACCTTCAGGCTGCGCGCCGGTGTCACGTTCCAAGACGGCAACCCGTTGACCGCCGCCGACGTGGTGGCCAGCCTGGAGCGCTGGCTGAAGAGCCACGTCACCGGCCAGCAGGTCGCCGCCGACGTCAAGAGCCTCAAGGCCACCGACGACACCACGGTCACGCTGGAGCTGAAGAAGCCGCGGTACCCGCTGATCGACGAGCTGGCCAGCCCCGGCGCGGAGGTCTACGAGGCGAAGAACCTCAAGGGCGTGCCGGCCACCGGCTTCGCCAAGGAGGGCGCGGTCGGCACCGGGCCGTACAAGCTGAAGAGCTGGGACATCGGGCAGCAGGTCGTGCTGGAGCGCTACGACGGCTACAAGTCGCGCACCGAGGAGGACTGGGGCGGCCAGGCCGGCGCCAAGCACGCCTACCTCGACACGGTCACCTACAAGGTCGTCGCCGACCAGGACGCCGTGGTCAACGGCCTCCAGACCGGCCAGTGGGCGCACGCCATGCCGGGCGACGACCAGTACACCCCGCTCAAGAACAATCCCGCCGTGGTCGTGTCGAACCTGGCCGGGGCCAACCAGAACGTGCTGATCCCCAACTTCAACCAGGGCTCCAAGTTCTCCGACGTACGGGCCCGGCAGGCGCTCAACCTGCTGATGGACAAGCCCGCGCTGAACGCCGCCACCGGCGGCGGCCCCGACCTCACCGCCGAGGTGGGCGCGCTGGTCTCGCAGGACAACAAGGGCCTGTACTCCACCGCCGGCGACGACGTCTACAGGCAGCACGACCCGAACAAGGCCAAGGAGCTGTTCGCGCAGGCCGGCGTCAACGCCGGTGACACCGTGCGCATCCTGACCTCCAGCAGCTACCCGCAGTTCAGCCAGTGGGCGGTGCTGCTGCAGGACCAGCTCTCCAAGATCGGCATCAAGACGAAGATCGACACCTACGACTTCCCGACGATGCTCGGCACGATCACCAAGGACCCCGGCGGCTGGGACATCACCACCCTGTTCTTCAACGCCGCGCTCACCTCGCCCTCGCAGATGCCCGCGCTGACCCTCGGGGCGTTCAACGGCTCGGGCTCGCCCGAGATGGCCAAGCTCATCGAGGACTACAACGCCGCGACCTCCCCCGAGACGGCCAGGACGCTGATGGACCAGCTCCAGGCGTTCGTGTGGCAGCAGTTCCCGGTCATCACGATCAGCCAGTCGAAGCTGTACGCCGCCTACTCGCCCAAGCTCAAGGGGTACGACACGTTCTACCGCGTGTTCTGGAACTCCTGGCTCCAGAAGTGAGGGGGGAACATGGCGGGACTGCTGCTCCGGCGACTGCGTGACCTGGTCGTCATCCTGCTGATCGTGGGCACGATGATGTTCTTCGTCATCCGCCTGATCCCGGGCGACCCGGCCATCGCGATCCTCGGCCCGACGGCCAGACCCGAGGACGTCGAGGCGCTCAGGCAGAGCATGGGCCTGTCCGGCTCGCTGTGGGAGCAGTACCTGAGCTGGCTCGGCAACGTGGCGGGCGGCGACTTCGGCTCGTCGATCACCTACCACGCGCCGGTGGTGGGGGTCGTGGCCGAGCACTTCGTCCCGACGCTGACCCTGGCGGTGATCAGCACCGTCGTCAGCTTCTTCGTCGCGGTGCTGGTCACCTCGTGGAACGCGGTCTCGCCGCGCAACCCCGTGGCCCGCGCGCTCAACCTGCTGTCCTCGCTCGGCATGGCGATCCCCGACTTCTGGATCGCGCTGATCCTGGTGCTGGTGTTCGCCGTGTCGCTGCGCTGGTTCCCCTCCAGCGGGTACGCCGACCTCTTCACCGATCCGGTCGCCGGGGTGCCGATGCTGGTGCTCCCGGTGGTGTGCCTGGTGATCGGGCAGTCGGCGCTGTTCACGTTGACGCTGCGGGAGAGCGTGCTCGGCGAGCTGCCGCACACGTACCTGCGCACCGCGCGGGTCAAGGGCCTGTCGGAGCGGCAGGTCATGCTCAGGCATGTGCTGCCGAACGCGCTCATGCCGCTGATCACCCAGCTCGGCAGCAACTTCGCGATGATGGTCGGCGGCATCGTGATCATCGAGTCGATCTTCGTCATCCCCGGGCTGGGGTCGCTGCTCATGGGCGCGGTCTCGACCCGGGACTTCCCGCTCGTCCAGGGCGTGACGTTGTTCGTCGCGCTGATGTTCGTGGTCGTCAACCTGATCGTCGACCTGTCCTATGCCCTCCTCGACCCCAAGGTGCGTGTTTCGTGACTACCGAGGCCGTCGCGGGGCGCGTCGGGACGGCCGGGCGGCCCTCCGCCGCCTCCCGTGCCTGGCGCCGCAACCGGGTGCTGATCACCGCCACCGCGCTGCTCGTCCTCGTCGTGCTGGCCGTCGTCCTGCTGCCGGTGTTCCTGCCGGACGCGAACGCGACCGACCCGGTGCACCGGCTGCTGCCGCCCTCGGCCGACCACCTGCTCGGCACCGACTCCTACGGCCGGGACGTGCTGAGCCGCCTGGTCTCCGGCGGCCGGGCCTCGCTCGGCCTGTCGGCGCTCATCACGCTCTGCGCGGCGTTCACCGGCATGGTGATCGGCCTGGTCAGCGGCTTCTACCGGACCGTGGACGCGATCGTCATGCGGATCATGGACGCCTGGATGTCGTTCCCCGCGATCATCCTGGCCATGGCGCTGGCCATCGGGCTCGGCGCCAGCATCTGGACCGAGCTGATCGCGCTGACGGTCATCTTCACGCCGTTCACGGCCCGGGTGATCCGCAGCCGGGTGCTCGGCGTGGCGGCGCGACAGTACATCGGGGCGGCGCGGGTGTCGGGCATGCGACCGGCGAAGATCCTGTTCGTGCACGTGCTGCCCAACGTGCTGCCGCTGGCGCTGGTGCAGGTCGTGATCCTGTCGGCCTCGGCGATGCTGGTCGACGGGGCGATGAGCTTCCTCGGGCTGGGCATCGCGCCGCCGACGCCGACGTGGGGCAACATGATCGCCGAGGGGCGGTCGTACCTGACGCAGGCGCCGTGGCTGATCGTGCTGCCGGGTGCGGCGATCATGTTCTGCGTGCTGCTGCTGAACCTCATCGGGTCGAGCATGCGCAACGTCGTGGACGCGCGCGCCCGGTCGATGAGCGAGCTGCAGAAGCTGCGCGCCCGCCGTCCGGCACGGTGACGGCGGGCGCGCGCGGGGACGCCCGGCGATCACCGCCGGGCGCCCCCGCGTCCGTGTCAGGGGGTCCAGACGCCGTCCGGGCTGACCTCGCGGTCCAGCCACAGGTCGGCCAGGGCCGCGCGGACCTGCGGCCCGTGCTCGCGCCAGAGTCGCAGCGCGCCCAGGTTGTCCTCCAGCTGGGCCGGCCTGCTCACCCCGAACAGCACGTTGGCCACCGCCGGATGCTCCAGGCAGAACACGATCGCGACCTGGCCGGGCGTCGCGCCGAACTCGTCCGCCACCCGCGCCACCACGTCCGCGGCCTCTCTGATCGCCTCCCGGATGCCGCCCGGGTCCGCGCCGATCTTCCGCTCGGGGAACTTCCTGCCGACCAGGATGCCGCCCTCGAAGACGTCGCTGGCCTGCAACGCCAGCGCCCCGGACGTGAAGTGCCGGCCGTAGAAGTCGCCCTCGGCCATCGAACGCCGCGCGATGCTGTACTTGAGCTGGGCGAAGCTCGGCGGTGTCAGGCCCTCCTCGGCGGCGTAGCGCAGCGCGAGGTCGACGTCCTCGGCGATCCAGTTGTTGACGCCCCAGCTCGTGAACCGGCCGGCCGCGATCTGCTCGGCGACGTCCGTCACGATCTGCCGGATGTCGGGCCGCTGCATGTAGTCGCCGACCACGACGGTCTCGGCGCTCTCGACGCCGACGCGCTCGAAGCTGACGTCGAGCTGCTCGCGGAAGCCCGTGCGCGGGTACTCCCACAGCCACAGCTTGCCGCAGAGCTGCCAGTCGTCCCGCTTCGCGCCCGCTTCGCGCACCGCCCGGCCGAAGATGAGGTCCGTACGGGCCTGCTCGGCGTGCGGGCCCATGTTGTAGTGGGCGACGTCGAAGAGGGTCACGCCGGCGTCGAGCGCCGCCCTGATCAGGGCCACCGCGTCGCCGAACTCCATGCGGTCCCAGGTGTTCCAGGATCCCAGCCCGAACAGGGACGTCGTGGGGCCGCCCGGTCCGAGGCGTCGTACCGGAACCCGCTCTGTGTCGCTCACGTCGATCCACTCCCTGCCGGACGAGGTCTTTTTGTCTACGCTTGTATAATAATAAACCCCGGACGCCCCCGCAGCCCCGTCTGTGAAGGGCCCTCACCGAACAGGAACCCCCACATGAGCGAACCTGCCGTTCCCAGGACCGTCCTCGTCACCGGCGGCGCGAGCGGCATCGGCCGCGGCGTCGCCGAGGCCTTCGCCGCGGCGGGCGATCGGGTCCTCGTCGCCGACCTCGACGAGGCGCGGGCGCGGGCCGTCGCCGAGGAGATCGGCGCCCACCACGTCCAGGTGGACGTCGGGGACGCCGCCTCCGTCGAGTCCGCCGTCGCGGCCGTCGTCGCCGAGCACGGCTCCATCGACGTGCTGGTGAACAACGCCGGGCACACCGCGGGCGGCGGCCTCCTCATCGGGCTCGACGTGGACGTCTTCGACGCCTGCGCCCGGGTGAACTTCCGCGGCACGTTCCTGATGACCAGAGCCGTCGGCGCGCACATGGTGGAGCGCGGCGTACGCGGCTGCATGGTCAACATCTCCTCCATCGGCGCCCGCCAGCCCACGCCCGGCCTCGGCCACTACGAGGCCACCAAGGCCGCCATCGACGCCCTGACCCGCTCGGCCGGCATCGAGCTGGCCCCCCACGGCATCCGCGTGAACGGCGTCGCCCCCGGGCCGGTGCTCACCCCGATGACGGCCATGTTCGCCACGGACGACGCGGCCAGGAAGGCGTGGGAGGCCCGGATCCCGCTGGGCTCGATCGCCCAGGTGGCCGACATCGTGCCGGCCGTGCTCTTCCTGGCCTCCGACGGCGCCCGCCACATCACGGGCGTCAGCCTCCAGGTGGACGGCGGCCAACTCCTGGCCTGACCCCGCCCCCGCCGGGACCGGGCCGCCACCCGGCCCCGGCGGTCAGTCCAGGGCCACCCCCTCGCGGAGGTGGACGATCCGGCCTCCGGTGACGGTGGCGTCGACCGCGACCTCGGGCAGGTCCGCCGGGGCGACCTCCAGCGGGTCGCGTTCCAGGACGCAGAAGTCGGCGACCTTGCCCGCCTCCAGCGACCCCTTCCACGCCTCCGCGCCGTCCTGCACGGCGGGCGCGGTGGTGTAGCAGTGCAGCAGGCGGGCCATCAGCCGGGGACGGGGGGCCCGTTCGCCCAGCAGCGCGCACGCCGCCGCCACCTGCGCCCGCCAGTCGGGCGTGGTCACCGGCCCGTCGCTGCTCAGGGTGAACGTCACCCCGCTCGCCAGCAGCTCCTGCAGCGGCCAGGCCGCGCCCGCGACCTCAGGGCCGAGCGCGCCCGCCACCCAGTCCGCCGTGGCGACCGCGATCACGGGCTGCGTGGTCAGGCCCATGCCGAGCAGGCCCATGCGGGCGATCTGAGCGGGGTTCACCAGGTCGCCGTGGATGACGTAGTGCCGTCCCGCGGCCCCCTGTTCCAGCTCGGCCACCGTGTCCACGAACGCGTCGATGGACCGGTCGCCCGTGGCGTGCACGCCGACCTGGAGGCCCGCCCGGTGCGCCAGCCGGATCATCGTGCGGAGGTTGTGCTCGCGCCCGGCGTCGTCGGCCCCCGCCACCAGCAGTGATCCGTGGCCGCCCGCGGTGTAGGGGTGGCAGGTCCAGGCCGACCCCATGGGCGGGATGCCGTCGGCGAAGATCTTGAGCCCGGCCACGTTCAGCCAGGCGGGGTCGGACCGGGGGAGCGGCGCGTCCAGGCCGGCGGCCACGTCCTCCAGGGTGCTGGGGCCGTCGAGGGTGCCGAACAGCCGCAACGCGGTCACCCGCGCCCGCAGCTCGCCCTCCTCGGCCAGCCTCGCGTAGGTGTCCAGGACGGCCTGGGAGAAGCAGCCGGTCTCGCCGTCGTCCTCGCCGGGGCCGAGGCCGGGCTCGGTGTAGCTGGTGATGCCGAGCGAGGCGCAGATCCGTCCGGCGCGCAGAATGGCCGCCCGCCTGGACTCCTCGTCGGCCAGCAGCAGGCCCTGGTGGGCGGACAGGCCGTGCTCGCTGATCAGGGTGTCCGGCCAGACCGCGCCCAGCCAGGCGGCGTGCAGGTGCGAGTCGTTGATGCCCGGCAGGACCGTGCGTCCGGCCAGGGAGAGCACCCGCGTGCCCGGCCCGGCGTGCGCCAGGGCCTCCTCGTCCGTCCCGACCGCCACCAGGCGTCCGGCGCGCACCGCCAGGGCGCTCGCCCGCCCGTCGCGGGCGTCGAAGGTGAGCACGTTGCCGCCGACCGCCACGAGGTCCGCGTACTCGTCCGCTGACACCGGGTTCCTCCTGAGGGGCTGTAATTGTTTGTCAACGAGTGTAGATTAACCACACTTAACGGTCGAAAGCCACGAAGGTGACCATGCCTACGAGAACCGCCGCCGCCGTCCTCACCGAGCACGGCAAGCCCCTCAGCCTTCAGGACGTGCCGCTGCCCGACGCCGTCGAACCCGGCGCCGCCCTGGTCCGCATCACGTGCACCACCCTGTGCGGCACCGACGTGCACCTGTGGGCCGGGCAGATGACGTTCCCCGGGATGCTCCCGATGATCCTCGGCCACGAGATGGTCGGCGAGGTCGTGGAGGCCGGGCCGGGCACCACGGACGCCCTCGGCCGCCCGATCGGCGCGGGCGACCGCATCGGCTGGTCGGAGTCCACCTGCGGCCACTGCTACGGCTGCGCCGTGCTGCGCCAGCCGGTCGCCTGCGCCAACCGCGGGTACGGCTTCACCCAGCGCGCAGACCGCCCCCCGTACGCCACGGGCGGCCTGGTCGAGTACTGCTACGTGACCCCGGGCGCGGCCAAGCTGCTGCTGCCCGCCGACGTCAAGGACACCTGGGCCTCGATGTCGGGCTGCGCGGCCAAGACCGTGCTGCGCGCCGTGGACCGGGCCGGCGGCATCAGGGCCGGCTCGACCGTGGTGGTGCAGGGCGCGGGCGCGCTCGGCATCTTCGCCACGGCCGTCGCCAGGATCGCCGGCGCGGGCCGGGTCATCACCGTGGGCGGCCCGGACGACCGGCTGGCCGCCGCTACGCGCTTCGGCGCCGACGCGACCGTCTCGACCGACCTGGGCAAGGACGAGCGCGTCGCCCGGATCAGGGAGCTGGCCGGGGAGCGCGGCGCGGACTACGTGTTCGACCTGGCCGGGGCGCCGACCGTGGCCGAGGAGGCCGTCGCGGTGGCCGCCCAGCGCGGGACCGTGGTGATCGTCGGCTCCACCGGGTTCGAGCTCGCGCCCGTGCCGCTCGGCGCGGTCATGGGCAAGGAGCTGACCGTGGTCGGCTCGCTCAACGGCGACATCGCCGACTACCACCGTTCGATCGAGTTCTTCCAGACGTTCGCCGGCCGCATGCCGTGGGACGAGCTGTTCAGCGAGCCCGTCGGCCTGGCCCGGGCCACCGCCTGCGTCGAGTCGATGTCCAGGCTCGGCCAGATCAAGGCCGTCGTCGACCCCCGCCTGCCCTAGGAGCCCCACCGTGCAGACCATCCCGCGCCGCCGCATCGGGCGCAACGGACCGGAGACGGGCGTGCTCGCGCTCGGCTCCTGGCACACCTACGACCGCATGGACTTCCACGACGCGGTCGCCATGATCCGCGAGGCCGTGGACCGCGGCATCGACCTCTTCGACGTCGGCGTGTACGGCTTCCCCGGCATGCCGCCCGTCTTCACCGACGTGATCTTCTCGGCCCTGGTGCGCGCGGCCGGCCTGCGCCGCGAGGACTACCTGCTCTCCTCCAAGCTGTGGCTGGAGGGCTACCCCGAGCACAGCCTCCGCGACCAGCTCCACAACGCCCTGTTCCGCGCCGGCGCCGACCACGCCGACCTCGTGGTGCTGGGCGACCTGCGGCACGACGGCGTGGACCTGCACCGGCTCGTCCTCGACCTGGACGGCCTGGCCAAGGAGGGGCTGATCCGGAGCTGGGGCGTCAACAACTGGTCGGCGACGAACGTGCAGACGCTCATCGACGCCGCCGCCGGGGAGGGCGTCGAGGGCCCGGCCATCGCGCAGCTCAAGTACAGCGTCTCACGCCGGTCGATCCCCGACGGGGCGCCGTTCGCCCGGATCTTCGCCCAGGGCGTCACGTTGCAGTCCTCCGACGTGCTGGAGGGCGGCGTGCTGCTGGGCAAGGGCGTGGACCGGCAGGTCGGCCGCGACCCCGGCGGCATCAGGGAGCGCATCGCGGCCTCGGCGGCCGAGCTGGCCCGCCTGGCCGCCGACCTGGACACCACCCCGGCGCAGGTGTGCGTGGCCTTCACCCTCACCCACCCGGCCAACACCACCACGCTGTTCGGCGCGACCGGCCTGGAGCAGTTGCGCGACAACCTGGCGGCCGTGGAGCTGGTCGAGCGGGTCGGCGCCGAGGAGCTGCGGGCCCGCGTGGCGCCGCTGTGGGCCGACAAGGACGCCGTCGATCCGGAGGGCCCGTGAGCACCCCGCCGAGCAGGGGTTACGAGGGCTTCGGCGGCACGGTCCGCGAGCTGGCCTCGCAGTCCACGCCCTGGTGGCCGCCGCGACGGCGGGCCCGTCGCGGCGCGCCCAACGTGGTGGTCGTGCTGGTGGACGACCTGGGCTTCAGCGACCTGTCGCCGTTCGGGTCGGAGATCGACACGCCGCACGTGCAGGCGCTGGCCGAGTCGGGCTACCGGTTCACCAACTACCACAGCACGCCGCTCTGCTCGCCCTCCAGGGCCGCCCTGATGACCGGACTCAACCCGCACCGGGCCGGGTTCGCGATGGTGGCCCACGTGGACCCCGGCTACCCCGGCTACCGGATGGAGATCGCGCCGAAGGTGCCCACGCTGGCCGAGTCGTTCCGGGCCGGCGGGTACGCGACGTTCATGGTCGGCAAGTGGCACCTGACGATCGAGTCCAAGCTGCACGACGGGGCCGACAAGAGCTCCTGGCCGATCCAGCGCGGCTTCGACCGCTACTACGGCTCCATGGACGGCTTCACCTCCCTGTTCCACCCGCACCGCCTGATCAGCGACAACGGCCCGGTCCCCGACGAAGGCTTCCCGGACGACTTCTACCTGACCGACGCCCTCACCGACCGCGCCATCGGCATGATCGACGGGTTGCGCGCCAACGACGCGGACAAGCCGTTCTTCCTCTACTTCGCCCACCAGGCCGTGCACGGCCCGGTGCAGGGCAAGCCGGCCGACGTCGCGAAGTACCGCGGCCGCTACGACGCGGGCTGGGCGCGGACCCGCGAGGAGCGCTTCGCCCGCCAGCTCCGCGACGGCCTCTTCCCCGAGGGCACCAGGCCGTCTGACCCGGACCTGCCGCCGTGGGAGGAGAACACCGAGCTGTACGCCCGCCACATGGAGGTCTACGCCGCCGCCGTGGACGCCGTGGACCAGAGCCTCGGCCGGCTGGTCGAGCACCTGAAGCGCATCGGCGAGTACGACAACACCGTCATCGTCGTCACCAGCGACAACGGCGCGACCGCCGAGGGCGGCCCCGAGGGCACGCGCAGCTACTTCAGCCGCTTCGTGCGCCTGGCCGGCCTGCCCGACGACTGGTGCCCCGACGTGCCGCGCGACCTCGACCTCGTCGGCGGCCCCCAGGTCCACGGCCACTACCCGCGCGGCTGGGCGAACGTCTCCAACACCCCGTTCCGCCTCTACAAGGGCCACGCCCACGCGGGCGGCATCCATGTGCCGTTCGTGCTGTCGTGGCCGGCCGGCCTGCCCAGGGGAGCCGGCGACCCGGGCGTGCGCGACCAGTACGCCTACGTCACCGACGTCGCCCCCACCCTCCTCGCGCTGGCCGGCCTGGACCGCCCGCAGGACGTGGACGGCGTGCCGTTCGACCAGTTCCTGCGCGAGCGCGACCGGCCGAGCCTGCACCGCTCGCAGTACGTCGAGTGCGGCGGACAGCGCGGCTACTTCGAGGACGACTACAAGATCATCGCCCCGTCGCTCGGCCACGACTGGGAGCTGTACGACATCGCCCGCGACCCGGCCGAGACCGCCGACCTGGCCGCCGAGCAGCCGGAACGGGTCGCCGACCTGGCCGCGAAGTGGCGGGCGGCGGCCTGGCTGAACACGGTCTTCCCGCTGGCCGACACGCCCGACATGCTGGAGACCCGGCCGCCGACCGAGCTGCCGCTGTCGGAGCCGGTCACCATCCGCCCGGGCACGCCGGTGCTGGAACGGTTCCGGTCGAGCAGGCTCACCTCGATGCGCTCGTTCACGATCGAGGCCTGGCTGGAACGGCGGCCGGGCGACGAGGGCGTGATCGTGGCCCACGGCGACCAGGGCGGCGGCTACGTCCTTTACGTGGAGGACGGCGAGCTGCGGCTGACGTACAACGCCTACGGGGTGCCGGTGCGGGCGGGCGGCCCACTCCCGGCGGAGGGGCCGGTGACCGTCGCGGCCCGCTTCACGGCGCTGCCGGAGATGCGCTGGGACATCGAGGTGCTGGTGGAGGAGAAGCCCGTGCTGGCGGTCGAGGGGGTCCCGCAGTTGCTGGGCATGGCCCCCTTCACCGGCATCAGCGTCGGCTTCGACTACGGCGGCCCGGTGGACTGGGAGCTGCACGAGCGCCGCGGCGTGTTCCGCTACCGGCGCGGCCTGGACCGGGTGCGGTACGTGCCCGGCGAGAAGGCGCCCTACAACCCGGAGATCATCGCGCTGGCCGAGGACCTGGCGCAGCGCGCGATCGAATGACGGGTCACAGGTGGTAGGCGTACTCGCCGAACTCCCAGTCGGTGACGTGCCGCTGGAAGCGGGCGACCTCGTCGCGCTTGTAGGCCAGGAAGGCGGCGGTGAAGTCCTTGCCGAGCAGCTCGGTGAGCTCGCCGTCGGCCTCCAGGGCGTCCAGGGCGTCGGGCAGGGTCATCGGCAGCACGGGGGCCTTGGAGGCGTCGTAGCCGTAGCCGACGAGCGGTGGGGGGGGCGGCGCGGCCCCCCCCCCCCCCCGCGGGGCGGGGGGGGCCCCCCCCCCGGCCCGCCGGGGGGGGGGGGGGGGGGGGTCGCCCCGGCGCCGCGCCCAGCCGGGGCGCGGGCCGCGCGCCG